>NZ_CP041203.1:639427-1278854 GCF_008033115.1 Cellulomonas sp. Y8
CAGGTGACCAGCACGGGGAACCGGGTGCTGAAGCACATCTCGACCGTGAGCCGCAGCGCGGTCGGCCAGGTGCTCGGTACGCCCAGCGGCGTCGCCGCCCAGTCCACCTCGCGCGCCAGCGCGCCGGTCGCGCTGCCGGCGGTGACGCGCAGGAACCAGGGGGATCGCACGCTGGTGACCCTACGCGCCGCCGACCCCCGCCGCCGGGTGACGGCGGGCGGTCCGCGCGGGTCAGCCGTCCCGGTAGAGGCAGAACGGGTGGCCGGCCGGGTCCAGCAGCACGCGACGGGAGGGCTGCGGCTGGTGCCCGGCGAGGCGCGCACCGAGCCGCAGCGCGCCCGCGACCGCCTCCTCCAGGTCCAGCACCTCGACGTCCAGGTGCAGCTGGCGCTGCTGGCGCCCGTCCTCGGCGGGCCACACCGGCGGCTGGTGGTCGGGGCTGCGCTGCACCGCGAGGTACGCCACGCCGGACGGCGCCGCGACGACCGCGTGATCGGGGTCGTCGCCGACGACCTGCCAGCCCAGCACCTCCGCGTAGAAGGCCGCGAGCGCGCACGGCTCCGGCGCGTCGAGCACCACACCCCACCAGCCGTCGTCGGCCCGCCCCTGCATGCGCCCATCGTGGGGTCAGGTCGGGCCCCGCCGCACGTCGGGAGCGGACCGCGGGCGGCCCGCGCCGCTCAGCGCGCGCCCAGCTCCGCCACCCGCGGCACCGCCGGCGCCACGTGGTCCCGGACCCAGGTCGCCAGCGGCACCTCGGCCGGCGGGCGCAGGATGACCGTCTCGACGCCGAGGTCGGCGTACGGGCGCGCCGCCGCGACGAACCCGTCGACGTCGCCGGACAGCAGCTGGTCGCCGCCCATCAGCAGCGTCACCCGGATGTCCGCGTAGTCCCGGCCGACGTCGTCGCAGTGCCCGCGCAGCACGTCAAGCTTGCGGCCGACCTCCTGAGGGCCGGTCTCGAACAGGTTGCACGCGTCGCCGTACTGCGCGACGAGCCGCAGCGTCTTGCGCTCCCCCGACCCGCCCACGAGGATCTCGGGGCCGCGCCCGGGCCGGCTGAGCGGCAGGGGGCGGCACAGCGTCTCCGCGAGCCGGTAGTGCTCGCCCTCGAACGGGCCCTCGTCCTCGGGGTCCCACATCTGCCGGCAGATCCGCAGCGTCTCCTCGAGCCGCTCGAACCGCTCCTTCAGCGGCGGGTAGGGCACCCCGAGCGCCACGTGCTCCTTCTCGTACCACGCGGCGCCGATGCCGAGCGTCGCGCGGCCCTGGGACAGCACGTCCAGGGTGGCGACGATCTTCGCGAGCAGGCCGGGGTGCCGGTAGGTCACGCCCGTGACGAGCGCGCCGAGCTGCACCGTCTCCGTGCGGCCGGCCAGCATGCCGAGCGTCGTGTACGCCTCCAGCATCGGGTCGCTCGCGGGGAAGCCCGCGGGCTCCATCTGGAAGAAGTGGTCCATCACCGACAGCCAGGCCAGGCCGGCGTCCTCCGCCGCCTCGGCCGTGTCGGCGAGCTCGGGACCGAGCCGGGCGGGCTCGACCGCGTCGAACCGCATGAGGTGGGCGCCCAGGCGCATGGTGGCTCCTCCGGGGGGTCGTGCCGGGCGCGCGGACCGCGCCGGCTCCTCGGACGATGCCGCTTGGAGCGCGCTCGAAGTCAAGAGCGCTGAGCGCCCGGGCGGGCGGGGCGGGTGCCGCGGCGTCTGCTGAGGGCAGAACGGCGCGCCCGGCCGCGGCGGGGGTCACGGCGCTAGCGTGGCGGGGACCGAGGAGGTCCGCCCATGCCGCACGTCGCCGCAGCCCCGTCCGCCGGCCCCGCCACGCCTGGCGGGCGCACCGGGCCCGCCCGGCCCGCCGACCCCGTCGCCGCCCGGCCCGAGCCGCCGCTGCGCGTCCTCGTCGGCGCCGTGCTGCGCCGGCACCGCGAGCGCCAGGGCCGCACGCTGCGCGACGTCGCCGACGCCGCCCGGGTGTCGGTGCCGTACCTCTCCGAGGTCGAGCGCGGCCGCAAGGAGGCGTCCTCCGAGGTGCTGGGCGCGGTCTGCCGGGCGCTGGGGCTGCGGCTGGTCGACCTGGTGGGCGACGCGCACGCCGTGCTGGCCCGCGCGGAGGGCCGGGTGGTCGTCGACCTGGCGGGCGCCCCGGGCGCCGCGGTCCCCGGCCTCGCCCCGGTCACCCCGCTCGCCACCACCCGCCCTCCCTCGCGCACGGCGCTCCTCCTCGCCGCCTGATCCCGCCGAGGTCGAGGGTTTCCGGCCGGCACGCGGCGGGAAACCCTCGACCTCGCCGGAAACGCTCGACCTCGGCCGGCGCCGCGGTCAGGCCGCCGCGGACGGGAGCGCGGGCCGCTTGAGGGTCGTGATCACCGTGTCCGCGATCCCGTACGCCACGGCCTGCTCGGCGGTCAGCACGAGGTCCCGGTCGGTGTCGGCCCGCAGCTGCTCGCGGGACCGCCCGGTGTGCGCCGCCAGGATGTCGTCGACCTGCCCGCGCAGCCGGAGGATCTCGGCCGCCTGCAGCTCCAGGTCCGCCGCGGTCCCCTGCGCCCCGCCCGACGGCTGGTGCAGCAGCACGCGCGCGTGCTCGAGCACGTGCCGCTGCCCGGGCGCCCCGGCCGCGAGGAGCACTGCCGCCGCGGACGCCGCCTGCCCGAGGCAGTACGTCGCCACGTCGGGCCGGACGTACCGCATGGTGTCGTAGATCGCGAGCAGGGCCGTGACCGAGCCGCCCGGCGAGTTCAGGTACAGGTGGATCGGCTGGTCCGGGTCCTCGGACTGCAGGTGCAGCAGCTGGGCGACGACCACGTTCGCCACGCCGTCGTCGATCTCGGTCCCGACGAACACGATCCGGTCGCTCAGCAGCCGGGAGAACACGTCGGACGCGCGCTCGCCGTTCGGCCGCTGCTCGACGACCACCGGCACGGTGTAGGTCCCGGCCATCACAGGCCCGCCCGTCGCTGCGCGGCGTCCGGGCGGACGTCGTCCAGGTGCTCGACCACGCGGTCCACGAACCCGTAGGCCAGGGCCTCCTCGGCGGTGAACCAGCGGTCCCGGTCGGAGTCGCGCTCGATCGTCTCGACGCTCTGGCCGGTGTGCTCGGCGATCAGCGCCTGCATCGTCCGCTTGGTGTGCGCCAGGTTCTGCGCCTGGATCGCGATGTCGACGGCCGTGCCGCCGATGCCCCCGGACGGCTGGTGCATGAGCACGCGGGCGTGCCGCATGACGTTCCGCTTGCCCGGGGTGCCGGCGCTGAGCAGGAACTGCCCGGCGCTCGCCGCGAGCCCCATCGCGAGCGTCGCGACGTTGTTCGGGATCAGCCGCATGGTGTCGTACATCGCCATGGCGGCCGTGACCGAGCCGCCGGGCGAGTTGATGTACAGCGCGATGTCGCGCCGCGGGTCCTCGGCGGAGAGCAGGAGCAGCTGGGCGCAGACGCGGTTGGCGACGGTGTCGTCGACCTCCTGGCCGAGCACGACGATCCGCTGGTGCAGCAGGCGGGCCGCGAGGTCGTCGTCGAACGCACGGGCCGGCGGGGCCTCGGCGCGGTCGGCGGGCGGGACGGGGACGGGTGACATGCGGGCCTCCTCGGGTGGGCTGGTCCCCGCACGCTCGCACCGCGCACGCCCCCGACGGCCCCGGGTCTGCCCAGGGCAGACACCGTCTGCCGGGAGCAGACGGCGGTCAGCCCGCGGCGGCCGGCAGCCGGTCGTCCGCGGCGGCCCCGGCCAGGCGCGCCCGCCCGTCCGCCCGCGCCTCCCCCGCAGCCACCACGTCCGCCACCACGACCGTGACGTTGTCCCACGCGTCGGCGTCCAGGGCCTCGCCAACGAGCGCCTCCGCCACGGCCTCGGGCCCGCCCGGGGTGCCGAGCAGCGCCAGCACCCGCTCCTCCGGCACGTAGTCCGTCAGCCCGTCGGTGGACATCAGCCACCGGTCCCCCGGCCGCGCGTCGACCTCGAGCACCGTGACGTGCGCGGCGTCCTCGGCGTCGCCGGCCAGGCAATGCAGGATCACGTTGCGCCGAGGGTGGTGCGCCGCCTCGGAGGCGTCGATGACCCCGGCCTCGACGAGCAGCTGCACCAGCGAGTCGTCCCGCGTCACCCGGCGCCCCTCGCCGTCGCGCCACAGGTACGCGCGCGAGTCGCCGATGTGCATCACGCGCACGGCCTCGTCCGCGCAGAACACGCCGGTGAACGTCGTCGCCATGCCCTCCAGCGACGGGTCCGCGCGCACCCGCTCCGCGAGGTCGGCGTTCGCGGTCGCCACCGCGGCGCGCAGGTCCTCGGCGGTGAACCGGTCCGCGTCCGAGGCCGCCAGCGCCGCCATGAGCCGGTGCGCGACGGTCCAGGACGCGACGTCGCCGCCCGCGTGCCCGCCGACCCCGTCCGCGACGAACGCGTACCCCGGCGCGCAGCCGGCCGAGTCCTCGTTGTGCGGCCGGTGCTCGCCCGCGACCGAACGCAGGGCGGCGTCGAGGGTGAGCGGCACTGCGGCACCTCCAGGGGGATCGGGCACCTCGTGACCCCACGATGCCACGTCCGGGCGCACGTGCGCAGCCGGGTGCGGCCGGACGCAGCTCCCGGCCGCGCCGCCCGGGTGGCAGCACCCCGCGGGCGCGCCGGCGTCAGCCGATCAGCCCGCGCAGCGCCTCCGGCCGGACGTCGGTCTGCCCCGCGATCACCTCGCGCGCGCGGTCGGTCGCGTCCCACACGTCCCACAGCAGCACGCCCACCACCCGGCCGCCGTCGAGGTAGTAGACGACGCCCGCGCCGAGGTCGTCGCCGTGCCAGTCCTCGACGGTCTCGAGCGACGCGTCCAGCCGGCCGACCGCCTCGTAGCCGAGCTCGAACAGGTCGGAGTAGAAGAACGGGGTGTGGTCGTACGGCTCGTCGGCGCCCGCCAGGTTGCGGCCCGCCTGCCGGCCCATCGTGGTGGCGTTGTCGACGTGCTCGACGCGGCGGCGGCCCAGCAGGCGGTCCGGGTACTGCGCGACGTCGCCGGCGGCCCACACGTGCGGGTCGGACGTCCGCAGCCGGTCGTCCACCACCACGCCGTCGTCGACCTCCAGGCCCGCGGCGCGCGCGAGGTCGGTCTCGATCTCGAGGCCGGCGCCGACGACCACGCCGTCCGCCTCCAGCGTCCGCCCGTCGTCCAGGGTGACGACCACCCCGTCCGGCCCGGACTCCGTCGAGGAGACCTTCGCGCCGCGCAACAGCGTCACGCCCGCGTCGGCGTACCGGCGCTCGACCTTCCGCGCCAGCGCGGCCGGGAACGTCGATCCCGTCAGCACGTCCTGGGTGAACACCAGGGTGACCCGGGTGTCGTTCTGCACCAGGGCCGCGGCGAGCTCGGTGCCGATGTAGCCGCCGCCGACCACGACGACGTGCCGGCCGCCGCCGGCGAGGTCGCGCAGCCGCTCGTAGTCGCGCACGGTGCGGAAGTAGATGACGCGGCCGGAGTCCTCGACGCCCGGCAGCCGGCGCGGGTGCCCGCTGGTCGCGAGCAGGAGCGCGCCGTAGCCGACCGTGACGTCCGCGTCCGTCGTCACGGTGCGCGCCGCGGTGTCGACGGCGACCACCGCCTCGCCGAGCAGCAGCTCCGCGCCCGTCTCCTCCGCGGTCGGCAGCCACACCTGGTCGAGCGCGAACTCCGGGTCCGTCCAGAGCTTCTTGGTCAGGGCGGGCCGGGTGACAGGCGCGGTCGGCTCGCGGCCGATCACAAGGACCGTCCCGTCCGGGTCGACCTCGCGGATCCCGTGCGCCGCGGCGTCGCCCGCCATCCCGGCCCCGACGACGACGTAGTCGTAGCTGTCCCGCACCGTGCCTCCCGAAGGTCGCGTCCTCGCGGCCCAGCCTGGCGCGGCCGGTCGCAGGACGCCACCCCCGGGCGCGCCCGGGCCTCACGGCAGCGGCGTGACCGTCCAGGTCCCGTTGGTGCTCAGCGCCACGACGCCGGGCAGCGCCACGTCCGCCGTCTCGCTCAGCGCCTCGTCCCCGCCGAGCACCAGCGACGCCGGGCCGGTGGCGGGGTCGACGTCGACCGCCGACACGACCCGGGCCAGCAGCGAGTCGTCCGGCCCCGCCGGGGTGTAGTCGATCCGGGCGCCGCTCGCGGTGTCGCCGAGCAGCAGCACCGCGGCGCCGGCCCCCTGCTGCGGCCCGGTCAGCACCGGCAGCTCGTCCCAGCTGGAGAACGTGAGCGTCCAGGGGCCGACCGCGTCCAGCAGGAAGCCCTGCTTGGCGTCCGTGCCCTCGAGCACGTCAACGAGGTACGTCCCGGTGAGCGGCGCCGGGCCCGCGCCCCAGGGCGACATGCGGCCGTCGGAGGTGAGCACGACGTCGCCGGTGCAGGCGCCGCAGTCGAGCTGCGCCACGACGCCGAAGTCGCCGGCCCGGACGACGGCGATGCGCGCCGGCCCCTCGCCCGAGACGGAGGCCGGCGCGCCCTCCGCCACGGTGCCGGCGTTGAGCAGCGGGCGCGCGGGCCCGGCGGTCGGCGTCGGGCTGGGCGCGGGCGTCGAGGTCGCGCTCGGGGCGGGCGCCGCCGACGTGGCGGCCTCCGGGTCGGGCTCCGGCCCGTCCGACGTCCCGCACCCCGCGAGCAGCAGGAGCGGCAGGGCGACGAGGGCGACGGCGCGCACGCGGGCGCCGGGTCGGATCGGCATGCCCGCCATCCTGCCCGCGGCTCAGGCCGGCAGCGCGCCGGCGACGACCCGCCCGCGCGACACGACGGCCACGATGTTCTCCACCCGCAGCGCGTCGACGTCCTCCCACGGGCGACCGCGCAGCACGACGAAGTCGCTGCCGAGCCCCGGGCGGAGCCGGCCCGTGACCGACCCCAGCCGGATCGCGTCGGCCGCGTCCGAGGTGGCGGCGGCGAGCGCCCGCGCGGGCGTCCAGCCGAACATCGCCGCCATCGTGCGCACCTCCTCCATCTGGTCCCCGAAGCCGACGAACTGCCCCGAGGCGTCCGTGCCGAGCACGAACCGCACCCCCGCCTCCGCGGCGCGGGCGAATCCGGCGTCCCGCAGCGCGACGACGTCGCGGGCCTTGGCCTGCGCCTCCGCGGACACCGGCCGGCGGGCCTCCGCGATGATGTCGTTGATCAGCAGCGTCGGCGCGACCGGCAGGTCCCGCTCGACCAGCGCGGCGAGGTGGTGCTCGGCGATCGCGGTGCCGTGCTCGATCGAGTCGACGCCCTCGGCGAGCGCGATGTCGAGCCCTTCCACCGAGTGCGTGTGCGCGGCGACCAGCAGGCCGAGGGCGTGCGCCTCGTCCACCGTGGTGCGGATCTCCTCGGTGGTCTGGTTGCGCCAGCCGACCTTGTCCCCCATCGAGAGCACGCCGCCGGAGGTGTAGATCTTCACGCCCGCGGCGCCGGACCGGGCCCACACGCGGACCAGCTTGCGGCACTCGTCGGGGCTGTCGGCGGTCGGCGGCCGGTGCGGGTAGTGCGGCGGCACGAACAGGTCGCCGTGGCCGGCGGTCATGCCGACCTGGCCGTGCGACAGCAGGCGCGGTCCCGTCAGGACGCCCGCGTCGAACGCGCGGCCCACGGCGAGCTGGATCGAGTCCGCGGCCAGGTCGCGCAGCGTGGTGACACCCGCGCGGGCGCAGCGCAGCGCGTTCGCGGCGACGTGCAGCGACCGCTCCTCCGGCGGGGTGAGGATCGGCCACGCCGACGGGTCCTTCGCGGGCGCGCCCGCCGGGTAGCCGAGGTGCACGTGCGTGTCCACGAGCCCCGGGACCACGCTGAGGTCCGCGTGCCGGGCCGGTGCCTCCTCCACCGCGAGGATCTCGTCGCCGGACCAGGTCAGCCGGGCCGGGCCGACCTCGCGCTCGCCGTCCCAGAGCGGGAGGCCGTCGAGGACGTTCTCGTGGGTGCTGTCGGTCATGGCGGGTCCTTCGCGGGTGGTGCGGGCCGGGGTGGTCCCCGGCGGGGGGGCGGGCGGGCGGGCGCGCGGGCGCCCTAGAGGCGGGGGCGTGATCTCGCCGACGACGCGGTCCTCGACGTCGACCAGCGGGAGGTGCCGCCACCGGTCGAACGCGCCGCAGGGGTGGCTGATCCCCAGCCGGAGCACGGTACCCGGGGCGACGCGGGTGCCCGGCGGGACGCGGAGGAAGGCGTGGTGGTCGTTGACGCCGGTGACCTGCCACTCGGCGACGTCGGGCGCGTCGGGCGCGTCGGCCGCGTCCCCCGCGACCCCCAGCACCACGGGCAGCCGGTCGTCGGTCGGCGCCTCGCGGCGCCCGAACCCGGCGATCACCAGCCCGTCCTCCGGGGCCGACAGCACGGCCGCGCGCAGCTCGAACGCGGGCCGCAGGGTCGCGGACCCCCGGTCGGCGCCGAGCGGCGACGTGCGCCGGTAGACGCCGTGGTCGTGCGTCACGTAGCAGCCGGACCGCAGCACGGTCGTGACCGGCCGGTCCCACATCGCCGGGCCGAGCTCGCGCGCGACCAGGTCGAAGTACGAGGAGCCGCCGGCCGTGACCACGGGCACACCCGCGACCAGGCCGGCCTCGGTGATCGCGGTGACCAGCGCCCGGACCCGCGCCAGCAGGTCGGCGGCCCCGGGCGGGGCACCGGGGTCGTCGCCGACCGGCATCAGGCCCTCGAACGCGGAGACGCCCGCGAGCCGGACGCGCTCGGCGCCCGCCACCCGGCCGGCCAGCGCCAGCGCGGCGACGTCGTCCCGCACGCCCGTGCGGCCGCCGCGGAACCCGAGCTCCAGCAGCAGCGGCAGCGGCCGGTCGGGCCGGAGCCGGTCGAGCTCGGTCAGCAGCAGGTCCAGGCCCGCGTCGCTGTCGACGTAGCAGAGGTACTCGGTCGCGGAGCCGGCGGCGAGCAGGTGCTCGGCGACCCAGGCGATCGACCCGCGGTCGACCAGGACGTTCGCGTGCAGCACGCGGCCGACGCCCCAGCCGGCGAGCGTGCGCACCTGCGCGGGCGTCGCGGCGGTGAAGCCCCACGCCCCCGCGGCGGTCTGCCGGCGGACCAGGTCGCGGGACATGTGCGTCTTGGCGTGCGGGGCGAGCTGCACGCCCGCGGCGCGGCACCAGTCGGCCATCACCCGGACGTTGTGCTCGATCGCGTCGTCGCGCAGCAGCATGGCGGGCAGCTCGAGGTCCGCGGCGGCCGCGGCGGCGGTCGCCGGGCCGGCGGCGTGCCGGCCGCTCACGCGTCGACCCCCGCCCCGCCCGTGCGGCCGACCGGCTCGGGCCGGCCCGCCCGCAGCACCCGCCCGGCGCGCGCCCCGGTGAACTCCCCGCCGTCGACGACCACGGTCCCGGCGAGCACGGTGCACACGACGCCCGTCGGGCGCTCCCACGGCCGTTGCGGCGTCCCGGGGTGCCCCACGGTGGCGGGGTCGAAGACGGCCACGTCCGCGATCGCGCCCGGCACGAGCCGGCCGCGGTCGGGCAGCCCGAGCGCGTCGGCGGTCAGCGAGGTCATCTTCCGGACCGCCTCCGCGAGGTCGAGGACGCCGAGGTCCCGGACGTACCGGCCGAGCACCGTCGGGAAGCAGCCCCAGCCGCGCTGGTGCGCGTTGCCGACGGGCACGGAGTTGTCCGATCCGATGGCGATGAGCGGGTCGGCGAGGATCGCGCGCACGTCGTCCTCGGCCATGAGCTCGTAGACCATCATCGCGCCGGGGTCGGCGAGCACAAGGTCGCACAGCGCGTCCCAGGCGTCGAGGCCGCGCTCGGCGGCGACGTCGGCGACGCTCCGGCCGAGCAGGCCCGCGTCGGTGTGCATCGACAGCAGCACGCCCGCGGGGGTCGTCTGGGTCCAGGACCCGGAGCCCGGGCCGCCGGCCTGGGCACGCTCGAGCAGGGCGGCGCGGGTGGCCGGGTCGGACAACCGGCGCACGAGCTCGGCGCGCCCGCCGACCTGCGCCTCGGCCGGGAGCAGCGCGGTGAGGAAGCTCTCCCCCGTCGTGTACGGGTACGCGTCGCCGTGCGCGTCGACCCCCTGGGCCCGCGCGGTCCGGAGCGCCGCGAGCAGCTCGCCGGCGCGCCCGTGGTTCCGCCGGCCGGCGGCCTTGCAGTGCGAGACCTGCACCCGGACGCCGGTGCGCCGGGCGACGTCGAACGTCTCGGCGAGCGAGTCCACCAGGCCGTCGCCCTCGTCGCGCATGTGCGTGGCGTACGGCCGGCCCCAGCGGGCGGCGACCGCGGCGAGGGCGGCGACCTCGTCGGTGTCCGCGTACACGCCCGGCGCGTAGATCAGGCCGGTCGACAACCCGAAAGCGCCGTCGGCGAACGCCTGGTCCGCGAGCTCCACCATCCGGTCCAGCGCGCCCGGCGCGAGCGCCTCGGCCATGCCGTTCGCGCTGATCCGCAGCGTGTGGTGCCCGACCAGCGACGCGACGTGCGTCGTCGGGCCGTGCTCCTCGACGGCCTCCAGGTAACCGGCGAACGTGCGCGGCCAGGAGGACACCCCGGCGGCCACGGTCGACGAGATCGGCCGGTGCAGCTCCACCGCGCGGTCGTCGACCAGCGGGGCCGCCGAGTTGCCGCAGTTGCCGACCACCTCCGTGGTGACGCCCTGGAGCACCTTGAACGGCTGGGCTTCGGCCATGAACGGCACGACGTCCGAGTGGGTGTGCGCGTCGATGAACCCGGGCGCGACGACCAGGCCCGCGGCGTCGACCACCCGCGCGCCGGCGGGCGCCGAGGCGGCCAGGCCCGGGCCGACCGCCGCGACCCGGTCGCCGGCCACGAGGACGTCCGCCACCACGGGGGCGGCGCCGGTGCCGTCGACGACGGTCCCGCCGCGCAGGACGAGCGTCACGGCACCCGCGCGGGCCCCGGCACTGGTCACGACAGCTGCCCGATCCGCTCCTGCACCAGCGTGTCCACGATGCTCAGCACCGCGTACGCCAGCATCGTCACCGCGGCGACCGTGATCGCCGAGGCCCACATCGCGTCGTAGCCGAACGAGCCCGCGGCCTTGGAGATCGCGCCGCCCAGGCCCTGGCCGGTGGACAGCCACTCGGCGATCATCGCGCCGGTGACGGCGGACGGGACGGCGATCCGCGCGGAGGCCAGCGTCGACGGCACGGCCGCGGGCAGGGCGACCTTGCGCAGCACCGTCCACGACGAGCCGCCGTACGCGAGCACCAGGTCCCGGTGCTCCCCGGACACGCTCCGCAGGCCGTACAGGATGTTCGCCAGCGCGGGCAGGAACACCACGAGGATGACGATCGCCGTCACGCCCGCCTGGCCGATGCCGAAGATCAGCGTGATCAGCGGCGTCAGCACGACGAGCGGGATCGACCGCAGCACCATCGCGGTCGGCATGACGATCCGCTCCAGCACCGGCGACACGCAGAACACCACGGCGAGCAGGAACGCTGCGGCGAGGCCGACGACGTACCCGATGCCGGCGTCCCGGACCGTGACCGCGAGGTCCGCGGCGATGGTCGCGCGGTGGTCGGCGGCGCCCTCGGCGGTGACGACGTAGTCGAACACGTCCCAGGGGCGCTTGCCGATGAGCGGGCTGACGTCGAACACCTCGAGCACCGCCACCCACAGGGCGAGGGCCACGACCACGGCCGCCGCGAGGGTGCCGACCCGGCGGGCGACGAACCGCCCCGTCCCGCCGCTCATCCGCGCTTCTCCTTCGCCCAGGGGGTGAGGACCCGCCCGACCAGGCCGACGAGCGCGTAGCCGCCGAGCGCGATCAGACCGGCCAGGATGCTCAGCGCCCACACGCGGTCGGGCTGGATCTGGCGCTGCGCCGCGTTGAGCGCCACGCCGATGCCCGCGTCGATGCCGCCGAGGTACTCCCCGACGACGGCGCCGAGCAGCGCTGCCGGGACCGCCACCTGCAGGGCGGTGACGATCGCCGGCAGCGCCGACATGAGCTGGACCTTGCGGATCTGCGTCCACCGGCCGCCGCCGTACGCGGCGACGAGGTCCAGCGAGCTGCGGCTCGCCGAGCGCATCCCGAGGATGGCGCCGACGAGCGTCGTGAAGAAGACGAGCAGCGCGCCGAGGAAGATCGCCGAGGCGCGGCCGCCGAAGATGACCATGACGATCGGGCCGATCGCGGTGACGGGCAGGCAGGCCGAGATGACGCCGATCTGGGTGATCACGTCCTCCAGCCGCGGCACCACCAGCACGACCGCCGCCAGCGCGAGGCCGGCGAGGTTGCCCCACAGGTAGCCCTGCGCGGCGCGCGTCAGGGTCGGGACGACGTTGGCCTCGTAGAACGGCCAGCCGTCCGCGACCGCGGAGCGGGCCACGTCGACCGGGGACGGGAACGACGTGCTGTTCTCCAGGCCTGCGGTCATCGCCCACCACAGGGCGATCAGCAGCACGATGCCGACGGTGCCGCCGACCCACGGGCGGGCCAGGGCGCCGCGGAACCGCGCGAGGGCGACGCTCACTCGTCGCCCTTGCCGACGGATCCCGGGGAGAACAGCAGCCCGGACAGGTGGTCGACCACCTCGTGGAACTCCGGGGTCCGCATCATCTCCGGCGTGCGCGGGCGCTCGAACGGGATCTCGACGACCTCGACGATCCGGCCCGGGCGCGCCGACATCACGGCGACGTAGTCGGACAGCAGGGCCGCCTCGGCGATGCCGTGCGTGACCATCAGGGTGGTCGCGGAGCGCTCGGTCCAGATCCGCTGCAGCTCGAAGTTCAGCCGCTGCCGGGTCATGTCGTCGAGGGCGCCGAACGGCTCGTCCAGCAGCAGGAAGTCCGGCCGCACCGCGAGGGCCCGGGCGATGGACGCGCGCTGCCGCATGCCGCCGGACAGGTGCGCCGGGCGGGCCTTCTCGAAGCCCGTGAGGCCGACGAGCTCGATCAGCTCGTCGACGATCCCGTCGTCCTTCCGCTTCTGGATCTCCAGCGGGAGCCGGATGTTCTTCTGCACCGAGCGCCACGGCAGCAGGGCCGGGTCCTGGAACGCGATGCCCATGCCGTCGGCGCGCTTGCCGGTCGCGACGGGCGTGCCGTTCACGGCGACCGTGCCCGACGTCGGCGTCTCGAGCCCGGCGAGGATGCGCAGGATCGTCGACTTGCCGCACCCGGACGGCCCGAGCAGCGACAGGAACGAGCCGCGCGGGGTGGACAGGCTCACGTCCTCCAGCGCGGTCACCGACCGGCGGCCGGAGCGGAACTCCTTGCCCAGGCCGGTGATCTCGATGCCCGGGGCCGGGGACGTGGGCACGCCCGCCCCCGCGGCCGAGGGGGTCGGCAGCACGGGGGCGGGCGTGGACCGGGGGTCGGTCACGAGAGCAGGTCCGGGTTCTCGGCGTAGACCTCGTCGAGGAGCGACAGGTCGAACAGCTCGTCGGCCGTGATGTCGACGCCGGCGTAGCCGAGGGAGGCGATGGTGCCCTCCTGCAGCTCGTCGCTGACGGTGAGCAGGCCGTTCGTCGCGGTCTCGTCCGACTCGATCAGCGTCGCCTGGCGGTCGAACGACAGCGTGATCGCGTCGGCGTCGTACTGCTGCTCCTTGCCGTACGTGTTCACGGTGAGGTCGACGGCGCGCTCCGGGTCGTCCAGCGCCGCGCGCCAGCCCTCGGCCGTGGCGAGCAGGAACGCCTTGACCTCCTCGGGACGCTCGTCGATGGCCTCCTGGGAGGTCACCAGCACCTCGCCCACCATCGGCAGGCCGTTCTCGGCGAGCAGGAACTCGGTGGCGTCGAAGCCCGCCGCGGTCAGCGCGGCGGCGCCGGTCGTGGTGTAGCCGATGAAGCCGTCCACCTGGCCGGTGGTGAGCATCGACGTGTCGGACAGCGGCACCGTCGTGACCTCGGAGGCGTCGATCTCGTTGGCGGCGAGGAACGCGTTCCACACCAGGGTGTTCGAGTCGGAGACCGCGATCGTCTTGCCGGCCAGGTCGTCCGGGCCCTCGATCGGCGCGGAGGTCGCCGACACCAGCGCGAACGGGTTCTGCTGGTACGTGGCGCCGACGATCTTCAGGGCGGCGCCGCTCTGGATCGCCGGGGCGGTGATCAGCGGGGAGGACAGGCCGACGAAGGCCTGGCCGGAGGCGACGGCCGCCTCGGCGGAGGTCGCCGACGAACCGCCCGCGGTCAGCGTGACGTCCGCGAACCCGGCGTCCGTGTACAGGCCGTCCTCCACCGCGAGGTACTCGCCCGCGAACTGCTGGTTCTTCAGCCAGGACAGCTGGACGCTCACCGCGTCGAACGACTCGGCGGCACCGGACGCGTCGTCGGACGAGCCGGCGGTGTCGTCCGAGGAGCAGGCGGAGAGCAGGAGGCCGGCGGCGGCCACGGCGGCGGCCAGGCCGGCGATCCGGCGCCGGGGGCGCGCGGTGAAGGAGCGGGTCACGTCAACCTCGATCACGTCGTGCGGCGCCCGCGGCTACGGGCGGCCGCGGTGCCAGGGGGAGGGTCGCGCCGGGCGACCCGGCGACTGCACCCATTCGACAGGCCCGGGCTCGGCCGTCGCCATGTGGGATCCTCCGAACTCGACCCGCCCCGGCGGTGCGGTCCGTTGTGCGACCCACCGAGCGCGTCACGTGCGCGTCACACGACGAGGGCGTACGGCCACGCACCCGGCGGATCGACCAGCCCCTCGCCGCAGGACCGCCGCCGGTCGTTGGTGGATCGCACGAGGCCGCAGGCCACGGCCCTGTGGTTGGCTTCCCGGCAAGCGTGGACGACACCTCCGCGACGACCGACGAACGACGAACGACCGGGAGCAGGACGTGTGGCCGACGGCTGAACTGCACGTGCACATCGAGGGCACGCTGGACGCCGACCTCATCCGCGCGCTGGCGGACCGCAACGGGCTGCCCGTCCCCGCGGGCGCCGGGCGGGGCGCGCCGTTCCGCGACCTGCAGGAGTTCCTCGACGTCTACTACGCGAACCTCGACGTGCTGCGCACGCGGCAGGACTTCCAGGACCTCGGGGCCCGGTACCTGGCCCGGGCGGCCGCGGCCGGCGTCCGGCACGCCGAGATCTTCGTCGACCCGCAGTCGCACACCGAGCGCGGCGTCCCGGTCGAGGACGTGCTGCTGGGGCTGTCCGCGGCGCTCGCCGACGCCCGCGCGGTCCACGGCATGTCCGGCGGGCTGATCGTCTGCTTCCTGCGGCACCTCGGTCCCGAGGCGGCGATGGCGACGCTCGAGGCCGTGCTCCCCCACCGGTCGCTGCTGCTCGCGGTCGGCCTGGACTCCAGCGAGGTCGGCTTCCCGCCGTCGCTGTTCCGCGACGTGTTCGAGCGCGCCGCCGCCGAGGGCCTGCGCCGCGTCGCGCACGCCGGCGAGGAGGGCGGCCCGGACTACGTGTGGGAGGCCCTGGACATCCTGGGCGCCGAGCGGATCGACCACGGCAACCGCGCGCTGGAGGACGTCGAGCTCGTCGCCCACCTGCGCGCCACCCGCACCCCGCTGACCGTGTGCCCGCTGTCCAACCTCGCGCTGCGCACCGCCGGGCCCGACCTCGCGGACCACCCGATCGCGGTCATGCTCGACGAGGGCCTGCGCGCGTCGGTGCACTCGGACGACCCCGCCTACTTCGGCGGGTACCTGGACGACAACGTGCGCGCGCTGGTCGCCGCCGGGACCGTCACCGAGGACCAGGTCGGCGTGCTCGCCGCGAACGCGGTCGCGTCGTCGTTCCTGCCCGACGCCGGCAAGGCCGCGCTCCTCGCCGAGATCCGCGCGCACGCGGAGCGGGTCGGCGCCGCCGTGCCCGCGCTCGCCCTCGACCCGGCGGAGGTCTGAGCGTGCGGAGCACCGAGGTGACCACCGGCCGGCGCGTGGCGGTCGTGCTGGAGCCGGGCGACGAGGTGCTGGCGGCGCTGACGGAGGCGTGCCGGGACCACGGCATCCGGCAGGGCTTCGTCCCCGTGTTCTCCGGGGCGTTCCGCACCGCGCGGTTCATCGCGGCCGACGTGCCGGTCGACGACCAGGAGCCGCCGCTCCCCCACGAGGTCACCGTGACCTACACCGAGGGCATCGGCAGCGGCACGATCCTGTGGGACGCGGAGACCGGCACCCCCACGCCGCACCTGCACCTGGCCGTGGGCGTGAAGAACGCCGCCGCGGCGGGCTTCGCCGGGCACGTGCTGAGCGCCGAGACGCACTACACGGTCGAAGTGCTCGTCGAGGAGGTCGTCGCGCCGGCGCTGCTGCGCGTGCCGGACCCGCGCGCGTACGGCATCCCGACGATGCACTTCGCCTGACCGAGCGGTTCTCAACCCGGATCGCGCTGTTCCTCAGCGATAATCACTACAGCGATCTGACTGAGCGTGAGAATCACGATCAATAACTCAGCGAACGCGTAAAAGGCCGAGAATAGGCCGAGCGCTAGCGCGACCCTGTGGGAGGTCAACATGCCCGCGGGCGCTACATCGATATCGCCTCCAAACGCTACGGCGAGCGAGCAGGTCACAATAAGGACGAACTGGCACACCGACGCCCAGGCCAGCACAAAGATGAGGTCCGACAGTGCACTCTTTCCCGGGACTGACCCTGCCGCGCGCGACCATAGCCGTGCACGGCGAGCCCCCGGTAGGCCGATTGACAGTACAGTAGCTGAGACACAGGCACCAAACGCGATTGCCGCAAAAGTGAACCCTATGTCGGCGAGCTCGTTAATCCGCATCCCGCCTACTGGCAGGTGATCCACCGCGAGCGCGACCACCACCGCGGAAGCCCCCGCGAGCCCGAAGGCAGGGTGAGCGATTATCTCGCGACGCCGAGGCCAAACCTGGCCGCGCACAAATCTCAGGTCTCTCTCCGCGACGGCAAGCTCGGGCGAGTCGCCCATCGTCACTCCTCAGCGTCACCCGTCTCTGCGCTCTCCCGGCCCATCGCACGGATGCGAGCCACCAACCGCCTCGCACCAGCAGCGAGCGCGACCACTTGCTGCTCTAGCGGACTTGACGCATCGACTTGGGCGGTCGCTCGCATTATATGACTAGAGAGGCTCACTGAACGCTCGCCGTCGTAGTCTGGCATCGAACCCTTGACGGTGGCATTCCTGAGCGGACCGACAGGGTTCTCGGCAACTTCCTTGACGTCCTGGACAATCCCCTCGTCTTTGGCGAGACTCTGACCGCGATCCGCATTCAGCTGCACCTGGACCTGCGCCGCGTTTGAATCACCGGCCTGAGCCAGAAGATTGATCGCGCTCGCCGTCCAACTCTTGTTGGGCCGCCGCATGGTGATCGACGCTTCTCGGATTCGCGCGAATCGCTCAATCTCGCGCACGAAAGACGCAGCAGGAACGGGATTCAGGCTGATAACGAGCTCGTCTAGACCGAGCCTTTCTCGGCCGATCGCAGTAAGAAGTCGCTCAATTTTCGAAACGGGCACGCCAGGCCGCTTCCGCTCGACCACGAGGAAGCGGGAGCCGTAATCAAAGAAACCCCAAACTCCGTTCACCATGAAACGACCGGCGCCAGGATCAACGACGGATGCCACGGAAGTAACAGGATCGAAGAGGAGCGGGTACTCGTCCTCGCTCCCCGACACAAAAAGGAGCGCGAGAGTCCCCGATGAGTCCTGCATGTCGCTCACTGCAACTGTCTCTCCGGAGACCGAGGCTCGCAATTGTCCGAGCGGCAGTTTCGCGATCCGGGAGAAGAACTGGCGATAGTCGAGAAGTTCTTCGTCGCCGGAGCCTGGATTGATGTGGCCGTGGACGCTGAAGGCTGTGAGCGAACGCGTTACCTTGCGAGCCAATTCTCCCCCTGAGTGATTGGTGCGCGAGAGCTGTCCGCGCCCACCGAGGCTAGAGCGCGCGCCTCGGCGCTGGTCGTAGACCGTGTCCCATTCAGCCGATCGGCGTAATGCGATCGGCTCTGGCTACTCGGTCTCGTCCAGGCAGGTCATCGCGAGGAACAGGTCGACGCGGTCGGACATGGTGCTCATGTCGCGGCTGGTCAGCTCCTCGATGCGGGCGATCCGGTAGCGCAGCGTGTTCGTGTGCAGGTGCAGCTGCCGCGCGGTCTCCTGCCACGCGCCGCCGCCGTCGAGGAACGCACGCAGCGTGCCGACCAGGTCCGCGTTGTGCCGCTCGTCGTAGGACAGCAGCGGTGCCAGCACCTCGCGGGCGTACCCGGACCGGGTGCTCTCGCCGAGCATCCGCAGCAGCGCGCGGTGCGTCTGCACGTGCAGCGACGTCGACACCACCACGGGCTCGGGGCCCGAGGCGTTCTGCACCCGCTCGACCGCCGTCGCGATCGCCGAGTTCAGCCGGCTGACCCCGCTGACCGGGTCGCTCATCCCGACGCGCAGCTGCCGGCCGTCGAGCAGCAGCAGGTACTCCTCGGCCAGGTGCTCGGCGAGCGGCCGCTCGTCGTCGCCCACGCCGTTGACCAGCAGGATCGCCTGGTCGTCGAACCGGCAGCCCAGGACCCGGTGCCCGCGGGCCGTCAGCGTGCGCTGCAGCATCTCGAGCACCGCCGCGCGCGGGAACCGGGCGTCGTCGACCCGGGCCGCGACGATCGTCGTCTCGTCCGACGGGGCCATGCCCTCCAGGCGCATCCGGGCGGAGATCGCGCCCGGCGACGCCTCGGCGTCGCGGATCGCCGTGATCAGCGCGGCGACCTGCGCGTCCCGGGTCTCGCGCCAGCGGGCGGCGAGCTCCATCTCGACGCGCAGCGCGCCCACGACCGCGTCCAGCGCGAGCGCCACCTCGTCCGAGAACGACCGGTGGTCGCCCCAGCAGCCGAAGAAGCCCGACCGGTCGCGGGCGCCGGTGCGGACGATCGTGGCCGGCCCGTGCTCCGTGCCCTCTCCGGGCAGGATCACCCGCTTGTCGTGCTCCCGGGCGATGACGGCGTTCCACTGCTCGGCGACCTGCGCGCGGTCCGGGGCGGCACCCGCGGTGGCCAGCAGCATCCCGGTCTCGTCGATCACCCAGCAGCCGACGGCGAACTCCGCGGTGAACTGCGCCAGCAGCTCGGCGACCCCGCCGCCGCGCGACACCGTGTCGGCGATCCGGCGGCTGAACCGCATCGTGCGGTTCGCCAGCCCGGCCGCGGAGCCCGGCTGCCGGGTGGCGATCTCGTCGGCGATCCGGCGGAACGACACCCCGGGCGACACCGTGAGCAGCGTGAGCCCGCGGGCGCGGCAGATCGCGATGACCTCGTCGGGGATCACGCCGATCTCGATGAGCCCGAGGACGACCGCCGCCACGTTCTGCTGCGCCAGCGCGCCGAGGAAGGTCGCCGCACCGTCCGGCCGGTCGAGCCACAGCCCGCTGGTGAGCACCACGTCACCCGTCGACAGGAACCGCGACGGGTCGGGCAGGTCGGTGATGTACGCGGCGGTCACCGGGCGGTCGAGCGCGTCCGGCTCGGCGGCCACCACGCTCAGCCCGAGATCGGGTGCGGCCAGGAGGTCACGGACGTCCACTGCTCACCACCTGGTCCCGCTCGGCACCGGGACAGTGTACGAGCGGGGCGGCCCGGCCGGTTTCGCGGCAGGATGGCGACGTGACGTCAGCCCTCGACCCCAGCCGCCCCGACGCGCCGCGCCGCCTGCGCACGGCCATGTTCGTCGACTTCGACAACGTCTACATCGGCCTGCGCCGCCTGGACCCGGACGCCGCCGAGGCGTTCGCGACCGACCCCGGCCACTGGCTCGCCGAGCTGGAGAGCGGCAGCGACGCGGACGGCGACTTCACCCGCCGGTTCCTGGTGCGCGCCTGCTACCTCAACCCCTCGGTCTTCAGCCGGTTCCGCCCGAACTTCACGCGCGCCGGCTTCCAGGTCGTCGACTGCCCGTCGCTGACCCAGCAGGGCAAGAGCAGCGCCGACATCAACCTCGTGCTGGACGCCGTCGACGCGCTGGATGCCGACACCCGGTACGACGAGTTCGTCATCGTCTCCGCCGACGCCGACTTCACGCCGCTCGTGCAGCGGTGCCGCGCCGCCGACCGCCGGGTCACGATCATCACCGCGAGCCCGGCCGCCAGCGCGTACCGGGCCGTCGCGGACACCGTCATCACGGCCGACGACCTGGCGGAGCTGGTGACGGCCGGCCGGGGTGCCGCCGAGGCCGCGGACGCGGCGCCGGCGCCCGAGCAGCCCGCCGCCGCGGCCGAGCCGGAGCCGGAGGCGTCGTCGGAGGTCGCAGCCGCGCCCGAGCCCGCGGGCCCCGGGTCCCGCGGCGGGGCGCGCCGCGACGAGCAGAACCCCGCGACGGGCTCCCCCGGCTCCCTCGCGGCGCGCCGGGCCGTGCTGCAGCGCGTCCGGTCCGCCGACCGCCCCGTGCCGACCGGCGCCGTCGCGCAGGCCGCGCAGAAGGCCGACCCGACGCTGCCCAGCACCCGCTGGGCCGGCACCGGCGGCTTCCTGCCCTGGCTGGGCGAGGCCGTGCCCGAGCTGGGCGTGGCCGCGCGGCCGTCGCCCGGGTACGTCTGGGACCCGAAGCGGTTCGGCGAGGCGGACCTCCCGGGCGCCGCGGCCGAGGGCCCGGCGGGCACGGACGCGTCGGCGCTGCAGCGCCAGGTCGTCGCCGTCACCGACACCCCGGGCCTCAGCAAGGACAACTACCGCGTCCTGCTGACCGCCCTCGCGGACGACGTGCGGGCGCACCCGTTCGAGCGCACCGCCACGGCCCGCCGGGTCCGCGACGCCTGCCAGGCGGCGGGCGCCGCCGTGGGCCGGTCGACCGTCAACACCGTCATCTCGGGGGTGCTCTACGTCGGGCTCGAGCTCGACGACACGGTCACCGCGGTCGACGTGGCGGAGGCCTGGGCGGACAACGTCGTCGGGCTCTGCCGCGGCGCGCGGATGGAGCTGACCGAGGCCGACGAGGTCGCGATCGACGACTGGGTCGGCGGCGGTCTCCTGGACGACCTGGAGGACTGAGGCCCGCCTCCGCCCCGCCGACGGGGGCGTCGGCCCGGCGCGGCGGCGCCGCTCAACCCGCCCGCCCCGGCGGCCGATGGGACGGTGTGCCGTTCCGTCGCCGCGACCGACCTCCGCCGGGCTGGGCCCCGTCGTCCGACCCCCGCACGTGGTCGCCGGCGCCGCTGCCCGTGCGGCGGCGCCGGCGCGCCGCGAGCGTGCTGCCCTGGCTGGTCGTGCTCACGATCGCGGCCGTCTACGGCACCCGGTGGCTGCCCGCGCTCGGCGTCGAGGCCCCCTGGCTCGCGCTCGTCCCGGCGGCCGCGCGCGACCACCCGCGCCCGGGCGTCGAGGAGGCGGACGAGCGGCTCGCGCCCGCCGTCGTCCCCGCGGCACCGGCGACGTCGTTCGCGTTCCTCGCGACCCAGCAGGACAGCACCGGCGCCACGGTCCCGGTGACGTGGTCCCCGTGCCGCCCGATCCACGTCGTCGTGGACCCGACCGGGGCGCCCGCGGACTTCGCGGCGCAGGTGCAGGCGGCGACGGCGGAGCTCGCCGCGGCGACCGGTCTGACCTTCGCGGACGACGGCGTCGTGGCGGAGCCCGCCGACCCCGACCGGGACGCGTTCCTCCCCGACCGGTACGGCGACCGCTGGGCGCCGGTCCTCGTCCGGTTCACCGACGCGGCGACCGTGCCGTCCCTCGCCGGCGACGTGGTCGGGGTCGGCGGCCCGCAGTCGGTGACCGACGCCCGCGGCCGGACGTCGCACGTGTCCGGCGCGGTCTACCTCGACACCGACCTGCTCCAGCCCGGGCTGACCGCGACACCGTGGCCGGCGGTGCTGCGGCACGAGCTCGCGCACCTCGTCGGCCTCGACCACGTCGACGACCCCACCCAGCTGATGAACCCGGTGGCGACGGTGTCGACGTTCCAGGCGGGCGACCTCGCGGGGCTCGCGGCGCTCGGCCAGGGCGCGTGCGCGCCGGGCGTCTGACCCCGGCGCGGCCCGGCACCGTGAGTTCGGTGGCTCCGGCCGAGTTCGGTGGCCAGGGGCACCGAACTCGGCGGGAAGCACCGAACTCGGCGAACGACACCCCCGGCAGCGCGACCGTCCCGGGACGCCCGGCACGAGGCGCTCAGGCCCCGGCCGGTGCGGCGGCCAGGGCCGGGTTGTCGATCCCCGCCACCAGGGCCGCGGCGTGCTCCGCCGCCCCCGGCTGCCCGAGGGCCGCCCGGTGCCGGCCCGCCCGGGCCACGAGCTCCCGCATCCCGCGGCGCGCGGCGAACGCCTCCAGCTCGTCGACCCAGCCCGTCGCCCCCGTCACCGCGCGCGGCACCGCGAACCCGCACAGCGCGTCCAGGCAGTGCGCCTCCACCCAGTCGTGCGCGTCGCGCTGCCGGCGGCAGGCGCCCGGCGCGGCCGTCAGCAGCTCGAGCGCGGCGGCGTCGTCGCCGCGGGCCGCCGCGAGCAGGCCGCGCCCGCGCAGCGCGTAGCCCTCCCAGCACGGGTCGCCGACCTGGCAGGCCAGCGCGTACGCCCCCTCGAACCCCGCCTCGGCGGCGGCCAGGTCGCCCGCCCGGAGCAGCACCTCGGCGCGCTGGGACCGCGGGAACGGGAGGAACGACGTCCAGCCGAGGTCCTGCGCGACGGCGCACGCGCGGTCCAGCGCCGCGAGCGCCGGGCCCGGCTCGTCGCGCAGCACCCGCAGGCGGCCGAGGGCGGTCAGGGCGTACGCCTCCGCCCGCAGGTCACCGGCCGACCGCGCGTCCTCGGTCGCCTCCGCCAGCACGGCGGCCGCCCCGGCGTAGTCGGCCTGGTCGCTGCGGCCGATGCCGTCGAACACCCCGACCCAGGCGCGCAGCCGGGCGTCGTCGCCGCCCAGCTCGCGCGACCGGCGGAACCACATGCCGGCGCGCGGGTACCGCCCCCGCAGCGTCTCGACGTGCCCGAGCTCGAGCGCGGCCCGGGCGGCCACGTCGGCGGACCCGCTGCGCCGCGCCGCGACGAGCGCCTGGTGCAGGACCGCGACCGCCTCCTCGTCGCTCCCGCGGACGCCGTGCACGAGGACCCGGCCCAGCGCGCCCAGCGCGGTCGCGAGCCGGGCGTCGTCGCCGAGGTCCCGCGCGCCGTCCACCCCGGCGCGCAGCAGGTCGATCGCGCGCTCGTACGCCCCGACGTGCGCCGCCCCCTCGCCGCCCTCCACGGCGGCGTCGACCGCGGCGGGAGTGCCGGGGGCGGCCGGCCCCGGGGTGCGGAGCGCCGCGGCGAGGCTCGGCGACGGCTCGACCCCGAGCTCGCGCCGGAACAGCGCCCGGCACTCGGCCACCCGCCGCTCGGCGCCGGCGAGGTCCCCCGCCGCGACCAGCGCGCGGGCCCACAGCTCGTGCCCGCGCTCCGCCAGCGGCTCGGCCGCGACCAGCCGCGCCGCGAGGTCGACGGCCCCGGCGGCGTCGTCGCGGGCGAGCCGGGCGTGCGCGGCCTCGTGCAGGATCGCCGCGGTCAGGCCCGCGACCCGCTCCCGCTCCGCCGCGAGCCAGAGCTCGAGCGCCGCACCGCCGCGCGGCGTCACCCCCTCCAGGAGCGCGCCGCCGAACCCGGGCAGCGCGAGCGCCTCGGCCCACGCCCCGGACGCCAGCACCCGGACGTCGACGACCGTGCCCGGCCTCAGGTCGAGGACCAGCGGGTCCCCGCCCAGGTCCGCCACGCCGTCGAGCGCGCGGCGGAGCTGCGACAAGTTCCACCGCAGCGCCGCCCCGGGGTCGTCCGCGTCGCCGACCAGCAGGCCGGTCAGCCGGCTCCGCGGCACCGCGCGGCCGGCCAGCACCAGGTACGCGAGCAGCAGCCACGCCTTGCTGCCGCGCGGTCCCGGACGCGCGGGTGCGCCCTGCTCGGCCGGCCGGATCGCCGGCGGGCCGAGCAGGGCGACCGCCCCCGGGGTCAGCCCGCGTTCCCCGCGATGTTCACGAGCCACATCGTGCCGAACTTGTCCGCCACCATCCCGAACGCGTCGCCCCACGGCGCCGTGGCCAGGGGCTCGACGACGTTGCCGCCGTCGGACAGCTTGTCCCAGTACCCGCGCAGCTCGGCCTCCGAGTCGGGGCCGCCGCTGAGCGAGACCGAGAAGTTGTCCCCCGGGGTGTACGACATGGCGTTCGGGGTGTCCGACGCCATCAGGACGAGGCCGCCGGGCGTCTCGAGCTGGGCGTGCATGACCTTGTCCTTCTCGGCCGGGTCGTCGCTGGCCTGGAAGTCCCCGAAGGTGCTGACGGTGAGCTCGCCGCCGAACACGGACCGGTAGAACTCCATGGCCTCCCGCGCCGTGTCACGGAAGCCGAGGTACGGGTTGAGGCGCGTGGGCATGGCGGGCTCCTTCTGCCGGACTGCGCAGTGCTGTGACCTGGCTCACACTGCCGCCGTCGTCTCGCCGCCGTCAAGACGCGGCGGCGCTCGTCCGGCGGGCGGTCACGAGCAGGTACTCCCACGCGAGGGACATGCCCCCGCCGGGCCCGACCCGGGCCGCGTCCCTCGCCAGCGCGACCAGGTCCGCGTCGAGCGCGGCCGTCCGGTCCGGGTCGTCGGCCACCGCGCGGTACGCCGCGATCGTCGGGCCGTACCGGGTGGCGAAGTAGTCACGGAACTCCTCCGGCGTGCCGAACGCGTCGACGGGCAGCGACCGGCGCTCGACCCGGACGTCCTCGACCCCGGCGCCGAGCAGGTCGCGCACGTGCGCCTCGTCGCCCCACAGCGGCGGCGGCTGCACGCCGGGCGGCGGCGCCGGCAGGTACGGCTTCATGGTCGCGAACAGCCGCCCGATGAACCCGGTCGGCGTCCAGGACAGCAGCCCGACCCGCCCACCGGGCCGGCAGACCCGGAGCAGCTCCGCGGCGGCGACGGCGTGCCGCGGGGCGAACATCACCCCGATGCACGACGTGACCACGTCGAACGACCCGGCCGGGAACGGCAGCGCCTCGGCGTCCGCCTCCCGCCAGTCCAGCGCGACCCCCCGCGCCTCCGCCGCCCGGCGCCCGGCGTCGAGCAGCGCGGGCGTGAGGTCCGACGCCACCACCCGGCCGCCCGCGAGCGCCGCGGGGACGGCCGCGTTCCCCGTCCCGGCGGCCACGTCGAGCACCCGCTCCCCGGGCTGCACGCCCACCGCGCCGACCAGCACCGGACCCAGGCCGCCGACCACCTCGGCCGCGAGCGCCGGGTAGTCGCCCAGCGCCCACATCGCCCGGTGCCGCTGCTTGAGGGCCGTCACGGCCGCGTCCTCCGTCGCGCGCGCTCCCCCGACGATCGTCATCATCTCGTCCACCTGCTCCTCGCCCTGGGGCCCGGCCCTCGTGCCGGTGCCCGGATGCGGACCACGGAACCCCCGCGGCGTGTGCGCGGGCGTGTGACGCCGCGCCCGACGTCTCACACGGGGCGCACAGCGCCCGCACGGGGCCGCCCTGAGCGGGCTCCGTAGACCTGTCCGCATGACCCGACACCCCCGCACCCGACCCGACGGCGAGCCCGCCGGCCGGCCCCCGCGCCGCCGCCGGCTCCGCCGCTCCCTGCTGGTCTCGACGCTCGTCCTGCTGCTCGCCGTCGGCGGCGGGTCGGCCTGGGCCCTCGACCGGTTCGTGGTCGACCACGTCGAGATCGCGGACGTCCAGGCCTACGAGGCCGCGCAGAACGGCACGACGACCACCGACGACGACGCCGGCACCGGCACCGGCACCGGCGGGACCGTCACGGGCACCACCTACGAGTCCGACGACGCGAGCATCAGCATCTCGACGGTCGTGACCGGCAGCGGCGACGACCAGGTCACCTACTACGTCGCCGACGTGACCCTGTCCGACGCCACCGTGCTCCGCTCGGCCTTCGCGAACAACCAGTTCGGCACCAACATCACCGCGACCACCTCCGCCATCGCCGAGGACAACGACGCGGTGTTCGCGATCAACGGCGACTACTACGGGTTCCGGGACACCGGCATCGTGATCCGGAACGGCGTCGTCTACCGCGACGAAGGCGCCCGCGAGGGCCTCGCGTTCTACACGGACGGCCACGTCGAGGTCTACGACGAGACCGCCACGACGGCCGACGCGCTCGTCGCGGACGGGGTGTGGAACACCCTGTCGTTCGGGCCGGCGCTGGTCGAGGACGGGCAGGTCGTCGACGGCATCGAGGACGTGGAGGTCGACACCAACGTCGGCAACCACTCGATCCAGGGCGACCAGCCGCGCACCGCGGTCGGCGTGGTCGACGACAACCACCTGGTGTTCGTCGTCGTGGACGGCCGGTCCCCCGGCTACTCGGCGGGCGTCGACATGACCGAGCTGGCCGAGATCATGCAGTCGCTCGGCGCCACCACGGCCTACAACATCGACGGCGGCGGCTCCTCGACGATGTACTTCGACGGCTCGCTCGTGAACGACCCGCTCGGCAACGGCACCGAGCGCGGCACCTCCGACATCCTGTACATCGGGGGCTGAGCCGTGATCGTCCTGGTCCCCGCCTACGAGCCGGACGACCGCCTGGTGCGGCTGGTCGGCGACCTGCGGGCCTCCGCGCCCGGCGTGCGCGTCCTCGTGGTCGACGACGGCTCCGGGCCGGTGTACCGACCCCTGTTCGACCGGGTCCGCGCGCAGGGCTGCACGGTGCTGACCCACCCCGGCAACCGCGGGAAGGGCTGCGCGCTCAGGACCGGGTTCGCCCACGCCGAGCGGCATCTCCCCGGCGAGCCGGTCGTGTGCGCCGACAGCGACGGGCAGCACTCGGTCGCCGACGTGCTCCGGGTGGCCGCCGCGCTGGACGCGCAGCCCGCCGACCGGCCCGCGACCGTGCTGGGCGTGCGCGCGTTCACCGGGCGGGTGCCCGCGCGGTCGGTCCTCGGCAACCGGGTCACCGCACGGGTGTTCCACCTCGCCACCGGGCTGCGGCTCCGCGACACCCAGACCGGCCTGCGCGGCTACCCGGCCGCGCTGCTGCCCTGGCTGCGGAGCGTGCGCGGCGAGCGCTTCGAGTACGAGCAGAACCTGCTGCTGCGCGCCGCCGCCGAGGGGCAGCCGGTCGAGGAGGTCGAGATCGCCACCATCTACCTGGAGGGCAACGCGTCGTCGCACTTCCGGCCGCTCGCGGACTCCGCCCGGGTGCTCGCGCCGCTGCTGCTGTTCTCGCTGTCGTCGCTGTCGGCGTTCGCGATCGACACGGTCGCGCTGCTGGCGCTGCACGCGGCGTCCGGGTCGCTGGCGGCGTCGGTGCTCGGGGCGCGCGTGCTGAGCGCGGGGGTGAACTTCGCGGTGAACCGGGTGGTCGTGTGCGGGCGCACGGGCCGGGGCGGGCCGCACGGCCGCGGCGCGACCCGCCGGGTGCCGTGGGGCCGGGCCGCCGCGCGGTACGCGACGCTCGCCGTCCTGCTGCTCGGCGCGAGCTACCTGCTGCTCGCGGCGCTCACGGGCCTCGGCGTCGGCCTGCTGCCGGCGAAGGTCGCCACCGAGGCGGTGCTGTACCTCGTGAGCTTCCAGGTCCAGCGCCGGTTCGTGTTCGCGGGCGCGCGGTCGACGGCGCCGGTGCCGCGCGGCCCCGCCCCCGATCCCCTCCCTGCTCTCGCACCCCCCGCCGATCGATCGGGCGGCAGCGCGAGGATCAGGAGGGGATGAGCCGGCGTCACCCCCCGAGCAGCCGCCGCGCCACCGCCCGCGCCGCGCGCCGGCCCGACGCGATCGCGCCCTGCTGCGACGGCGTGTCCCGGTGGTCGCCGCACACGTACAGCCCGTCGCCCAGGTCGACCGGCTGCCGCACCCGGAGCGGCGGCGTCGCCGCGGGGAGCGCGTGCGCGATCTCGTGGGTCGCGAGCTCCCGCCAGCCCCGCGGGTCGGCTCCGAGCATCTCCCCCGCCTGGCGCCGCACCTCGGCCGGGTCGGGGCGGGCCGCGGCGTCCCACGGGCCCGACGGCAGCACCGAGGTCGCCTGCACCAGCTGCGCGCCCGCCGGCGCGTACGACGGGGCGGCCGCGGAGATCAGCGCCGCGTCCACCACCGGCCCGCGCCGCCGCCCGTCGACCACGACCGCGTCGACCCGCGGGATCCCCTCGGCCGCCCACCAGGTCGTCGTGAGCCCCCGCATCGGCGGCGCCTCGACCCCGGCGAGGTCGGCCGCCGTGACCGGGTCCGCCGCGACGACCACCGCCCGCGCCCGCACCCGGCTGCCCTCGACCCGCACCGCCCGACCGCCGTCGACCCGCTCGATCTCCGCGACCCGGGCGCCGGTCGTCACGTCCGGCAGGCCCTCCGCGAGCAGCGCGGGCAGCGCACCCGCGCCCCCGACCGGCAGCCCCGGCGTCCCCCGCAGCATCGACCGCACCACCAGCCGGGCGAAGGTCGCCGACGTCGCGCCGGACTCGTCGGCCAGCACCCCCGCGAGGAACGGCTCCAGCACCTCGTGCCGCAGCCGCCCGTCGACCCCGGCCGCGGTCAGCGACTCCGCGAGCGTGGCGTCCGGCCCGGCCTCCAGCGCACGCACCGGTCCGAGCGCCGGGGCCGCCCAGCGCGCGAGGGCCGCGAGCTCCCCGACCCGGACGTAGCCGCTGCCGAGCGTCTCGCGCAGCCGGGCCGGCGCGCGCCGCGGGTCCGCCAGCACCGCCAGGCCGTCGCCGCGCCGCACGGCGACGCCGGGCAGGAACGGCTGGAGCCGGAGCGCGTCGACGTCGACCGCGTCCCGCAGCGCCGGGTAGGCCGGGTTGATCACCTGGAACCCGCGGTCGAGGGTGAACCCGTCGACCTGCTCGCTGCGCACCCGCCCGCCCACGGCCGGACCCGCCTCCAGCACCCGCACGTCCAGCCCGCGCGCGTGCAGGGCCCGTGCGCAGGTCAGCCCGGCCAGCCCGGCCCCGACCACCACGACGTCGCAGTCCATGCGCCGGAGCCTAGGGGCGGGGTCGGCCCGGCGCCCGGCGGGCGTCACACCGGGTCGATGCCGGACGCCACGGCCAGCAGCTCGTCGATCACCGCCACCACCGCGGGGCCCGGCTCGCGGCGCGTCGCGCGGTGCCGGGCGACCAGCCGCCGCGACCCGAGCCCCGGCACCGTCGCCACCGTCACGCCGTCCGGGAGCTCGCCCTGCAGCGCGAGCGCCGGGAGGAGGGCCACCCCCTGCCCTGCCGCGACGAGCGCGAGCGCGACGTCGAAGTCGTAGTAGAGGTGTTGCGAGGTGACCGGGCCCAGGGCCGCCGTCACCCGGCCCATCGCCCGCGCCGCGGCGGTGTGGGGCTCGGCCGCCAGCCAGGTCACGCCGGTGAGGTCGGACAGCTGCGTGGGCGTCGCGACCGACCCGGGCAGCACCAGCCGCCACGGCTCCTCCAGCAGCACCACGTCGCGCTGCCCGCGCGGCACGTGCGTGTCCGCGTCCTCGTCCCGCTCCAGCAGCACGATGTCCGCGTCGCCCTCGCGGAGCCGGCGCATCGACTCGCCCTGCTCGCGCTCCTCGATGAGCAGCTCGATGCCGGGGTGGTGCTCGGCGACGACGGCGAACGCCGGGGCGATGACTGCGCGGATGGCGGTCTGGAACGCCGCGACGGTCACCCGGCCGGACAGCTCCCCGCCGAGCTCCGCGAGCGACTTGCGCGCCTCGACGAGCTCCGACTCGATGCGCTCCGCGGCCTCCGCGAGGATCCGGCCGGCGGCCGTCAGGGTCGCGCCGCGGGGGTTGCGGTCGAGCACCGCGACCCCCTCCTCCGACTCCAGCCGGGCGATCTGCTGGGACACCGCGGAGGGCGTCACGTGCAGCAAGTCGGCGGCGGCGAGCACCCCGCCGGCGCGGTGCACGGCGAGCAGGACGGCGAGGCGGCGGGGATCGGTCGGCACCGTTTCATCCTAATTCAGTTCTGCTGCACCCCTGTCGCAACATCATTCGATTGTGCTGAACCCGATCTGGCCGCATGATTCTGCTGCCGGCGAACCGCGGGACCCCGCGCGGCCGGCCCTCCACCCACCCCTCTGCCTTGCCAGGAGTACGCCCGTGTCCGCTCTCGTCACCGCGCTCGGCTGGGTCGGCGCGGTCACGTGCCTCGTCGCCTACGTCCTCGTCACCCGCGGGAAGTGGGCGCCCACGTCCGGGCGCTACCAGCTCGCCAACGTCGTGTCGGGGCTCTTCATGGGCCTGGTCGCCGCGAGCAGCGGGGTGTGGCCGTCGGTGGTCACCAACGCCGTGTGGGCCGTCGTCGGCGCGCACGCCGTCTCCGTGGTGCTCAAGGCCCGGCGGCAGCGGCAGCGCGAGGCCGCGGAGCGCGCGGCGGCCCAGGTCGCCGAGGTGCCGGCCGTCGTGGTCGAGCCGGTGCCCGCCCGCGTGGTCGACCTCGCGGCCTGACGCCCTGCCGTCGGACCCGCGTACTCAGACGTCCAGCACCCGCAGCCGGACGCGCACGGACCCGCCGACCTCCAGGCCCTCCGCGGCGCGCACGGCCTTCTTGATCGGCAGCGAGTAGGCCCGCTTCCCGCCGTCCGGGAAGATCGACGTCCGCCAGGTCGTGCCGCCGACGGTGACCTCGACGCGCAGCGACCCGAACCCGCGCACGAACGCGCCGGCCCGCTCGAGGATCTCGTCGGACGCGTCCTCCGGCACGCTGACGAAGGTCCAGCGTTCGGCGCGCCGCGCCTCCCACAGCCAGAGCGGGGCCTCGAAGTCGAAGGTCATGCCCCGATGCTGCCGCACCCCGCCGACACGCGACGGCCGTGCGGCAGCACCGGCGCCCGCGGATCACGGCACCGTGTGCCCCGCCGCGCGGTACAGCTCGTACCACTCCGCCCGCGTCAGCGGCACCTCGGACCCCGCCGCCGACTCGGTCACCCGGGACGGCGTCGTCGTCCCGAGCACGACCTGCATCTGCGCGGGGTGCCGGGTGATCCAGGCGACCGCGATGCCGGTCGGCGTCACGCCGTACTTCTCGGCGAGCCGGTCGATCGCCGCGTTCAGCTCGCCGTAGGTCTCCCGGTCCTCCAGGAACACCCCGTCGAAGAACCCCTTCTGGAACGGCGACCACGCCTGCACGGTGATGTCGTGCAGCCGGCAGTAGTCGAGCAGCCCGTTGTCCCGGGAGATCGACTGGTCGAGCGCCGCCATGTTCGCGGCCACGCCCTGCGCGACGAGCGGCGCGTGCGTGATGCTCAGCTGCAGCTGGTTGACCACGAGCGGCTGCTGCACCGACTTCTTCAGCAGCTCGATCTGCTGCGGCGTGTGGTTGGAGACGCCGAACGCGCGCACCTTGCCGGCGGCGGACAGCTCGTCGAACGCCCGCGCGACCTCGTCCGGCTCGACCAGGGCGTCCGGGCGGTGCAGCAGCAGGATGTCGACGTGGTCGGTGCGCAGCGCGCGCAGCGATCCCTCGACCGAGGACACGATCTCCTCGTACGAGAAGTCGAAGTACGGGCCGTCCTTGATGATCCCGGCCTTCGTCTGGATGACGAACTCGTCGCGCTGGGAGGGCGTCAGGTCGAGCGCCTCGGCGAACCGGGCCTCGCAGCCGTGCTTCTCGTCGCCGTAGACGGCGGCGTGGTCGACGAACGCGATCCCCGCGTCCCGCGCGGTGCGGACGAGCTCGCGGACCTCGTCGTCGGACTTCTGCTGGATGCGCATCAGGCCGAGGATCACGTTCGGCGCGACGATGTCGGTGCCGGGCAGGGTGAAGGTCTTCATGCTGGTCCTTCGGGGTCGACGGTGACGTGCGCCCGGTGACCGGGCCGCGTGACCGACTCTAGGCATCCCCGCCGGCACGTGCCTCGCGGCGCCGGCCCAGCACCGACCCGACCACGCAGCCCCACAGCGCGCAGCCGAGACCGAGCGCGACCATCCCGGCGAGCGACGGTCGCGGGCTCGGCACCAGCGCGTGCTCGCTCAGCGGCGCGTAGGCGAACCAGGCGACGACTGGCCGGGTCAGCAGCCAGCCGCCGACGACCGTCAGCACCACGCCGGCGATGCCGACAGCAACCAGCGGCAGGGATGCACGTGGGCGGCCCGCCCGCGCGGAGGGGTCGGGTGACGAGGTGGAGGTCATCGGCCGATCGTGACACGTCGCCGCACGGTCCCCGCAGGGATCACGCCGCCCTCCGGGACGTAGGTCCCCTGGTGAGCGCGTCGCTGCGGTCGAACGAAGGGATGCCCCTCCCTCGACCCGCGGAGCACGTCATGACCGTCAGCGCTGTCCCCGTCCCCCGACCGCCGCTCGACGTCGCCGCCGGTGCCGACTCCTCCGCCGGGCGGCTGGAGCTCCTCGACATCGTGGCGCACGGGCACCGGCTCCGGTACTCGTTCGCCGTCGCGGGCCAGCACTACGCGGCCTCGGTCTGGTACCACTCGGTCGACCTGGACGCGCTGCGAAGCCGGATGGGCGCCGACCAGTTCGAGCGGATGGCGTTGCACGTGGCGCTCTTCGACATGAACCGCGGGCTCAATGCCGCCCCGCGGAGGTGGTGCTGCCCGAGCACCTCCGCCGTCACGTCACGGACGGGCTCGCGGACCTGTGGACCCTCGTCGCCGACCACGTGTGGGCGCAGTGGCGGTACGAGAACGACATGCCCGGGTACCGGGCCCCCTCCCTGCCGCGCGTGGTCGATCCTGGGGAGGTCCCCGACCTCGCCGGCCCGGGCGCTGGAACCGGCGGCGTGCGCCCGCTCGTCATGTGCGGCGGCGGCAAGGACTCGCTCGCGGTGCTCCAGCTGCTCGACGAGGCCGGGGTCGAGTACACGACACTCGGGTACTCGTCGAGCGGCTACGGCCTCGCCGAGCACCAGCACGACCTGATCGAGGCGGTCGCAGGATCCGGGTTGCGTTCATCGGGCCACATCCGGGTGACGCACCTGGACGACTGGGAGGACAGCCCCTACCTCGAGCTCGCGGCGCCTGCGGGTATCGGCGCGCGCACAGCCTCCGAGACACCGTTCTCGGTCTTCATGGCGCTGCCCGTCATGCTCGCCGGAGGGTTCACGCATCTCCTCGTCGGCCACGAGCTCTCGGCAGGCGTGCCCAACCTGGTGTGGGACGGCGAGCCCGTCAACCACCAGTGGGGCAAGTCCGCTGCCGCCGAGGCCGCCCTCGACGGCTATCTCTCCGACCTCACCGGTGGCCGGTGCCACTACGCGAGCATGCTCGGGTCGCTCTCGGATCCCCTGATCTTCGGGATCGTGGCGCGTGCCGGCGGGCGGTTCGCCTCGACGCACTCGTGCAACGTGGCCAAGCCGTGGTGCCTCCGCTGCCCCAAGTGCCTGTACGTCTGGATGAGCGCACGGGCCTACCTCGATCCCGCCGTCGTCGAGGCGACCTTCGGCGCGATCAACCTGTACGACGAGCCCGACCTCGACACGTCGTTCGAGGCGCTCCTGGGCCTGGCCGACCACACGCCCTTCGAGTGCGTGGGCAGCGCGGCCGAGGCACGGCTCGCCGCACTCGTCTGCCATCGGAGCGACCGTGGCGGCGCCCTCATCGACCGCTTGGGCGACTGGCTCGGCACCGCGGTCACGGAAGCCGAGATCGCTCGCCTTCTCGCGGCAGACCCCGACGCCGACAGGTGCCCGGAAGCCTGGCGGTCCGCGGTCGACCCCGTGCTGCGGGAGGTCGAGCGCGCCGTGCGCGACCTGATCGACCACACCGCTTCCCCGACGCCGACGACCGGGACGGCCGTCCTGGACGGCGTGTCCTTCATCGCACCCTTCGAGCAGGGCTTCACGCTGGATCTGCCCGCATTCCTGCGCCGCGGTGCGCGGCAGTGGTTCTGGGACTGGCACCACGGCGACACCGTCGAGGGCGGCGGACCGATCCCGTGGTCGGTCGCAGGAGACCGCGCACGGGCCAACGGTCTCGTCTACGACGTGGATACCTACGAAGGCACCTCGGTCGTGCCGCGCACGCTCGCGGAGCTGCATGTCGACCGCTCGGCCACGGCCGCGCCGGCTCTCCAATGGGCCCGCCGCCGGCTGGAGGCAGCGCTCGGGGACTCGCTCGCCTTCCGGTCGGCGCACGTGGAGCTGACACCGTTCGGGATCGGGTCGATCCGCGTCCGAGCAGTCCCGGTGCATCCGATCGCACGCCCCGGCCTCGCCCGAGACGTCTGCGAGAGCGCGAGCTCGCGCCTCGCCGACGCGATCCGCGAGGTGTGCACAGCGCTGGCGGACGACGCGTCCCGGCACGTCGAGGACGGCTGGTCGCGATCGATGCCTGCCGCGGTCGCCGGTCGCGTCAAGTGGGTCCACCGCGTGCTGGACATCCGCACACCCGAGGCGACGGCGGCCGACGGATGGTGCGGCGAGATCCTCGGTGGCGGAGACACGCCCGTCGTGAGGACCGCCGGGGGCTGCGTCGCTCCGGGGATCGGCACGTCGGTCGTCCAGGAGAGCTCGGGCGGCGCGGGCGGAGACGTCGCCTCGGTCATCGCCCTCGCCAACACCGCGTGGGCAGCGGCCGACGCGTGGTCGCAGGAGCTGCTCGCGCAGTCCTCGTGCGTCACGGCCAGCCGGCGCAGTGGTGAGATCGCCGAGCTGCGTGCGATGTCCGACGCGGTTGCGGAGACGATCGACGCCACCTCAGGGTTCCGTGCCGTGCTGCACGACGAGGTCGCGAGCCTGACCCCGCGCCAGCTCGACTTCTGGGGCCACATCGTCCGCACCTGGCACCTGGATGACCTGATGGACGAGCTCGACCGTCGTCGAGGGGAGCTGAAGAGCTCCCACCGCGAGACGCTCGACCTGCTGCAGTCGCAGCTCAGCAGCAGGCTCAACACGATCGTGACCACGCTGACCGTCCTGAGCGCCTTCTCCGTGCTGGCCGCGATGATCGACTACTTCTTCGGTGGCCCGCTGTCGTCGCTCGACGCGCAGCGGTCGATCCTGTTCGCGCTCCTCGGCGCCGCGGCCGGTGGCGGTCTCTGGGTGCTCTGGCGGCGGCTCGGGCCTCGGCGTCCGAGGACGGGCCGCGACCGCTGACGCGACCGCCCCGGACGCGACCCCTCAGCGCACCTCGACGCGGAGCCGCAGCTCCACCTCGTCGCCGAGGTCCACGCCCTCGGCCCGCCGCACGGCCGTCTTGATCGGCACCAGGTAGCCGCCGTCCTTCGGGAACAGCGACGTCTCCCACCGGGTCCGCCCGAGCGTCACCGCGACCGGGATGACTCCCCAGCCGTACGAGACCAGCGACGACGCCGCGCGCAGCTCGTCCGCCTCGGGGCCCGGGACGGCGACGTAGTGGTACGGCGCCGGGCCGCGCCAGTGGATGATCTCGCCCCGGAACCGCAGGTCCATGGGCGTCAGCGTACGAAAGGGGCACGCGTCCGCGCCCAGGTACCGCCCCGAAACCCCTTGCCCCCGGGCCACGACCGGGAGAACCCTGGGTGGGGTCTCAGCCGCCGCAGTGCCGCAGTGCGTCAGGAGCGCCGCATGACCGCCTCGCCGAGCACCCAGGACGTCGACGACCTCCGGACCCGGTTCTCGGGCCGCGTCGTGCAGCCGGACGACCCCGAGTACGACGCCCTCCGGGTGGTGGTGCTCGGCGGCGCCGACCCCCGCCCCGCCGTCATCGCACGCCCGCTGGACGACGCCGACGTGTCCGCCGCGGTCGCGTTCGCGCGCGACGCTGGCCTCCCGCTCGCCGTCCGCAGCGGCGGGCACAGCGGCGCGGGCCACGGCACCGTCGACGACGGCCTCGTCATCGACCTCCGGGACATGCGCGCGGTGGACGTCGACCCCGGGGGCCGCACCGCGTGGGTCGAGGCCGGCGCCACCGCGGGCGAGACCACGGCCGCGACCGCGGCGCACGGGCTCGCCGTCGGGTTCGGGGACACCGGCTCGGTCGGCGTCTCCGGCATCACGCTGGGCGGCGGGGTCGGCTTCCTGTCCCGCTCGCACGGCCTCACGGTCGACAACCTGCTGGCCGCCGACGTGGTGCTGGCGGACGGCCGGGTGGTGCGCGCGGACGCCGACCAGCACCCGGAGCTGTTCTGGGCGCTGCGCGGGGGCGGGGGCAACCTCGGGGTCGTCACCCGGTTCCGGTTCCGGCTGCACCCGCTCGACGGCGTGACCGGCGGGATGCTGCTGCTGCCCGCGTCGGCGCCGGTGGTCGCGGGTTTCCTCGGCGCGCTGCAGGACGGGCCGGACGAGCTCACCGCGATCGTCAACGTCATGCCCTGCCCGCCGCTGCCGTTCGTCGCCGCCGAGCACCACGGCGCGCTCGCCGTCATGGCGCTGGTCTGCTGGTCCGGGCCGCCGGAGGCCGCCGACGCCGCGCTGGCGCCGATCCGGGCGCTCGCCGAGCCGATCGCCGACCTGGTCCGGCCGGTCGCCTACCCGGAGCTGTTCCCGCCGGCCGACCCCGAGTACCACCCGACCGCCGTCGCGCGGACGCTGCTGCTCGACCGCGTCGACCTGCCGCTCGCGGAGGCGGTCGTCGGCCGGCTGGAGCAGATCGACGGCATGCGCGTCGTCCAGCTCCGGGCCCTGGGCGGCGCGATCGGGCGGGTGCCCGCCGACGCCACCGCCTTCGCGCACCGGTCGAGCCGCCTGATGGGGAACGTCGCCGCGTTCGTCACCGGACCCGAGGACCGGGCGGCCCGCACCGCGTGGGTCGAGGGCACCGCGGCCGTCCTGGACCAGGGCGACCGGGGGGCGTACGTGAACTTCCTCGGCGACGAGGGGCCGGAGCGGGTGCGCGCGGCGTACCCGGGCGCCACGTGGGACCGCCTCGCGGCGGCCAAGGCGGCGTACGACCCGGGAAACCTGTTCCGCCGGAACCAGAACGTGCCGCCGGCGGGGTGACCACGACGACGCTCACGCTGCGCCGGCTCAACCGCACCCTGCTGCGCCGCCAGCTGCTCGACGCGCGCGCCGACGTCCCCGTCGCCGAGGCCGTCGCACGGCTGCTGGCGGTGCAGGCGCAGGAGCCGAACTGGGTGTTCGCCGCGCTGTGGTCGCGGGTCGCCGGCCTCGCGCGCGCCGACGTCGAGACCACCGTCGAGGCGCGGGCGCTCGTGCGCGGCCCGCTGCTGCGCGGGACCCAGCACCTGGTGACGGCCGACGACTACCGGTGGCTGCGCCCGACCGTCGCGCCGGTGCTCGACCGCCTGTCCCGGGCGGCGTACTACCGCGACCAGACCGGCGGGATCGACCCGGCGCAGCTGGTCGCGGTCGCCCGGGACGTCCTGGGCGACGACCTCGTGCCGCGGCGCGACCTCGGGGCCGCGCTGGCCGCCCGCTGGCCCGGTCGGCGGGCCGCGGTGCTCGCGGCGGCGGTCGAGGCGCTGACGCCCGTGGTGCACGGTCCGGCGACCTCGGCGTTCGGGTCCTGGTGGAGCCGGCGGTCGATCCGGGTCGCCGACGCGGCGGCGTGGCTCGGTGCCCCGATGCGGGAGCCGGACCTGCCCGCCCTCGTGCACCGGTACCTCGCGGCGTTCGGCCCGGCGTCGGTCATGGACCTGCAGGCGTTCACCGGCCTGACCCGGCTGCGGCCGGTGGTCGAGGACCTGCGCGGCGGGCTCCGGACCTACCGCGGCCCGGACGGGGCCGAGCTGCTCGACGTCCCCGACGGCGCGCTCGTCGACGAGGACGCGCCGACGCCCGTGCGGTTCCTCGGGGCATTCGACAACGCGGTCCTCGGCCACCGCGACCGCACCCGGCTGCTCCCCCGAGCCGTTCCGGACGACGGTGATGCCGGGCTACTCGATGGTGCACGCGACGGTGCTGGTCGACGGGTTCGTCGCCGCGACGTGGACGGTCGACGACGGCGCGCTCGCCGTGCACCCCCCTCGCGCCCCTGCCGGCCGGGGCCGAGGACGACGTGCGGGCGGAGGCGACGCGGATGGCGGCGTTCCTCGACCTCGACCCCGTCGTGACGATCACCCGGTGACGGGGCGCGGCGGGCGCACCGCCGGGTGCGCGGGCGGCGGCGGCGCGACCACGTACCCGGCATCCCCGGACCCGTAGACCACGAGCGCCCCCGGGCGGTGGTGCCACAGCCACGCGAGGTGCGCGCACAGCACCGCGTCGAGCTCGTCCTCCACCCGGTCGAGGTCGCCCGGTCCCGGGTCCGCGACGACCGCGCGCAGGTGGGGCCACCGCGGGCTCTCCCCCACCCGCAGCTCCGGCACCGACTCCAGGTTCCCGACGAGCGCCTCGAACCCGGCCCGTCGCCGCTCCCGCGGGCCCTTCTTGTAGTCCAGCCGGTACGGCAGCCCGAACAGGGCGACCAGCGCGGGGTGCGGGTACACCTCGAGGCACACCGTGCGGCCCGCGCAAACGGGCGTCGCCGGGTCGACCGCCCAGCCGAACCGCTCGGCCAGCCGCCACGCGCGCGGGTCCGCTCCCCCGAAGGTGCCGCGGTTCGCCGTGTGCGCCGAGGCGCCGTAGGCGCCGAACGCGCGGCCGATCGCCCGCTCCGCCTCCCGCTGACCCGTCGCGTTCGGGACCACCAGCGGCGCGTCGACGCCGACCACCGCGACCGGGCCGTGGAGGCCGCCGAGCCAGGCCGCGATCTCGTCGTCGGCGCGGCACGACCCCGAGTCGAGCAGGCGGCCGGCGTCGTCGACGACCGCGAGACCGGTGACGCCCGTGGACCACGCGAGGTCGAGGCCGACGTGCAGCGCGGAGGTCGTCACGCGCCCGAGCCTACGGAGGGCCCGGACCGCGCCTCACCCCGGCCGGGCGAGGCCCGGCCGGGCGCCCGCGCGGTGGGATCGGCGCATGACCGCGCACCCGGACCCCGGCCACGAGCACCCGCGGGCCTGCTGCGCGCCCGGATCCGCACCGCGCACCGCCGTCGACGCCTCGTCGCCACCGGGACCCGTGGCCGCCCGCACCCCCGGCACCGCCGCCGACCTCGTCGCCCTCCCCGGCGGCGAGTTCGTCATGGGCCACGACGGTCCCGACGGCTACCCGGAGGACGGCGAGGGCCCGGCGCACCGCGTCCGGCTCGCCCCGTTCCGCATCGACGCCACCGCGGTGACGAACGCGCGGTTCGCCGCGTTCGCCGCCGCGACCGGCCACGTGACCCAGGCCGAGCGCGACGGCTGGTCGTTCGTGTTCGCCGGCCTGCTCCCCGACGACTTCCCGCCGACCCGCGGTGTGGTCGGCGCGCCCTGGTGGCGACAGGTCGAGGGCGCCGACTGGCGGCACCCCCGGGGGCCGCGGTCGGGCCTCGACGGGATCGCCGACCACCCGGTCGTGCACGTCACCTGGGACGACGCGGCGCGGTTCGCCGCCTGGGCGGGCGGGCGGCTGCCGACGGAGGCGGAGTGGGAGTACGCGGCGCGCGGCGGCCTGACCGGCGTGCACTACCCGTGGGGCGCGGAGCGGGAGCCGGGCGGCCGGCACCGGATGAACGTCTGGCAGGGCGACTTCCCCGCGCACGACACCGCCGAGGACGGCTACGCCGGCACGGCCCCGGTCGACGCGTACCCGCCGAACGGGTTCGGGCTGTCGGGGACCACCGGCAACGTCTGGGAGTGGTGCGGCGACTGGTTCGCCGCGGACACCTACCGCGCCGGACCGCGCACCGACCCGCGCGGCCCGGCGAGCGGCGCCCGGCGGGTGCTGCGCGGCGGGTCGTACCTGTGCCACGCGTCGTACTGCTTCCGGTACCGCGTGGACTCCCGCAGCTCCAGCACGCCGGACTCGGCGGCGGGCAACGTCGGCTTCCGGTGCGCCGCCGACGCCTGACACCGGGCCCGCGACCGGCACGCGGCCGCCCGTCGCGGGTGAGGTGCGCCGCGCCGGACCCTCCGTAGCGTGCGGGGCACGTGCCCCGACCCGGAGGTCCCGCCATGCGACCCGACCCGCACGCCCGCACGATCCTGCCGATCCCCGACCGCCCGCCGACGGGTCTGGTCACCTACGACGCCAAGGACCCCGAGACGGCGTTCCCGCCCATCGAGCCGCTGCTGCCGCCGGAGGGCGCGCCGAACGTGCTGGTGGTGCTGCTGGACGACGTCGGCTTCGGGGCGTCGAGCACCTTCGGCGGCCCGTGCCGGACCCCCACGGCCGACCGGCTGGCGGCCGGCGGGCTGCGGTTCAACCGGTTCCACACCACGGCGCTGTGCGCGCCGACGCGGCAGGCGCTGCTGACCGGCCGCAACCACCACTCGGTCGGCATGGGCAGCATCACCGAGACGGCGACGTCGGCGCCCGGCAACTCGTCGGTCCGCCCGAACTCGATGGCCCCGCTGGCCAAGACCCTGCGGCTCAACGGGTACGCGACCGCTCAGTTCGGCAAGTGCCACGAGGTGCCGGTGTGGCAGACCTCGCCGGCCGGGCCGTTCGACGCGTGGCCGACGGGCGGCGGCGGGTTCGAGACGTTCTACGGGTTCATCGGCGGCGAGAACAACCAGTGGGACCCGGCGCTGTACGAGGGCACGACGCCCGTCGAGCCGCCGGCGACGCCCGAGGAGGGCTACCACCTGACCGAGGACCTGGCCGACCGGGCGACCGCGTGGATCCGCATGCAGCGCGCGCTGACGCCGGACCGGCCGTTCTTCGTCTACTTCGCCCCCGGCGCCACGCACGCGCCGCACCACGTCCCCGCCGAGTGGATCGAGGGCTACGCCGGGCAGTTCGACGACGGCTGGGACGCGCAGCGCGAGCGGACCTTCGCGCGCCAGCGCGAGCTCGGCGTGGTGCCGCCCGACGCCGGGCTGACGCCCCGGCACGACGAGATCCCCGCGTGGGACGCGATGCCGGACGAGCTCAAGCCCGTGCTCGCCCGCCAGATGGAGACGTACGCGGGGTTCCTCGAGCACACCGACGCTCAGGTGGGCCGGCTGGTCGACACGCTCGAGGAGCTGGGCGAGCTGGACCGGACGATCGTCTACTACGTCCTCGGCGACAACGGCGCGTCGGCGGAGGGCACGGTCAACGGCGCGTTCAACGAGATGGCGAACTTCAACGGGATGGCCGCGCTCGAGACGCCCGGGTTCCTGCGCAGCCGGATGGCCGAGATCGGCTCCCCGAGCTCGTACAACCACTACGCCGTGGGCTGGGCGTGGGCGATGGACACCCCGTACCAGTGGACCAAGCAGGTGGCGTCGCACTGGGGCGGCACCCGCACCGGCACGGTCGTGCACTGGCCGGACGGCATCGCCGAACCCGGCGGCCTGCGGTCGCAGTTCACGCACGTCATCGACATCGCGCCCACGATCCTGGAGGCGGCGGGCCTCCCCGAGCCGGTCGTCGTCGACGGCGTCCAGCAGGCGCCGATCGAGGGCACCTCGATGCTGTACGCGTTCGGGGACGCCGCGGCCCCGGAGCGGCACGACCTGCAGTACTTCGAGATGTTCGGCAACCGCGGCATCTACCACCGGGGCTGGAGCGCGGTCACGAAGCACCGGACCCCGTGGGTCATGGTCGGCGGCACCGTCCCGGCGTTCGACGACGACGTGTGGGAGCTGTACGACGGCCGCAGCGACTTCAGCCAGGCCCGCGACCTCGCGGCCGAGCACCCCGACGTCCTCGCGCGCCTGCAGCGGCTCTGGCTCGTCGAGGCGGTCCGGCACCGCGTGCTGCCGATGGACGACCGGACGGCCGAGCGCATCGACCCCGCCACGGCCGGGCGGCCGACCCTCGTGCGGGGCGACACCCAGGTCTTCTACCCGGGGATGGGCCGGCTGTCGGAGAACAGCGTCGTGTCCGTCAAGAACCGGTCGTTCGCCGTGACGGCCGAGGTCGACGTCCCCGCCGGCGGCGCGCGCGGCGTGCTGATCGCGCAGGGCGGGCGGTTCGGCGGCTGGGCGGCGTACTGCACCGACGGCCGGTTCGCGTTCGTCTACAACGTGCTCGGCATCCAGGAGTTCGTGGTCACCGCGGACTCCCCCGCGCCGGAGGGTCGGCACCAGCTGCGCGTCGAGCTGGCCTACGACGGCGGCGGGCTGGGCCGCGGCGGCGACGTGACGCTGCTGGTCGACGGTTCGCCGGTCGGGGCCGGCCGTGTCGGGGCCACCCAGCCCCTGGTGTTCTCGGCGGACGAGACCACCGACGTCGGGCGGGACACCGGCACCCCGGTCGGCTCGGGCTACACGACCGCCACCAGCCGGTTCACCGGCCGGATCCACCGGGTGCAGCTGGACGTGGGGCCGCTCCACCCGGACCACGTCGTGAGCGCCGAGGAGCGGATGCGGGTGGCGATGGCGCGGCAGTGACCACCGCGGGCGCGGACGAGGTTGACGCGACAGGCGCTGGTAAGGATAGGTTCCCCTTACTTCGGCCGCCGGATCCTGTCCCGACTCCCGCTAGGAGCCTTTGCCATGCCCACGCGCCAGAGCCACCACCGGCTCGCCGCCGTCCTCACGGCCGTCCCGCTCGCCCTCGTCCTCGCGGCCTGCGGCGGGACCGCCGACGCGGGGACCGACGCCGAGGGGGCGGAGACCGCCGCCGCGGCCACCACCGTCACGATCGAGGACAACCACGGCAGCGTCGAGGTCCCCGTCGACCCGGAGCGCGTCGTCGCGCTCGACAACCACGTGTTCGAGACGCTGTCCGCGTGGGACGTCCCGCTGGTCGCCGCACCGAAGGGGATCATGGGCGACGGCCTGTGGCCCGGGTACACCGAGGACGACGCGGTGCTCGACGTCGGCACGCACCGCGAGCCGAACCTGGAGTCGATCGTCGCCGCCGAGCCCGACCTCGTCATCGGCGGGTACCGGTTCTCCGACAGCTACGACGACATCGTGGCGCAGAACCCGGACGCCGTCGTGATCGAGCTGCACCCGCGGGACGGCGAGGAGCAGTCCGCCGAGCTCGTCCGCCAGGTCGAGGCCCTCGGCCAGATCTTCGACCGCGAGGACGAGGCCGCGCGGGTCGTCGCCGACTACGAGCAGGCGATCGCGGACGCCACCGAGGCGTACGACGGCGAGAGCACCGTCGTCGGCCTGATCACCTCGGGCGGCGAGATCTCCTACAGCGCCCCGGTCACCGGCCGCAGCATCGGCACCCTGTTCCCGACGCTCGGCCTGCGGCCGGCGATCGAGCAGGCCGCCGAGGACACCTCGCACGGCGACGACATCAGCGTCGAGGCGATCGCCGCGGCGAACCCCGACTGGATCATCGTGCTCGACCGCGACGGGGCCGGCGTCGGCGAGGGCGAGTACCGCCCCGCGGCCGAGCTGATCGGCGGCTCCGAGGCGCTGGCCGGGGTGACCGCGGTCGCGCAGGACCAGGTGATCTACCTCGACCCCGACTTCTACCTCACCGAGGACATCCAGGCGTACACCGCGCTCTACGAGCAGGTCGCCCAGGCGTTCACCGACGCCGCGTGACCCTCGCGACCGACGCCGCGAGCGCCGCCCCGGGCACCCGCCCGGGGCGGCGCTCCGTCGCGCCGCTGCTCGTCGCGGCCCTCGTCACGCTGGCCCTGGTCGTCGCGTCGCTGTTCGTCGGCGTCTACGACCTGCGCGCCGACGGGGGCGCCGCGATGTTCCTCATCACCCGCGTCCCCCGCACGCTCGCGCTGGTGCTGGCGGGGAGCGCGATGGCGGTCAGCGGCCTGGTGCTGCAGCAGCTCACCCAGAACAGGTTCGTCGAGCCCACCACCAGCGGCACCAGCGAGTGGGCCGCGCTCGGCCTGCTGCTGTCGGTGATCCTGCTGCCCGGCGCGGGCATCGCGACCCGGATGGTGCTCGCGAGCCTGTCCGCCTTCGCCGGGACGATGGTGTTCCTCGCGGTGCTGCGCCGGGTGCAGGTGCGCTCGACGCTCGTCGTGCCGGTCGTCGGGATCATGCTGGGCGCCGTCGTCAGCTCGCTGACCACCCTGATCGCGATCTCGACGAACTACCTGCAGCTGCTCGGCACCTGGTTCATGGGCAGCTTCACCAGCGTGGTGCGCGGGCAGTACGAGGTGCTGTGGGTGGTCGCCGCGGTCTGCGTCGCGATCTTCGTGCTCGCCGACCGGCTCACCGTCGCCGGTCTCGGCCGGGACGTCGCCACCGGCCTCGGGCTCCGCTACGACCGGCTGATCCTCGTCGGCACCGCGCTGGTCGCGGTCGCCTCCGGGGTCACCACGGTCGTCGTCGGGTTCCTGCCGTTCCTCGGGCTGGTCGTGCCCAACGTGGTGTCCCTGCTGCGCGGCGACGACCTGCGGTCGAACCTGCCGTGGGTGTGCCTCGGCGGCGTCGCGCTGGTCACCGCGTGCGACATCGCGGGGCGGACGGTGCGGATGCCGTTCGAGGTGCCGGTGGCGATGATCCTCGGCCTGGTCGGCGCGGCCGCGTTCGTGGCCCTGGTCCTCCGGGTGCGGCGCCGTGGCTGAGGCCGCGACGACGTCGCCGTCGAGCGCCCGGGCCGGGGCGTCCGTGCCGACGGGCGGACCGGGGTCCCCCCGGCGCACGGCGACCGCCGGAGTCCGCGCCGTGACCGGCTCGTACGGCTTCCGGCTCGCCGCGGTCGCGCTGGTGGCCGTCGTGGCCGCCGTCGGGATCCTCACCTACGGCAACCCCGCCGCGCCCGGCTCGCCCGGCTTCTGGGTCATCGTCCGGAGCCGGTTCTCCTCGGTCGGCACGATCCTCGTGGTCGCGTTCTGCCAGGGCGTGGCGACCGTCGTGTTCCACACCGTGACGCACAACCGCATCCTCACGCCGTCGATCCTGGGCTTCGACGCGATGTACCGGGTGATCCAGACCGGGCTGGTGTTCCTGTTCGGCGCCGGCACCCTCGCGGCCACCGACGGGCTGGGGAAGATCGCGCTGCAGAGCCTGGTCATGGTCGGCGCGGCCTCGCTGCTCTACGGCTGGCTGTTCACCGGGACCAGGGCCGACCTGCACCTGCTGCTGCTCGTGGGCGTCGTCCTCGGCATGGGGTTCGGCTCGCTGTCGACGTTCATGCAGCGGCTGCTCACGCCCAGCGAGTTCGACATCCTGTCCGCGCGGCTGTTCGGGAACATCAGCGTCTCGGACGCCTCGTACCTGCCGTGGGGCGCGCTGGTCTGCGTCGCGGTCGGCACGGTGCTGTGGCGGCGGCGGCACGTGCTCGACGTCGTGGCACTGGGCCGGGAGACCGCGACCAGCCTCGGCGTGCGGCACCAGCGCGAGGTGCTGCTGACCCTGGTGCTCGTCGCGGTCCTCATCTCGGTGTCGACGTCGATGGTCGGCCCGATGACCTTCTTCGGGTTCGTCGTCGCGATGCTCACCTACCAGGTCGTCGGCACCAGCCGGCACGCCCGCACGCTGCCGATGGTCGTCGCCGTCGCCTGCGCCACCCTGCTCCTGGCGTACTTCGTGCTGCGGCACCTGTTCTACGCGGCCGGGCTGGTCTCGGTCATCATCGAGCTCGGCGGCGGGCTCGTGTTCCTCGTCCACCTGCTCCGGAAGGGCCTGCGGTGATCACGCTCGACGGCGTCGCGAAGACCTACGGGGACGTCCACGCCCTCGGGCCGGTCGACCTCGAGATCCCCACGGGCGGCGTGACCGCCCTCGTCGGCCCCAACGGTGCCGGCAAGTCGACCATGCTGACGATCGTCGGCCGGCTGCTCGGCGCCGACGCCGGCCGGGTGACCGTCGGCGGCCTCGACGTCGTCACCGCGCGCCCCCGCGACCTCGCGAGGCGGCTGGCGATCCTGCGGCAGGAGAACCACTTCGTCGCCCGGCTGACCGTGCGCCAGCTCGTGCGGCTCGGCCGGTTCCCGCACTCCCAGGGCCGGCTGACCGCCCACGACGAGGCGGCGGTGGACACCGCGCTCGGGTTCCTCGATCTGGCCGACCTGCAGCACCGGTACCTCGACGAGCTGTCCGGCGGGCAGCGGCAGCGCGCGTACGTGGCGATGGTGCTCGCGCAGGACACCGAGTACGTGCTGCTGGACGAGCCGCTCAACAACCTCGACATGCAGCACGCCGTCGCGATGATGGCCCGGCTGCGGCGTGCCGCGGACGAGCTCGGGAAGACCGTGGTGCTCGTCGTGCACGACATCAACTTCGCCTCGGCGTACGCCGACCGGGTCGTGGCGATGACCGAGGGCCGGGTGCGGTACGTGGGGACGCCGCGGGAGGTGATGACGGACGCGGTGCTGTCGGACGTGTTCGCGACGCCGGTCACCGTCGTCGAGGGGCCGGGGTACCCGCTGGCGGTGTACTACCGGGCGTGATCGACTCCGGCGCGAGCGTCCGTGCGCGCGGGGACGTCCGAGCCGGCCGCGTCAACGGCTGCGACGACCGAGGACTCGCCGCTACTTCGATGAGCCCTGGCTCGACTCGGCGACCCTGATCCGCACACCGCGGGTGAAGCCGACCGCTGCGAACGTCATCATGATCGCGGCGCTCACCTGGACGAACGCAGAGCCAGGAAGCACATTCTGGCCGCCGCACTGCTCAACGGCACGAAGAGCGCCAGGCGGATCCGAGAGCAACGCCGCGACCCGGGAATCGCCCCGCTCTGCATCGCAGATGCCCGTGCCCGTGCCCGCCAGGTCCACACCCGTGCCGACGAGCTGACGGTAGAGCAGCTCCGGCGTGAAGCCCGCCGTGTGCAGGAGCACGAGCACGCCGACGAACGCAGTCGGGAGAAGGAGATGCCGGTACACCAGGTTCGTCGACTCGGACGCCAGCTGGAGAACGATCGCGACCAGGCCGCTGACGTACCCGACGACGGCCCCGGTCGCGGGCATCTCGAGCAAGATCGAGGGCGACAGCTCGCCGCCCTCGACAGACGAAGCTCCCCCGAGGACGAGCCTCGTGACCGGAGTCAGCGCGGCCCCGATGACGCCCGCGAGCGAGCCGTACCCCACATGGGCCGCGAGCGACTGGAGCCGACGCACGACGCGGAGCGGGAACCCGATGACCCTCGCACGTCGAAGCGCTACCGCCATCGAGACGACGCCGAGCGCGGCGATCGTGAAGATCGACACCGCGAAGAGCGCGTTGTAGCCGATCTGGGCCCTGAACACCACGGCGCCGATGCTGTCACCGGACCCGATGACGACCGTCACCTCGAGGAGCGCGAGCACGAGCGCCAGGGCCACCACCGCCGTGTATGTCACGGCGAACGACCCGAACGACAACAGCTCATCGGCAGCCCCACCCCAGCGGATCTCACGCCACGATGCCGTGCCGGGGGCGATCGCCTGCCGGACTGACCTCGCCCCCCGGAGGAGGCGACGCGCTCGATCTCGGACGGACGCCACAACCAGCGCGGCAAGGGTCGATGGCGGTCCGTCGATCACCTCGGCCCGGCGCAGGAGATGTCGTGCGGCCAGCAGCAGCGATGCGGCTGAGATCGCCGCCACGCTGGCGCCTCGGATGACGGGACTTCCCGGTTCGAGGAATGCCACACCGAGCAGTGCGACCGCGATCGACGCCAGCACGACCGCCCTCAGCCCGAGTCGCGCGCCTCTGAGCTGCCCGAGCAGAGATGCGCTCGCCCGAGGCCACGCACGGAGAGCGGAGGCCGCCGAGACGGCGGAGCCGACCATCAGCACCACCGCCACGACGCCGAGGAAGACCATGCTGGTGAGTATGGCGTCGACCACCCACATCGATGCGGGACGACGTCGGACGGGTCGGATCCGGCACTTCATCCGCAAGGCGCATCAGGGGCTGAAGATCGCCCGACCTCCGGACGACGCCGGCTCCCGACGTGTCTCCTTCGGATGCTCCGCGACCGGGCCGCTCCCACGTCAGGGCGCGGCTGGCCTTCGACCCACCAGCCCGGCGCCGAGTGCGAGCAGCAGCGCCGCGAGCACGGCGGCGGCGCCTGCATCCGTGCCCGTCGTCGCGAGTGCACCGGGGGTATCCCCGGCCGCCGCGTCGCCGGGGTCGCCGAGTCCGGGCGCCCCGGGCGCGGGCGTCTCACCCTCCGGCGCACCCGGGACGCCGGGCTCCCCCGCTCCCGGCTCGGGCCCGAGCACGATCTCTGTCGGGTCCGGGTTCGGCAGCAGCCGCGCGCCGGTCCCGGCCGGCGCCGCCGCCGTCAGCTCCAGCAGCCCGTGCATGTCGATGCTGCCGTCCGCGGCGATCGTCGGGGCGACGGAGGTGTCGAGGTGGACGAACCAGTCGTCCCGCACCTCCACCCCGAGCGCGTTGACGCCGTCGAGGTAGTTGCTCGGATCCGTGCGGATGGAGTCGGCCTGCTCGCGGAGGCTGATGTGGTCGACCCCGCGCGGCCCGACGGACAGGAAGCCGGTCACCCGGTAGTCGGTCACGGGGTGCGTCGTCGTGGACAGGGTCAGGTTGTTCTGCCCGTTCGCGTAGGCGGTGACCCCCTGGACGGTGCCGTCCGGGCTCGAGTTGCTGGACACGCCCTGCGTCACGTTGCCGTAGGCCACGGAGCTCGTCAGCACGTTGCCCAGCGGGATGGACTCACCGCCGAGCTTGAAGCCCTTCCCGCTCTGCGGCGAGACCTCCGCCGGGTCGTCCGTCAGGTAGCCGTTCCGGTAGGCCACCGAGTGCTCGATCGCCACCGACCCGTGCGGCCCGAGCGTGGACTTCGCGTACAGGTCGAACCCGTCGTCCACGTTGTGGTGCGCGATGCAGTAGCGGAACACGTTGCCGTCGCCGACGGTCAGCTTGGCCGCGAACCCGTCCGCGTCGTTCCGCTCCGGGTCGACGTTGTGGTGCGACACGCTGGACAGCACCAGGTTCCGCGCGGGCCACATCGACCGGGGCTCGGTGTCGTCGCCCGAGATCTGCAGGCCCGTGTTGCCGTTGTGGTGGGTGTGCAACCGCTCGACGACGTTGTCGTTGCCCATGACGGAGAAGGCCTTCTGGCGCCCGCGGGCGGCCGTCACCTCGATGTCGTGGACGTGCCAGAAGTCGCCGCGAAGCACGAACCCGCCGTCCGGCGAGCCCGAGAGGTCCACCAGGACGTGCTCGCCGGGTGCCGAGGTCAGGAGGATGCGGGCGTCGGGGGTCCCGTCGCGTCCTCGGGGGATCACCACCGCCCCCTCCGGCCGGTAGGTGCCGCCGCGCAGCACGACCTGCTGCCCGGGCTGGGCGAAGGCGAGGGCGGTGGCGAGGTCGAGCGGGGCCGCCCGGGTGCCTGCGCCGTCGGGCGACCCGGGCGGGCCGCCGGCCGCGACGTCCGCCTCCGCCGTGGGCGCCACGTGCAGGGCGTCACCGGCCACCCCGTAGCGCCGCACCTCCAGGTCGACGGACAGCGGCACCGGTTCCGTCGAGGCGAGCCGGACGCCCTCGTCGAGCTCCTGCTCCGCCTCCGGTGCGGGCTCGAGGACGGCGGTGAGGTGGGAGCGCCCCTCCGGCAGGTGCAGCGGCACGCGGGCCGGCACGCCGGGCACGACCGGCACCGGGCCGCCGAGCACGTCGCCGGAGGCGTCGCGCACGTGCACCGCCCCGCGGACGTTCGCCGTGAACCCCGGTGCGTAGTCCCGGGACGGCGTGGTGGTGGCCGAGTCCAGCGCCAGCGCCGGATCCAGGAGGGCGACGGGGCGCGGGACCGCGGGGTCGTCGTCGTCCGGGTGCACCGTCGTCAGGTCGAGGTCCGTCACGGTCACCTGGATCTTGCGCCCCGCGAACACCCCCACGGTCATCGCGTCGTCGGTCTGCTGCAGCAGCATCGCCGGGTCGTACGCGATCACCTGCCGGTCGTCCTCGTCGCCCAGCCAGGCGTGGAAGCCGGTGTTCGAGCGCCGCAGCGTGAGCGTGAAGGTGTCCCCGGTCAGGATCTTGGGCGGGTTGGCGTTCTGCTCGGTGACCAGGTCGGAGCGGAACCCCCAGTCGAACGCGGCGGAGTCCCGCACGGAGCGGGCGGTGGACGCGACGTCGGGCGCCTCGGTGTAGCCGGACACGAACCGCCCACCGGCGGTGCCGTACCGGAACTGCCCGGTCTCCGGGTCGGTCTGCCGGGCGAACGCGGCCGCCGCGGAGTTGAAGTACCGCGCGCCCTTGCTGCCCGGCACGAACGTGTCGAGGGCGATCACGCCGTACCCGCTCTGGTTGTCGACCGCGGAGGCGTCGTCGACGTGGAACGTCGCGGTCAGCGTGAAGTTCTCCGTCGCCGGGTCGATCTCGGTGTAGTGGTAGACGAACCCGTCCTCGGACTCGGCGATCTTCCCGTCCACCGACGTCAGGCGCACCGACCCGTCGTCGAGGACCTCGACCGAGCCGGCGTTGGCGCCGGAGCCGGAGACGTTCCCGACGAAGGCCGACCGCCAGGTGCGCTCGGCAGGCGGATCCGGGGGCAGGTCCGCGTCCGCGGCCGAGGCCGGGGCCGGGGCCGGGCCCGGGGCCGGGACGAGCGGGGGCGTCTCGGGCGCCGGCGTGGCGGAGGCGGCCGGCCCGCAGGCGAGCGCGGACGCGAGCACCGCGGCTCCGAGGACGAGCGGGGCGGGGCGGGGACGGGCGCGCACACGTGCTCCTTCGACGTCGTCGTCGTGCAGGGACCCGGTGTGCGGCGACCCCGCCGAAGACGGCGGGAAACCGGTTCCTGAGAACCTAGCGACCACGACGGGGCACCGTCAACGCGGGCGCCGCCGGGACCGGCACGCGCCGCGGTCGGCCCCGCGCGCCCGCCGGGGCGCCGGCCTGCGACACTCCCCTGCATGACCGACCAGATCGTGCCCGGAGTCCTCGCCGACCTCGTCGCCGACCGCCCCTGGCTGCTGGTCCTCGTCGTCGGCGCCGTGGTGCTCGTGCTGCGACTGCTCGGGCGGGCGGGGGCGCCGCGAGCACGCCGGGGCGACGTGTGGTTCGCGATGGTGCCGTTCCGTGACGGGACGGGCGCGAAGGACCGGCCCGTCGTGGTGCTGTCGTCACGCGGCCGGCGGTGCACCGTCGTGCGGCTGACCTCCCAGGACCAGGACGGGCGGGGCGGCTACGCGCGTTCGCCCGGGACGCTGCCCGGGCTGGAGAAGCGCGGGTGGGTGGACCTGCGCCCGGTGGAGCTGCGGCGCTCGGCCCTGCGACGGCGGACCGGGGAGGCCGGGAGGGCGTGGCTGCGCTGGTACGAGGACGCGGCGCGGGACCTGCGCTGACCTGCGGCCCGGTCGGCGACCGCGGCCGGCGCGAGCCCGGCGCGTAGCGTGCGCGACGTCGGGACGGCTCGGCGGGACGGGCGCCGGCGCCGGGGGCGGTCGCGGGGCGGGGCGGGAGGCGACGATGGCGCTGCGTCGGACGGCCGTCGTCGCGGTCGCCGCGCTCGCCCTGTGCGCCGCGGCGTGCACCACCCCAGAGAGCCCCGAGCCGACCGGGACCCCGTCCGGGGGCACCGCGACCACCGCGCTCGACGGCGCCTCGGTGACCGTCCTCGGGCTGTGGAGCGGTCCCGAGCGCGACGCCTTCGCGACCGTGACCGGGGCCTGGGAGGACGCCACCGGGGCGACCGTCGACTGGACGGGGTCCCAGGACCTGGCGGGTGACCTCGCCACCGCGGCGGCCGCCGGAGACCTGCCGGACGTCGCCGTCCTGCCGAACCCGGGGCTCCTGCGCGACCTCGTCGCCGAGGGAGTCCTGGTCCCTCTGGACGACCTGCTCGACCCGACGGCCGTCACCCGCGACTACCCCGACGCGTGGACCGACCTCGGCACCGTCGACGCGGCGCTGTACGCGCTCCCGGTCAAGGCCACCGACCGGTCGACCGTCTGGTTCTCCCCCGCGGCGTTCGACGCAGGCGGGTACGCGGTCCCCGCGACCTGGGACGAGCTCGTCGCATGGGCCGACGAGGTGGCGGCGGAGGGCCGCACGCCGCTCTCCGTGGTCGCGCCCCGCGGCCCCGGCAGCGGCTGGGCGCTGACGGACTGGGTGGCGTCCCTCGTGCTCGGCGGCTGCGGCCCCGGCACCTATGACGCGTGGGTCGCCGGTGAGATCCCGTGGACCGACGACTGCGTCCGGCGGGCGTTCGACCGGTTCCTGACCCTCGTGGCGGCGCCCGGCCGGGTCGTCGGCGGAACCGGGGCGATCCTCACCACCGGCGACGCCGAGGGCGTGCGCCCGGTGTTCGCGGACCCGCCGGCGGCCTACGCGTACCCGATGGCGTCCTTCGCGCAGGCGTTCATCACGGACGCCTTCCCGGACCTGGCCCCGGGTACCGGGTACGACTGGTTCCCGTTCCCCGCGGTCGACCCCGCGCTCGCGGGCTCCGTGACGGTCGGGGCGGACCTCGTGGTCGCCCTGCGCGACACCCCGGCGACCCGTTCGTTCCTGGCCCACCTGACCCGGCGCCGACGCGCAGGCGCGGTGGGCCGAGCTCGGCGGGTACACCTCCGTCAACCGCGGGGTGCCGGCCTCGGCCTACCCCGACGCGGTGGCCCGGTCGGTCGCGGAGCACCTGACCGGCGCCGAGGTCGTGCGGTTCGGCGCCGGGGACGCGATGCCGGCCGAGGTCCAGTCGGCGTGGAGCGCGGCGATGCTCCGGCTCGTGCAGGACCCGAGCGCGCTGGACGGGGTGCTCGCGTCGCTGACGGACGTCGCCGCGGACGCCCCGGACCGCTGACTACGCTGCGCGGATGGCCACCGTCACCCCGCTCACCCCGGACGACGGCGCCGCGTGGCGCGCGCTGTGGGACGGGTACCTCGCGTTCTACGAGACCACCCTCGACGAGGCGACGACGGCCGCCACGTTCGCCCGGCTCGTGGACCCGGGCTCCGGCCTGCACGGGGCGCTCGCCCGGGACGACTCCGGCGCGGCGGTCGGCCTCGTGCACTGGCTCACCCACGCCGCGACCTGGACCACGACGAGCTACTGCTACCTCGAGGACCTGTTCGTCGCGCCGGGCGGGCGCGGGGCCGGCGCGGGCCGGTCGCTCGTCGAGCACGTGCGCGCGTGGGCCGAGCGGAACGGGTCCGCCAAGGTCTACTGGCTCACCGCCGAGTCGAACGCCACGGCCCGGGCCCTCTACGACCGGGTGGCGACGCGGTCCGGGATGATCCACTACCAGATCCCCCTCGGCTGACGGCCGGGGCCGCGGACCGCGGCGCCGCCCAGATCAGGCCTTCGAGTGGATCGTGACGACGTAGCCGTCGGGGTCACGGAACGAGAAGGTCGTCCCGAACGGGCTCTCGAACGGCTCCTGCACGATCGGCACGCCGGCCTCGACGAGCCGGGCGTGCAGTCCCGCGGCGTCCGGGTGGTGGAACCACACCCCGACCCCGGCCCCGAGCTGCGGGGCGGCGTCGAGGTCGACGCCCGGGAAGGGCACGCGCACCGCGAACGCCGTCGCTCCGGCGCCGCCGGTGGCGAAGACCACGGCCTGAGGGTTCGGCGCCGGGAGCCGGGTGAGACCGACGAGGCGCTCGTAAAAGTCGGCGGAGGCGGCCAGGTCGCGCACCTGGAAAGAGACGAAGTCGGGGCCGGTCGTGCCGGTGGGGGTGAAGTTCATGTCAACATCCTGACACTGTCACCCGGGTTTGTGTCAAGATGCTGACATGGACGACCCCGCCGACGCCGCTCTCGCCAAGGAGCTCGGCATCCTGCTGAAGGCCACGCAGGCCGCGCTGCACCACCGCATGGACGAGGCGCTGCGGCCGCTCGGACTCACGGTGTCCCAGTACGCCTGCCTGAGCACGCTGCGCGCAGAGCCGGGCATCACCGGGTCCGAGCTCGCGCGGCGCACGTTCGTCTCCCGGCAGTCGATGAACGTGCTCGTCCAGGGCATGGAGCGGCAAGGGCTGGTCGAGCGCGCCGCGGAACCGGGGCCCCGGCGGGAGCGGGCGGTGGCCGCGACGCGCGCCGGCACCGCGGCGCTGGCGGAGGCGGAGGCGCGGGTGGCCGGGGTGATGGAGCGGATGCTCGGCGGGCTCGACGCCGCAGGGCGGGCGGCGCTGCGGGACGCGCTCGGGGCGAGCAGGGACGCGTTGCTCGCCGGCGACGACTGATCGCGCGCCTCAGAACCGAGGTGGTTCGTCAGAACGGCGGTGGGGCGTCGTAGGGGTCGGCGGTGGCGTCGTGGGCCTGCCCCGTCCCCGGCCGGGTGAGGTAGCGGTGCCCGGTGGGGGTGATCCACTCGTAGAGCCCGGGGCTGATCTGCCGTAGTCGGAAGCCGCCGTCGCTCTTGAGTCGGTGGTGCCGGTGGCACACCGGCCCGAGGTTGTCCGCGTCGGTGCCGCCCAGGGGCGCGTCGGGGTCACCACCGGGTTGAGGGTGGAACTCCTTCGTGTGGTCGAGCTCGCAAGCGCAGGCCGGGACTCTGCACCCGGGTGCGGCGCAGGTCCCGTCGCGGGTGCGGACGAGGTCGGCCAGGGCGGCGGGTGGTCGATATCGCTCGCGGCCGACGTCCAGCACCCGGTCGGTGAGCGGGTCCGTGACGACCCGCTGCCAGACCCCGCCGATCGCCAGCGCTCGGGCCTGCACGGCGTCGATGGGGCCGTGGCCGTCGAGGTGCGCCGGCTGGTCGTCCAGGCCGAGCAGGGTCGAGGCGGGGATGGTGATCCGGATCTCGGCGCCCGGGCGGCCGGAGCAGCGGGTGCAGCCGCGGCGCGCGGCAGCGGGCGTGATCGCGGTCGCGGCAGCGGGCGTGACGGTGCTGGGCGCGAGGGCGTGCGCGTCGAGTGCGCTCGGTGTGCTCGGTGCGCTCGGTGTGGTGGCGACAGCTGTGGTCCCGGCCCCTGGTGTCGGTCGAGACCCCGGTGTCGTCTTCCGCCCCGGTGTCGTCTTCCGCCCCGGTGTCGGTCGAGACCGCGGTGTCGCCTTCCGCCCCGGTGTCGGTCGAGACCCCGGTGTCGTCTTCCGCCCCGATGCCGGTCGGGACCCCGGTCGACGTGCGTCGCGCTCCGCGCGAAGGGGCCGGGTGGCCCACACGGGGCTCGGGGTGCGTGGCGGGACCGAGCGGGGTGAGGGTGGCGATCGGGATCGGCTCCACCGGGCGGGTGAGCACCGCGCCGTCCCGGTCGGTGGAGGTCGCCCCGTTCCACGACCGTCGCGGCTCCGGCGGCACGGGCAGGCCCGGGGACAGGTGGACCTCGAACGCCGGCCCGTCCGACTCCGGGACGTCGCCGACCACCAGGTCGCGGAGGCCGTCGGCGCGCAGCTGGTCCAGGGTGCGGTCGTCGCCGAGCGCTTTGGCGGTCTTCGCGGCGTGCGTGAGGACCCCGTCGACCCGGAGCGCGTCCGCCGCGTCGAGCACCAGCCACATCGAGGCCATGCCGTCCGGCTGCGGCCGGGGGTGGGAGACCTTGCGTGTGCGCCGGGCGCGCTCGCGGCGTGCGGCGGCGCCCTCGGGGTCGACCAGCCGGATCTCGCGCTCGACGCGCTGCCGGAGCTCGGCGACCGAGCACTGGTCGGCGTCGTGCAGCACCGCGTCCTCGACGGCGTGCGCGACCTGGAACGACAGGTCCGCCAACCCGGCCGTCAGGACCTGGGCCTTGGCCGCGTCGAGGTGCCCGACCTCCAACGCCTCGCGGGTCGCGCCGAGCATCCCGTCCAACACCAGGGCACGGTGCACGGTCTTCGTCGCCGCGACCCGCGGCCATCCCAGGCGCATCGCCAGCTCGTCGCCGGCCACGCACGCCTGCGTCGGGGGCGCGCCCGCCAGCGGCGACCACTCCGGGCTCATCTCCTCCCGGGAGGCGAGCTCGGCGATCAGGCCGAGGGTCCGGGCGTGCTGGTAGGACTCGATCCGGGTCTGCGCGGCGATCACCTCGACCACGATCGCCGAGGGCAGCACGCTCGCATCCAGCCCCCGCAACCACGCGTCCAGCTCGGGTCCGGGCTCGCAGGACCGGATCGCCTCGATCTGCCGCTGCTCACCCGTGCGCGGCGCCCCACCCGCGGCGACGACGGGGTCCGGGCCGAAGTCCGTCAGGCAGGTCCCGTCGGGCCCGTAGACCGGCAGCAACACGGCGGCGACCGGGTCGCCGTCGGGGTGTTCCTGCAGGTCAGATGCCATGGAACGACACTACCGACGCCCACCGACACGACCCCGGCGACCGACCCCTGCCCTGGGGACGACGCACGACCACGGCACCTGTGGACGACTCGGCGCCCCGCAGCCGCGCGGCGGGTCCCGCGCGCGGGGTCCCGCACGGCGGGTCCCGCGGGCGGGCCTCGCGGCCCCGGCAGCCCGAGCGGCCACCGGCACAGCCCGGGACCGATGACGCACCAGAGGCCCGCCCCCCGGACGGGGACGGGCCTCTCGGCACTCGAGTGGAGGTGGCGGGAATCGAACCCGCGTCCGATGACGTGGAACCAGGGCTTCTCCGGGCGCAGTCTGCTGCGCTTTTCTCGGCCCCCACCATCACGCAGACAAGTGGTGGACAGGCTCAGTCACGTGAAAGTCCCCGCAGCCCCCGTGACGAAGGCTACGAGCAGTGGCTCCCTAGATGACGCCAGGAACTGAGTCGGAAGCTAGCTCAGGCTGACGGACTTCGAGGCTCGCTCAGGCGGCGAGGGCGAAGTCGGTGCGCTTGTTATCGGCACCTATGGGTTTACACGGAGCGTTAGCGAGATAACCGTGTGTCCTCGGCCCGCTTCTCCTGGCTCGACGATCACCGTCGAAACCGATCACCCCCATGTGGAGTTGTCAATCGCCGCGACCCTCGCCCGGTCGCCCTCGCGGGCTCCCGGCCGCCTGCCGCAGCAGGTCCAGCATACGGGTGCAACGCCGCAGCCCGCACCGTGATTCCCGTGGGACTGCCCGCTCGACCTGCGTCCTGCGATCGACCGGGGCACCATCGGCGCAGACGCCGCCGAGGACCCGGGCGGCGCGCACCGCGCGAAGGACCGACCATGCCGCAGCACGACTCCGAGAGCACCCGCCCCGAGGACCTCGACGCCGATCCCCGCGACGGCCGCAGCGAGACCGCCACGGAGCGGATGGACCGGAACTGGAACGAGCTGCTCCAGGAGCTCCGCGTCGCGCAGACCGGCGTGCAGATCCTGACCGGGTTCCTGCTGACGGTCCCGTTCCAGCAGCGGTTCCTGGACCTGGACGACTACCAGAAGACCGTCTACCTGGTGCTGGTCGTGCTGGCCCTGACCGCGACCGCGTTCATCGTGGCGCCGGTCTCGCTGCACAGGATCCTGTTCCGACGGCACCTCAAGCGCGAGCTCGTGGACTCGGCGGACCGGATGGCGCAGACGGGGCTCGCGGCGCTGGCGCTCGTCCTCGGCGGCTCGGCGCTGCTGCTGTTCGACGTGGTGGTCGGGCGCACGGCCGGGATCGTGGCCGGCGCGGTGACGCTGACCGGCCTGGCGGTCGTCTGGGTCGCGCTGCCGTGGCGGCTGTCGCACCGCGCGCGGCGCGAGACCGCCTGACGACGCGCGCCGTCAGCCCCGCAGCAGCCGCGCGATCACCCGCGAGCCCGCCTCCGGCGAGGCGTGCGGCGAGCCGGTCACCGCGCCGAGCAGCAGGGCGATGTTCGAGACGCTGACCACCGCGAGCGCGGTGTCCCAGTCGGCCTCGTCCGGCTCGGGGGCGGCGGGGTGCCGCTCGCGCCCGACCTGACCGGCGAGCTCGGCGAAGCCGTCCTCGTAGAACGCGCCGAGCTCGGCGCGCGCCTCGGGGTGCCGGACGGCGAAGGACAGGATCTCGAGCGACAGCAGCAGGTCGGTCTCGTCGACCATGGTGTGCAGCGCCGCCGACACCCACGGCTCCAACCCCTCGTCCTCCAGCGGGGGCAGGCCGGGCTGGGCGGTGGCGGCGGCGATCTGCCGGCGGGCGACCTCGAGGAACAGCTCGTGCTTCGAGCCGAAGTGCGCGTACACGGCGCCCTTGGTGTACCCGGCGTCGGCGGCGATGTCCCCGAGGGACGCGCCCTCGTACCCCTGCCGGGCGAAGGCGCGCGCCGCGGCGTCCAGCAGCTCGGTGCGCGTGCGGCCCGCGCGCTCGGCGCGCCGCTCCTCGGCCCGGCCGCTCCCGCCCCGTCGCCCGACGCTCTCGGAGGCGTCGGCCAGCCCGCGCGACGCCTCGCGCAGGCTCGCGGCGACCGCGTCGGAGACCTCGGGGACGACGGACTGCACCTGCTTGCCGATGAGCCGGGTCAGCGCGGCGGTGGCGTCGGCGAGGGCGCGGGTTGCGGCCCCGATCGAGTCGTCCGCCGCGTTCCCGCCGGGGGCCTGGTCGTCGTGCGTGCGCGCCATGCCGCCATCCTAGCCGCGTCGCGTACCGACCGGTATCCCGCACCTGACAAGGCGCGAGCCGATGACGTGACCTGCGACGACGTCGCGCTCTACCGATCAGATACCCGCTGGTATCTCAGCGCCACATCCTGATACGTTCCATCACGTACCGGTCGGTATGCGAGCCGACGGGGCGACGAGCGAGGGAGTGCGGAGATGGACGCAGCGGGTGTGCTGACCGTCCGCGGGCTGCGGAAGCGGTACCGCGGGCGCGGCGGCGTGCAGGCGAACGACGGGATCGACCTGGACGTGGCGGCGGGGCAGGTCGTCGGCCTCCTCGGCCACAACGGGGCCGGCAAGACGACGCTCGTGAACCAGGTCGTCGGGCTCGTCCGCCCCGACGAGGGCACGATCCGCCTGGACGGCGTCGACGCGGTGGCGCAGCCCGCCGAGGCGCGCCGACGCACCTGCATCCAGGCGCAGGCCAACGTCCCGATCACGGGTCTCACGCCGCGCCGGGCGATCGAGCTGGTGGGGCGCATCCGCGGCGCCGACCGCGCGGCGGTGCGCGCGCGGACCGACGAGCTGCTCGACGCCCTCGACCTGCGCCCCTGGGCCGACACCCCCGCGGAGAAGGTGTCCGGCGGCATCGCCCGGCTCACCGCGTTCGCGATGACCGTCGTCACCCCGGGCCGGCTCGTCGTCCTGGACGAGCCCACCAACGACGTCGACCCCGTGCGCCGGCGGCTGCTCTGGGGCCGGATCCGCGCGCTCGCCGACGAGGGCCGCGCGGTGCTGCTGGTGACGCACAACGTCCGGGAGGCAGAGCGCGTCGTCGACCGGCTCGTCGTGCTCGACCGAGGCCGGGTGCTGGCGGACGACACCCCCGCGGGCCTCACGGCACACCTGCAGGGCACGCTCACCGTGGAGGCGGACCTCTCCCCCGGCGCCGTCGACGCCGGCTGGCGGTGGCACCCCGCGGTGCGGGAGGTGGCGGGCGCGCGCGGGAGGGAGGTCGGCACCGTCCGCGCCGCCGACGCCGCGGAGGTCGTGCGCTGGGCGCAGGACGAGGTCGCGGCGCACCGGCTCGAGCGGTACGCGCTGACGCCGGCCTCGCTCGAGGACGTGTACGTCGACCTCGTCGGCCACGAGCAGCACGCGGTCCGGGCCGCAGGTGCGGAGGTGGCGGCGTGACCACCGTCCAGCAGACCCTCCTGCTCACCCAGTGGCAGTTCCGCCGGCAGGCGACGATGCTGCCGCTGCTCGTCGTCGTCCAGGTGTTCCTGGCGGTCGCGACGATCCTGGGCTTCGGGCTCGTGATCGGCGATCCGCCCCCGGACCAGGCCCTCTACCTGGCGACCGGTGCCCCGACGATCACGCTCGTGATGGTCGGCCTGGTGATGACGCCGCAGATGCTGTCCCAGTCCCGGACGGAGGGCAGCCTCGACTGGATGCGCACGCTGCCGGTGCCGCGCGGCTCGTTCCTGGTGAGCGACCTGCTGGTCTGGACGCTGATCGCGCTGCCCGGCATGGTGCTCGGCATCGTCACCGGCGTGCTCCGGTTCGATGTCCACCTGTCGCCCGCGCCGTGGCTGGTCCCCGCGACGCTGCTGGTGTCGCTCACGGCCGCGGCGGTGGGCTACGGGATGGCGTCGCTGCTCAAGCCCACCCTGGCGATGCTGATGACCCAGGTGCTGGTGTTCGTGATCCTGCTGTTCACCCCGGTCAGCTACCCGGCCGACCGAATGCCCGCGTGGCTGCAGACGGCGCACGAGTGGTTCCCGTTCGAGCCGATGGCCCAGCTGATCCGGTCCGGGCTGGCGGACGACACGTTCACGATGCCCGGGCGCTCGCTCGTCGTGCTGCTGGCCTGGTGCGCGGCGTCGGTGGCGGGCGCCACCTGGGCGCTGCGCCGACGGGCGTAGGTGCTCGCACGGCCCCGGCGACCCGACGACGGGCGCCGGGGCCGTGCCTAGGATCGCGGGCATGCCCTTCATCGCGACGTCCGCCGACGGGGCGGAGCACGGCCCGACGAGCAGCCTCGACGACGGGGCGGCCCCCGACGGCACCACGACGCTCTACCTGGTGCGGCACGGCCGCACGGAGTTCAACACCGCCCGGCTGCTGCAGGGCTGGTCGGACTCCCCGCTGACGGCGGACGGCCTGGCCGGCGTGCGCGCCACCGCGCGGGTGCTCGCGGACCGGAGCTTCGCCGCGGCGTACGCGAGCCCGGCGGGCCGCACCGTCGCGACGGCGCGCGAGCTGCTCACCGCGCACCCCGGCGTCGGGCTCACCACCGACCCCGGCCTCCGGGAGATGCACTTCGGCGACCTCGAGGCGCGGCCGGAGGCCGAGCTGCTGGCGCTCGGCGACCCGGTCGAGCTGTTCGGCGGCATCCTCACCGGCACCTACCCGGGCCTGCCCGGCGCCGAGCGCACGACCGCGTACCTGGAGCGGGTCGCCGACGCGTTCGGGCGCATCGAGCGCGAGCACGCGGGCGGCGGCGACGTGCTGGTGGTCAGCCACGGCGTGACGCTGCTGGCCTACCTGGCGATGGCCGGCACCGTGCCGATGGACCCGCTGGCGAACGCGAGCGTGTCGACGGTCCGGATCGGGCCGGACGGCGAGCGGGAGGTGCGGACGTTCGGGTACGACCCCGCGGCGCAGGGCGCGCCGGGGCTGCCGGTGCCCGGCACCGAGCAGCCGGTGCGCTCCCCGGAGCGCCCGGACGCGGGCTGACGCGCCACCTCTGGCCCGTCGCGCCGCCGCCGAGCAGGATGGGCGCCATGGACCTGCCCGTGATGCCGCCCGTGTCGCCGATGCTGGCCAAGGCCGTGCCGGAGATCCCCGACCTCGGCCACACCGAGCCCAAGTGGGACGGGTTCCGCACCATCGTGTTCCGGGACGGCGACGAGGTGGTGCTCGGCAGCCGGAACGAGAAGCCGATGACGCGGTACTTCCCGGAGCTGGTCGACTCGATCAGGGCGTCCACCCCGGAGCGGTGCGTGCTGGACGGCGAGATCGTGATCGTGTCCGGCGACCGGCTCGACTTCGACGCGCTCCAGCAGCGGATCCACCCCGCGGAGAGCCGAGTCCGGCTGCTGGCCGGCCAGACGCCCGCGTCGTTCGTGGCGTTCGACGTGCTCGCGCTCGGCGACGACGACCTGATGCGCACCCCGTTCGGCGACCGGCGCGCCCGCCTCGTCGACGCGCTCGGCGCCACGATCACCGGCGACGACCCCCGCGTGCACGTCACCCCGGCGACGGGCGACCTCGCGGTGGCGCAGCAGTGGTTCACGCAGTTCGAGGGGGCCGGGCTGGACGGCGTCGTCGCCAAGCCGCTCGACGGCACCTACCAGCCCGACAAGCGGACGATGTCCAAGGTCAAGCACGCCCGCACCGCCGACTGCGTGGTCGCCGGGTTCCGCTGGCACAAGTCCGGCGACGTGCTCGGCTCGCTGCTGCTCGGGCTGTGGACCGACGACGGCCGGCTGCAGCACGTCGGCGTCGCGGCGTCGTTCCCGATGGCCCGGCGCAAGGCGCTGGTCGAGGAGCTGGCGCCGCTGCGGGCCGACGACCTGTCCGAGCACCCGTGGGGCGACTGGGCGGACCAGTCGGCGCACGAGGGCAGGCGGATGCCCGGCGCGGTCAGCCGGTGGAACGCGACCAAGGACCTGTCGTTCGTGCCGCTGCGCCCGGAGCTCGTCGTCGAGGTCGGCTACGACCACATGGAGGGCGACCGGTTCCGGCACACCGCGCAGTTCAAGCGCTGGCGCCCGGACCGCGACCCCGCGACCTGCACCTACGCGCAGCTGGAGGAGCCGGTCGGCTTCCGGCTGTCGGAGATCCTCGCGCCGCCCACATGACCGGCGGCGGGCCCCGGCGCCCTCCGCGCGCGCTCCGCTCGACCCGCTCGTAGGGTCGGACGGGTCCGCCAGATCCGACCGCGGAAGGACCCCGTGGAATGAGCGCCTCCGTCCCCTCGCGCACGCCCGGCAAGCCGCACGACGTCGTCGTGATCGGGTCCGGCTTCGGCGGCCTGTTCGCCACCAAGGCGCTGGCCGACGCCCCCGTCCGGGTCACCGTGATCGACGGGACCGCGACGCACCTGTTCCAGCCGCTGCTCTACCAGGTCGCCACGGGGGTGCTGTCGGTGGGCGAGATCTCCCCCGCCACCCGCGACGTGCTCAGGAGCCAGCGGAACGCCCGGGCGCTCCTGGGCGTCGTCACCGACATCGACCTCGACGAGCGGGTGGTCGTGTCGTCCTCGCCGCTCGGCGAGACCCGCACCCGGTACGACAGCCTCGTCGTCGCGGCCGGCTCGGGGCAGTCGTACTTCGGCAACGACCAGTTCGCCGACTTCGCCCCGGGTCTCAAGAGCATCGACGACGCGCTGGAGATCCGCGGCCGCGTGTTCGGCGCGTTCGAGCTGGCGGAGCTCGCCACCGACCCCGCCGAGCGCGCGCGGCTCACGACGTTCGTCGTCGTCGGCGCGGGCCCCACGGGCGTCGAGATGGCCGGGCAGCTCGCGGAGCTGGCCCACCGGTCGCTGCGCGGGTCGTTCCGCCGCCTCGACCCGACCCAGGCGCGCATCCTCCTCGTCGACCCGGTGCCGAAGGTGCTCCCCGGCAACCCGGAGGACCTGCAGGACGCCGCGGCGCGGGTGCTCGAGGGCCTGGGCGTCGAGCTGCTGATGGGGCACAAGGTCGTCGACGTCGACGACGAGTCCGTCACCGTCGAGGACGGCGACGGCAACCGCACCACCATCGAGGCGCAGACCAAGGTGTGGGCCGCCGGCGTGCAGGCCTCGCCGCTCGGGAAGCAGCTCGGCGAGAAGACCGGCGCCGAGGTCGACCGCGCCGGCCGGGTGCGGGTCGAGCCCAACGGCTCGCTGCCCGGGCACCCGGAGGTGTTCGTCGTCGGCGACATGGCCCTGCGCCCCGGGGTGCCGGGCGTCGCGCCCGCCGCCATGCAGACCGGGCGGTACGCCGCGCAGGAGATCGTCCGCCGTGTGCAGGGCGAGCCCAGCGCCGGGCCCTTCCGGTACAAGGACAAGGGGTCGCTCGCGACGGTGTCCCGGTTCCAGGCCGTCGCGAAGATCGGGCCGGTCAAGACGGCCGGGTTCGGCGCCTGGCTGCTCTGGCTCGGCGTGCACCTGTTCTACCTGGTCGGGTTCAAGAACCGGATCACGACGCTGCTGCACTGGGCCGTGAGCTTCATCGGCCGCGGGCGGTCCGAGCGCACGGCCACCTGGCAGCAGGTGGTCGGCCGGGGCGCCCTGCGCACGCGGGGCGTCGACAAGCCCACGGTGCCGACCCGCCAGGTCCTGGACGACTGAGCCGCCGTCCACGCCGCTCACCGGCACGGCCCTGCCGGGTCAGGCGGGGCCGGCCGACGCGAGGCGCGCGAGCTCCCGCTCCAGCAGCGGGAGCAGCGCCGGATCGGTCAGCGAGCGGAAGTGCCCCGGCGTCTGCAGGCGGACGTTGCGAGCCCCCGGCAGCTCGCTGCCGGTCGGGATGTGCGGGTCGAAGCACGTCGCCACGGACACGATGCGCCCGTGGTCGGCGCGCTGGGCGGCGAGCGCCGTGAGCACCTCGTCGTCGGGCAGGAAGGTCCGGATCGACCGCAGGGGAAGCAGCCGCGCGTAGGGCGACCCGGAGAACGGCGTGTTGATCGCGACCATGCCGAGGACCCGGTCGCCGACGTCGGTTCGGCCCATGACGCTCTTGCCGATCAGCCCGCCCTTGGAGTGCGCGACCACCACCACTCCGCGCAGGTCGGCGTCGAGCAGCTGGGCCGCGGCCAGGTCGGCCATGTCCGGGACGCTCCCCCGGTTCAGCCCGAACGGCGCGACGACGTGCACCGGGTGCCCGCCCGCGAACAGCCCGCGCGCGAGCGGCTCGAGGAACCGCCAGGTCTCCCACACGCCGGGCAGCAGCAGGACCGGCGGGCGGCGGGCGGGCGCGGGCCGGGTGTACGAGTCCGGCGAGGTCCGGGACAGCAGCCCGCGCGCCTGCCGCCAGCCGGCGTAGGCGTAGTCCTGGCCCCACCAGACCGCGCGGCGGGCGGCCACCCCCGCGCTCAGCACGGGCCCTCCCGCACCCAGCGGGCGAGCAGCGGCGCGTGGCTGGCCATCGCGACGTGCCCGGCGCGGGGCACCTCGCGGACGTCGGCGCGAGCCGCGAGCGCACCCAGCCGACGCGCCCACGCCCGCGAGGAGACCGGGTCGTGCTCGCCGCGCACCACCAGAGCGGGGCCGGGCAGCCGGGACACGGCGGCGGCGGTGTCGTAGGCGAACATGTGCGGGAGCATCGCGGCGTACCAGGAGGGCCCGGTCCGCAGGTAGTCGCTGGCCACGACGGCGTTGATCCCCGGAGGCTCGTGCAGCCCGTCCTTCGCGAGCCGCAGCGCCTGGCGGAGCACCGACGGCGCCTCCGGGTCGACGACGGCGCCGATGAGCACGACCCGCTCGACGACGTCGGGCGCCCGGAGCATCGCCTCGGCCACCACCTGGGCGCCCATCGAGTGCCCGACCAGCGTCGCGCGGTCGATCCCGCGGTGCCGGAGCACGGCGAGTACGACGTCCGCGAGGTCGCCCACCGTGGGCACCCGGGCCGGGCGCGGGCTGCGGCCGAACCCGGGGAGGTCCGGGACGAGGACCCGGCGGTCGGTGGCGAGCTCGCGGGTCAGGGCGCGGTAGTACCGCTCCGAGACGCCGATGCCGTGCACCAGCACCACCGCCGGGTCGTCCGGGCGCCCGACGTCCGTGACGACGACGCCCGCCGCCGGGTCGAGCCCGCGCGGCTGCGCGCCGCCGAGGGCCCGGGCGAGCAGCCGCCCCGGCTGCCGGCCGCCGGAGCGCCCGTCGAGGCGGTCGCCGGCGCGGTCGTCCGCCGGGGTGTCGGAGGGCGTGGACAGCACGGACGGGCTCCTCGGGGTCGAGCGGGCGGGATCCGTACTCTGGCGGACTCCGCGGCGCCGGGCCACCCGGGGCACCCGCGCGGGGTGCGGGCCCCGCGGCGCCGGGCGAGAGTGGGACGCATGCCGAACCGCCTCGCCCGCAGCACCAGCCCGTACCTGCGCCAGCACGCCGGGAACCCGGTGGACTGGTACGAGTGGGGCGAGGAGGCGTTCGCCGAGGCCCGCCGCCGGGACGTGCCGCTGCTCGTGTCGATCGGCTACGCCGCGTGCCACTGGTGCCACGTCATGGCGCACGAGTCCTTCGAGGACGAGGCGGTCGCCGCGGTGATGAACAGCCGGTTCGTCAACGTGAAGGTCGACCGCGAGGAGCGCCCCGACCTCGACGCCGCCTACATGGCGGCGACCCCCAGGCGATGACCGGGCAGGGCGGCTGGCCGATGACGGTGTTCGCGACGCCGGAGGGCGACCCGTTCTTCTGCGGCACGTACTTCCCGCCGGTCCCCGTGGCCGGGCGGCCGGCGTTCGGGCAGGTGCTCGAGGCGCTGTCCCGGGCGTGGCGGGAGCGGCGGGACGAGGTCCGGGGCGGGGCCGCCGAGCTGCTGGCGCACCTGGGCGGCGGGGCCGCGGCGAGCGCGGGCACCGCGGGCGGGGCCGCGGCGGACGGGGCGGCCCCGGCCGAGGGCGCTGCTGCCGACGGCGCCGACGCGGCGACCGGCGCGCGGGGCGGGCGACGCCGACGACGACGACGGCACCGCCGCCCTCGACCTCGACGCCGTCGCCCGGGTCTCCGACCTCGCGGTGGAGGCGCTCGCGGCGTCGTACGACGCCGAGCACGGCGGGTTCGGCGGCGCCCCGAAGTTCCCGCCGTCGACGACCCTGGAGTGGCTGCTCCGCCGGCACGCCCGCACCGGCGACGCCCGCGCGCTCGCGCTGGCGACCGGCACCCTGGAGGCGATGGCCCGCGGCGGCATGGCCGACCAGGTCGGTGGCGGGTTCGCCCGGTACGCGGTGGACGCGACGTGGACAGTGCCGCACTTCGAGAAGATGCTCGAGGACAACGCGATGCTGCTCCGGGTCGCCGTGCACTGGTGGCGCAGCACCGGGTCGGACCTGGCCCGGCACGTGGTCGAGGGCACCGCGGACTGGCTGCTGCGCGACCTGCGGACGCCCGAGGGCGCGTTCGCCTCCTCGCTCGACGCGGACACCGACGGCGTCGAGGGCGCGACCTACGTGTGGACCCGGGCGACGCTCGACGAGGCGCTCGGCGCCGAGGACGGTGCGTGGGCGGCGGAGCTGTTCGGCGTCACGGAGGCCGGCACGTTCGAGGCGGGCACCTCCGTGCTGCAGCTGCGCGCGGACCCCGCTCCCGAGGACGAGGTGCGGTTCGCGCGGGTGCGCCGGGCGCTGCTGCGCGCCCGGTCCGCCCGGCCGCAGCCCGCGCGGGACGACAAGGTGGTCGCGGCGTGGAACGGGCTGGCGGTCGCCGCGCTCGCCGAGGCGGGCGCCGCCCTGGAGCGCCGCGAGTGGGTCGCGGCGGCGGGGGACGCGGCGGAGCTGCTCGACACCGTGCACACGCTCCAGGGCGGGGACGGGCTGGTGCGGCTGGCGCGCACGTCGCGGGACGGCGCGGTGGGGACGGCGCCCGGGGTGCTCACCGACTACGCCGCGGTGGCCGAGGGGTTCGGAGTGCTCGGCGGCGTGACCGGGGACCCGCGGTGGGCGGCACGGGCGTCGGCCCTGCTGGACACGGTGCTCGCGCGGTTCCGTGCCCCGGGGCACGGGTTCCGGGACACCGCCGACGACCAGACCGACCCGGTCGTCGCGCGGCTCTCCACCCGGCCGGACGTCGCGGACGGGCCCTCGGCCGCGGGGCAGTCGGCCGCGGCGGGCGCTCTGCTCGCCCGCGCGGCGCTGACCGGCTCGGCGACCGACCGGCGCGCCGCGGAGCTCGCGCTCGCCGGGCCGCTGTCGATCGCGCACCGGCACCCGCGCGCGGTGGCCTGGGCGCTGGCGACCGCCGAGGCGGTGCTGGACGGGCCGCGGGAGGTCGCGGTGCTCGGCCGGGCGGACGACCCCGGCCGGGTGGCGCTGGTGCGCGCGGCGCTGCGTTCCCCCGCACCCGGCCTTGTCCTCGCGCAGGGCGACCCCGACGAGGTGGCCGCCGACCCCGCGGCGGTGGGCCTGCTGCGTGACCGCCCGCTGGTGGGCGACCGCGCGGCGGCGTACGTGTGCCGCGGGTTCGTCTGCGACCGCCCGACGACCGACCCGGGCGCCCTGCGCGCGTCGCTCGCCTAGGGGCTCTCTCGCCGAGATGGCGACTCTCGGCTGTGCGCGACCCCCGCACCACAGCCGAGAGTTGCCCTCTCGGCGGATCCGCGACGCGGGCGCAGGGTCGCGGCGCGGCGCGGGTCAGCGGTCGCGCTTCTCCCGCATGGCGCGGACCGCCTCGAGGTTGTCCTGGCGCTCGCGCAGGGCCTGGCGCTTGTCGTACTCGCGCTTGCCTCGCGCCAGGGCGATCTCGACCTTCGCGCGGCCGTCGAGGAAGTACAGGGACAGCGGGATGATCGTCTGGCCCTTCTCGCGGGTCTTCGCCTCGAGCCGGTCGATCTCCTCGCGGTGCAGCAGCAGCTTGCGCTTGCGCCGCGGCGCGTGGTTGGTCCACGTCCCCTGCGAGTACTCGGGGATGTGCACGCCCTCGAGCCAGGCCTCGCCGCCGTCGACGGAGCACCAGCCGTCGACCAGCGACGCGCGGCCGGCGCGCAGCGCCTTCACCTCGGTGCCGCTCAGCACGACGCCGGCCTCGAACACGTCCTCGATGAGGTAGTCGTGGCGCGCCTTGCGGTTGGACGCGACGAGCGACCGACCGCTCTGCTTGGCCATGACTCTCCTCCTGGGGTCGTGCACGGGGGTCGTGCGGGTGCCCCGACGGGACCGGGGGGCGACGCAGCAGCCTAACCGGCCCCGCCCCGCGCGTCGCCCGGATTCCGCTACAGGCCGAGCAGCGGCCGCGGGTTCTGCGTCGCGCCGTTGACGTAGACCTCGAAGTGCAGGTGGCAGGCCGCCGACGTCCCGGTGTTGCCCGAGTAGCCGAGCAGCTGGCCCTGGGACACGTGCTGCCCGCCGCCGACCACGAAGCTCGTCATGTGGTTGTACGACGTCATCAGCGAGCTGCCGTTGTACAGGCCGTGGTCGACCATCACCTGGTTGCCGAACCCGTTGCGCCAGCGCGCCCACTGCACGGTGCCCTCGCGGGCCGCGTAGATCGGGGTGCCGCAGTAGGTGCGCAGGTCGATGCCCGCGTGCAGCCGGTAGTACCCGAGGATGGGGTGCAGCCGCATGCCGTACTCGCTGGTGACGTGGATCGGGTTGATCGACGTCGGGTTGCCGAACACCGCGCCGGAGACGGGCCGGCGGCGGGCGCGGGCTGCCCCGCCGCCGCGGCGGCCGCGGCGGCGCGGGCCCGCTGCTCGTTCGCGACCTTGGTCAGCTCCGACTCGATCGACTTCTTCTCCGCGTCGATGGACGCGACCTCGGCCTCGGCGGCCGCCTTCTGCGAGGCCAGGGCCTGCTGCTTGGCGGTCTGCTCCGCGATCAGCCGCTCGACCTCGGCCTGGCGGTCGGCGGCCTCCTGGCGCGCCTGCTCCGCCTCGGCGACCTTGGCGTCGGCCTCGGCCTTGAGCTCGGTGATCCGCTCGCGCACGGCCGTGAGCCGCGCCTGGCTGTTCTTGTTGGCGGCCTCGATGTCGGAGAGCTCGTCGAGCACCTGGTTCTGGGTGCGCTGCGCGGCGGAGGCGAGCCCGTACTGCTCGGTGAACTCCTCGACGGTCTGCGCGCCGACCATGATGCTGAGGCCGGACAGGCTCGGGCCGCCCTGGTACGCCTGGCGCGCCATCTGGCGCATCTGGCTGCGGATCTCGTCGGAGCGCTGGGTGTCCGTGGCGATCGTCGAGCTGATCGACGTCTCCTGGTCCTCGGCGTCCTGCAGCCGCGCGGCGATGAGCTCCGCCTCGCGCTCGTAGCCGGCCAGCGCCGCCTGCGCCGCGGTGAGCGCGGCCTGCGCCGGGGCGAGCTGCTGCTGGACCGCGAGCAGGTCCTGCGCGGTCTGCTGGTACTGCGTGCTGAGCCCCTCCAGCGCCGCCTCGGCGTCGGCCCGCTGCTGCTCGTTCTGCTGCTGCTGGCGCTGGAGCGCGGCCTGCCGGTCGTCGAGGTCGTCGCCGACCGCGGACCCGGCCGCGGTCAGCCCGAGCAGCACCGCGAGCGCGCCGGCGAGCGACGCCGCGACGGCGCGGGTGCCGCGCGCGCGGCGGGGGGTGCGGGTGCGCATGCTCGCCATCTCAGACCTTCGTGTAGCGGCTCAGGGTGACCAGGGACGAGATCGCGGCGAGCAGGATCGCGGCCGCCACCAGGAACGGCGCCACCTGCCACACCTCGTTGATGGTGACGTACGGGATCCACGCGACCTGGCCGCCCAGCCAGTCGGTCACGAGGTACCGCACGCCGGCCCACAGCCCGGCGACGGACAGCGCCGCGCCGATCGTGGCGGCGATCGCGCCCTCGAGCATGAACGGCAGCTGGATGAACAGGTTGGACGCGCCGACCATGCGCATGATCCCGGTCTCGCGCCGGCGGCTGAGCGCGGACAGCCGGATCGTCGTCGTGATGAGCAGCACGGCGGCGAGCAGCATCACCCCTGCGAGGCCGAGCGACAGCAGGGTCGCGGAGTTCAGCACCCGGAAGAGCGTGTTGTAGAGCTCGCGCTGGTCCTGCACGGTCTCGACGCCCTGCCGCCCCTGCAGCACGTCGGCGACGACCTCGAACTTCTCCGGGTCGGTGAGCTTGATCCGCAGCGACTCGTTCATGTCGTCGACGGTCATCACCTGGGCCCAGTACTGGCCCTCGAACTGGCGCTGGAACGTCTCGAACGCCTGCTCCTTGGACTCCGCCGTGACGCTCTCGATGTACGGGGACACGTCCGGCGCGTCGAGCGCGTCGAGGATCGCCTGCTTCTGGTCGTCGGTGACCTCGCCGCCGGCACAGGTGGGCTCCGAGGAGGTCCCGGCCGGGCAGAGGTACACCGCGACCTCGACCTTGCCGTAGAAGTCGTCCTGCATCTTGCCGATCTGCATCTGCAGCAGCGCGGCGGCGCCCACGAAGGTCAGCGACACGAAGGTGACCAGGACGACCGAGATGGTCATGGAGAGGTTCCGGCGCAGGCCGATGCCGATCTCCGAGAGGATGAACTGCAGTCGCACGTCGATCCCCCCTCAGCGGTCCGAGCCGTAGACGCCGCGCGACTGGTCGCGCACCATCTCGCCGCCGGACAGCTCCACGACCCGCTTGCGCATCTGGTCGACGATCTCGTCGTCGTGCGTCGCCATGACGACCGTGGTGCCCGTGCGGTTGATCCGGTCGAGCAGGCGCATGATCCCCAGGGAGGTGGTCGGGTCGAGGTTGCCGGTGGGCTCGTCGGCCAGCAGGATCGACGGCCGGTTCACGAACGCGCGCGCGATCGCCACGCGCTGCTGCTCGCCGCCGGACAGCTCGTGCGGGCGGCGCTTCTCCTTGCCGGCCAGCCCGACCATCTCGAGCACGTCGGGCACGGTGGTGAGGATGTGGTGCCGCGGCTTGCCGATCACCTGGAGCGCGAACGCCACGTTCTCGAACACGGTCTTGTTGTGCAGCAGCCGGAAGTCCTGGAACACCGCGCCGATCTGGCGGCGCAGGTGCGGGACCTTCCACGACGACAGGGTGGTGAGGTCCTTGCCCGCGACGAAGACCTTGCCCGCCGAGGGCCGCTCCTCGCGCAGCGCCAGCCGCAGGAAGGTCGACTTGCCGGAGCCGGACGCGCCGACGAGGAACACGAACTCGCCGCGCTCGACCTCGAGGCTGATGTGGTCCAGCGCGGGGCGCGCGCCGCGCGCGTAGACCTTGGTGACGTTCTCGAATCTGATCACGGGGTTCTGCGGCCAGCCGGTCGGGGACTGAGGGCGTGCGGAGGGTGGTGCGGGACCTGGCCGCGTCGAGCGTAGGCAGCCGCCCGTCGTGACCCGTCCGTGACACGCCGCGCGCGAACCTGTGAGTCGCCCCACCGCCCGCGTTCCGGGCGAAATGCCCGGTTCTGCCGCGTGCCGAGCGGCCGCAGCCCGCGGATCAGGCCTCGACGGCCGCCTGGCGGCGCCAGCGGATCCCCGACTCGATGAACCCGTCGATGTCGCCGTCGAACACCGCGGAGGTGTTCCCCACCTCGTGCTCGGTGCGCAGGTCCTTGACCATCTGGTACGGGTGCAGCACGTACGAGCGCATCTGGTCGCCCCAGGACGCCTTGATGTCGCCGGCGAGCTCCTTCTTCTTCGCGTCCTCCTCGGCCTTGCGGACCAGGAGCAGGCGGGACTGGAGCACGCGCAGCGCCGCCGCGCGGTTCTGGATCTGCGACTTCTCGTTCTGCATCGACACGACGATGCCGGTCGGGATGTGCGTCATGCGGACCGCGGAGTCCGTCGTGTTGACCGACTGCCCGCCCGGGCCGGACGAGCGGAACACGTCGACCTTGATCTCCGACTCGGGGATCTCGATGTTGTCGTCGCTCTGCTCGATCAGCGGGATGACCTCGACCGCCGCGAACGACGTCTGCCGGCGGCCCTGGTTGTCGAACGGCGAGATGCGCACCAGGCGGTGCGTGCCGGCCTCGACCGACAGGTGCCCGAACGCGTACGGCGCCTTCACCTCGAACGTCGCCGACTTCAGGCCGGCCTCCTCCGCGTACGACGTGTCGAGCACGGTCGTCGGGTAGCCGTGCCGCTCCGCCCACCGCAGGTACATCCGCATGAGCATCTCGGCGAAGTCGGCCGCGTCCACGCCGCCGGCGCCCGCGCGGATCGTCACCGCCTCGCGCTGGTCGTACTCGCCGTTCAGCAGCGTGCGGACCTCGAGCTCGCCCAGGTCCTTGCGGATCGAGACGAGCTCCGCCTCCGCCTCCGCGAGGGTCTCGGCGTCGCCGCCGTCCTCCGTCGCCATCTCGACGAGGGTCTCGAGGTCGTCGATCCGGCCGCCGAGCTTGTCGACGCGGTCGAGCTCGGACTGCGCGGCGCTCAGCGCGCTGGTGACCTTCTGGGCGGACTCGGGGGTCGTCCCACAGGTCGGGGGCGGACGCCTGCTCGGAGAGGTCGGCGATCTTCGCCCGGAGGGCCGTGGGGTCGGACACCGCCTGGATGGACTGCAGGGTGCTGCGCAGGTCGCGGATCTCGGCGGGGAAGTCGGTGGCTGCCACGACGGTCCAGGCTACCGGCTGCCGGGCGGTGCGGGGTCACGGGACGCGTTCGCCCGACCCGGGACCCCCGGCCGCTACGGTGTGAGCGTGAACACGCCCGCACCCTCCGGACAGCAGCACGCCCTCGCCCACGGCGCCCACCGCGCCGTGATCGCCGAGGTCGGGGCCAGCGTCCGCGCCTACAGCGTCGGCGGCCGCGACGTCGTGCTGCCGTTCGACGAGTCCGACCTCGCGCCCGCCTTCTCCGGCGCCGTCCTCGCCCCGTGGCCCAACCGGCTGCGGGACGGGCAGTACACCTGGGACGGCACCGACTACCAGGTCCCCGTCACCGAGCCCGACCGGATGACCGCCCTGCACGGCCTGGTGGCCCAGGTCCGGTACGCGAAGGTCGCCTCCGGGTCCGGCCCCGACGGCGACACCTCCGTCACGCTGCGCCACGACCTGGTCCCGACGCCGGGCTACCCGTGGTCGCTGCGCGTCGACGTCACCTACTCGCTGTCCGACGCCGGGCTGCGCGTGCACGTCGCCGCGACCAACCTGGGGGCGACCGCGGCGCCGTACGGCATCGGCTTCCACCCGTGGCTGTCCCCCGGCGACGCCGCCGTGGACGACTGCACGCTGCGGGTCGACGCCGCGTCGCAGGTGACGGTCGACGACCGGCTGCTGCCGACCGGCACGCGCCCGCTGTCGGGCGCCGAGGACCGCCGCGCCCCGCAGCCGCTCGCCGGCGTGGCGCTGGACGACGCGTTCGTCGACGTGACCCGGGACGCCGACGGCCTGTCCTGGATCGTGCTCGGCTCCCCCGACGGCCACGGCGCCGCGATGTGGATGGACTCCTCGATGGACACCTGGCAGGTGTGCACCGGCAACGGCATCCCGAAGATCGACCGCCGCGGCGTCGCCGCCGAGCCGATGAGCTGCATCGCGGACGCGTTCCGCACCGGCGAGCGCCTGGTGCGCCTCGAGCCGGGCGCCACGCACGAGGTCACCTGGGGCATGACGCTGGCCTGATCGGCCCCGGACGACGACGGCCCCGCCTCCCGGAGGAGGCGGGGCCGTTCTCGTGCGGGCGGGGCGTCAGCCGTAGTACTCGCCGTCGGCCATGACGCCCTTGGTGTACTCCCAGTGCCAGCGCTCGTAGGGGCCGGATCCGCCGGGGCGCGCCCAGTCGGGGTTCTCCCAGCCGAACACCGGCGCGTTGTCGTTCAGCCACTCCCACTGCGCGCCGGTGGTCTGCGAGGTGCACAGGTCGACCGCGAGGCCCCAGCCGTGGTTGCTGCGGCCGGCGGGTGCGGCGAGCGAGCCCTTGGCGGCCTTGACCGCCCGCTGCTCGGCGAGCGTGCGGTAGCCGCTGGACAGGCACAGGTCGGTGCCCCACCGGGTCACCCACATGGCGTTGAGCTCGGCGAGCGCCTCGGCGGCGTCGGCGCGCAGCTGGGTCTTGCCGTCCCAGAGGTAGCAGAGGTCGGACTGCGGGACCTGGCCGTTCGCGCTGGCCGGGTTGGCCTCGCCGTCGCAGCCGGGCAGGATCTCGCGCTCCTGGCTGCGGCTGACGTCCACCTGCGCGCGCAGCGCGGTGGCGTCGCCCGACACGAGCGAGGCCGGCGGGAGCACGGACGTCGCGGAGGAGGTGAGCGCCTCGACGGTGCTGGGCAGCGTCGCGTCGGCCTCGGCGTCCGTGAAGCCGTCCTCGCTGCGCGCGGCGCCCTGGGAGAGCGGGATCGCGACCGTGACGGCGGCCAGCGTGACGAGCACGCCGGCGCGGGTGCCCCACCGGGCGGCCGGGCTGGTGCGCCGCCGGTGCTCGGTGACGGCGACCGCCGCGGGGGCGGCGTCGGCGGACGCGGGGGCGGCGTCGGCGGACGCGGCGGCGGGTCGCGTGCGGCCCGCCTCGCGGAGCTGGCGTCGGGTGGGGGCGCCGGCGTCGGCGGGCTGCACGCGGTGCGACGCCACGGGACCTCCGAGCTCACGGGCAGGCGGCGAGGAGCCGCCGACGGACGAGGGGCGACACCCGGGAAGGGGCGGGGCGCCGAGGCGTCACCGTCAGGGGGATCCGGGTGATCGATCACGAAACCATAACGGCACCGGGGTGCCCGTTCCAACCCCCCGACCGGGGGGTAGCTGACGGATCATCGGCGTGTCGCGCGCGTTCACCCACCGGGCTCACCCTGTCGTGTGACGAAGGTCCCACGTTCGGCCCAGTCCGGGGCCGTCAGGCCCCCGCGCGGTGCCGGAACGCGCCCCGCTGCATCGCGTCCCGGACCTCGCCGACGAGCTCCTCGAGGATGTCCTCCAGGAACACGACGCCGACCGCCCCGCCGTCGTCCTCGACGCGCGCGAGGTGCACGCCGGAGCGCTGCATGGCGGCCAGCGCCTCCTCGACCTCGTCGCCCGGTGCCACGACGGCGAGCGCGCGCACCCGCCACGTCGGCACCGGCAGCCGGCGGGAGCCGTCGTCCGCGTAGAGCACGTCCTTCACGTGCAGGTAGCCCGTGGGCACGTCGCCGCGGCCGAGCACCGGGAACCGGCTGTAGCCCGTCCGGGCGACCAGCCGCTCGACCTCGTCCGGCGTCGCGTCGACGGGGACGGTGACGAGGTCCGCGAGCGGGACCATCACCTCGGCCGCCGTGCGGTCGGAGAACTGCAGCGCGCCGGACAGGAGGCCCTGCTCGTCGTCCAGCAGCCCCTCCGCCTGCGACTGCTCGACGATCGACTGCACCTCCTGGGCCGTGAACGCCGAGGCGACCTCGTCGCGCGGGTCCACCCGGAACAGCCGGAGCACGTGGTTGGCGATCCAGTTCAGCGCCGCGATGACCGGGCGCACGACCCGCCCGATCCAGACCAGCGGCGGGCCGAACACGAGCACCGCGCGGTCCGGGCCGGACACGGCCAGGTTCTTCGGCACCATCTCGCCGAGCACGACGTGCAGGTAGACCACCACGAGCAGCGCCACGACGAACGCGATCGGGTGCGCCAGGCTCGTGCTGACGCCGACCGCGTGCAGCGGGTCCTCGATCAGGTGCGCGATCGCCGGCTCCGCCACCAGGCCCAGGCTGGTGGAGCAGACGGTCACGCCGAGCTGGGCGCAGGCGAGCATGAGCGAGACGTGCTCCATCGCCCACAGCACGGTCGTCGCGCGGCGGTCGCCGGCCGCGGCCAGCGGCTCGATCGCCGACCTCCGCGCGGAGATGATCGCGAACTCGGCCGCGACGAAGAAGGCGTTGCCCGCGAGCAGCGCGACCGCGAGCGCCAGGGCCACCCCGGGGCTCATCGGGCCGCCCCCTCGGCATCGGCGGCCGCACGGGCCGGCTGGACCACCACGCGCTCGACGCGGCGGCGGGCCATGGTCTCGACGCGGAGCAGCACGTCGCCCGCGCGCACCTCGTCCCCGGCCTCGGGCACCCGCCCGAGCGCGGCCATCACCAGGCCGCCCAGCGTCTCGTACGGGCCGTCCTCCGGGACGACGAGGCCCGTGGTCTCGGTGAGCTCGTCCGGGCGCAGCAGGCCCGACACCACCCAGGCGCCGTCCGCGCGCCGCGAGGCGGCCGTGCGCCGGCGGTCGTGCTCGTCCGCGACGTCGCCCACCAGCTCCTCGACGACGTCCTCCAGGGTCACCACGCCCGACGTGCCGCCGTACTCGTCGACGACGACGGCCATCTGCATCCCGTGCTCACGGAGCTCGACCAGCAGCGGGCCGAGGTGCACCGTCTCGGGGACCCGCGGCGCGTCGATCATCAGCGCGGCGGCGGGCACCTCGTCGCGCCGCTCGTACGGCACGCCGATGGCCCGGCGCAGGTGCACCAGGCCCACGACGTCGTCCGAGTCGTCGCCGATCACCGGGAACCGGGAGTGCCCGGTCTCGCGGGACAGCCGGACGACGTCGGCGGCGGTGTCCGCGCGGCGGAGCGTGACGACGCGCTGCCGGTCGGTCATCACATCGACCGCGGTGAGGTCGGTGAACTCGATCGAGTTGGTCAGCAGGGTCGCCGTCGACTCGTCGAGGGTGCCCTGCTGGGCCGACCGCTTCACCAGGGCGGCGAGCTCCTGCGGCGACCGGCCGCCGGACAGCTCCTCCCGCGGCTCGACGCCCATGCGCCGCAGCAGCGCGTTGGCGCTGGAGTTGAACAGGGTGATCAGCGGGCGCAGCGCGGAGGTGAAGCCGGCCTGCAGCGGCGCGACCCAGCGCGCGGTGCCCAGCGGGCGGCTGATCGCGAAGTTCTTCGGCACCAGCTCGCCGAACAGCATCGAGAACCCGTTCACCAGCACCAGCGTGACGACGAGCGCGACCGCGCCGCCGATCGCCGGGCCGAGGAACGACCCGCGCAGCGGCTCGGCCAGCAGCGCGTTGACGGCAGGCTGCGTGGTGTAGCCGAGCAGCACCGTGGTGACGGTGATGCCGACCTGGGCGCCGGAGAGCTCCGTCGACAGCCGGCGGAGCGCCTTGAGCACGCTCTGCCCGCGGCGGTCGTCGGGCCGGGTCTGGCCCTCGACGACCCCGGGGTCGAGCGTGACCAGGGAGAACTCGCTCGCGACGAACACCGCGGTGCCGGCGGTGAGCACGACGCCGAGCGCGACGAGCAACCAGTCGGTCAGCACGGGTCACCACCCGCGGCGCGCACGCCCGGCGGTACCGGGACGCGCACGGGGTGGGTCAGGAGGCAGGAAGGGCCGGCATGGTCTCCCCCGGGCACGTCGGCCCGGGTGGGACGCCGGCAGCGACTTGAGCTGCTCATGGTGGCGCAATCATACGAAACCTCCACACGCGCGCTCTACGCTGGCGAGATGACCTTCGCATCCCGCCCCGGCGCCGGTGCCGGAACCCCCGCGGGCGCCCCGGGCGCCGCATCCACCTCGGTCCTCGTGGTCGAGGACGAGCCGGCCATCGCCACCGCGGTCGCGCGACGGCTCGCCGCCGAGGGCTGGCAGGTCGAGACGGTCGGCGACGGCCTGCAGGCGGTCGACGCCGCCGCGCGCCTCGCGCCCGACGTCGTCGTGCTCGACGTGATGCTGCCCGGCATCGACGGCCTCGAGGTGTGCCGCCGGATCCAGGCGGACCGCCCGGTGCCCGTCCTCATGCTGACGGCGCGCGACGACGAGACCGACATGCTCATCGGCCTCGGCGTCGGGGCCGACGACTACATGACGAAGCCGTTCTCGATGCGCGAGCTCGTCGCGCGGGTCAAGGCGCTGCTGCGCCGCCAGCAGCGCGCAGCCCTCGCCGCCGAGCTCGCCGCCGCGGGCACCGAGTCCGCCGAGCCGCCGGTCGCCGTGGGCGACGTGGTCATCGACCGCGCGCAGCGCCGCGTGCACCGCGCGGGCGAGGAGGTGCACCTCACGCCGACGGAGTTCGACCTGCTGCTCGCCCTCGCCGCCAGCCCGCGGACCGTGCTCACCCGCGAGCGCCTGCTGGCCGAGGTCTGGGACTGGGTGGACGCCTCCGGGACCCGCACGGTGGACTCGCATGTGAAGGCCCTGCGCAGGAAGCTCGGCGCCGACCTGATCCGCACCGTGCACGGCGTCGGCTACGCCCTGGAGCCGGCCGGCGCGGCGGGCACGGCCACCCCGGGAGGCGGCCCGGCGTGACGGTGCCGACCCCTCCCCGGCACCAGCGCCCGGCGCGCGTGGGCCGGCTGCCGGACGTCCGCCCGCTCGACCGGCTGCGGTCCATCAAGATCAAGCTCGGCGTCCTGGTCGCGGCCGCGGTGTTCGTGGCGGCGCTCCTGACCTGGATCGGGCTGAACAACGCGCTCGGCCCGTCCCGGACGTTCCCCATCGTGATCGTCCTCGCGCTGGTGATGACGCAGGTGCTCGCCCGCGGCATGACGTCCCCGCTGCGCGAGATGACCTCCGCCGCCCGGGCGATGGCCGCCGGCGACTACAGCCGCCGGGTGCGCGCGACCAGCCGGGACGAGGTCGGCGAGCTCGCGACGGCGTTCAACCGGATGGCCGACGACCTCGAGCAGGCGGACCTGCTGCGCCGGGAGATGGTCGCCAACGTGTCGCACGAGCTCCGCACGCCGGTGACCGCCCTGCAGGCGCAGCTGGAGAACATCGTCGACGGCGTCGAGGACCCGGACCCCGAGACGATGAAGGCCGCGCTCGCGCAGACCCAGCGCCTCAGCCGGCTGGTCGCCACCCTGCTGGACCTGTCCCGGCTGGAGGCGGGCGCCGTCGACCTGCAGGTGACCGACGTCCCCGTGCAGCAGTTCCTGGAGGAGGCGGCGCAGGAGGGCCGCCTCGTCGGCGCGTCGAAGGACCTGACGTTCCCCGTGGTCGTCGACCCGCCGGAGCTCACCCTCCCGGCGGACCGCGAGCGGCTGCACCAGGTGGTCGCCAACCTCGTCCAGAACGCCGTCCGGCACTCCCCGCGGGGCGCCCCGGTCCGGCTGGAGGCGCACCGGGCCGGCGGCTGGGTCCGGCTCGACGTGATCGACCAGGGTCCCGGCATCGCGGCCGACCAGCGCGAGCGGGTGTTCGAGCGGTTCGCCCGCGGGAACTCCCCGGCGATCACCGGCCAGATCTCGACCGGCGGCACCGGCCTGGGGCTGTCGATCGTCCGGTGGGCGGTGACGCTGCACGGCGGGACGGTCGAGGTCGCGGACAGCGACACGGGCTGCACGATGCGGGTCATGCTGCCGTCGCGGCGGACGTCCCGGCCGGCGACCGCGGCCTTCTGAGCCTGCCGGGCTCCCCCGGGCGGCGGAGGCGCGGCCACCCCCGGGTTCCACCTCGCGGCTGATCCGCGGCGCGCGGGTCGGTCCCTAGGGTCGAGACATGCCACCCGACGCGACGCACGCCATCGAGGTCTCCCACCTCACGAAGACGTTCGGCCAGGTCCGGGCCGTGGACGACCTGAGCTTCACGGTCCGCCCCGGTCGGGTGACCGGGTTCCTGGGCCCCAACGGCGCCGGCAAGACGACCACCCTGCGGATGCTGCTCGGTCTCGTGCAGCCGACGTCGGGCACGGCCACCATCGGGGGCCGGCGGTACACGGCGCTCGACCGCCCGATGCGCACCGTCGGCGCCGCCCTCGAGGCCGCCGACTTCCACCCCGGCCGCACGGCGCTGGACCACCTGCGGCTGTACGCGCCGCAGGCCGGCGTGCCGGATGCCCGGGCGCACGAGGTCCTCGACCTGGTCGGCCTCGCCGGAGCCGCGAAGCGCCGGGTCGGCGGGTTCTCGCTCGGCATGCGGCAGCGGCTCGCGCTGGCGACCACGCTGCTCGGCGACCCGCCGGTGCTGCTGCTCGACGAGCCGGCCAACGGGCTGGATCCCGAGGGCATCCGCTGGCTGCGCGACCTGCTGCGGGCGCTCGCCGCCCAGGGCCGCACGGTGCTGGTGTCCTCGCACGTGCTGTCCGAGGTCCAGCAGACCGTGGACGACGTCGTCATCATCGCCGGCGGGCGGCTCGTGCACGCCTCCACGCTCGCCGAGCTCAGCGGGCTGGCCGAGCCGCGGGTCCGGGTCGCCTCCCCCGACGGTGCCGCGCTCGACGCGCTGGTCGCCCGCGCGGGCTGGCAGCGGGTCGCCGGGGCGCCCGGCGTCGCCGAGCTCGTCGGCACCGACGTCGCCACCGTGGGGCACGCGGCGTTCGCCGCCGGCCTCGAGCTGCACGAGCTCGCGGCCCACGGCGTCGGCCTGGAGGACGTGTTCCTCCGGCTCACCGCCCCCGCCCCGGCCCGCGGCGCGCACGCGGCGCCCGCCGACGGCCCCGCCCCCGCCCCGACCGACGCCCCCGCCGGAGGTGCGCGATGAAGGACTCCCTGGTCTCCGAGTACCGGAAGATCGTCACCACCCGGACGTGGTGGGTGCTGCTGATCGTGATGATCGGCTACATGGCGTTCATGGGCGCCGCGATGGCGTTCGCGTTCACCTTCGACGGCGCCGAGGTGTCCGGCACCGACGGCGCGCCGGTCGTGGCCGACCCGATGGCCGTCGTCACCGCGGTCTACACGCTGCCCGCCTCGTTCGGGTACGCGCTGCCGCTCCTGGTCGGCCTGCTGTCCGTCACCGCCGAGTTCCGGCACCGGACGCTCACCCCGACCCTGCTGGCGCAGCCGGACCGCAACCGGTTCGTCGTCGCGAAGCTCGTCGCGAGCATCCCCGTGGGCGTGCTGTACGGCGTGCTCGGCACGCTCGCGACCGTCGGCGCGGGCGCGCTGGCGTTCGCGTTCACCGACGCGCCGAACCTGCTCGGCGAGGGCGAGGTCTGGGGCATCATCGCCCGGACCGCGCTGGCCCTCACCGTCTGGTGCGTCGTGGGCGTCGGCCTCGGCTTCGCGATGCCGAACCAGGTGGTCGCGATCGTCGTCGTGCTCGCGTTCACGCAGTTCGTGGAGCCGATCGCCCGGCTGGTGCTCGGCCTGAACGACGCGACCGCCCCGATCGGCAAGTTCCTGCCCGGCGCGGCCGGCGAGGCGATCAGCGGCGGGTCGTTCTACTCCGCCACCGGCGCGGGCTCGCTGCTCGGGCCGGCCGCGGGTGCCGCGGTGCTCGTCGGGTACGCGGTGCTGCTCGCCGTCCTGGGGCGGTTCACGACGCTGAAGCGCGACATCACCTGACCAGGTGACGGCCGCCGGCGGGCGCGCGAAATCAGCGCGACCGCCGGCGGCCGGAGCGACCATGATCCCGCCATGAGCCGCGAGCACCTCTCGAAGCACCTGGTCAGCTGGGCGTCGATCCTCGAGCCGAAGACCCGCGAGCAGGCCGTCCGCACCGCCACGATGCCGTTCGTGCACCCGCACGTGGCCCTGATGCCCGACGCCCACCTGGGCAAGGGCGCGACGGTGGGGTCGGTGATCCCGACGCTCCGCGCGATCATCCCGGCCGCCGTCGGGGTGGACATCGGCTGCGGCATGATCGCCGTGCGCACCGCCTGGTCCGAGGACGAGCTGCGCGCGGCCGGTCCCCTCACCCCGCTGCGCGAGGCGATCGAGGCCGCCGTCCCGGTGTCGGCAGGCGGGTACAACACCGCGCTCACCGACACCGCCGCGGCGCGGGTGGCCGACCTCGAGGCCGCTGCCGCGGAAGCCGGGTTCGACCCCGGCCGGTACGCCGGGACCTGGCGGCTGCAGCTCGGCTCGCTCGGCTCCGGCAACCACTTCATCGAGGTCTCGGTGGACGAGACCGGCACCGTCTGGCTGTTCCTGCACTCCGGCTCCCGGGGCGTCGGCAACAAGATCGCGCAGCACCACATCGCCGTCGCGGCCGAGCTGTGCCGGCGGTGGTGGATCCCGCTGCCCGACCCCGACCTCGCCTACCTGGTCGAGGGCACCGACGAGTTCTGGGCCTACGTCCGCGAGCTGCGGTGGGCGCAGGACTTCGCCGCCGCCAACCGCGAGGAGATGATGGACCGCGTCGTCGCGGCGATCGGGGCCCACATGGGTGCGCCGGTCGACGAGGCCGAGCGGGTCAACTGCCACCACAACTTCACCGAGCAGGAGCAGCACTTCGGGAAGACGGTGTGGGTGTCCCGCAAGGGCGCGATCCGGGCGCGGCGCGGGGAGCCCGGCCTGATCCCCGGGTCGATGGGCACCGCGTCCTACGTGGTGGCCGGCAAGGGCGACCCGCTGTCGCTGACGTCGAGCCCGCACGGCGCCGGCCGGGCCCACTCCCGGTCCGCCCCCCGGCGGCTGTTCACCCGGGACCAGCTCCGGGAGGCGATGGCGGGGATCGAGTACCGGGACACCGACGCTTTCCTCGACGAGATCCCGGCGGCGTACAAGGACATCGACCAGGTGATGGCGGACGCCGCCGACCTCGTCGAGGTGCGGCACGTGCTGCGCCAGGTCGTGAACGTCAAGGGCGACTGAGGCCGTCGCCGTCCCGCTCCCCCGCCGCCCGCGTCCGCGCGGCGAGGCGGGCGAGCGGGGCGGCGGCTCGCCGCACGGCGTCCGCGTCCTCGGTCGCCATGCCCGCGAGCGCCGCTCCGAGCGCGCGGGCCCACCCGGCCTCGACCGGCTCGCGGCGGGCCCGGGCGTGGGAGGTCGGGTGCAGCCGGGTCACCCGGCGGTCGTCTGCGTCCGCGGCGCGCTCGACCAGCCCGCGACCGACGAGGCCGCGCAGCGCGGCGCTCACGTTGCTCTGCCGCAGGTCGAGCCCCGCGGCCACACCGCCGACGCTCGTGCCCGGGTGCGCGTCGACGTAGCGCATCACCTCGAACTCGGTCGGCGGCAGCGGGGGCAGCCCACCGTCGTGCGCGCCCTCGGCCCGGCGCACCGCGCGGGACAGGTCGTGCAGCGCGACGGCGAGGAGCCGGAGCTCGTCGGCCGCGGGGTCGGTCTCGGGGTCGGCCCCGGCGTCGTCGGCGGGGCGGAGTCGGGTCACTCCGGGAGGCTAGCAGCGCCTATGAACGGACATATATGAGTTCATAGATATGATGCTCCGGTCCGCGGCACCGCGCCGCCCTCCCCCGTGCTGGAGCACACCCCATGACCGCTGCCCCGGGCACCGCCGTGCCTGCCGCCACCCCGACCGCCGACGCCGCACCGGCCGCCGACGCGACCCCGCCGCGCCGCGCGCTCCCGCTCGCCACCACCGTCGTGCTCGCGCTGCTCACCGCGATCGCCCCGCTGGCGACCGACATGTACCTGCCCGCCTTCCCGCAGCTGGCCGTCGACCTCGGCACCACCGCGACCGCCGTGCAGCTGTCCCTGACCACGTTCATGGTCGGGCTGGCGCTCGGGCAGCTGGTGATCGGCCCCCTGTCCGACCAGCGCGGCCGCCGCGGGCTGCTCATCGCCGGCAGCGCCCTGTGCGCCGCCGCCGGGCTGGCGTGCGCCCTCGCCCCGTCGATCGGGTTCCTGATCGCCGCGCGGTTCGTCCAGGGCTTCGCCGGCGCCGCGGGCGTGGTGCTCAGCCGGGCCGTGGTCGCCGACCGCGCCCGGGGCACCGCCGCCGCGAAGCTGTTCGGGATCATGATGCTGATCCAGGGCGTCGCGCCCGTCGCGGCCCCGCTGCTCGGCGGCACGCTGGTGACCGCCGTCGGCTGGCGCGGGGTGTTCGGCATCCTCGCCGGGCTCAGCGCGCTCATGCTGGTCGGCGTCCTGGCCCTGGTGCCGGAGACCCGGCCGCGCGACGCCCGAACCGACGGAGGGCTCGCCGCCACGCTCCGCGACGCCCGCTCCGTGCTCGGCAACCGCCGCTACCTCGGCTGGACCGGCGCGCTGGTGCTCGGGTTCGCGGCGATGTTCGCGTACATCTCGGCGTCGCCGTTCGTGCTGCAGAACGTCCTGGGGCTGTCGGTCGGCGCGTACTCGGTGGCGTTCGCGGCGAACGCGCTCGGCCTCGGCGTCGTCGCGGGTCTGGGCACCCGGCTCGTGGACCGGTTCGCGCCGCAGCGGCTGCTGGCCGTCGGCGTCGCGGCGGTGGCGGTGCTGAGCGTGCTCCTGCTGCTCGACGTGGTGCTGCTCGGCCTCCCCCGGTGGCCGACGCTGGTCCTGCTGTTCCTCGCCGTCAGCTCGCTCGGGCTGGTGTTCGGCAACGCCACGACGCTGGCCACCGACGAGGTCGCGCACGCCGCCGGCACCGGGTCCGCCGTGATGGGCGCGCTGCAGTTCGGCGTGGGCGCCGCGGTGTCCCCGCTGGTCGGCCTGGCGGGCGAGCGGACCGCCGTGCCGATGGCGGTGACGATGCTGGTGCTGGCGGTGGGCGCCGTGCTCGCGGCGCGGTTCGCCGCCACCGCCCCCGCTCGCGCCGAGGAGGTCGTCCCGGCAGGCGCATGACCGAGTTGACACGTCCTCGACCCGGCGCAGACCCGCAGATGGGGAGCCTGACACCCCCGCCGGACCAGCCGTGTGACAACCGTGTGAACCGTCCGCGCGCCGCGCTCCCCGAGGGGAGATGACGCCCGGTCAGGACGTAGGGTGGTCCACGAACTGATCCGGCGATGACGCGGTCCGTGACCGCGGAGGAAGTGGGCGATCCTCGCGTGTCCCAGCATGCGGAGCCAGACGTGAACCGTGCCGACTTCGGCGCGAACACGTGGCTGGTGGACGAGCTGTACGAGCAGTACCTCCAGGACAAGACGTCGGTCGACCCGGCGTGGTGGGACTTCTTCGAGGGCTACAAGCCCTCGGCGCCCGCCACGACGACGTCGGGGGCGGTCGCGGACGGGGGCGGCGCGGGGAGCACCGGGGGGAACGGCGTGGTCGACGCCGCGCCCCGCCGGCACCGCGAGCGCCCCGGCACCCGCTGCCCCCGCGGCCCCGGGCGCGTCGGGGGACGCGCCCACGCCCCGCGAGGCGGCCGACCGCGCCCCGCGCCGGGCGCACCCGCCGGCGAGCGCCCGGGCACCGTCGCGGCGCCCGTCGCCGAGCGCCCCGCGGACACCGGGGGCGCGGTCCCGCCCGCCCCCGCCCCGGAGGCCACCCGACCCCAGGAGCAGCCCGCGCCGCGGGATCCGGAGCCCGCCCCCACCACCTCCCCGGTGGCGACGGCGCAGCCCGCGACCGCCCCCTACGCCCCGGCCGCCAAGGCCGCCCGCGAGGCGGAGCAGGAGGTGCCCGAGGCGTCCGACGAGACCCAGCGCCTGCGCGGCCCGGCCGCCCGGGTGGTCACCAACATGGAGGCCAGCCTGGAGGTGCCCACCGCGACGTCGGTGCGCGCCATCCCGGCCAAGCTGCTGGTCGACAACCGGATCGTCATCAACAACCACCTCGCCCGCGGCCGTGGCGGCAAGATCTCGTTCACGCACCTCATCGGCTTCGCGCTGGTCGAGGCGGTCGGCGAGATGCCCGCGATGAACACCGCGTACACGCTCGTCGACGGGAAGCCCGGCTACGTCACGCCGGCGCACGTCAACCTGGGCCTCGCGATCGACCTGGCCAAGCCGGACGGCACCCGCCAGCTCCTCGTCCCGAGCATCAAGCAGGCCGAGACGCTCGACTTCGCGCAGTTCTGGAACGCGTACGAGGACGTGGTGCGGCGCGCCCGCGGCGGCAAGCTCGGCGTCGACGACTTCGCCGGCACCACGCTGTCGCTGACCAACCCCGGCACCATCGGCACGGTGCACTCCGTGCCGCGGCTCATGCAGGGCCAGGGCACGATCATCGGCGTCGGCGCGATGGACTACCCGGCCGAGTTCCAGGGGACCTCGGACGAGCAGCTCAACAAGATGGGCGTGTCGAAGGTGCTGACGGTGACGTCCACCTACGACCACCGCGTCATCCAGGGCGCCCAGTCCGGCGACTTCCTGCGCATCCTGCACCGCAAGCTGCTCGGCGAGGACGGCTTCTACGACCGGGTGTTCGCGTCCCTGCGCGTGCCCTACGAGCCCATCCGCTGGGTCAAGGAGGCGGCCGACCCCGACGCCGAGGCCATCAAGCCCGCGCGGATCGCCGAGCTCATCCACTCCTACCGGTCGCGCGGCCACCTCATGGCCGACACGGACCCGCTGGCCTACCGCCTGCGCAAGCACCCCGACCTGGACGTGCAGACGCACGGCCTGTCGCTGTGGGACCTGGACCGCACGTTCCCGACCGGCGGGTTCACCGGCCGGCCGCGGGCCACCCTGCGCCAGGTGCTCGGCCTGCTCCGCGACTCGTACTGCCGCACCACCGGCTTCGAGTACATGCACCTGCAGGACCCGCGGCAGCGTCGCTGGCTCCAGGAGCGGCTGGAGGCGGGCTACGCCCCCACGCCGCGCGAGGACCAGCTCCGCATCCTGCGCCGCCTCAACGCCGCCGAGGCGTTCGAGACGTTCCTGCAGACCAAGTACGTCGGCCAGAAGCGGTTCTCCCTGGAGGGCGGCGAGTCCGTCATCCCGCTGCTGGACGCCGTGCTGTCCCGCGCCGCCGAGGGCGGGCTGGACGAGGTGGCCATCGGCATGGCGCACCGCGGCCGGCTCAACGTGCTCGCGAACATCGCGGGCAAGTCGTACGGCCAGATCTTCAGCGAGTTCGAGGGCAACCAGGACCCCAAGTCCGTGCAGGGCTCCGGCGACGTCAAGTACCACCTGGGCACCGAGGGCGTGTTCCACGCCGAGTCCGGGGCGTCCACCCGCGTCTACCTGGCCGCGAACCCGTCCCACCTCGAGGCGGTGGACCCGGTGCTCGAGGGCATCGTCCGCGCCAAGCAGGACCGGATCGACCTCGGCGGCGACGGGTTCTCCGTGCTGCCGATCCTCATCCACGGCGACGCGGCGTTCGCCGGGCAGGGCGTGGTCTTCGAGACCCTCAACCTGGCCCAGCTGCGCGGCTACCGCACCGGCGGCACCATCCACGTCGTCATCAACAACCAGGTCGGCTTCACCACCGGCCCGTCGTCCTCGCGCTCCTCCCAGTACGCCACCGACGTGGCCAAGGGCCTGCAGGTCCCGATCTTCCACGTCAACGGCGACGACCCCGAGGCGTGCGTGCGGGTCGCCGAGCTCGCGTTCGAGTACCGCGAGCAGTTCGACCGCGACGTGATCATCGACATGGTCTGCTACCGCCGCCGCGGCCACAACGAGGGCGACGACCCCTCGATGACCCAGCCGCTGATGTACAACCTCATCGAGGCCAAGCGCTCGGTCCGCAAGCTCTACACCGAGGCGCTGGTGTCCCGCGGGGACATCACGCTCGAGGAGGCCGAGCACGTGCTGCGCGACTACCAGGCGCAGCTCGAGCGGGTGTTCGCGGAGACCCGCGAGGAGGGCTGGACCCCGCCGTCGCCCGACGCCGAGCCGGTGGCCGGCCTGGAGCGCCCGGAGTCCCAGCGCGAGGACGCCGGCGTCATCATCGGCTGGCAGACCGCCGCGCCCGCCAAGGTTCTGGAGCGGATCGGCGCCGCGCACGTGCGAGCGCCGGAGGGCTTCACGATCCACCCGAAGCTCGCGCAGCTGCTCGCCAAGCGGGAGCAGATGTCCCGCGAGGGCGGCATCGACTGGGGCTTCGGCGAGATCCTCGCGTTCGGCTCGCTGCTGATCGAGGGCACGCCGGTGCGCCTCGCCGGGCAGGACTCCCGCCGCGGCACCTTCGTGCAGCGGCACGCGGTCCTGCACGACCGGGAGACCGGCGCCGAGTGGACCCCGCTGCTCTACCTGTCGGCGGACCAGGCCAAGTTCTGGGTCTACGACTCGTCGCTGTCGGAGTACGCGGCGCTCGGCTTCGAGTACGGCTACTCCGTCGAGCGCCCGGACGCCCTGGTGCTGTGGGAGGCGCAGTTCGGCGACTTCGTCAACGGCGCGCAGACCGTCATCGACGAGTTCATCTCCTCCGCCGAGCAGAAGTGGGGCCAGCACTCGTCCGTCGTGCTGCTGCTCCCCCACGGCTACGAGGGCCAGGGGCCGGACCACTCGTCGGCCCGCATCGAGCGGTTCCTGCAGATGTCGGCCGAGGGCAACATGACCGTGGCCCAGCCGACCACCCCGGCGTCGTACTTCCACCTGCTGCGCCGCCAGGCCTACGCCCGGCCGCGCCGCCCGCTCATCGTCTTCACCCCGAAGTCGATGCTGCGGCTCAAGGCGGGCGCGTCGAACGTCGAGGACTTCACGTCCGGCACGTTCCGGCCGGTGATCGGCGACGAGCGCGCCGCCGCCTCGGCCGCCGGGGTCGACCGCGTGCTGCTCTGCTCCGGCAAGCTCTACTGGGACCTCGTGGCCCAGCGCGAGAAGCGAGGCGACGAGCGGACCGCGATCGTCCGGTTCGAGCAGCTGTACCCGCTCGACCACGACGGGATCCGCGCGGCGCTCGCGCCGTTCGACGGGGCCGAGCTGGTGTGGGTCCAGGACGAGCCGCGGAACCAGGGCCCGTGGTCGTACGTCTCCCTCGCGCTGCCGCCGGTCGTCGGCGCGCCGGTCCGGGCCGTGTCCCGCCCGGCGTCCGCCTCGACCGCGGCCGGCTCGGCGAAGGCGCACCAGGCCGAGCAGGCGGAGATCCTGCGGGCGGCGTTCGAGCGCTGACGCACACCGCACGCACGGAGGCCGGCCGCCCCTCGAGGGCGGCCGGCCTCACGCGCGTCCGGGCTCAGGCGACCGACATGCGGTCGGCGGCCGCCTCCGCCTCGTCGGTGCACGCGAACTGGCGGCGGTAGGCCTGCGGGCTCGTGCCCAGCACCCGCGCGAAGTGGTGCCGCAGGATCGCCGCGCTGCCGAACCCGCTGGCGCGCGCGACCTCGTCCACCCCGGCGGAGGTCCGCTCGAGCATCTCCTGCGCCCGCACCAGGCGCTGCCGGGTCACCCAGGCGGCCGGCGTCGTGCCGGTCTCGGCGCGGAACCGGCGCGCGAACGTCCGCTCGGACATCAGCGCACGGGCGGCGAGGTCCGGCACGGTCAGGTCGGCGTCCAGGTGCTCGGACATCCACGCGAGCAGCGGGGCGAGGGTGTCCGCGTCGCACGGCAGCGGGGTGTCCACGTACTGCGCCTGCCCGCCGTCCCGGTGCGGCGGCACGACCATCCGCCGCGCGACCAGCGCCGCCTGCTGCGCGCCGAGCTCGCGGCGGATGAGGTGCAGGCAGGCGTCGATGCCCGCGGCGGTCCCCGCGCTGCTGATGACGCGGCCGTCCTCGACGTAGAGCACCGCCGGGTCCACCTCGGCCGTGGGGTACCGGCGCTGCAGGTCGTCGGCGTACATCCAGTGCGTGGTGCACCGCCGCCCGTCGAGCAGCCCGGCCTCCCCCAGCGCGAACGTGCCCGAGCAGATGCTCATGACCCAGGCGCCGCGGTCGTGCGCCGCGCGGATCGCGTCGCGCGCGGCCGCGGGCAGCCCGTAGGGCGCCTTGTAGGGCAGCACGACGACGAGGTCGGCGTCCTCGGTGACCTCGAGCCCGGTCGGCACCTCGATCGCGAGCACCGGCTCCATCGGCACGCTCCCGGGCTCCGGGGTGCACAGCGTGAAGTCGAAGGTCGGGCCGCCGGTGTCGGACCGGTCGATGCCGAACACCTCGCAGACCAGCCCGAGCTCGAACGCCGACACCCCGGGGACCGCGATCGCGGCGACACGCTGCAGCATGCGACCGAGCCTGCCACGGATCTGGCGGGAAGTCGACGGGGGTCGGCAGTGCTGCCACTCGTGGCGGGATCGATGTGGCGGAAGGCTTTCTGCCATGACCGCACTGATCCTCGCCCTGGCCCTCCTCACCCTGACCGCCTACCTCGGCGCCCGGCTGTACGACTGGCTGCGGACCGACGGCCTCGGCCGCCGCGAGCCCCCGCGCTCGCACCACGACTGGACCGACGACGCCGACCGCTACCTGCACTGAGCCCCTCGGTCCCGCGCCGCGCGTCGGCGGGCGCCCCCGGCGCTCCGGCTGCGAGACTGGCCACGCGTCCGCGACCGCGGGACGCGCACGGCGAGCGGGAGGACGGGACGTGGGCGAGCTGCCACTGCGCCTGGTGGTGATCGGGGACGAGCTGGCCGCGGGCGCCGGCGACCCGCGGGCGCTGGGCTGGGTCGGCCGCGTGGCCGCGCGCACGGCGACCCCCGTGCCCCCGACCGTGCTGACCCTGGCGGTCCCCGGCGAGACCACCTCCGGCCTCTCCGCCCGGTGGGAGGAGGAGGTCGGCCGGCGCGCCTCGGCCGAGGCCGACACCCGGCTCGTCGTCTCCCTGGGCCGCGCCGACGCCCTCGCCGGGCTGTCGCTCGCGCGCAGCCGGCTCAACCTCGCGAACATCCTCGACGCGGCGGAGCAGCGCCGGATGCCGGCGTTCGTCGTCGGCCCGCCGCCCGGCGCGGGGGTCGACCCCACGACGCTCGCGGACCTGTCCGCCGCCTTCGCCGACGTGACCACCCGGCGCCGGGTGCCGTACGTCGACACCTGCACCCCGCTGGCCGGGCACGAGCAGTGGCTCGCCGACCTCGCCGCGGGCGACGGGTCGCTGCCCGGGCAGGCCGGCTACGGGCTCATGGCCTGGCTCGTGCTGCACTCGCACTGGAACGCCTGGCTCGGCCTCCCGGAGGACGTGGTCTGACCGCCGCGGGCCGCCCGCCGCCCCGTGCTCAGCGGGGCGGAAGGGTCGCGGCGATCGCCGAGCGGGCGCTCGCGAGCACGGTGCGCACCGTGTCGGCGGTGAGCGCGGTCGGCCCCCCGGCCGCCTCCGCGCGGCGCACGGCGTCGCGCACGTCGGCCCGGAACGCCGCGAGGTCGGCCTCGATCTGCGCGCGGCGCGTCCGGGCGGCCCGGCGCTCCTCCGCGGCCGGGCCGCCCGGACGCGGCACCCCGGCCGCCGACGCCTCGACCCGCGACTCCCGGGTGCGGAGCGCCGCCGCCCGCGCCTGCTGCGCCGCCGCCGCCATCTCCGCCCGCATCCCCGCCATGGACCCGGCGACCTCGGCCCGCACCTGGGCGGCGAGGTCGCGCACCACGTCGGCCAGCTCGTGCTCCAGCGCGGCCAGCTCCGCGCGGTGCGCCTCGACCTCCTGCCGGCCGCGGTCGGTCAGGGCGTACAGCGTCTTGCGGCCCGACTCGGTGCGCGCGACCAGGCCCTCCTCCTCGAGCCGGGCGAGCCGCGGGTACACCGTCCCGGCGCTCGGCCGGTAGGTGCCGCCGAACCGGTCCGACAGCGCGCGGATCAGCTCGTAGCCGTGCCGCGGCCCGGCCTCCAGCAGCGAGAGCAGGTACAGCCGGAGCTGCCCGTGCCCGAAGACGGCCATCAGGCGCCGCCGGCGTCCATCACCGGCTCGGCGAGCGGGGCGCCGTGCAGCACCGTGAGGTGGCCGGACACGGTCTGGGAGTAGACGTAGCAGGTGGCGCGGTCGTCGCGGAGGTCGACGGTCGTGCGCCCGGGGCGGCGGTCGCCGTGCTCGACGCCGTCGACGACGACCCGCCCGGACACGCTGCGCGCCTCGACCCCGACGCCGTGGCCCGCGGGCAGCCGCACGGCGACGTCGCCGGAGACGGTCCGGACGTGGCAGACCGAGGTGGGCGCCAGGCAGTCGAGCGTCACCTCGCCGGACACGGTGGTCACCGAGACCCGGTGCAGCGCGCCGGAGGCCGTCGCCGCGCCCGAGACGGTGCCGATCGACAGGTCCCCGAGGTGGTCGCGCACGACGACGTCGGACGACACGCTCTTGACCGACAGCGCGCCGCGGGTGCCGTCCACGACCACGCCGCCGCCCACCGTGGACACCGTCGCGTCCTGCTGGACGCCGGCGAGCAGCAGGTCCGCGTTCACCGAGGCCAGCGACGCGGCGACGGCGCGCGGCACGGCGAGGTGCATCTCCACGCGGTCGCGCTGGCCCGGTCCGCGCAGCCGCTCCAGGAAGCCGTCGATGCCGGTGACCGACCGGACGCCGGCCCACAGCGCCCCGTCGGCGTAGGTCACCTCGAGCGGCGAGCCGTCGACCCGGTGCACCTCGAGCCGCGCCCCGGTCAGCGCCGGGTCGTCGTGGGCGACGACGTCGACCCGTCCCCCGCTGACCTGGACGCGCAGCGAGCGCACGTCCTCGACCTCGATGATCTGCGGGCCGATGACGACCCAGGACTCCGTGGCCATGGCGCTGCTCCTCCGCATCGAGATATATCGCGTTCGGACACGCTATATCGCGTCAGCAGGGCGGGCAAGGGGTGGCGCGGGCCGGCGGGCCGCGGTGCGGTCAGGCGATCAGGCCCACCGAGCGCAGCTCGACGGTCAGGTCCTGCGGGTTCGTCGCGACGCCCAGGGCCTCGTCGTAGGTCACCGTGCCGTCCGCGACCAGGCGCACCAGGTGCTGGTCGAACGTCTGCATCTTGTAGTAGTCGCCCTGCTTGATCAGGTCCAGCAGGGGCTCGCTGCTCGACGGGTCCACGATCGCCTCCGCCGTGCGGCCGGTGTTCACCAGCACCTCGACCACCGCGGTCCGGCCCGCGCCGTCCGCCTTGCGCGCCAGCCGCTGCGACACGATGCCGCGCAGCGCCTGGGCCAGCGCGACGCGGATCTGCTGCTGCTCGTGCGGCGGGAAGAAGTCGACGATGCGGTTCACCGACTCGGCGGCGTCGATCGTGTGCAGCGTGGAGAGCACCAGGTGCCCGGTCTCCGCCGCGGACAGCGCGGCGCGGACGGTCTCCACGTCGCGCATCTCGCCGACGAAGATGACGTCCGGGTCCTGCCGCATGGCGGCCCGCAGCGCGACCGTGAAGTCGGCCGTGTCCTGCCGGATCTCGCGCTGGGAGACGATGCCGCGCTTGTCGGCGTGCAGGACCTCGATCGGGTCCTCGATCGTCACGATGTTGGCCTCGCGCACCGTGTTGATCAGGTCGATCATCGAGGCGAGCGTCGTCGTCTTGCCCGACCCGGTGGGGCCGGTGACGAGCACCAGGCCGCGCGGCTCCAGGGCGAGCTCGCCCAGCACCTCCGGCAGGCCGAGCTCGGACAGCGACTGCGCGCCGGTCCCGACCAGGCGGAACACCAGGCCGTAGGTGCCGCGGGCCTGGTACGCGTTGACGCGGAACCGGCCCACGCCCGACAGGGAGAACGCGAAGTCCGCCTCGTGGGTGCGGACGAACGTCTCGGTCAGGTCGTCGGGCAGCACCTCCCCGAGCATGTGCTCGGTGTCCCGCGGCTTGAGCGCGGGGACCTGCAGCCGGCGGAGCCGGCCGTCGACGCGGACGCGCGGCTCGGAGCCGACCTTGACGTGCAGGTCGGAGCCGCCGGCCTGGGCCAGGGCGTGCAGGAGGGGGACGACGGACTGCGGCTGGTCGCTCACTCCCTGGTGATCGGCCGGTCACCCCCCGTCCTTGAACGGTCGGTGCGGACGAGCAGCGCGGATGTGGGACCATGGAGGGTCCCCGGGCGGCTGTACCGCCGTGCCGGTCAGTCTCACCAGGGAGAAGTTCCATGAGCAAGCGTGGCCGCAAGCGCCGTTCCCGCGCCGGGAACGGCGCCAACCACGGCAAGCGCCCCAACGCCTGAGCGTCGGGCGGCGCAGCCGCACCCAGCACGAGGGCCCGGTGCGACGCACCGGGCCCTTCGTCGTGCTCGGGGGGCGGCGTCCGACCTGCGGGCCGGCCGCCGCGCCGCTCAGAGCGTGCGCGTGACCCGCAGGGTCGTCAGCTGTGCGTGGATCCTCACCCGCAGGTCCTCCGGGGCCTTGTCCTGGCAGCACCGCTTGACGAGCTCCTTGAGCATCGTCTCGACGGCGATCTCGTCCAGGCAGGGCCGGCAGTCCTCGATGTGCTGCCGCACCTGGTCCGCGTCACCCGGCTCGAGCTCCCGGTCCACGTAGGCGAACAGCCGGCCCAGCGCCTGCTCGCACTCGGGGCCGCAGGACCCCTGGCCCTCTGCCGGCGTCGACGTCCCCGCGGCGTCCAAGCCCGTCATCGTGCCCTCCTCGACGATCCCGTGCCGTCCCCGCCCTCGGCGGTCGCGGACCCCCCTGCCGGCACCAGCCCCCGGTCGCGCGCGTAGTCGGCCAGCATGTCGCGCAGCTGGCCCCGCCCGCGGTGCAGCCGGGACATCACGGTCCCGATCGGGGTGCCCATGATCTCGGCGATCTCCTTGTAGGCGAACCCCTCGACGTCCGCCAGGTACACGGCGATCCGGAAGTCCTCCGGCAGCCGCGCGAGCGCGTCCTTCACGTCCGAGTCCGGCAGGTGGTCGAGCGCCTCGGCCTCGGCGGAGCGCAGCCCCGTCGACGAGTGCGACTCGGCCCGCGCGATCTGCCAGTCCTCGATCTCGTCCGCCTGGGACTGCTGCGGCTCGCGCTGCTTCTTGCGGTACGTGTTGATGAACGTGTTGGTGAGGATCCGGTACAGCCACGCCTTGAGGTTCGTGCCCGGCCGGTACTGGTGGAAGGCGGCGAACGCCTTCGCGAACGTCTCCTGGACCAGGTCCTCGGCGTCCGACGGGTTCCGGGTCATGCGCAGGGCGGCGCCGTACAGCTGGTCCAGGTAGACCAGCGCCTCGGCCTCGAACCGCTCGCTGCGCGCCGCGTCGTCCTCGGACTCGGGGGCGCGTGTGGTGTCCTCGCTCATCACCGCCGAGCCTAGTGCGCGCGGAGGCACCGGGCCGCCCGGGCGGGGCAGCACGGCGACGCCACCGGCGGAGGCGGCCGGCCGTTCGAGGGTGGTACAGCTCATGGACGGCACAACACGGGCGGCCGCCCCGGGCATTCCCGGGGGCGGCGAGCAGGTCGCGCCGCTAGGTTGGACGGCAGGCGTCCGTGCGTCGCGGACGGCCGGGAGGAGGACGTCATGCTGCTGCGCCGCATCGCCCGACCGCTGTTCGCGTCGTGGTTCCTGAGCGAGGGGGTCGACGCGCTGCGCCGGCCGGCCGCGCACGTCGCGGTCGCCCGGGGTGCGGTCGAGCGGCTCGACGCCGCCGTCCCGCGCGGCGCCCTCGGCGGCGCGCTCGACGCCTACCGGCACCCGTCGGACGCGCAGCTGACGACGGTCGTGCGGGTGCACGGCGGCGCGACCGCGCTGGCCGCCCTGCTGCTCGCCACCGGGCGCGCGCCCCGCGCCGCCGCCCTGGCGCTCGCCGCCCTCACGCTGCCGCTCGCCGCAGCCGACGCCCCGGCCTCCCGCAAGGAGCGCCGCACGCTGTCCGAGCAGGAGAAGAAGGACCGCAAGGCCCGGTTCCTGCGCGGCCTGTCGATGACCGGCGGCGCGCTCATCGCCGCCGCCGACACCGCGGGGCGGCCGTCGGTGCGCTGGCGCGTCGAGCACGCCCGGGCGACCCGGGCCGCGACCGCGAAGGCGGCGGCCGCGGCGGCGACGGCCTCGGCGGCGACGAAGGCCGCGTCGAAGAAGATCACGGACGCGGTGCACTGAGCCCCGTGCGCGACCCGCGCCGCCTCGCAGGGCGGACGCCCGGGCCGGGCGCCCGGCGCGCCCCGATAGCCTGACCGCCATGAGCTCCGAGGTCCTCCCCGCCGCCCCCGACTGGCCCGCCCCCACGGCGACCGGCCCCCTGGACGCGACGGTCGAGGTCCCCGGCTCCAAGTCGCTGACCAACCGCTACCTGGTGCTCGCCGCGCTCGCCGACGGCCCCGGGCGCCTGCGCGGCGCGCTGCGCTCCCGGGACACGCTGCTCATGGCGCAGGCGCTGCGGGACCTCGGCACGACGATCGAGGACGACCCCGCCGCGCCCGGCGACTGGCTGGTGACGCCGGGGGCGTTCCGCGGGCCGCGGGCGGTCGACTGCGGCCTGGCCGGGACGGTCATGCGGTTCCTGCCCGCCGTGGCGGCGCTGGCGGACGGCGACGTCCGGTTCGACGGCGACGCGGGCGCCCGCGTCCGGCCGATGGGCCCCGTCCTCGCGGCGCTGCGCGCGCTGGGCGTCGGCGTCGCCGAGCACGGCGAGCCGGGCCACCTCCCGTTCACGATCACCGGCACCGGCTCCGTCGAGGGCGGCGTCGTCGACGTCGACGCGTCGGGCTCCTCGCAGTTCGTGTCCGGCCTGCTGCTCACCGCGCCGCGGTTCGAGCGGGGGCTGACGATCCGGCACACCGGCCCGACGCTGCCGAGCCTCCCCCACATCGAGATGACGGTCGCCGCCCTGCGCGCCGCCGGCGTCGTGGTCGACGACTCCGTGCCGACGGTGTGGCAGGTCGAGCCGGGACCGGTCGCCGCGCGCGACGTGCGGGTCGAGCCGGACCTGTCCAACGCGGCGCCGTTCCTGTGCGCGGCGCTGGTCGCGGGCGGGACCGTGCGGGTGCCGGGCTGGCCCGCCGCCACGACGCAGCCGGGCGGGCTGCTGCCCGGGATCCTCGAGCAGATGGGCGCGACGACCCGGCTCGACGGCGACGTGCTGGCGGTGACCGGCACCGGCCAGGTGCGCGGCGTCGACCTCGACCTGCACGCCGCCGGCGAGATCGCCCCGACGATCGCCGCGCTCGCCGCGCTCGCCGACTCCCCCACCCGGCTGCGGGGCATCGCCCACCTGCGCGGGCACGAGACCGACCGGCTCGCCGCCCTGTCCGCCGAGATCACCCGGCTCGGCGGGCAGGCCGAGCAGACCACCGACGGCCTGGTCATCACCCCGCGGCCGCTGCACGCCGGGACGGTCCGGACCTACGCGGACCACCGGATGGCGACGTTCGGCGCGCTCCTCGGCCTGGCCGTGCCGGGGGTGCTGGTGGAGGACGTCGCGACCACCGCCAAGACCATCCCGGACTTCGTGGGGCTGTGGGACGGGATGCTGGCGTGACGGGGGGCTGCTGACCGTGGCGCGCCGCGCGCTCGACGAGTCGGACGTCCGGGTCCGGCCCAGCCGCCGGGGCACCCGCCCCCGCACCAAGACCCGCCCGGAGCACGCCGACGCCGACCGTGCGCTCGTCACCGGGGTCGACCGCGGGCGGTACACGGTCCTGGTCGACGCCGACGGCCCGGACGAGCGCGTCGCCGTCGCCATGAAGGCGCGCGAGCTCGGCCGCGAGCGGGTCGTGCCGGGCGACCGGGTCGACCTCGTGGGCGACACCTCCGGCGCCGAGGGCTCGCTCGCGCGGATCGTCCGGATCGTCGAGCGCAGCACCGTCCTGCGGCGCACCGCCGACGACACCGACCCGGTCGAGCGGGTGATCGTCGCGAACGCCGACCAGCTCGTCGTCGTGACCGCCCTGGCCGACCCCGAGCCGCGGACCCGGATGATCGACCGTTGCGTGGTCGCCGCCTACGACGCCGGCATGGACGTGCTGCTCGCGCTCACCAAGGCCGATCTCGCCGACCCCGCCGCGCTGCGGGCGCTGTACGAGCCGATCGGCGTGCGCGTGGTCGTCAGCTCGCGCACCGACGAGGCCGCGATCGAGGGGCTGGACGAGGTCCGCGCGGCGCTCGCCGGGCGGATGTCCGTGCTGGTCGGGCACTCGGGCGTCGGCAAGTCGACGCTCGTCAACGCCCTGGTGCCGGACGCGCTGCGGGCCGTCGGCGTGGTGAACGACGTCACCGGGCGCGGGCGGCACACGTCCACGTCGGCCGTCGCGCTCCGCGTGCCCGGGGAGCCGGGCACCTGGGTCATCGACACGCCCGGCGTGCGGTCGTTCGGGCTGGCGCACGTCGACCCGGACCACCTGCTGGGGGCGTTCGCCGACCTGGCCGAGATCGCCGAGGAGTGCCCGCGCGGCTGCACGCACGCCGCCGACGCACCGGACTGCGCCCTGGACGAGTGGGTCGAGGCCTCCCCCGACGAGGCGGCCCGCGAGGCGCGGACGGCCCGGGTGGACTCGTTCCGCCGGCTGCTCGTGAGCCGCTCGGGTGCGCCGGACGCGGGCTGACCGGGGCTGACACGGCGTCCCGGACCGTACGGCCCGGATAGGTTGGACCCATGACCCGGTACGACGACGACCTGCGCCTCGCCCACGTGATCGCCGACCAGGTGGACGCGCTCACCATGTCGCGGTTCAAGGCGCAGGACCTCCGGGTCGAGACCAAGCCCGACCTGACGCCCGTCTCCGACGCCGACCGGGCAGCGGAGGAGCTCATCCGCGCGCAGCTGTCCCGGGCCCGCCCGCGCGACGCCGTGCACGGCGAGGAGATGGCCGACACCGGCCACGGCCCGCGACGGTGGGTGGTCGACCCGATCGACGGCACCAAGAACTTCGTCCGGGGCGTGCCGGTCTGGGCGACCCTGATCGCGCTCCTCGACGGCGACGAGGTCGTCGTCGGCCTGGTCAGCGCGCCCGCGCTCCACCGCCGGTGGTGGGCCGCCGTCGGCTCGGGCGCGTGGACCGGGCGGTCGCTCACGTCGGCGACCCGGATGCAGGTGTCCGAGGTCGGACGGCTGCAGGACGCGTCGCTGTCCTACTCGAGCCTCGGCGGCTGGGAGGAGCAGGGCCGGCTCGACCACTTCCTGGACCTCACCCGCAAGGTGTGGCGCACCCGGGCGTACGGCGACTTCTGGTCCCACGTGCTGGTGGCCGAGGGCGCGGTGGACGTCGCCGCCGAGCCCGAGCTCGCGCTGCACGACATGGCGGCCTTGGTGCCGATCGTCACGGAGGCCGGCGGGCGGTTCACGTCGGTGCAGGGCGTCGACGGGCCGTTCGGCGGCAGCGCGCTGGTGTCCAACGGCAGGCTCCACGGAGCGGCGCTGCAGGTGCTGGACCCGCTGATCGAGCACTGACCCGCGAGGCTCCGCCCCCCGGCCCCCCGTCGCTGAGGTCGGCGGTTCGCGCCGAGGTCGGTGGTTCGCGCCGAGGTCGGTGCCTGGAACCACCGATCTCGGCCGGGACCACCGACCTCGGCGCGCCCGTCGCGGGGCGGGTCCGGCAGGACGCTCCGTGGGCGCGGGCCGTCAGCGCGGGATGCGGGTCAGCTCGGTCGCGTCGTACCAGAGCAGGTCGCGCTCGGCGAGGGAGTCGAGCGCGGCGTCGTCGCCGTCCAGCGCGCGGGCGACCTCGTCCTTGGCAGCGGGCTCGTCGACGTGCGCGCACACCACCACGTCGAGCGTCGCGGGGGCGGTCAGCGTGACCAGGCTCGCGGCCTCGTCGTCCACGCCGGCGCCGTCGTCCGGCGCGCCGTCGCGCACGGCGTCGTCCGGCACCTCGACCGTGACCACGAGTCGCAGGCCGGGCGCGTCCGGGCGGGACGCGAGCAGGACGAGCGCGTCGTCCGCGGCCATGAGCTGCGCCGCGAACTCGACGCCCTCCTCGTCCTCGTCGGGAAGCAGCGCGGTCAGCGCCGGCGTGACCGCGTGCGCGCGGCGCGGGGCCGCGAGCGGGGCGCGGCCGCCCAGCAGGTCGTCGAGCTCGTCCAGGGTGGCAGGCAGGTAGAGGCGCACGGGATCAGTGTGCCGCCCCGAGACGATCGCGACGCACATCCCGGACGAACCCGGGCGAGTTCCGCGCGTCGTGCGCCGACCCGCCGGTCCCTGTCCCCAGGTTCCGCAGGACTCCCTGGCGCGCGCCGGGCGTGGAGGGGTACATCTGTGCCGGGCGGCGGGGCCGACCGACCACGGAGGTAGCACATGAGCAGGTACCGCACCGGCACGACCACGACGGGAGACCCGTGAGCACCGCGGTCGAGGTGCGCCTCGTCCCCGCTCCCCCGCCGCTCCCGCCCGAGCCGCCGGAGGCGGTCGAGCCGCGTCCTCCCGCGGTGCGGGGCGACGCCGCCGCGCCCGACGACGGCACGGGCCGGGCGGACCCGGCGGGACGGGCGGACCCGGCGGACCCGGCGGACCCGGCGGACCCGGCGGGCCGGGCGGGCCCGGCGGACCGGCCGGGCCCTGACGCGCCGGACAGCACCGCACGGGGGACGAACGCGCGGGAGGACGGGCCGGCGCCGAGGACGGTGCGGTCCGGGAGGTCGGCGCGGCCGCGGCGGCCGCCCACCACGCGCACCTCCCCGGCCCGGGCGCCCGGCGGCGCTCCGGCTCGCTCGTGGGGCGGGGCGCCGGGCGCCGCACCGGGCGGGGCCCCCGAGCTCGACCCGCGGCAGGCGTGCTGCATGGTCGCGCTCGCCGCGGTCGAGGTGCTCGCCGGCAGCCGGCCGCTGGCCCAGCTCGCGCGCTGGCTCACGCCCGAGGTCTACGACGGGCTCGCGCGCCGGGCCGCCCTCACGGCACCCCGCTCCCGGGTGCTCGACGCCGCCGCGAGCCCGCGCGACGTCGCCGCGGAGCCGACGGACACCGTGCCCGCAGGGGCGGCACGGCGCCCGTCGGTCCGGCGCGTCCGGGTGCACCGCGTCGACGCGCACACCGTGGAGGCGTCCGTCGTGGTGGCCCAGGCCGACCGCGTCCGCGCCGTCGCGGTCCGGCTCACCCGGTCCACCGGGCGCTGGCGCGCGGCGGCGCTCGTCGTGGGCTGAGACGACGCCGCCCGCCCACCCCGGGCGGGGTGGGCGGGCGGCGTCGCACCTCGGGCTCAGCCCCGGCGGCGCTGCTGCTTCGCGGCCTTGCGGCGCGCCTCGCGGTTTCCGGCGTCCTCGCCGGTGCCGTCCGCCGCGTCGGGGGCTCCCCCGGCGGGCTCCGACGTCGCCGGACCGGCCGCACGACGGCCCCGGGTGACGGTCGTGCCGCTGTCGCCGTCGACGCTCGGCGCCGAGTACTGCAGCGGCACCTTGCGCTCCGGGCCGTCGATGCCCTTCGCGACCAGCACCGGCTCCGCACCGGCACCGGCGGCCAGTGCGCCGTCGGCGGACCCGGCGACCTCGTCCTGGGACGTCGGCGCCTGCGTGGGCGCCTCCGCGACCTTGACCTCCAGGTTGAAGAGGTAGCCCACGGCCTCCTCCTTGATCCCGTCCGTCATCGCCTGGAACAGCTGGTAGCCCTCGCGCTGGTACTCGATCAGCGGGTCGCGCTGGGCCATCGCGCGCAGGCCGATGCCCTCCTTGAGGTAGTCCATCTCGTAGAGGTGCTCGCGCCACTTGCGGTCCAGCACGGACAGCACGACCCGGCGCTCCAGCTGGCGCATGTTCGGCTCGCCGAGGGACGTCTCGCGCTCGGAGTAGGCGATCCGCGCGTCGGACAGCAGCTCGGCCTTGAGCAGCTCCGGGGTGACCCGCCCGAGGCCGCCGGCCTGCTCGACGACCTCGTCCACCTCGATCGACACGGGGTACACGGTCCTGAGCGTGGTCCACAGCTGCTCGAGGTCCCAGTCCTCCGGGTGGCCCTCGGCGGTCGCCGCGGTGACGTAGTCGTCGAGCACGTCCTCGAGGAAGTGCTGGACCTGCTCCTGCATGTCCTCGCCCTCGAGCACGCGCCGGCGCTGCTCGTAGATGACCTCGCGCTGCCGGGACAGCACGTCGTCGTACTTGAGGACGTTCTTGCGGATCTCGAAGTTCCGCGCCTCCACCTGCGACTGCGCGGACCGGATGCCGCGGGTCACGATCTTCGACTCCAGCGGCAGGTCGTCCGGGAAGCCCGCGCGGGTCATCATCGACTCGGCCATGCCGGAGTTGAACAGCCGCATGAGGTCGTCCTGCAGCGACAGGTAGAATCGGGACTCGCCCGGGTCGCCCTGCCGGCCGGAGCGGCCACGGAGCTGGTTGTCGATGCGGCGGGACTCGTGCCGCTCGGTGCCGAGCACGTACAGGCCGCCGAGCTCCACGACCTCGTCGTGCTCCGCGGCGACCGCGGCCTTCGCCTTCTCCAGGGCGTCGGGCCAGGCGGCCTCATACTCCTCCGGGCTCTCGTTCGGGTCGAGCCCGCGCGAGGCGAGGTCGGCGACGGCCATGAACTCGGCGTTGCCGCCGAGCATGATGTCGGTGCCGCGGCCGGCCATGTTGGTGGCGACGGTGACGGCGCCCTTGCGGCCCGCCTGCGCCACGATCGACGCCTCCCGGGCGTGCTGCTTGGCGTTGAGCACCTCGTGCGGGACGCCGGCCTTGCGGAGCTTCTTCGAGAGGATCTCGGACTTCTCGACGCTCGTGGTGCCGACCAGGACGGGCTGGCCGTTCGCGTGCCGCTCGACGATGTCGGCGACGACGGCGTCGTACTTGCCCTCCTCGGCCTTGTAGACGAGGTCGGCCTGGTCGATCCGCTGCATCCCGCGGTTGGTCGGGATGGGGACGACGCCCAGCTTGTACGTGCCCTGGAACTCGGCCGCCTCGGTCTCGGCGGTGCCGGTCATCCCGGAGAGCTTGTCGTACAGGCGGAAGTAGTTCTGCAGGGTGATCGTGGCGAGGGTCTGGTTCTCGGCCTTGATGACCACCCCCTCCTTCGCCTCGATCGCCTGGTGCATGCCCTCGTTGTAGCGGCGGCCCGGCAGCACGCGGCCGGTGTGCTCGTCGACGATGAGGACCTCGCCCTTGTCGACGATGTAGTCCTTGTCGCGCTTGAACAGCTCCTTGGCCTTGATGGCGTTGTTGAGGAAGCCGATCAGCGGCGTGTTCAGCGACTCGTAGAGGTTCTCGATGCCGAGGTAGTCCTCGACGCGCTCGATGCCGGGCTCGAGGACGCCGATGGTGCGCTTCTTCTCGTCGACCTCGTAGTCGCGCTCGGGCTGGAGGCGGCGCACGACCTTGGCGAACTCGGAGTACCAGCGGTTGGCGTCGCCGGAGGCCGGGCCGGAGATGATGAGCGGGGTGCGGGCCTCGTCGATGAGGATCGAGTCGACCTCGTCGACGATCGCGAAGTGGTGCCCGCGCTGCACGAGCTCGTCGGTGCTCCACGCCATGTTGTCGCGCAGGAAGTCGAAGCCGAACTCGTTGTTCGTGCCGTAGGTGATGTCGGCGGCGTACTGGACGCGGCGCTCGGCGGGGGTCTGGCCGGACAGCACGACGCCCGTGGTGAGGCCGAGGAACCGGTAGACGCGGCCCATGAGGTCGGCCTGGTAGCTCGCCAGGTAGTCGTTGACCGTGACGACGTGCACGCCCTTGCCGGTGAGCGCGTTGAGGTAGGCCGGCGCGGTGGCGACCAGGGTCTTGCCCTCACCGGTCTTCATCTCGGCGATGTTGCCCCAGTGCAGCGCGGCGCCGCCCTGCAGCTGGACGTCGAAGTGCCGCTGGCCCAGCGTCCGGCGCGCGGCCTCGCGCACCGCGGCGAAGGCCTCGGCCATGAGGTCGTCGAGGGACTCGCCGTCGGCCAGCCGCGCCTTGAACCGGTCGGTCTCCTCGCGCAGCTCGGCGTCCGACAGGGACGTGAAGCTGTCCTCCAGCGCGTTCACCTGCTGGGCGACGCCCGACAGCTTCTTGAGGATCCGTCCCTCGCCCAGGCGGAGGACCTTCTCGAGGATCGCAGGCACGTGCACTCCCGACTCGCTGCGCCGCACGTGGCCACGTGCGGCGTCCCGGCGTCCCGACCGCACAGCCGGGCCCCGACCATCGTAGGTGAGGCGCGGCGACGTGCAGCAACCCGGCGCCCCGGTCCGGTGGCCTGCCGGCCACCCCGCCGCGGCGGTCTGCGCGTCAGCCCGCCGCGAGCGCTCCCGCCAGGACCGGGGCGAGCGTCCCGCGCGGCGTGCCGTCCCGGTCCCCCACCGCCACGTCGTCCAGCCCGAGCCAGGTCGCGAGCAGCCGCAGCTCGGCCGCGAGGTCCGCCGCGACGTCGCCGGGCGCCGAGCCCGGGACCGCCCCCGGCACCGGCCCCGCGGCCTCCGCCGGGTGCGCGGCGTGCACCCGGAGCACCCCGGCGCGGCGGTCCGCCTTGAGGTCGACGAGCGCGGCCAGGCGCTCGCCGCGGAGGAACGGCAGCACGTAGTACCCGTGCACCCGCTGCGCCTCGGGCACGTAGATCTCGATGCGGTACCGCAGGCCGAACAGCTCCTCGAGCCGGCGCCGCTCGAACACGAGCGGGTCGAAGGGGCTGAGCAGCGCGCGGCCGGTGGCGCGGCGGGGCAGGTCGGCGTCGGCGTGCAGGTAGGTCGGCCGGGCCCAGCCGTCCACCTGCACCGGGACCAGCGTCCCCTCGTCGACCAGGTCGCCGACGGCCGCCCGGGCGCGCGGACCCTTGATCCGGAAGTAGTCGAGGAGGCAGCGCTCCGAGGCGACGCCGTGGGCGCGTGCGGCGATCCGGAGCAGCTCGCGCACCGCGTCGTCGTCGTCGGGCTCGGGCGCGGCGAGCACGTCCGGGGGCAGCACCCGCTCGGTGAGGTCGTAGCAGCGCTCGAACTGCGGGTTCCGGCGGGCCGAGGCGACCTGCCCCGTGAAGAACAGGTACTCCAGCACCCGCTTGGCCGCGGTCCAGTTCCAGCCCCACTCCGTGCGGTCCCGCGGCACGGGCCCCTCGACGCGCGCGTGCACCTCGCTGGCCGTGAGCGGGCCGTCGTCGGCGATCATCGCCAGCACGTCGGCCACGAGCGGCGAGTGCGTCAGCGGCACCTCCCGGATCGAGCCCCACGCGTAGTCGCGGTAGGCGCGCCGCCGCCAGCCGAGCAGCGCGTACGTCTCCGGCGGGACGTACGAGGCCTCGTGCGCCCAGGTCTCGACCAGCCGGCGGGGCGCCCGGCCCGCGGCGCGGTCGAGGAGCGCCGGGTCGTACGGGCCGACCCGGGAGAACGTCGGCACGAGGTGCGCGCGGGCGACCACGTTGACGGAGTCGATCTGCAGCAGCCCGACCCGGTCGACGACCTGCTGCAGCTGCCGCATCGTGGCGGGCCCGGTGCGCTCGGCGCGCGGGCGGTCGAGGCCCTGGGCGCGCAGCGCGACCCGGCGGGCCTGGGGACAGCGACAGCGTGGCCGAGGGGCGGTGCGCGGTGCCGGTGACGGCGCGGCGGGCGGCGGCGGTGCGGCGGCCGGGGGCGGCGGGCGGCGCGGCGTCGGTGCTGGTGGCCATCGCCCCATCGTGCCGCCCGCCACCGACACACGCCGCGGGTGACCGGGGTGCCGGTTGCGAGGTCGCCCTCGCGCCGAGGTCGCTGCGTGCCGCCGGGCGCGACCGCGCCCGCCGACCGGAGGGTCGTCGGCGGGCGCGGTTCCGTGGTGCGGGGGGTCCGGGGTCAGCGCTGCGCGGCGGCCCCCGCCGGGGCGGCGACGCCCCCGGCCTGCGGCGCGGCGGCCGCGCCCTCGCCCGTGCCGATGCTGGTCACCGCGGCGTCGAGCTTGATGATCCCGTAGCTCCAGCCGCGGCGGCGGTAGGCGACGGACGGCTGCGCGGTTTCGGCGTCGACGAACAGGAAGAAGTCGTGCCCGACGAGCTCCATCTCGTAGAGCGCGTCGTCGATCGTCATCGGCTGGGCGACGTGCACCTTCTCGCGGATGACGACGGGCGAGTCGCCGAGCGTCGTCTCGACCACCCCGTCCTCGGACGGCTCCGGCGCGGCGGGCTCGGGCTCCAGGTCCTCGAGCGGGGGCAGCGGGTCGCTCACCGGCGTGGGGACCTTGCCGCGGTGGCTCTTGCGCCGGTCCCGGGCCCGACGGAGGCGCTCCGCGAGCTTGTCGATCGCCAGGTCGAAGGCCCCGTACCGGTCGTCCGCGCACGCCTCGGCGCGGATCACCGGTCCCTTGCCCACCACGGTCAGCTCGACCCGCTCGGCGGCAGCGGCCTGCCGGGGGTTGGGCTCGTGGGTCACCTCGACGTCGATGCGCTGCGCCCGGGGGGCGAGCTGCTCGAGCCTGGCGAGCTTGTCCGTCACGTGCTGACGGAACCGCTCGGGGACGTCGGTGTGACGGCCGGCGACGACGATCTCCATGGGGTACCTCCTGGAGGTCCGGGGGCGGGTCGGTGCCCGCCCGGCAGCATGCTCGGAGCGCCCTCGCGGGGCGCTGGTCTGCGGCACCACCTCCTCGTGCGGGCGTGCCCGTCGAGTCCCGGTACCGGGGGACGTCGTCGCCTCCCGGTGCTGTGGGACCACGCTAGCCCGGGTCGGCCGAGGCTTCCAACCAGCCGGTCGGCGATCCCGGCGGACGGGTGACGGCCAGCACCGTCGCACCCACGACCTGCGCCCCCGCGGCCTCCAGCGCCGACCGGCACGCGGCCAGCGTCGCGCCCGTCGTCAGCACGTCGTCGACGAGGAGGGCGCGGGCACCGACCAGCGCCGCGCACGCCCGCGGGCGGACCCGGACCCGGCCGGCGAGGTTCGCCGCGCGCCCCCGGGCGCCGAGCCCGACCTGGTCCCGGCCCGCCCCGGCGAGACGCAGCGCGGGCAGCGCGACGGCCCCGCCGAGCCCGGCGGCCGCCGAGCGGGCCAGCGCCCCCACGAGGTCCTCGCCGCGGCGCGCCCGGCCCCGGGGCGACGCCGGCGCGGGCACGACCAGCAGCGGCCCCGGCGCGCCGTCGGCCGCCGCGCCCGCGAGCGCGCGGCGCACCGCCGGGCCCGCCCGGCGCAGCACGGCCCCGAACCACGGCGTCACGTCCGCCCGCCCCCGGTCCTTCCAGCCGACGACCGCCCGCCGCACTGCGCCGTCGTTCTCGGCGAGCGCCCACACCGGCACGGTGGTGCCGTCCATCCGGTCCAGCCGCCCCGCCGCGTGCTCGCACCGCCGCGGCGGCCCGGCGAACGCGTGGAGGCACACGGGGCACAGCGGCCGGCCCGGGACGCCGCACCCGGCGCACGTGACGGGGAGGACGAGGTCGAGGACCTCGCGGGCGGCGCGGGCGAGCGGGCCGCCGCGCACGGTGGTGACGGGCACCCGACCACCCTCGCGCGGCGGTGCGGACGTGCGCGCCCCGCGTCCCCGGCGGCGGCACCGGCGGCGCGCCGACGGCCCCTGTGGTCGTCCCGGCGCCCCGGCGCACCGCGGCCCGGCCCGCTCGGCCCGCTCAGCCCGCGAAGGACGGGTCCCGCACGTCCGTCCCGACCGAGGCCCAGCTCGACCCCGCGCGCGCGAACAGCTCGCCCTCGGCCGTCGCCAGGTACAGCGCGCTGTCGCCCTTGCCGCCGGCGATGTCCACCGCGTCCGCGAGCGCCGGGCGCGTCTGCACCTCCCCCGCGAGCGGGACCAGGTGGTAGACGGCGGTGGTGGTGCTGCCGGACCGCCCGAGCACGCCGAGCGTCGACTCGTCGACCCAGACCACCCGCGTCGCGTCGGTGAGGGTCACGCCGGTGCGCGAGGCCTCGCCGAGCACCTGGGGCGTCCCGGAGTCGTCGCGCACCACCGAGGCCACGTCGACCCGCACGCCGTCTGACCCGGACGACACCACGGCCACGCGGGTCGCGTCCCGCGCGACGCGCACGGACCGCACCGCGCGGTCCTGCAGCCACTCGGCGGCGACGTCGACGACGGTCCCGCGGTCGTCGACGGCCAGCAGCTGCCCGCTCGCGGAGGGCGACGCGGTCCAGACCCAGCCGAGGCGGTCGACCGACGGCGCCACCAGAGCGGGGGCCTGCAGCAGCCCGACGGACGCGGCGGCGGCCGTCGGGACGGTCACCAGCCGGTCGGGCCCCGAGAGCATGACCCGGAGGTCGCCCGAGCCGTCGCGGGCGGGGTCGCGCGCGTCCAGCCCGGCGAGCGGGGCGACGCCCTCGACGGGCTCGAGCTCGCCCGCGGACATCTGCACGAGCGTGCCGTCCTGCAGCGCCTCCAGCGCCCCGCCCCAGTCCTGGCCGCGCTCGAGCTCCGCCGCCTCGGTGTCCATCGCCACGCCGCCCGCGCTCACCTCCACCGTGCGCACCCGCGCGATCCGCAGGGACGCCTCCAGCTGCGCCTGCATCCGGGCGCGCTCCTCCGGCTCGGTGGGGAGACCTCCCGCGCCGAGGCTGACCGTCGCGACACCGTCCGCGTCCACGGACACGGCGTCCGGCTGCAGCACCGCGCCCTCGGGCACCGCGCTCCGCGCGGCGTCGCGGAGCCACCCCGACGGACCGGCGATGATCGCGCGGACGATCGACGTCGCCAGGTTGCGCACCGGGAACCACCGCGTCTCCGGGACCAGGAACTGCTCGTCCTGGGACAGGAAGTACAGGGTGGCGGACCGGTAGATCGCCTCGAAGTTCGGCTCGGACAGCACGACGCCGTCCTCCAGGCCGGAGATGCGCCACTGCCCCTCGCTGTCCTGCACGAGGTCGAAGGTCAGCGACTCCTTGGCGTCCGGCCCGGCCTGGGCGTACCGGCCGTCGGCGTCCACCCGGGCGGCGACCCGCACGTCGACCTGCACCTGGGACTCGCCGACCAGCTCGATGTCGGGGCTCGACGCGGTCGCGTACACGACCACGCGGTCGCGCGGGCTCCACGACCGCCGGGTCTCGCCGGACAGGTACTCGCGCGCGTTGCGGAAGTCGTCCGTCGCGTCGGCGGACGCGGACGCCCGGCTGAAGCCCGCGGCGCTCGCGCCGAGGAACCCCCGCACGATGTCCTCCGGAGCGCCGTCCTGGGGCGGCGGGTCGCCCAGCGGCTCGACGACGCCCTGGTCGGAGACGCCCTCGACGCCGACGCCGACGGGTCCCGACGTCGGGATGCCGACGCACGCGGACAGCGCGGCCAGCACGACGGCGAGCAGGGCCGCGACCCCCGCTCGGTGCGACGCCGGGCGGCGCGGGACGGTGCTCCCGGGGCGCGGACGGGACGGCGCGGTCATCGGGTCTCCCCCGGTCGGTCGGGGCCGCCGCGACGGGCGGGCTCGGGGTCGTGGGGCGGCCCGGCGTGCGGCGGCGCGGCGTGCGGCGGCGCGGCGTCCGGGTCCGGGGTCGCGTCCGGCGCACCGGGCGCATCGGGCGCCCCGTCCGCCCCGGCCCGCTCCTGCTCGCGCCGGCGCGCCACCGCGCGCTGCGCCTCCCGCGCGCGCTCGACCACGTCGAACGACCCGGTGGTCGGGGGCAGGTCGGGCAGCGCCGCGGGGTCCGGGCGGTCGACGTCCCGCTCCCGGGCGACCGGGCGGTCCGGCTCCGCCGGCGGCTCCAGCGGCAGCGGCGACGACTCCAGCGTGATCCCGGCGCGCCGGGGCAGCGTGAGCCGGAAGCACGCGCCCTGCCGGGGCCGGCCCCACGCCTCCAGCCAGCCGCCGTGCAGGTGCGCGTCCTCCAGCGAGATCGCGAGGCCGAGGCCCGTGCCACCGGTCGTCCGCGCGCGGGCGGGGTCGGCCCGCCAGAACCGGTCGAACACGTGCGCCGCCTCGTCCCGGGTCATGCCGACGCCGCGGTCGCGGACGGTCACGGCGACCGCGCGGTCGTCCGCGCCGACGGTGACCTCGACGTCGCTGCCCTCGGCGTGCTCGATCGCGTTGACGAGCAGGTTCCGCAGCACCCGCTCGACGCGCCGCGGGTCGACGTCGGCGAGGCACGGCGCCTCGGGCTGCGTCACCGAGAGCCAGGAGCCCTTCGCACCGGCGAGCGGCACGGCCTGGTCGACCGCGGCGCCGACGACGTCGCGCAGGTCCCGGGCCTCGGCGTCCAGCACGGCGGCGCCCGCGTCGAAGCGGCTGATCTCCAGCAGGTCGCCCAGGAGGTCCTCGAACCGGTCGAGCTGCTGCTGGAGCAGCTCCGCGGACCGGCGGACCACCGGGTCGAAGTCGTCCCGGGACTCGTAGATCATCTCGCCGGCCATGCGCACGGTGGTCAGCGGCGTGCGCAGCTCGTGGGACACGTCGGAGACGAACCGCCGCTGCATGGCCGACAGGTGCTCCATGCGGTCGATCTGGTCCTGGAGGCTCTCGGCCATCTCGTTGAACGACCGGCCCAGGCGGGCCATCTCGTCCTCGCCGCGCACCGGCATCCGCTCGGTGAGGCTGCCGTCGGCGATCCGCTCGGCGACGTGCGCGGCCTGCCGGACCGGGCGGACGACCTGCCGCGTCACCAGCCAGGTCATCGACACCAGCAGCGCCACGAGCGCGACGGCGCCGATGCCGAGGACGCTCTGCAGGAACTCCAGGCGGTCCTGCTCGGCCTGCAGGGAGTAGAGGAAGTACAGCTCGTAGGACCCGGCGGCGGGGACGGTGACCACCTGGCCGACCATCACCCCGGGCTCGACCCGGCCGGTGTCCGTCGAGGTCGCCGGCCACGCGACCGACTCCCAGCGCTGCCCCTCGCCCTCGGCGGTCGCGGTGCGCAGCGGCTCCGAGACCAGGCCGACGAGGCTCGAGTCGGTGGACTGACCGGTGACCAGGATCGGCTGCTGCTGCCCACGGGTGCGCAGCAGGAACACCTCCCGCTCGCCCGAGCCGCCGGAGCGCAGCGCGCGCACCATGTCGTTCACCAGGAGCTGGGCCTCGGGCGCGGTGGTCGCCGTCGACGCGTCGAACGTCTCCTGCGCCTGGGCGGCGCTGCGCGCGGACTCGGCGAGCACCTGGTCCACCCGCTGGGTGAACAGGCCGTCCCGCACGCTGACCGACAGGTAGCCGCCGAGCACCGCGAGCGCGAGCAGCCCGACCACCAGGGTCAGCGTGAGGACCCGCGCCTGCAGCGAGCCGCGCCAGGCGCGGACCATCCGGCGCGCGCGGGCGCCGGCCCGCACCGTGGCGAGCCGCCACGCGCGCGCCGCCCGCCCGGCGACGCCGCCGCGGGGGGAACCGGTCACGGGGGCGTCGCGCCCGCCTTGTAGCCGACGCCGCGCACGGTCACGACGATCTCGGGACGCTCGGGGTCGGCCTCGATCTTGGACCGCAGCCGCTGGACGTGGACGTTGACCAGCCGGGTGTCGGCGGCGTGCCGGTAGCCCCACACCCGCTCGAGCAGCACCTCGCGCGTGAACACCTGCCACGGCTTGCGGGCGAGCGCGACCAGCAGGTCGAACTCCAGCGGCGTGAGCGAGATCGGCGCGCCGTCGCGGGTGACGCGGTGGCCGGTGACGTCGATCGACAGGTCGCCGATGCGCAGGTGCTCGGGCACGGGCTCGTCGCTGCGGCGCAGCCGTGCCCGCACGCGGGCGATCAGCTCCTTGGGCTTGAACGGCTTGGCGATGTAGTCGTCGGCGCCGGACTCCAGCCCGAGGACCACGTCGACCGTGTCGGCCTTGGCGGTCAGCATGACGATCGGCACGCCCGACTCCGCCCGGATCAGCCGGCACACCTCGGTGCCGTCCTTGCCCGGGAGCATGAGGTCGAGCAGCACGAGGTCCGGCTGCGTCGACCGGAAGGCCTCCAGTGCCTCGTCCCCGTCCGCGCAGAAGACCGGCTCGAACCCCTCCGAGCGCAGGACGATGCCGATCATCTCGGACAGGGCGGTGTCGTCGTCGACCACGAGAACGCGTCCCTTCATCTGCCCATGATCGCATCACGGCGGCCTGCACCGGGGGACCACCCGCGCGCGACCTCCGGACGGAGCAGCGGCCCGGACCCGGACCTGACGTGGCACGATGGCCGTCAGCAGCGCCCGGCGCCCCCGACGGGGGTCCCGGCGCACCCCGCCGCGACCCGAGGAGCACGATGAGCACGCCTCACGACGAGGGCCGCCCCGAGGACGCGCCGCGGCAGGGCGAGGACCAGCGCCCGGCGCCCCGGTACGGGCAGTACGCCCCCGCGGGGTGGCAGCCGCCGACGGATCCCGCCGCGGGCGGGCGACCCGCCAACCCCTGGGGCGACGCGGGCACCCGGCCGGGTGGCGGCCTTCCGGGTGACGCCGCCGGGCAGCCGGGCGCCGGTCCGGGCGCGCCGACCCCGCCCGGGTACGGGCAGCAGCCCGGCTACCCGACCCCGCCCGGGCAGGCGCCCGCGCCGGACTACGGCCAGCAGGGCTACGGCCAGCAGCCCGGCTACCCCGCCGCGCCCGGCTACGGCCAGCAGGGCTACGGACAGCAGCCCGGCCCGGCCCCCTACGGCTGGGGCGCGACGCCCTACCAGCCGGCCGCCGCGCAGCCCGGGATCATCCCGCTGCGCCCTCTGAGCATCTGGGAGATCTTCGACGGCGCGTTCCGCGCGATCCGGCACAACCCCGCGACGATGTTCGGCCTCACCGCCGTCGTCGTCGCGGTCGCCACCGCGGTCGGCGCGCTGATCCAGTGGTACCTCGCGGGCATCTTCGCCGGCGCGGTCAACGACCTGTTCACGAGCAGCGCGGGCCTCACCCCGGCCGACACCGAGCTGCTCGGCGACAGCTTCGGCACCTCGCTCGCGAGCGTCGCCGGCATCCCGCTCACCGCGCTCGCCACCACGATCCTCACCGGCCTGCTCATCCTGTCGGTCAGCCGCTCGGTCATCGGCCAGCGGATCTCGGCGCGCGACGTCGTGCGCGGCCAGGGCAAGCGCATCTTCTGGGTGATCGGGTTCGGCCTGCTGCTCGGCCTCGCGACCTCGGTCGCCGTGGCCGCGCTGGTCGGCCTGGTCGTCCTCGTGGGCTCGACCAGCGACAGCGTGGGGCTCACCGTGCTGGTCGGCCTGCTGGCCGCGGCCGTCGCCGTGGTCGGCGGCTTCTGGGTGACCATCCGCACGCTGCTCGCCCCCGCCGCGATCATGCTCGAGGGCGGCGGCTTCTGGGCCTCCGTGGCGCGCGCGTGGCGGCTGACCCGCGGGTCGTTCTGGCGGCTGCTCGGCCTGTACCTGCTGGTGTCGATCCTCGTCGGGATCATCTCGCAGATCGTCGTCGTGCCGGTGACGCTGATCTCCCAGCTCGTGCTCAACGACCCGCTGATGACCAGCGGACCGTCCATCGCGCTCACCGCGATCGGCACCGCGATCGCGACCACCATCACCACGGTCTTCATGGCCGGCGTCGTCGCGCTCGCCTACATCGACGTCCGGATGCGCCGCGAGGGCCTGGACGTCGAGCTGGCCCGGGCCGCGGAGGGCGCCGGCCGGTGACCGTGCCCGTCGTCCCGGACGCCGAGCAGGCGCGCCGCTGGCTCGAGCAGGAGCTCGCCGACCCGGTCTACCACCAGCAGCCGAGCCTGCTGCAGCGGTTCCTGGACTGGCTCGGCCGCCTGTTCGACGGCGCCGACGGCCTGCCGATCGGCAACGTCGGCACGCTCCTGGCGATCCTGGCCGGGCTGGCCGTGCTCGTGACCGTGGCGTTCCTCGTCACCGGGCCGGTGCGCCGCAGCCGCCGGGTCGCGGGGACGCGGGGCGTGCTCGACGCCGACGACCGGCGCACCGCCGCCGAGCTCCGGGCGGCCGCCGACGCCGCCGCCGCGCGCGGGGACTGGGCGGACGCGGTCGCCGACCGGTTCCGGGCCGTGGTGCGGTCGCTCGAGGAGCGCGCCGTGCTGGAGGAGCAGCCGGGGCGCACCGCGCACGAGGCCGTCGAGGCCGCGGGGCTGCGCCTGCCCGCCCACGCGGTGGACCTGCGCGCCGCCGGGCGCCTGTTCGACGACGTGGTCTACGGCGAGCGCACGCCGCGCGCCGAGGACGACGCCACGCTGCGCGAGCTGGACGCGCGCGTCGCGGCGACCCGCCCGACCCTGCCCGCCGGGCTCGCCGCCGCGGGGGTGGACGCGTGACCGCCCCGGCGACGACCCGCGCGCCGGGCGCACCGGCCGGGCCGGACCGCGCCGACGGCGTCGTCCTCGGCGACGGCACCACCGCCCGCACCCGCGCGGGCGCCCGCTGGCGCCGGGTGCGCTGGCTCGTGGTCGTCGCGGTCGTGCTCGGCATCGGGGTGCTCGCCGCCCTGCTGCCCGCCCCCACCCGCTCCGCCACCGCCCTCGCCCCGGACAACCCGCGGGAGAACGGCGCGATGGCGCTCGCCGAGGTGCTGCGCGACCAGGGTGTGGGGATCACCTACGTGCGCTCCGCGGGTGCGGCGGTCGCCGCCGCGGAGGCCGGCAGCACGCTGCTGGTCACGTCCGACTGGCTGCTGTCCGGCGACCAGATCACGGCCCTCGCCGGCAGCGCCGCGGACCTCGTGCTGCTCGACCCGTCGTACCTCGTCGACCGGACGGTCCCGGGCCTGACCACCGGATGGTCGGGCGGCGCGCAGCCCTCCCCCGTCGCCGCCTCCTGCGACGACCCGGACGCCGCGGCCGCCGGGACGATCTCCGCGACCGGAGCCGGCGTCACCCCGCTCGGCGAGGCCGCCCCGGCGGGCACCACCCTCTGCTTCCCCGTGCCCGACAGCTCCCCGCAGGCCTTCCTCTACGCGACGTCCGAGGCGGACGGCCGCCGGGTCACGGTCCTGGGCGACGCCGGCCTGATCACCAACGCCCGGGTCGCGGACGAGGGCAACGCCGCGCTCGCGCTGCGGGCGCTCGGCCGGAACGCCGAGCTCGTCTGGTACGTGCCGTCCGCCGGCGACCTCGGCGTCGACGAGGGGAGCAGCGGCCCCGGCCTCGGCGACCTGCTGCCCCCGGTCGCCCGGGCGCTGCTGCTGCAGGCCCTCGTGGTCGTCCTCGTGATCGCGCTGTGGCGCGGGCGCCGGCTCGGCCGGGTCGTCGCCGAGCAGCTCCCGGTCGTCGTCCGCCCCGCCGAGACCACCCGCGGGCGGGCGCGCCTCTACCGGACCTCCCGGTCGTACGGGCACGCCGCCGCCTCGCTGCGGGCCGGCACCGCCGCCCGGCTCGCCCGCCGGCTGGGCGTCCCGCGGTCCGCCGCGGCGCCCGACGTCGTCATCGCGGTCGCGCGGGCCGCGCGCCGGGACGAGGCCGACGTCCGCGACCTGCTGTACGGACCACCCCCCACGTCAGACGCGGGCCTGGAGCACCTGGCCCGCCGGCTCGACCAGCTCGAGAGCGAGGTTCACCCCACGTGACCGACCACCCCGCCCCGAACCCGTGGCCGCAGGGCGGCACGCCCGCCGGGTACCCCGCGCCCGAGCCGACCGGGGGGCAGCCCGCCGGGCAGCAGCAGCCCTGGCAGGCGCAGCAGCCCGAGGCGCAGCAGCCCGCGTGGGCGCAGCAGCCCGCGCCCGCCGCCCCGCCCGCTCCCCCGGCCCCCGCGGCGCCCGCCGTCCCCGAGCCGTCCCCCGAGCTCCGGGAGGCGCTCGGCGCCGTGCGGGCCGAGGTCGGCCGTGCGGTCGTCGGCCAGGACGCCGCCGTCACCGGCCTGGTGATCGCGCTGCTCTGCCGCGGGCACGTGCTGCTCGAGGGCGTGCCCGGCGTCGCGAAGACGCTGCTCGTCCGCACCCTGTCGACGGCCCTCGACCTCGACACCAAGCGGGTGCAGTTCACGCCGGACCTCATGCCCGGCGACGTCACCGGCTCCCTGGTCTACGACGCGCGGACCGCCGAGTTCTCGTTCCGCGAGGGCCCGGTGTTCACCAACCTCATGCTCGCCGACGAGATCAACCGCACGCCGCCCAAGACCCAGGCGTCGCTGCTGGAGGCCATGGAGGAGCGCCAGGTCTCGGTCGACGGCACCCCGCGGCCGCTGCCGTCCCCGTTCGTCGTCATCGCCACCCAGAACCCCGTCGAGTACGAGGGCACCTACCCGCTGCCCGAGGCGCAGCTCGACCGGTTCCTGCTCAAGCTCACCCTCCCGCTGCCCGAGCGGCACGAGGAGATCGAGGTCCTCGCCCGGCACGCGGCGGGCTTCGACCCGCGCGACCTGGTCAAGGCGGGCGTGCGGCCCGTCGCCGGGAAGGACGTGCTGGAGCGCGCCCGCGAGGAGGTCGCCCGGGTGCAGGTCGCGCCCGAGGTGCTCGGCTACGTCGTCGACGTGGTCCGCGGCACCCGGCAGTCGCCGTGCTGTCCCTCGGCGTCTCCCCCCGTGGTGCCACGGCGCTGCTCGCGACGGCCCGCGCGTGGGCCTGGCTGCAGGGCCGGTCGTACGTGACCCCGGACGACGTGAAGGCGCTCGCGCACCCGACGCTGCGGCACCGCGTGCAGCTGCGCGCCGAGGCCGAGCTCGAGGGCGTGACGGCGGAGTCGGTGCTGGACGCCGTGCTCGCGTCCGTGCCGGTCCCCCGCTGAGGCCCGCGGCGTGGCGATCACCTGGCGCGCGGTCGCGCTGACCGCGGTCGGCGCGCTGCCGGTGCTGCTCTGGCCCGTGCCCGGCACGGTGCTGGCGTGGGCGGTGCTGGTCGTGCTGCTGTGCGTGCTCGACGTCGCCCTGGCGGCGTCCCCACGCGCCGTGGCGATCCGCCGCGAGGTCACCGGCGCGGTTCGGCTGCACGAGCCGGGCGCGGTCCCGGCTCACCCTGACGCACACCGGCGCCCGGCGGCTCCGTGCTCTGGTCCGGGACGCGTGGCCGCCCTCGGCCGGCGCCGACCACAACCGGCACCGGGTCGACCTGCCGCCCGGGGAGTCGCGCCGCGTCGACACCGGCCTGCGCCCGAGCCGCCGCAGCGACCTGCGCGCCGACCGGGTCACCATCCGGTCGGCCGGCCCGCTCGGGCTCGCGGCCCGGCAGGCGTCGATCGCGGTGCCCGGCACGCAGCGGGTGCTGCCGGAGTTCGCGTCCCGCCGGCACCTGCCCAGCCGGCTCGCCCGGCTCCGGGAGATGGACGGCCGTGCCGCGGTGCAGGTCCGCGGGCAGGGCACCGAGTTCGACTCGCTCCGCGAGTACGTGATCGGCGACGACGTGCGGTCGATCGACTGGCGCGCGAGCGCCCGGCGCAACGACGTCGTGGTGCGCACCTGGCGCCCCGAGCGCGACCGCCGGGTGCTGATCGTGCTCGACACCTCGCGCACCAGCGCCGCGCGCACCGGCGAGGAGCCGCGCCTGGAGCCGTCGGTCGAGGCGGCGCTGCTGCTCGCCGCGCTGGCCTCGCGGGCGGGCGACCGGGTCGAGCTCCTCGCGTACGACCGGACGGTGCGGGCCCGGGTGGCCGGCGCCTCGGGTCCCCGGCTGATGCCCGCGATCGCGGACGCGCTGGCCGACGTCGAGCCGTCGCTCGTCGAGGCCGACTGGCCCGGCGTCGTCGCGCAGGTGCAGGAGCGGCTGTCCCAGAGGGCGCTGGTCGTGCTGCTGTCCGCCCTCGAGCCCGCGGCCGTCGAGAACGGGCTGCTCCGCGTCGTCGACCAGCTCGCGTCCCGGCACCAGGTGGTGCTCGCGTCGGTGCGGGACCCCGAGGTCGAGCGGCTGCGCACCGGGCGGGAGGACGTCGCGGCCCTGTTCGACGCCGCGGCGGCCGAGCGGACCGAGCTCGAGCGGATGGCGGTCGCGCAGCGGCTTCGGAGCCACGGGGTGGAGGTGGTCGACGCGCTGCCCGACGACCTCGCCCCGCGTCTCGCGGACGCGTACCTCGCGCTGAAGGCCGCGGGCCGGCTGTAGGACCGCGGGGCGACCATCCCGCGCGCCCGCGCTGCACACCCGACAGTGGAAGGTTGTGACGGACACGCCGCTGGCGTGTCCGTCACAACCTTCCACTGGAACGGTGGCCGACGTGTCGGGACGCGCGCGTAGCCTCGGCACCGTGACGGGCGACACGGACCTCGCGGGCGGCGGCACCCTCACCACGCGCGGGCTCGGGCGCGCGCTGCTCGCGCGGCAGCACCTGCTCGACCGCACGGACGCCCCGGCGCTCGACGTGGTGCGGCACCTGGTGGCCCTGCAGTCGCAGAACCCGTCGTCGGCCTACCTGGCGCTGCACGCGCGGGTCGCCGGCCTCGCGCACGCCGACCTGGCCGACGCGATGTCCGACCGCCGGGTCGCCCGCCTGGCGCTGCTGCGGGACACCGTGCACCTCGTGACCGCCGACGACGCGCTGGCGCTGTGGCCGCTGCTCGCGCCCACGCTGCGGCGGCACCTCACCGCCAACGTCTCGGCGGCCCCGACGCTGCGGCAGGTCGACCTCGACGACCTGCGCACCGCCGCGCTCGACGCCCTGGCCGACGGGCCGCTCACCGCCCGGGACCTCGGGGCGCGGCTGGCGGCGACCTGGCCGGGCCTCGACCCCGGGTCGCTCGCGCAGGGCGCGCGCGGGCTGCTGCCGCTGGTGCAGGTCACCCCGCGCGGGGTGTGGGGCCGCAGCATGCCGACGACCTGGACGACCGCGTGGGCGTGGTTCGGCGTCGAGGGGCCGGGCGCCGACCTCGGGGACGAGGAGCGCGACGCCGCCCTCGCCGCCCTGGTCCGCCGCTACCTCGCCGCCTACGGGCCCGCGACCGCCGCCGACGTCCGGCAGTGGTCGGGCCTGACCGGGCTGGGCCCGGTGGTCGACCGGCTGCGGCCGGAGCTCGTCGAGCTCGTGCACGTCGACCCGCCGTCGGGCCGGCCCCGGGTCCTGCTCGACCTGCCCGACGCCCCGCGCCCGCCCGAGGACGCCCCGGCCCCCGTCCGGCTGCTCCCGGACTTCGAGAACCTGCTGCTGAGCCACGAGGACCGCAGCCGGGTGATCCCGCCCGAGATCCGGCCCGCGCTGGCGAGCCGCAACGGGATGCCCCCGGGGACGGTGCTGCTCGACGGGCTGGTGGCCGGCTCCTGGGCCGTCCGGCGCGAGCGCCTCCCCCGCCCGGCCGGGGCGCCGCGGGCCCGCCGGGAGCGCGCGACGCTGACCGTCACCCCGCTCCGGCGGTGGACCGCGGCGGAGCCCCGGGCGGTGCTGCCGGAGGCCGAGCACCTCGTGCGGTTCGTCGCCGACGACGCCGCCGAGCACGCGGTGGCGGTCGCGGAGCGCTGACGTCGCCGCGCGACACGGCAGCACCGCCCTTGAACTGCGCGGGGACCCCGCCTACCGTCGACCGGACCGTCGCCGCCGACGCTCCTGGCGCCGACGCCCCCACCCCGACGCCGACCACCAGGAGTCCCCCGTGCCCCGTCCCGCCGTCACGCTCACGCTGTCCGGCGCCGCCGGGCAGATCGGCTACTCGCTGATGTTCCGGGTCGCGAGCGGGGAGCTGCTCGGCCCGGACACGCCGGTCCGGGTGCGGATGCTCGAGCGGCCCGAGGCGCTGCACGCCGCGCACGGCGTGGCGCTGGAGCTGCAGGACGTCGCCTCGCCCCTGCTGGTCGACGTGGACGTCACGGCCGACCCGCGCGCCGCGTTCGACGGCGCGGACATCGCGGTCCTGGTCGGCGCGCAGCCGCGGACCGCGGGCATGGAGCGGGCGGACCTGCTCGAGGCCAACGCCGGCATCTTCCGCTCCCAGGGCACGGCGATCAACGACGTCGCCGCGGACGGCATCCGGGTGCTGGTGATCGGCAACCCCGCGAACACCAACGCGATGATCGCCGCGGCGCACGCGCCGGACGTGCCGCGCGACCGGTTCACCGCCCTGACCCGGCTGGACCACAACCGCGCCCTCGCCCAGCTCGCGCTGCGCACCGGCGTGAACCCTCGGGAGATCACCCGGGTCACCGTGTGGGGCAACCACTCGCGCACCCAGTACCCCGACCTGCGGCACGCGCTGGTCGCCGGGCGACCCGCGCTGGAGGTCGTCGACCGGGAGTGGGCCGAGGGCGCGTTCATCGACACCGTCGCCCAGCGCGGGGCCGCGATCATCGCCGCCCGCGGCGGCTCGTCGGTCGCGTCGACCGTGAGCGCGATCATCGACCACGGCCACCTGCGCCGCGGTGGCACCCCGGCCGGCGACTGGACGTCGGCCGGCCGGGTGTCGGACGGGTCCTACGGGGTGCCCGAGGGGCTGGTCTGCTCGTTCCCGGTCACCGCCGTCGACGGGGTGTGGCGGATCGTCCCCGACCTGGAGGTCGACGCGTTCTCGCGCGCCCGGATCGACGCGTCGGTGGCGGAGCTCGCCGAGGAGCGGGACGCCGTGCGGCACCTCGGTCTGATCTGAGGCGCGGGACGGGCCCTCAGCGCGCCGTCGCGTACTGCGTCTCGTACAGCTCCGCGTACAGCCCGCCCGCCGCCAGCAGCTCGGCGTGCGTGCCCTGCTCCGCGACCCGCCCGCCGTCGAGCACGACGATCGAGTCCGCCTCGCGGATCGTCGACAGCCGGTGCGCGATCACGAGCGCCGTCCGCCCGACGAGCGCCTCCGCGAGCGCCCGCTGCACCGCCGCCTCGGACTCCGAGTCGAGGTGCGCGGTCGCCTCGTCGAGCACCACGACCGGCGGCGCCTTGAGCAGCAGCCGGGCGATGGCCAGCCGCTGGCGCTCGCCGCCGCTGAGCCGGTAGCCCCGGTCCCCCACGACGGTGTCGACGCCGTCCGGCAGCCGGGACACCAGGTCCCAGATCTGCGCCCGCCGGAGCGCCTGCTCCAGCTCGGCGTCGGTCGCGCCGGGCCGGGCGTACAGCAGGTTCGCGCGGATGGTGTCGTGGAACAGGTGCGCGTCCTGGGACACGATGCCGATCGCGTCCCGCAGGCTCTCCTGCGTGACCTCGCGGACGTCCTGGCCCGCGACGCGGACGGTGCCGGACGTGACGTCGTACAGCCGCGCGACCAGCGCGGAGATCGTCGTCTTGCCCGCGCCGGACGGCCCGACCAGCGCGACCAGGTGGCCGTGCGGGACCGTGAACGAGACGTGCTCGAGCGTCGTGCCCGGCACCTCGGTCTGCAGCCGGGCGACGGACTCCAGCGACGCCAGCGACACCTCGGAGGCGGCCGGGTAACGGAACGACACGTCGTCGAGCTCGACGCTCGCGGTGCTCGCGACGTCGGCGGGCAGCGGCCGGGCATCGGGCGCGTCCGCCACGGTCGGCTTCAGGTCGAGCACCTCGATGACCCGCTCGAAGGACACCAGCGTCGTCATGACGTCGACCTGGACGTTCGACAGTGAGGTGATCGGGCCGTACAGCCGGGTCAGGTAGGAGGTGAGCGCGACGACGACGCCGACCGTCAGCGAGCCCTGGATCGCGAGCACGCCGCCCAGCCCGTAGACGATCGCGACGGCCACGGCGGCGATCAGCGTGAGCCCGATCCGGAACACCGCGGCGTACATCGCGGACGTGATGCCGATGTCCCGCACCCGGGCGGCGCGGGAGGCGAACTCCGCGGTCTCGTCCTCGGGACGCCCGTAGAGCTTGACCAGCTGCGCGCCGGCGACGTTGAACCGCTCGGTCATCGTCTGGCCCATCGCGGCGTTGAGCGTGTACGACTCCTGCGTCACGCCCGCGAGGCGGCGACCCATCGCGCGCACCGGCAGCACGAACGCGGGCAGCAGCACCAGGGAGAGCAGGGTGATCTGCCAGGACAGCGACAGCATCGCGGCGATGACCAGCACGACGGTGAGCACGTTGGACACGACGTTGGACAGCGTGGACGTGAACGCCTGCTGCGCGCCGAGCACGTCGCCGTTGAGCCGCTGGACCAGCGCGCCGGTCTGGGTGCGGGAGAAGAACGCCAGCGGCATCCGCTGGACGTGGTCGAACACCTGCGTGCGCAGGTCGAGGATCAGGCCCTCGCCGATCCGCGCGGAGAACCAGCGGGACGCGAGCGTCAGCCCGGCCGAGACGACCGCGAGCAGCGCCACGACGCCGGCGAGCCCGAGCACCAGCCCGGTGCGGCCCTGGGCGATGCCGTGGTCGATGATCTGCCGGAACAGCAGCGGGGTGACCGCGCCGATCGCGGCGTCGAGCGCGACGACGACGAGGAACACGGTGAGCAGCCCGCGGTAGGGGCGGGCGAAGGCGAGGATGCGCCGCAGCACGTCGCGGGTGATGCGACGCCGGGCGACGGACGGGTCGAGGCGGAACGACCGGTACATCGCCGGTCCACCGCCCCCTCCTCCGTGCATGGACATGGGGCCTCCAGGGGGACGATTCCGATAGAGAGGGTACCTCTCTATGTGCGGAACTCGCTATCCTGAGGCGCATGACGCCCGTCACCCCGGCCCCCGCGCACCGCCACCCCGCCCCGGGCAACCCCGGCGACGAGCTGTTCTGGCTGCTCCGCCGGGCCATGCACACGATGCGGCGCGACGTCCGGGAGCGCGTGGACCTCACGCCGTCCCGGCACCGGCTGCTGCGCGTCGTGGCGCGCGAGGAGCCGCAACGGCAGACCGCGCTCGCCGCGGCGCTCGACGTGGTGCCGCGGTCGGTCACGTCGCTGGTCGACGACCTGGAGCGCGCCGGCCTGGTCGAGCGCCGGCCCGACCCGACCGACCGGCGCGCGACCCTCGTGGCGGCAACCGACGAGGGCCGCGCGGTGCTCGCCGAGGCGGACGCCGAGCGGCGCCGGCACGCGGAGGAGCTGCTGGCGCGCCTCGCGCCGGGCGAGCAGGACGAGCTGCTCCGCCTCCTGCACCGCCTGGTCGACGACCCCGCGGGCGCCCCCGCGGAGTGCGCCCGGGACTGACCGGCCCGCGCGGCGCGGGCGTCAGACCACGCCGAGGGCCAGCATCGCGTCGGCGACCTTGAGGAAGCCCGCCACGTTCGCGCCCAGGACGTAGTCGCCAGGCGCGCCGTACTCGTCCGCCGTGGCGGCGCAACGGTCGTGGATGTCCCGCATGATCGTCGCGAGCCGCTGCTCGGTGTACTCGAACGTCCAGGAGTCGCGGCTCGCGTTCTGCTGCATCTCCAGCGCGGACGTCGCCACGCCGCCGGCGTTGGCCGCCTTGCCCGGGCCGAACAGCACCCCGGCCTCGCGCAGCACCGCGACCGCGCCGGGCGTCGTCGGCATGTTCGCGCCCTCCGCCACGGCCACCAGGCCCGAGCCGACCAGCGCGCGGGCGTCGTCGCCGTCGAGCTCGTTCTGCGTCGCGCACGGCAGCGCCACCGTCGCGCCGACCTCCCAGACCCGGCGCCCGGGCACGTACCGCGCGGACCCGCCGCGCCGCTCCGCGTAGTCCGCCAGCGAGCCGCGCTCGACCGTCTTCACCTGCTGCAGCAGCGCCAGGTCGAGGCCCTGGTCGTCGACGACGTACCCGCGGGAGTCCGAGCACGCGACGACGTCGGCGCCGAGCTGCTGCGCCTTCTCGACCGCGTACAGCGCGACGTTGCCGGAACCCGACACGACCACGCGCTGGCCGTCCAGCGACCGGTTGGCCGCGCGGAGCATCTCCTGCGCGAACAGCACGGCCCCGTACCCCGTGGCCTCGGTGCGCACCAGCGAGCCGCCCCAGGTCACGCCCTTGCCGGTGAGCACGCCCGACTCGTACCGGCCGGTCATGCGCTTGTACTGGCCGAACAGGTAGCCGATCTCCCGGCCGCCGACGCCGATGTCGCCCGCGGGCACGTCCACGTACTCGCCGATGTGCCGGGCCAGCTCCGTCATGAACGACTGGCAGAACCGCATGACCTCGCCGTCCGAGCGGCCCCGCGGGTCGAAGTCCGAGCCGCCCTTGCCGCCGCCGATCGGCATGCCGGTGAGCGAGTTCTTGAAGATCTGCTCGAAGCCGAGGAACTTCACGATGCCGAGGTTCACCGACGGGTGGAACCGCAGGCCGCCCTTCGACGGGCCGAGCGTGGTGCTGAACTGCACCCGGAACCCGCGGTTGATCTGCACGCGTCCGGCGTCGTCGACCCACGGCACCCGGAACACGATCTGCCGCTCGGGCTCGCACAGCCGCTCCAGCACGGCCGCGTCGACGTACCGGGGGTTCCGCTCCAGCACGGGTCCCAGGCTGCCGAACACCTCCCGCACCGCCTGGTGGAACTCGGGCTCCCCCGGGTTCCGCGCCAGCACCTGGTCGAGCACCACTCCCAGCTGGTCCTGCACGTGCCTCACCTCGTCGTGTCCGCGCCGGCTGCTCCCGGCGCCGTCACCGTACGAGGGGTGCCGGGGCCGCCGCCGGGGCGTCCACGACGTGGTTCAGCGGGTGGGGTCCGGCACGCCGTGCGGCAGCCGGTGCAGCGTCACGGCCTCGGTCGCCGAGCGCTGGGCCGCGCGCGTGGCGGCGTCGTACTCGCGGTCCCGCCGGGTCGCGAGCACCGCGGCGAGGAACGCCTCCGGGTGGGTCCCGGCGGGCGGCCCGGGGGCGACGTACCGGGCGACCTCGCCGGCCAGCTGCTGGCCGAGCGCGTACCGCGAGCCGGGGTGCAGCCGGGGCGCGCGCCCGAGGAACTGGCGGACGGAGAGCGCGAGTCCGTCGGGGAGCCGGGCCACGTCGGCCTGCTGCGCCCAGGGCGCGAGGAACGGCGGCATGACGACGACCGCCCGGTTCTCGGTGCGGCCGCGCACCCGGACGGCGTACGTCCCGGCCAGGATGTCGCCGAGCCGCTTGCCCTGCGGGTTCACCAGCGAGGTGATGAGCGCGACCGACCCCAGGGTCAGCCAGAGCTCCAGGATGCCGACCAGCGCCCGGACGAACGCCTGGCGGAACCGGATCGGGCCGCCGTCGTCCCGCACCACCCGGATCCCCACGGCGAGCTTGCCGAGCGACCGGCCGCGGGTCAGCGTGTCGACCGTCGTCGGGATGACCACCAGGACCGTCACCATCACCACGACGAACGTGATCTGGAGGACGTCCTGGCTCGGCGCGACGACCACGAACCGGGTGAGCACCCAGGCCACGGCGATCGCCACCACGCCGAGCGCGATCAGGTCGATCACCGCGCCGGCGAGCCGGCTCGCGAACGACGTCGGCCGCGCGTCCAGCAGCACGCCCTCGCCGATGACGATGCCCTCGTCCTGCACGCCCCACCTCCGCCGACGTCCTGCCCCAGGTCACCCGGTCGGGACCGGGCCTCGTGTGGCAGGGTATCGGGCGTGGACCTGGACGCCTTCTCCGCCGTGCGCGAGCCCTCCTGGGCGCGCCTGGACGAGCTGTCCCGGCGGCGGGGCCTCGACGGCGCCGAGGCGGACGAGCTCGTCCGGCTCTACCAGGCCGCCGCGACCGACCTGTCGACCATCCGGTCCTCGGCGCCCGACCCGGACGTGGTGGCCCGGCTGTCCCAGCTGCTGGCCCGCGCCCGGTCCCGGATCGCGGGGACGCACGAGCCCGCCTGGCGGGACGTCCGCCGGTTCGTCGTGCTCTCGCTGCCGGCCGCGCTGTACCGGCTGCGCTGGTGGACGGTCGGCGTGATGGTCGCGTGCCTGGCCGTCGCGACCGTCGCCGGCTGGTGGGTCGCGACCAACCCGGACGCCCTCGCCGCGATGGGCACGCCCAGCGAGCGGCAGCAGTACGTGGACGAGGCGTTCGCGTCGTACTACGACCCCGGCGCCGGGTTCGCCGCCGTGGTGTGGACGAACAACGCGTGGGTCGCGGCGCTCTGCGTCGCGCTCGGCATCTCCGGGATCGGCACGCTGTACGTGCTCGCGAACAACGCGGTGAACGTCGGCGCGACCGGCGGCATGATGGCCGCGCACGACAGCCTGGGCGTCTTCTTCCAGCTCATCACGCCGCACGGCCTGCTCGAGCTGACCTCGATCTTCGTCGCCGGCGCCGCGGGGCTGCGGCTGTTCTGGGCGTGGGTCGACCCGCAGGGGCGGCCGCGGGCACGCGCGCTGGCCGAGGAGGGCCGGGCGCTCATCACCGTGGTGATCGGGCTGGCCGGGGCGCTGCTGCTGTCCGGCGTCGTCGAGGGCTTCGTGACCGGCTCGACGCTGCCGTGGTGGCTGAAGATCGTCATCGGCGCGATCGCGCTGGCCGCGTTCTGGACCTACACGATCGTGCTCGGCCGCCGGGCGGTGGCCGAGGGCGAGACCGGCGACCTCGAGGAGGACGCCGCGGGCTACGCGGTCGCGATCGCGGCCTGAGCCCGGGCGACGGCGCCGTCGCGCCCCCTCCCGCCGGACCGCAGCGCGCCGAGCCAGAGCGACGCCGCCCCGAGCGGGGTGCGCGCCACCTCCGCGAACCCGAGCGCGCGCAGGTCCGCCACCTGCGCGAGGTCGACCGTCACCGCCAGCACGTCCCGGCCCTGGGCCGCCTGCTCGGCCGCGACGGGCGCCAGCAGGTCGGCGAGCAGCGCCTCCCGCTCCCCCGCGTCCGCGCGCCCGTCGTCGGCCAGCAGGACGAGCACGCGCTCCGCGCCCGACTCCCGGACGAGGGCGAGCGTGCGGGCGGTGGCCTCGGCGATGGCCCGCATCGGCGCGCGGGCCGGCTCGGGGCGCGGGTCGGGCCGGACGCCGAGCTCGCGGGTGACGACGCGCTGGAGGTCGGTGCCGAGGCGGTCGGCGTCGGGCGGGAGCCAGACGGCGACGGCGACGACCTCGGCTGGGGCGGCGGGCGCGGCGGCGGGCGCGGCGGGCGCGTCGGCGAGCCACACCTCGCCGTGCTCCATCGCGCCGAGGCTCAGCATGAGCCGGGTCGCCGGCCCCGCCTGCTCCGGGTCCGGCCCGGGATCGGGCTCGCCGTCGCCGTCGAGGTCGACGAACGGCCGGTGCGCGGCGATCATCCGGGCGAGCGGGTTGACGTCGAGCAGGCCCGCGCGCCGGACGCGCCACGGCCGGCGCGTGCCGCCGTCCGGGGAACCGCCATCGATCGGGCAGGGTGTGGACGGGACGCCTCGTCGGGTCTGGTCGTGCGGCACCCGCCCAGCCCAGCACCCGGACCTGGGAGCCCGCTGGGAGCGTGCCGGCGCCGCTCGTACCGCGTCAGGTCGGATCGACCACGAACCCGATCTCGGTCGCGTGCGTGGTGACGGCGACAGGCACCGCAATGCCCTCGACCGGCCCCGCCCGCAGCGCGTCCCGCACCAGACGCAGGTACGAGATGTTCACGAGGAAGACCGCGTCCTGGAACGCCGAGGACTCTGCGTGGTCGCGCATCGCCTCCTGCATGGACTCCCAGCCGCGCAGGTGGAGGTCGTGCTCGTAGTGCAGCGGGAAGTCCTTCGGCCCGTCCTCGCCCAGGTCCCCGAAGGTGGCGAGCGGCCCGTCCCAGGCCTCCAGCGAGGCGGTCCACCGATCGGTGTTGACCTCGAAGCCGTTCATCTCCGTGTAGAACGCCGGGATGTCGTCGTACATGGCGGCGAGCAGAGCCGCGCACCGTGACAACCACACGCGCACCTCGTCCACCGAGGTGCTGAAGCCACCCGCCGCCGCGGCGACGAACGGCGCGTCGCCCGAGCCCTCGACGCGCGCACGCAGCTCCCGGTACGCCAGCTCGAGCTCGCCCGCGTCGGCCCACGCCCTGACCTGGTCCTCCATCGTGTCCACCATGGGCGCGACGCTAGCTGCGTGCCCCGACGGTGCGCGGCCGCTTCCGCACCGTTCACCCGGGTGCGCCTGCCCGGGGTGACGCGGGTACTGCGGTCGCCGCCCCGGAACGGGGGCGGCTGACGGATTCAGTGGTCGAGCGTCGCGTCCATCTCGACGGCCCAGTAGCGGTCTCGAGCTCCGCGACCGCCTTGCCGTCGGTCAGGTCGACGATCCGGGCGCAGGCCTCGACCATCCCGGTCAGGTACAGGCGGTCACGCTGCAGAGAGCGGACGGGCCTCGGCCTCGACCTGGTCCCGGAGCAGGGGGTGCAGCGCTCGCCTGGACACGAGGTCGACCGGGCGTCCGAGGATCCGAGCGAGGTCGTCGGCCGCGTCGACCACCTCCCACGAGAGGTGGCGGCCCGGCACGAGGTCGTACAGGACGTCGACGTCCGAGTCGGCCGTCGCCTCGTCGCGCGCCTCGGACCCGAAGACATCGAGACGCGCGAAGCGGTAGCGCCGGCAGTAGGCGGCGATCGCGTCCCTGAGGATGTCGTCGAGCTGGACCATGCCCTCCACGCTGGCGACCGGTCGCCGAGCTCCGCGAGCCCTCCTCCTGACCTGTGGACGACCGCCATCAGGGACGAGGCCCGGCGTGCCGATGTCCTGGGTGTGATCAGACGAGCCACCGATGCCTTCATCCGGGAGCGCGCGAACCAGCGCGCCCGGCTCCAAGGCCACCCGCCCTTCTCCGGCGTGCTCGATCAGCTCGTGACCGTGCCCCCGGACCGAGCGGGCCGTCCGGGCTACGTCCTGCAGACCGGCGGACCGTCGCACGACATCCGCAGGCGGGGTCCCAGCGGGTCCCGCGCCGACTTCGCCGTGGCGTCGGGCCGGCGCACCGTCGCCGTGGGCACCTGCATCGGGCGGGTGCCGCGCGCCGGCTCTGCTGCAGAGACCGCGGCCGCGGCGGTGTCCCACCACGTCAGCGACCACGGGTACGTCGTGCTGAGCCCGCCCACCCCGTCGCAGTTCGCCGGGGAACCCGCCGTCCGCGTCGAGATCGGTGTCAGGACCTCCGACGGCACCGGGTACCGCGTGCTGTCCCGCGACTGGCACTTCAGCCACCGAGGCTGGGCGTTCGTCGCGGGCTGGGTGCACGCGACGAGCGACCCGCCGGAGTGCCGCGACACCGCGGAGCTGATCCTCGCCTCCTGGCGCTGGCTCACGCACTGACCCGCGCACGCCGCGGCAGGAGCCGCTCCGCCGCGCGGCTCGCCACGACCAGCCCCGCGAGGACCACCCCCGCCGCGGCGAGGTACGACGCCCGGGTCGCCCACCAGTCCCACGTCCACGGCTCCGGCAGCACCTCGCCGACCCCGAGCAGGACGACGCCCGACACCGCGAACATCGCGGTCAGGTGCCACAGGTACAGCCCCATCGACCGCGACCCGGCCCAGCGCACGAGCCGCGACCGGGCGGCCCACCGGGCGACGGCGTCCCGGACGAGCAGCGCCGCCGCGACCTGCGCCACCGCGAAGCCCACGACCGGGGCGGTCGGCGGGGCGAGGTTGGAGAGCGCGTCGCCGGGCATCCCGATCAGCGACCGCGGGTACGGGCCGACGGCCAGGAGCAGCACCGTGGCCGCGAGCCCGCCGAGCGCGAGCAGCGTCAGCGCGGTGCGCTCCGGGACGAGATCGCGGGCGGCGACGTCCTCGGGCGCGGCGAGCCGGCGGGCGGCGTAGACCAGGCCGCCCAGGTACGGCACCGCCCACACCAGCAGCACGTTCGGCGCCCCGGGGAGCCCGACCTCGTCGGAGAACCGCAGCAGGTCGACGACCACCGGGAGCGCCGCCGCGACGACCAGCACCCGGGCGGCGCCCCACCGGCGCAGGGCCCGCAGCAGCACGGGCGTCAGCGCGAGCAGGCCGATCTGCACGCCCAGGAACCACAGCGGCTGCGGCACGATCCGGGCGACCCGGTCGACGGCCGCGACGGGGACCCCGAGCCACGGCAGCGCCGCGACCAGCAGCGCCCACACCCCGACGAACACCGCCACCGGCCGCGCCATGCGCAGCAGCCGGACGCCCGCGAACCGCCAGCCCGGCTCGCCGGGGTGCCGGTCCAGGTCGTAGCGGGCCGCGGCCCCCGCGGCGAAGAACAGCAGCGGCAGCGGCTGGAGCCAGGTCAGCAGCCAGGCGCCGCCGTGGGCGAGGGCGTTGCCGACGATCAGCGTCTCGCCGTCCCAGGTGGCCTCGACCATCAGCCAGTGCAGCGCCACGACGAGCAGGATGCCGACGGCGCGGACGCCGTCGACGAACGGGTCGCGGCGGGGACGGGGCGCCGCGGCGGCCGCCGCAGGGGCCACGACCGCGGGTGCGGGAGCGCCGCGGACCGGGCGGGTGGGTGCGGGACCGGCGGAGAGCGCGAGGGTGTTCGCCTCGCGGGGCGGTGCAGGCAGGACGGTCGACATGGCGGCGCTCCCGAGGGGACCGCGCGGCCTCCCGCGCGGGTGCCCGGCGATCGGGCACGGCACCAGCCTGTCGAACGGAACCGCAGGTCAGAACGGGTGCGACCCCCGTCCTGCGTGGCGGTCAACCCGACGTCGGACGGGGGCTGTCCCCCGGCTCCGGCACCGCGCCGGCGTGCCGTCGCACGCCCGCGGGCACCAGCGAGCCGGCGACCGGCGCCGCGCCGAGCACGGTGCGGCCGGTCGTCCCCGCCGACCGCGGTCGCGCCGCGGTCGGCGGGCTAGCGGTCGCCCGCCGAGGGGGTCGGGCGGTCCTGCTCGGGGGCCGGACCCGGCCCGGGTTCGGCCGTCGGAGCCTGGGACCCGTCCTGGTGGGTCGCGGGCGCGCCCGGAGTCGACGGGTGGGCGGCCTGCTGGGGCGCAGGTGCGCCGGGCGTCGGGCCGTACCCGCTGGCCTCGGGTGCGGTGCCGTACCCGCCCGGTGCGGGGTGGCCGCCCGCCGGCGCGCCGTACCCGCTGCCTGCGGGAGCGCCGTACCCGCCGCCCGCCGGCGCGCCGTACCCGCCCGAGGTCGGGGCGGGCGCGGGCGCGCCGTACCCGCCCGCCACCGGGTAGCCGCCGCCCGGCTGACCCGGGACGCCGCCGTACGGCTGCCCCGGCGCGCCCCCGTACGGCTGCGGCTGCGCCGGCCGGGGCGCCGCCGGTCCGCGCTGGAGCGCACCCACGACGAACGCCCCGCCGATCATCGCCGCGCCGACCACGGTCAGTGCGCTGCCCACGGTCTGCGCGAACCCGTACAGCCAGGAGGCCCGGTACAGCAGCTCGATGAACAGCGCCTGCCCGATCCAGCCCCCGATGATGCCGACGACGACGAGCACGACGCCCGTCCAGAGCAGCTGCGGTGCAGTGAGCTTCGGCATGGCGGGGGTCCCTCCGTCGGCTGGCGCGGGCGCGCTCGACCGACGCTAGCGCGAGGTCGTGGCTTCCGTCCGCGGGAGGGGGTGCGGAACCGACGACCTCGGGCGCAACCGCCGACCTCGGGCGGGGACGCGCGCCGGGGACGCGCGCCGGGCAGGCGCCGGCGTCAGGCCTCCAGGTTGAGGTAGCGGAGGACCGCCAGGACACGGCGGTGGTCGCCGGCGTCGGGGGCCAGGTCGAGCTTGCCGAAGATGGCCGTCACGTGCTTCTCGACGGCGCCGTACGTCAGCACGAGCGCGTCGGCGATCGCCCCGTTCGACCGGCCCTGCGCCATCAGCTCCAGCACCTCGGACTCCCGCGGGGTCAGCCGCGTGATGCCCGGGTCGACGCGCGCGGCGCCCATGAGCTGCGTGACGACCTCGGGGTCGAGCACGGTGCGCCCGGCGGCGATCCGCTCCAGCGCGTCGAGGAAGTCGGAGACGTCGGCGACCCGGTCCTTGAGCAGGTAGCCGACCCCGCGGGCGTCGCCGCCGAACAGCTGCGCGGCGTACCGGGTCTCGACGTACTGCGAGAACAGCAGCACGCCAAGGCCGGCGTGGGTCTCGCGCAGGGTCAGCGCGGCGCGCAGCCCCTCGTCGGTGAACCCGGGCGGCATCCGCACGTCGACCACGGCGATGTCCGGCAGCGCGTCGGCGGCCGCGAGCGCCGCGACCTCCTTCACGAGCGCGTCCCCGTCGCCGACCGCCGCGACCACCTCGTGGTTGCGGCGGGCGAGCAGCGCCGCGAGCCCGTCGCGGAGGATCACCGAGTCCTCGGCGATCACGACCCGCACGGGGCACCCCCCGCCGGGGTGCGGACGTGCGACGGGCGGGGAACCGGTCGGCTCATCGGGCGCTCAGCGGCAGGTGCACGGTCACCACCGTAGGGCCTCCGACCGGGCTGTCGAGGTCGAGCTCGCCGTCGACCGTCGCCACCCGGTCGGCCAGGCCGGCCAGGCCCGAGCCGCCGGACGCCCCGGGCAGGCCGAGCCGCGCGCCGCCGTGGCCGTCGTCGCGCACCCGCAGCCACAGCGCGCCGCCGTCGGCCTCGACCCGGACGTAGGCCCCGGTGGCGCCCGAGTGCCGGACGACGTTCGTGAGCAGCTCGGCGACCGCGAAGTACGCGATCGTCTCGACCTCGGGCGCGGGCCGGACGGCGGCCAGGTCGACGTCGACGGTCACCGGCACCGGGCTCCGCGCGGCCAGCGTCTCCAGCGCCACCGCGAGCCCGTTGTCGAGCGCCGGCGGGTGGATGCCCCGGGCGATCTCGCGGAGCTCGGTCAGCGTGTCCTTGAGCGCGCCGTGCGCCTCGTCGAGCAGCCCGACCGTCGCCGGGTCGGCGCCGGGTTCGTGCGCGAGCCGGTCCCGGGCGTCGCCGATCTGCATGGCGACCGCCACCAGCCGGGCCTGCGTCCCGTCGTGCAGGTCCCGCTCGATGCGGCGGAGCCGGGTGTCGGCGTCGGTCACGGCGGTGCCGCGGGTCTGCTCGAGGTGCGCGACGCGCAGGCTGGACCCGGTCGGGCCGAGCAGGCTGGTGCTGAGCAGCCGGAACAGGTGCGCGAACCCGAGGGTCAGCCGGTGCCAGGCCAGGAAGGCCAGCAGGCCGACGGCGATCAGGATCCACTGCCGCGGCGGGGTGTCGATGAAGTAGTCGGTGCCGAACGACGCCCCGCGGTGCAGCGTGCCGTCGGACGCCTCCTGCAGCGGGAGCCACCGGTACCAGAACCAGTGCGTGGTGCCGCCGAGCGCGACGGCGAGGAACGTCGTCGGCACCACGAAGCCGACGATCGCGAGCGGCAGCGACAGCGCCCCGAACGCGACCCCGCGCCAGCCGGGCGCGTCGCCCAGCAGGACCCCGAGCCGGCGCCAGAACCCGCGCCGCCGGCGGCGGGGCATCGGCGCCGCGATCGAGGTGCCGAGCATCCCGCGCGCCATCCCCCGGTACAGCGCCGCCCACATCCGGCCGCCGACGACCACCCAGCCCGCGACGAACAGGCCGACGACCGTGATCGCCACCGACGGGGGCAGCACGACCGCGACCACCGCGTACGCGAAGGCGAACGGCGCGATCAGCAGCGCCAGGAACAGGTAGCCGTACTCGCGCCACGCCCGTCCCATGACGCCGGGCGCCCAGATCGCGCCGCGCGGCAGGTCGGCGGTGAGGTGCACCGGGACGGTCGCGACCGGAGACCCGGGGGCGTACGCGGCGGGGTACGGTCCGCCGGGGTGGGCCGCGGCCGGGCCGGCGGGTCCGGCGGGGGCCGGCTGGGTGGCGGACATGGCGTGCTCCTCGTGCGGGGCCGGTGCGCCGCGGTGGCGCTCCGGGTCGGTCGGACCCCACCATCGTCCCGTGCGGGGTGCACCCGGCGGCACCCGGTGCGCCACCCACCCGTCCGGGGGACGTCCCCCGGGTCGGCACCCCCGAGTTCCCGACCGCCAGGTCACAAAGCGGTAACAATACAAGAAATGGTAAAGTCGCAGGTCAGACGGACTTTACCTAGGTAAAATCGTCCCACGACGCACCGTTTCGACACGTCTGCGCCTCGCGATCCGCGCCGAGATGGGGCACGGTGGTTCCCGACCAGATCGACGAATGGTCGGCGTGCGACGCCTGCTTCCGGCCCTCGCAGCGCCCCTCCCCGGGGTGCGGCAGCGAGGGCCGAGGCGTGTCCCGCCGCCGCGCAACCGGCCCCCTCCGGGCGGGCCGCGCGGCGCTGCCGACCGACGCTGCGCCCCCGGCGCGCCCCACCCCCGGGGCGCACCCGACCTCCGCCCGCGGAGGGGATGGGGCCGCGCGTCATGACGTGACGAGGTGGATGAGTGACAGGACTGCGCGTCGAAGGCGTGTACAAGGTGTTCGGCCGCCGGCCGAACGAGGCGGTGAAGCGGCTCCGCGACGGGTCGTCCCGCGAGGACGTGCGCCAGTGGGGCACGGCGGCGGTGATCGACGCCGACCTGGAGATCCGCAGCGGCGAGACCTTCGTGGTGATGGGGCTCTCGGGCTCCGGCAAGTCGACCCTGATCCGGATGCTGAACGGGCTGCTCAAGCCGACGGCCGGACGCGTCGTCCTCGGCGACGACGACCTGAGCGCCGTCAGCGCGGCCCAGCTCCGGTCCATCCGGCAGCGCAAGGTCAGCATGGTGTTCCAGCACTTCGCGCTGCTCCCGCACCGCACGGTGCGCGACAACGCGGCCTACCCGCTGGCGCTCCAGGGCATGGACAAGGCCGAGCGGCGGAAGAAGGCCGACGAGGCCCTCGAGATGGTCGGCCTCGGCGAGTGGGGCGACTCGCTCCCCCACGAGCTGTCCGGCGGCATGCAGCAGCGCGTCGGCCTGGCCCGCGCGCTCGCCGCGGACACCGACATCCTGCTGATGGACGAGGCGTTCTCCGCGCTCGACCCGCTGATCCGCCGCGAGATGCAGGACCAGCTGCTCGAGCTCCAGCAGACGCTGGGCAAGACGATCGTGTTCATCACGCACGACCTCAACGAGGCCATGTACCTCGGCGACCGGATCGCCGTCATGCGCGACGGCCGCGTCGTCCAGGTGGGCACCAGCGAGCAGATCCTGTCCGCGCCCGCCGACGACTACGTGGCCCAGTTCGTCGCCGACGTCGACCGCACCCGCGTGCTGACCGCGTCCTCCGTGATGCGCCGGCCCGCCGCCGTCGCGTTCGCCGGGGGCGGCCCGCGCCTCGCGCTGCGCACCATGCGCGACGCCCAGGTGGCCGCGGCCTACGTCGTCGACCGCACCCGCGTGCTGCGCGGCATCGTCCGGGACGCCGACGCCGTCGACGCCACCCGCGCCGGCAAGGACACGCTCGAGGGGCTGATCGACGACAGCCTGACCTCGGTGTCCGTCGACACCCCGCTGGCCGAGGTGTTCGCGCCCGCCGCGGAGTCGCCGCTGCCGGTCCCCGTGACCGACGACAAGGGCCGCCTGGTCGGCGTCATCCCCCGGGCGATCCTGCTCGAGGCGATGGTCCCCGTCGACACCAGCACCCCGCCGAAGGGCACCCCGACGGCCGACCAGGCCGCGACGTCCGCCGCGTCCGCTGCCGGCGACGCCGACCCGACCGCGGCCACCGCCCCGGCGCCGGGGGCCGACCCCCTCGGCACCGCCCCGGACGCCACCACCGCCGCCCCCAGCGCGGGCCGTGCGGCCGACACGACGGAGGTGCGCGCGTGACCGCCCCGATCCTCGCCCTCGAGTCCACCGACCAGGGTGTCCCCCGCCTGCCGCTCGGCGAGTGGGTGGACGTCGCCGTCGACTGGGTGACCACGACGTTCCGCGGCCTGTTCTCCGCGATCAAGAGCATCTTCGAGGGCGCCTACGACGGCCTCGACACCGTGCTCAGCGGCCCGCCGTTCTGGTTCATCGCGGTGGCGCTCGCGCTGGTCGCGCTGTTCGCGAAGGGCTGGAAGCTCGCCGTCGGCACGCTGGCCGGGCTCGTCGTCATCGCCGGCGTGAACCAGTGGGAGAACGCGATGGACAGCCTCGCGCTGGTCATCCTGGCGAGCGTCGTGGCGCTCGTCATCGCGATCCCGCTCGGCATCTGGGCCGCCCGCAACGACCGGGTGTCCCGGGCCGTGCGGCCGGTGCTCGACTTCATGCAGACGATGCCCGCCTTCGTCTACCTGATCCCGACCGTCGTCATCTTCCGCGTCGGCGTCGTCCCCGGCATCGTCGCGACCGTCATCTTCGCGATGGCGCCCGGCGTCCGGTTCACCGAGCTCGGGCTGCGCCAGGTCGACCGCGAGGTCGTCGAGGCCGGGCACGCGTTCGGCTCCTCCGACGGCCGCATCCTCCGGCAGATCCAGCTCCCGCTGGCGATGCCGACGATCATGGCCGGCGTCAACCAGGGTGATCATGCTCGCCCTGTCGATGGTGGTCATCTCCGGCATGGCCGGCGCCCCCGGCCTCGGCGGCGACGTCGTCCAGGCCCTGCAGCGCGTCAACGTCTCGCTCGGCTTCGAGGCCGGTCTGGCCGTGGTCATCCTCGCGATGTTCCTCGACCGCGTGACCTCGGCGTTCGGCACCCGCTCGAAGACGGCCCGCGCGGTCGCCGCGGCGACGAAGGCCTGACGCCTCCTTCTCCCACCGGGGCCGCTCGGCGGTCCGTCCCGCACCCCACCCACCCCCACCCGGGCGACGGCACGCTGCCGCGCGCCCACGGAAGGACACGCATGCGCACCCGCACCCGCCGTTCCGCCCTCGCCGCCTCGGCGCTCGTCGCCGGCCTGGCCCTGACGGCCTGCGCCTCCGAGGGCGGCTCCGGCAGCGCCTCCGACGAGGAGCGCCTCGAGAACGGCGACCTGCCCACCGTGTCGATCGGCGTGCACTCCGGCTGGGACGAGGGCATCGCCGTGTCGGCGCTGTTCCAGACCATGCTGGAGGAGGACGGCTACACGGTGGAGTCGCAGGAGGCGGACGCCGGCGTCGTCTACACCGGCCTGGCCGGTGGCGACTTCGACGTCAACTTCGACATGTGGCTGCCCACCACGCACGAGGACTACCTCGAGCAGTACGGCGACGACATGGAGCAGCTTGGCGTCTGGTACGACGACGCCCGCCTCACCATCGCGGTGAACGAGGACGCGCCCATCACCTCGATCGACGAGCTCGCCGAGAACGCCGACGCGTTCGGCAACCGGATCGTCGGCATCGAGTCCGGTGCCGGCCTGACCCGGATCACCCAGGACGAGGCCATCCCGACCTACGGCCTGGACGACATGGAGTTCGTCGTCTCCTCGACCCCGGCGATGCTCGCCGAGCTCAAGGGCGCGACCGACGCCGGCGAGAACATCGCCGTCACCCTGTGGCGCCCGCACTGGGCGTACGACGCCTACCCCGTCCGCGACCTCGAGGACCCCGAGGGCGCCATGGGCGAGGCCGAGGAGATCCACACCGTCGGCCGCACCGGCTTCGGCGAGGACTACCCGACGCTGACCAAGCTCATCGGCGCGTTCGAGCTGACCGACGAGCAGCTGTTCTCGCTCGAGAACCTCATGTTCAACGAGAACGGCGGGTCGGACCCGACCGGCTCCGCGCAGCAGTGGCTCGACGAGAACCCGGACTTCGTCACGGACCTCAAGGAGAAGGCGGGCGTCTGACGCCCTGCTCGGCCTGACGACGGCCCCCGCACCCCCGGGTGCGGGGGCCGTCGCCGTCCCCGGGCCTGCCCGCCCCGCCGCCCGTCGGTGGGGAGAGCGGGAGACTGGCGGTCAGTCCGCCTGGGGGACCGTTTCACGGAAGCGGGCCGCCAGGGACTCGCCCGCCGCCACGGCGCCCGCGATCTCCGGCTCCGGGACGTGCGCGAGGCGCAGGCAGCCGCGCACCACGGCCTCGGCGTAGGCCGCGCGGGTGCCGTCGTCGCCCCACTGCCGCTGGCTGATGATGCCCTCGACCAGCCCGAACGCCAGCTCCAGGTCCGCCTCGGGCAGCTCCGCCGCGTCGACGCCCTGCCGCTCCAGCACCGCCACGGACAGCGCACGGTAGTGCGCGCGCAGCGCGACCTGGCTCTCCCGGGTCTCGGCGAACTCGGTCTCGGCGATGTCGAGCAGCCGGTAGACGACGTGCAGGTTCCACCGGTCGCGCAGCAGCCCGTCGAGGTCGTACCGCGCGAGGCCGGCGAGCGCAGCGGCCGGGTCGACGGGGCCGCCGTCCGGGCCGGCCGTGCGCAGCCAGTCGGCGAACTGCACGGACGGCGCCACGGTGCCCTTGAGCAGCGAGCGCAGGATCTGGCTCTTGTCGGCGAAGTGGTAGTACAGCGACGCCTGCTTGATGCCCACGGCGTCGGCGATCTGCCGGGTCGTGGTCTCGGTGTAGCCCTGCGAGCCGAACAGCGACGCGGCGGCCGCCAGGATCTCCTCGCGGGTGCTCAGCGCGGAGTTCGCGCGCGGGGCCGACCGCGGCCGGCCCCGGCGGCGCGGCGCGGCCTCGGCCTGCTCAGCCACGGTCCACCGTCCTCCCGTCGTCGGCGCGGGCGTCCTTGACGACCCGCCCATCCTGCACCACGACGCGCACCCGGCGGGGGTCCGCGAGCGCGTCGATGCTGGTGAGCGGGTCGACGTCGGTGAGCACCAGGTCGGCGCGCAGCCCCGGCGCCACCGTGCCCACCTGATCCGCGATCCCGAGCATCCGCGCCGCCCCGGAGGTGCCCGCGACGATCGCGGCGGCCGGTGACAGCCCGTGCTCGACGAGCAGGGCCAGCTCGGTGAGGTTGGTGCCGTGCGGGGCGATGCCCGCGTCGGTGCCGAGCGCGACCGGCACGCCGGCCGAGATCGCCACGTGCAGCCGCTCCCGCGCGGTGTCCTCCACGGCGCGGCGCTTGGCGGCGACCCACGGCGCGACCCCGTCCGCCACCGGGCGGGTCAGCGTGGACAGCGTCGGCACGAGCCAGGTGCCGCGCTCCCCCATCAGGTCGATGGTGGCGTCGTCCACGAGGTAGCCGTGCTCGACGCTGCGCACCCCGGCCCGGACCGCGGCGGCGATGCCCGCGGCGCCCTGCGCGTGCGCGGCCACCCCGACGCCGCCGTGCCGGTCGGCCTCCTCGACGACGGCGCGGAGCTCGGGCTCCGACAGGCCGCCGGACTCCGGGTGGCTGCGGGGGCTGCCCATGCCGCCGGTCGCGGCGACCTTGACCCAGTCGGCGCCCTGCCGCAGCACCTCGCGGACCGCGCGCACGAACTCGGCCGGCGAGTCGGCCACCGCTCCCGCACCGGGACCCGTGTCCAGCGCCACCCCCTCGATCGTGCGCCAGTCGCCGTGCCCGCCGGTGATCGACAGGATCCGGATGGCGACCTGCAGTCGCGGGCCGCGCACCAGCCCCTGCTCCAGCGCGTCCCGGAACCCGGAGTCCGCCCCGGCCAAATCGCGGGCGGTCGTCACGCCGGCGTCGAGGGTCGCCGACAGGTGCGGGACGGACCGCAGGGTGAGCAGCGACTCCGGCGCCAGGACGGTGCCGAGGGTGTCGCCGCCGGGCGACGTGCTGACGTGCACGTGGCAGTCGAGGAACCCGGGCAGCAGCGTGCGGCCGGCCCCGTCGAGGACGGCGAGGCGGGCCGGGTCGGCGGTCGCGGCGCCGGGCACCACGGTCCCGGTGGGCCCGACGGCGGCGATCAGGCCGCCCGAGACCAGCACGTCCGTGCCTGGGCGCGGGTCGGCCCCCGTGCCGTCGATCAGGCGCACGTCGCGCAGCAGCAGGTCGGTCACGGGCGTGCTCCTCGGGGTCGGGAGCGGCCAGGCTAGCCCATTACCTGTCACAGACAGATTTTACGTCCCGGCAACACCGCGCAACCCCGTGGCAACGCTCCGGGTCTACTTTTCCGGTCACCGACAGGAAATGCGTCGGCCGCACCACGGCGCGGATCCGACGGGTCCGCCCTCCCCGCACCTCCCCTCCCCTCGGCGTCGCGGCCCCCTCCTCCCGCACCCGTCGACGCACCCCCGACCGAGAGGCACCGAGCATGAGCCCGAGCACCGTCCGCGCCACCACGCGGTCCGCCCGCCGCCCCCGCACCGCCGCCCGCACGCGCACCACCACCGCGGCCGCCGCCGTCGCCGGGCTGCTGGCCCTGACCGCCTGCGGGCAGAGCGGCACCGTCGGCGGCGGGTCCGGCGACGACGACGACACCTTCACCGCCGTGATGCTCACCGGCTACACCACGCCGCCGGACCCGGACGTCAACTACGACGGCCCCGGCCTCAACATCATCGAGAACACCTACGAGGGCCTGGTGGCCTATCAGGACGGCGTCGAGGAGCCGACGATCGTCCCGGAGCTCGCCGAGGAGTGGACCGTCTCGGACGACGGGCTCACCTACACGTTCACCCTGCGGTCGGGCGTCACGTTCCACGACGGCACCGAGCTCACCTCCGAGGCGGTGGAGGCGTCGTTCGAGCGGCGCACCCAGGTCGACGCCGGCCCGGCGTACATGGTCGGCGACGTCGCGTCCGTCGAGACCCCGGACGACCTCACCGCCGTCGTCACGCTCACCGCGCCGAACGCCGCGTTCCCCGACTACCTCGCCTCGCCGTTCGGCGTGAAGCTCGTGAGCCCGACGGTGCTCGCCGACGAGGCCGGCGACGACTTCGCGCAGACCTACCTGACGACGCGCGACGCCGGCACCGGCCCGTACGAGCTGACCGCGGTCGAGACGGGTGAGCGCTACGAGCTCACCGCCTACGACGGCTACTGGGGCGACGCCCCGGAGCTCACCTCCATCGAGATCCAGGTCGCCGAGAACGCCTCGTCGGCGCAGCTGCAGCTCGAGCGCGGCGAGATCGACGCGATCCTCGGCAACCTCAACAAGACCTCGTTCGAGTCGTTCGAGGGCAGCGAGGACGTCACGACGTCGACCTTCCCGAACTTCACGACGCAGATGATCTACGTCAACCCGGGCTCGGCCTGGCTCGCCGACGTCGCGGACCGCGAGGCGCTGTTCGCGGGGATCGACAAGGAGTCGATCATCGACGAGGCCATGGGCAGCCTGGAGGTGCCGACCGACCAGCTGTTCCCGCAGGGCATGGTCGACGCGAGCATCGACGACCAGGGCATCGTCTACGACGAGGGCGCCTGGGACGCGCTGGGCACGCCGGCCTCCGGCACCGTGCGCATCGCGTACGCCGGGTCCAGCGCCGACGGCAAGGCCGTCGCCGAGGAGCTCGGCTCGCGGCTGAGCACCGCCGGCATCCCCGCCGAGGCCGTCGCCTACTCGGCCGGCACCATCTACGGCATCGCCGACGAGGGCGCCGAGGGCCCGGACCTCGCGGTGTTCTCCGTGTTCCCCGACGCCGGCCACCCGGACGCCTGGGCCAGCATCATCTACACCCCGGCCGGCGGCCTGGACCTGTTCGGCGCCGAGGTGCCGGGGCTGACCGACCTGCTCGGCACCGCCCGCGCCAGCGAGGACATCACGGCGTACGCGCCCGTCGCCGAGGCCATCAACGCCACGCGCTACTGGTACTCGATCGGGTCGCTCAACACCACCCTGCTGACCACGCCGGACGTCACCGGCACGACCGAGGCGCAGAACGTCCTCGAGTACGACGTGCTGCACTTCGCGGCGCTCGGCCGGGGCTGACCCCCGCGCCACCCCTGACCCCGGGGCGGGGTCGTCACCCCCTGACCGGCCCCGTCCCGGGCTCCACCCCTCGTTCCCTGCCCAAGGAGACCGCCATGCCCGCTGCCGAGAGCCCCGTGCTCCGCGTCGACGGCCTCGACGTCCGGCTGACCCGCGACGGCGAGAGCGTGCACGCCGTCCGCGGCGTCGACCTGACCGTCGAGCGCGGCGAGGTCGTCGGCCTGGTCGGCGGGTCCGGCTCGGGCAAGAGCATCCTCGGCCTGTCGGTCATGGGCCTGCTGCCCGCCTCCGCCCGCCCCGTGGTCTCCGGGGCCGTCGACCTGGCCGGCACCGACATGATCGGCGCCCCCGACGCGGCCCGGCGCGCCGCCCGCCGGCAGCACGTCGGCGCGGTGTTCCAGGACCCGATGACCTCGCTCGACCCGACCATGACGATCGGGCGGCAGCTCGGCGAGGTCACCCGCGACCGGGCCCACGCGCTGTCCCTGCTGGAGGACGTCGGCATCCCCCGCGCCGCGGACCGGCTGAAGGCCTACCCGCACCAGCTGTCCGGCGGCCTGCGCCAGCGCGTGATGATCGCGCTCGCCGTCGCCCGCCGCCCCTCGCTGATCCTCGCCGACGAGCCGACGACGGCCCTCGACGTCACGGTGCAGGCGCAGATCCTCGACCTGCTGCTGACGCTGCGCGAGGACATCGGCTGCTCGATCGTGTTCGTCACCCACGACCTCGGCGTCGCGGCGCAGGTCTGCGACCGGATCGCCGTGATGCAGCACGGGCGGATCGTCGAGTCGGCCGGGGTCGACGAGGTGTTCGGCAACCCGACGCACGCGTACACGAAGAACCTGCTGCGGTCGCGGATCGACCTGCGGACGCCGCGGGACCGGCCGCTGGCGGCGATGCCGGTGACCCCCGCCGCCCCCGCGCCCGGACCTGCCCCCGCGGACGACGACGTCGCCGTCGGCGCCGACGGCGTGCTCGACCTCGCCCCCGGCGCGCCCGCCCCCGGGCTCCCCGAGGTGTGGCCCCCGGTGGTCCTGCGCGACGGCGCCGCCGTCACCGTCCGCGACGCGCACCGCGTGTTCCGCAGCGGCCCGCCGTGGCGGCGCCGCGAGCTGGCCGCCCTGCGCGGCGTCGACCTCGACGTCCGCGCCGGCGAGGCCGTGGCGCTGGTCGGCGAGTCCGGCTGCGGCAAGTCGACGCTGCTGCGCGTCGTCGCCGGGCTGGAGACCACCACCGCCGGCGAGGTGACCGTCGCCGCGGGCGCCGCCCCGCAGATGGTGTTCCAGGACGCCGGCGCCTCGCTCACCCCGTGGCTGCGGGTCGGCACGATGCTCGACGAGCGGCTGCAGGCGCACGTCACGGGCATGTCCCGGGCGGAGCGCACCGACCGCGTCCTCGACGCCCTGCGCACGGTCGGCCTGCCGCCGGAGACGGCGCGGGCCCGCGGCGACCAGCTCTCCGGCGGCCAGCGGCAGCGCGTCGCGCTCGCCCGCGCGGTCATCGTGCCGCCGACCGTCCTGCTGTGCGACGAGCCGACCAGCGCGCTCGACGTGTCGCTCGCCGCCACGGTGCTCAACCTGATCGGCCGGCTGCGCCGCGAGCTCGGGATGTCCGTGCTGTTCGTGACGCACGACCTCGCGGCCGCCCGCATCGTCGCCGACCGGGTCGCCGTGATGCGCGAGGGCCGGATCGTCGAGGTCGGCCCGACCGACGACGTCTGCGAGCGCCCGCAGCACGAGTACACCCGCACGCTGCTCGGCGCGATCCCCGGCCCGCAGCACCGCCGCGACCGCGTCGCCACCCCCACGATCGGAGCCGCGCTGTGACCACCGCCGACCTCGCCGTCTCCCCCGGCGGCGCCACCACCCGCGCCGCCCGCCGCTGGGCCCGCGTCACCGCCGTCCGGCACCGCGCCCTCGGCGTCGACCTGGTCGCCATCGGCGCGCTCGCGCTGATCGTGGCCGTCGCGCTCGCCGCCCCCGTGCTCGCGCCCCACTCGCCGGTCCTGCGCAGCGGCGAGGCGTTCCTGCCGCCGCTGAGCCCCGAGCACCTGCTCGGCACCGACGCGCTGGGCTACGACATCCTGTCCCGCCTGCTGTTCGGCATGCGGTCCAGCCTGGTCGCCGCGGTGATCGTGATCGCGTCCGGCGTGCTCGTCGGCGGGCTGATCGGCCTGCTGGCCGGAGCGCTGCCCGGCTGGGTCGACGCGCTGCTGATGCGCACCACCGACCTGTTCCTGGCGCTGCCCGGCCTGGTCATCGCGATGGCCGTCGCCGCCGCGCTCGGCGCGTCGTTCACCTCGGCGCTGGTCGGCGTCGCGGTGGTCTGGTGGCCGCTGTACGCGCGGCTGGTCCGCGGCGAGGTCCGCGCGTGGGCCGCCCGGCCGCACCTGGAGGCTGCGCGGCTCGCCGGCACCCCATGGGGCACCCGGGTCACCCGGCACCTGCTGCCGGGGGTCCGCTCCACGATCGTGGTCGCCGCGAGCCTCGACGTCGGCGGGCTGGTGGTCGCGCTGTCGGGCCTGTCGTTCATCGGCCTGTCGTCGCCCGCACCCGCGCCGGAGCTCGGCGCGATGGCCGCCCAGGGCATGGCGTACCTGCTGCAGGCCTGGTGGGTGCCGATCTTCCCCGGCCTGGCGGTCCTGGTGATCGCGCTGGCGGCGAACCTCGCCGGCGACGGCGTCCGCGACCTGATGCGGGGGCGCTGAGGTGCGCCGCCCCGCCCGCGCCGCGCGCCGCGCCGCCGCCCCCCGCCCGTCCCGAGCCGCCGAGGAGGCCCTCGCATGGTGATGTTCCTGGTCAAGCGCGTCGCCGCGACGATCGGCGTGCTGCTCGCGCTCACGATGGCGCTGTTCGGCCTCCAGGAGGTCAGCGGCGTCGACCCCGCCAAGGCGTACGTCGGGGCCAACGCCTCCGCCGACGCGGTGGCCGCCGCCCGCGAGCGCCTCGGCCTCGACGAGCCCCTGGTGCAGCGCTACCTCACCTACCTCGACGGCCTGCTGCACGGGGACCTGCAGAACTCGCTGCGCAGCCGCACCCCGGTCGCCGACAACCTGGCCCAGGTGCTGCCGGCCAGCCTCGAGCTCGCGGCGTGGGTGCTCGGCATCGCGCTGGTCCTGGGCGTGGCGTTCGCGGCCCTCACCACGCTGCGGTGGCGCGGCGCCGGCATCGTGCGGGTGGTGCTGCTCAGCGGCGCCGCCGCCCCGACGTTCCTGCTCGGGATGGTCGCGCTGCTGGTGTTCTACGGCAACCTCGGCTGGCTGCCGTCCGGCGGCCGCACCGGGCTGCGGGACGCCCCCGCCGGGCCGACCGGGTTCCTGGTGCTCGACGGGCTGCTGGCCGGCCGGTTCGACGTGGCCGGCGACGCCGTCACGCACCTCGCGCTGCCTGCCCTGTGCGCCGCCATCTCCCCCGCGGTCGCGATCGGCCGGGTGCTGGTGGACGGGCTCAAGGCCAACATGGCCGCCGACCACGCCCGCACCGCCCGCGCCGCCGGCATGGGCGAGCGGCAGATCCTCGTGCGGCACGCCGTCCGGAACTCCCTCGGTCCGACGCTGTCGATGGTCGGCATCCAGGCGGGCATGCTCCTGGCCGGCCTGGTGGTCGTGGAGAAGATCTTCGACTGGCCCGGCGTCGGCTCCTACCTCGACAAGTCCGTCGCGGCCTCCGACTTCCCCGCCATCGCGGGCGTCGCCCTGCTGCTCGGCGTCGTCTACGTCCTGCTCAACACCGTCGTCGACGTGCTCCAGGCCGCCGCCGACCGCCGCATCGCCCTCGCCTGAGCGCGGTCGCACCACCCCCGGAAGGAACCACCTCATGAACGTCACCGGCAACGCCGTGCTCATCGTCGTCGACATCCAGGGCGGCGACGTCGAGCGCGCCGAGTCCCGCACCGAGATCCCGTACATGCCCGGCCGCACCGAGCGGGCGCCGCGCGTGCGCAAGATGATCGCCACCTGCCGCGAGCAGGGCATCCCGGTGGTCTGGATCCAGGAGGTGCACAAGCCCTCGCTGATCGACATCGGCCGCGAGCTGGACGGCGCCGAGGGCCCGCACTGCGTCGAGGGCTGGCCGGAGACCGAGCTCGCGCAGGGCCTGGACCCGCGGCCCGACGAGTTCCTCATCCGCAAGCGCCGGTACTCCGCGTTCTTCGGCACCGAGCTGGAGATCGTGCTCAAGGCGTACCAGGCCGACACCGTGATCCTCATCGGCGGCCTGACCGACGTGTGCATCCACTACACCGCCGTCGACGCCCACCAGCACGACTACCGGGTGCGGGTCGTCACCGACGCGGTCGGCGGGTCCTCCCAGGAGGCGCACGACGCCGCGCTGCGCGCCATCGACTACCTGCAGCGAGACGCGCTGGTCACCGCGGAGGACGTGCAGCAGTGGCTCGTCACCGCGGAGCCGAACCCCGAGGTGCAGCGCGCGCTCGCCACCACCGCCCAGGCCGTCTGAGGAGGACCGATGACCAGCATCTCCACCGCCTCGCCGCTGGGGGCGCGCGACCACGCGCGCGCCCAGGGCGGCACGGTCGTCGGCACGATGCCGACCGTGCCCGCGGCGACCGCCGCCGACTGGCCCGCCGACGTCGCGCCCGAGGACCGGCTGCACGCCGAGACCGTCGCCGGCGGGAACTACACCACCGTCGTCCTGGCCCGCGGCTCGGTGCTCGAGCTCACCGACCTGGAGGGCGACGCGTGCGCCCACCTCGTGCTCACCAACGCGGCCCAGGTCGACGAGCGGCTGAACGTCGCCGACACCGTGAAGATCCAGTGGCAGGCCTACCTGGGCGCCGTCTCGATGCTGCTGTCCGACCGCGGCCGGGTGCTCGCGACGGTCGTCGAGGACACCTCGGGCCGGCACGACACCTTCGCCGGGACGTCGTCGAAGGCCGCGAACGAGGCCCGGTACGGCGACGGGTCCCCGCAGGGCGGCACCCCCGCCGGCCGCGAGCTGCTGCTGCTCGCCGCGCTGAAGAACGGGCTGGACGCGCGCGACGTGCCGCCGAGCCTGTCGTTCTTCCAGGGCGTCCGCATCGCCGACGACGGGACCACGGAGTTCACCGGGTCGGCCGGCGCCGGTGCGCGGGTCCGGCTGCGGCTCGAGCTGCCGTGCGTCGTGCTGCTCGCCAACGTGCCCCACCCGGTCGACCCGCGCGCGGAGTACGTCTCGACGCCGCTGCGGGTCCGCGCCTGGCGCGGGGCGCCCGCGGGGCTGGACGCGCCGGAGGCCACGGCCGGCCCGGAGGCCGAGCGGGCCTTCGCCAACACCATCGACTACGCCCGCGCGAGGGGACTGTGACCATGACCGCTGCACCCACCTCCCCCGTCCCCTCGACGGACGCGCGACCCGCGCGCCTCGCCGGCGCCGCCGTCGTGCTCGACGAGGTCGTCCCGCGCCGGTCCGCGTGGTCGACCGTCGTCCGCGCCGGCCAGGAGCTCACCATCGTCGACCTGGAGGGCAACCAGGCCGTCGACTGCCTGCTCTACGACGCGCACGACACGTCCGTCCGGTACTCCGCGTCCGACACGATCGCGGCGCAGCGCAACGTCTACCTGGTGCAGGGCTCCGTGCTGCGGGCCGGCACCGGTGACGCGCTGATGACGCTGGTGCACGACGAGGTCGGCCGGCACGACACCATCGGCGGCGCCTGCTCCAAGGAGTCCAACTCCCTGCGGTACGGCCACCACACCGTGCACCAGCACGCCTGCGTCGAGAACTTCCTCGCCGAGGGCGCCCGGTGGGGGCTCGGCAAGCGGGACCTGGTGTCGAACATCAACTGGTACATGAACGTGCCGGTCGAGGCGGACGGCGCGCTGGGCATCGTCGACGGGATCTCGTCCCCCGGCCTGTCGCTGACGCTGCGCGCCGAGCGGGACGTCCTGGTGCTGGTGTCGAACTGCCCGCAGATCAACAACCCGTGCAACGGGTTCGACCCGACCCCGGTGCGGATGATCGTGACGGAGGGGGCGGCGTGACCTCGGTGGCCGGGCTCGACGCGGTCACGCGCGCCTACGCCCGGATCGCCGAGGTCGACCGGCCCGAGGTGTGGATCCACCTGCGGCCCCGGGCCGACGTCGAGGCCGACGTGCGCGCGCAGGCCGACCGGGCGGCGGCGGGCGCGGACCTGCCGCTCCTCGGCCGCCTGGTCGCGGTGAAGGACAACATCGACGTCGCGGGGCTGCCGACGACCGCGGGCTGCCCCGGCGTCGCGTGGACCCCGGCCGCGGACGCCACCGCCGTCGCCCGGCTGCGGGCCGCCGGCGCCGTGGTGCTGGGCAAGACGAACCTCGACCAGTTCGCCACCGGGCTCGTCGGCACCCGCAGCCCCTACGGCGCGGTTCGGTCCGCCGACCACCCCGACCGGATCTCCGGCGGGTCGTCGTCCGGGTCGGCCGTCGCCGTCGCGCTCGGGATCGTCGACCTCGCGCTCGGCACGGACACCGCCGGGTCGAACCGGGTGCCCGCCGCGCTCCAGGGCGTCGTCGGGGTCAAGCCGACGCCCGGGCTCGTGCCGACCACCGGGGTGCTGCCGGCGTGCCGGTCGCTCGACTGCGCGGGGGTGTTCGCGCGGTCGCTGCCGCTGGCGGCCCTCGCGGTGGGCCTGATGGCCGGGCCGGACGGGGTGGACGCGCTGGCGGCGCGGCCCGTGCCCGCCGACGTCGCGGGGCACGCGCCGGACGCCCCGGTGCTCGCCGTGCCCCGGGCGGCGGACCTCGACGCGCTCGCCCCGCTGTGGCGGTCGGCGTTCGACGCGACCGTCGCGTCGCTCCGGTCCGCCGGGTGGACGCTGCGCGAGGTCGACCTCACGCCGTTCCTCGACGCCGCGCGGCTGCTGTACGACGGGGCGTTCGTCGCCGAGCGGTACGCCGCCGTCGGCGGGCTGGTCGACTCCGGGCCCGAGGGCCTGGACCCGGTGGTGGCAGGCATCATCCGCGCCGCGGGCGAGCTCCCCGCGCACCGGTACGCCGCGGACCTCGTCACGCTCGCGGAGCTGCGCGTCGTCGCGGAGGCCGCGCTGGGCGACGCCGACGCGCTGCTGCTGCCGACGACCACGCACCACCCGACGCTGGCCGAGGTGGCCGCGGCGCCGGTGGCGGTGAACTCCCGGCTCGGGACGTACACCAATTTCTGCAACCTGTTCGGGTACGCCGCGGTGGCCGTGCCGGTCGACGCCGGGGTCCCCGGCGAGCGGGTCGGCGTCTCCGTGCTGACCCGCGGGTTCGCGGACGGCGCCGCGCTGGACCTCGCGGGGCGGCTGCTGGCCGACGCCGGGCCGCGGGCGTGGGAGGTGCTGGACGGCGCGCCGGGGACCGCGGCGGAGGACGGCGCGGCCGCCGCGTCGGCGCTGGCCGCGTCGGTGCGGGTCGGCGCGGGCCGGGTCGCGGACCCGGTGCCGGCGTGACGCTCGACGCCGCCACCCCGCCCGTCGCCCCGCCCGCGCCGGGCCCCGCGCGCGGACCCCGGCTCTGGCCGATGGCGACCGGGACGTTCGCGATCGGGTTCGGCTCGTACGTCATGGCCGGGCTGGTGCCGAGCGTGTCCGCGGAGCTCGACGTGTCGGTCAGCCAGGTCGGCACGCTGGTCAGCGTCTACGGCTTCACGTACGCGGTGTCCACGCCGCTGCTCACGCTCGTCGTCGGGCGCGTGCCGCGCCGGCTGCTCATGGCCGTGGCGCTGGGCCTGTTCGCGCTGGCCACCGGCGCGACGGCGTTCGCCACGACCTACGACCAGGTGGCCGTGCTGCGCGGGCTGTCGGCGGTCGCGGCCGGCGGGTTCACGCCGACGGCCACGGTGCTGGCGGCGCGGCTGGCCCCGCCCGGGCGGCGCGGGCGGGCGGTCGCGACGGTGTTCGGCGGGCTGACGACGGCGACCGTCCTCGGGGCGCCGGCGGGCAACCTGCTCGGCCCGGCGCTCGGCTACCGCGGCGTCTACGCCCTGGTGGGCGCCCTGGCGCTGGTGGCGCTGGTGAGCGTCCTGGCGCTGGTCCGCGTCCCGCGCACGGCCGCGGAGAACGCCGAGATCGGTGCTTCGCGCCGAGATCGGTCCGTTGAAGCACCGATCTCGGACCGAACCACCGCTCTGGGCGCGCCAGGCGCCGCCCTGCCCGGGCTCGTCGCCGTCGTGCTGCTGGTGTCGATGCTCGAGACCGCGTCGGCGCTCATGGTGCAGACCTACTCGTCGCCGCTGCTCACCGACCTCGGCGGGCTGACCGGCGCGCTGCTCAGCGCCGTGCTGCTGGCGTACGGCGTGGCGGGGGTCGCGGGCAACGTCGTGGGCGGGCGGCTCGCCGACCGGTTCGGCGCCGCCCGCAGCATCGTGCTCGCGCTGGGGACGTCGGTGGTGGCGCTGCTGCTGCTCACCCCGGCGACGGCGACCGCGTGGACCGCGCTGGCGGTGTTCGCGCTGTGGGGGTTCGCCGCATGGGCGATGAACTCTCCCCTGCAGAACGTGCTGCTCACGCTGGCGGGCCGGCACGGGCAGCTGGTGGTGGCGCTGAACTCGTCGATCATCTCGCTCGGCACCGGCCTCGGCGCCCTGGTGGGCGGCTGGGTCGTGGCCGGCCCGGGCTACGCGGTGCTCGGCGCCGCGGCGGCGGCGGTCATGCTCGTGGCGGTCGTCCTGGTCGCGGTCCTGTCCCGCCGTCCGGCGGTCGCGGCCGTCTGACCGCCCGTCCCCACCTCGGACGACAGTGGAAGGTTGTGACGGACATGCCGACGGCGTGTCCGTCACAAGCTTCCACTGTCAGGCCGGAAGAGCCCCGGGGTCAGCTCGCGGCGAGCGCGTGCCGCAGGTCCGGCTCCAGGTAGATCACCCGCGCGATCGGCACCGCCGCCCGCACCCGCTGCTCCGCCGCGTCGATCGCCTCCGCGACGTCCGCCGCGCTCGACGCCGCCGGCACCTCGATCTTCGCCGCGACCAGCAGCTCCTCCGGACCGAGGTGCAGCGTGCGCAGGTGGATGACGGACGGGACGCCCGGGCCGACCAGCGCGGCGCGGATCGCGTCGACGTCCTTGCGCGTCGCCGACTCCCCGAGCAGCAGGCTCTTGGTCTCGACCGCCAGCACGATCGCGATGACGACGAGCAGCAGGCCGATCGCGGCCGACCCGATCGCGTCCCACCGGCCGTCGCCGGTCACGAGCGTCATGGAGACGCCGAACAGCGCGAGCACCAGTCCGATGAGCGCCCCGAAGTCCTCCAGCAGCACCACGGGCAGCTCGGGCGCCTTCGCGGTGCGGATGTACGACACCCAGCCCTGCTTGCCGCGGGTGTGGTTCGCCTCGCCGATCGCGGTGCGGAAGGACAGACCCTCCATGACGATCGCCGCGACCAGCACCACGAGCGGCACCCACTGCCAGGACTCGATCGGATGCGGGTCGGCGAACTTGTGCCACGCCTCGTACAGCGCGAACAGGCCGCCGAGGCTGAACAGCACGATCGCGACGATGAACGCGTACATGTACCGCTCGCGCCCGTAGCCGAACGGGTGCTCCTCGTCCGCCGCCCGCCGGGCCCGGCGGCCGCCGACGAGCAGCAGCAGCTGGTTGCCGGAGTCGGCGACCGAGTGCACCGCCTCGGCCAGCATCGAGCTCGACGAGGTGAGCAGGAAGGCGATGAACTTCGTCACCGCGATGCCCAGGTTCGCGGACAGCGCGGCGATGATCGCCTTGTTCCCGCCTCCGTGTGCCATGCCGGTCCCTCCGCTGGTCAGCGCGCGGGCGACCGAGGTCCCCCGAGGCCGCCGCGCGGTGGCCCGAGCGGTGATGCTAGACCGGGCGGGCCTCGTCGGCGAGGAGGACGGGGATGCCGTCGCGCACGGGGTACGCCAGCGGGCGGTCCAGGTCCGTGGACACGAGCTCCGGCTGACCGCCCGGGCCGACGCCGTCCACGAGCGTCGCGCCCGTCACGGGGCAGCGCAGCAGCTCCCGCACCCAGGGCGCGAGGCCGGTGGTGCCCACGGGCTCGGCTGCGCTCACGCGGCGCCGTCCTGGCGGACCAGCGCGAGCACGTCGTCGCGGACCTTCTCCATGATGTCCTCGTCCGCGGCCTCGACGTTCAGGCGCAGCAGCGGCTCGGTGTTCGACGCGCGCAGGTTGAACCACCACTGCGGCTGGGAGTCCCAGTGCGAGACCGTCAGCCCGTCCAGCTCGTCGACCGTCACCGGGCCGGCGCCCTGCTGCTCGACGTACGCCTCGACCACGCGGGCGCGGGCGGCGGCGACGTCGGAGACGCGGGAGTTGATCTCCCCCGAGGCGACGTACGGCTGGTACTGCTCGGCGAGCGCCGACAGCGGGTGCGGCTGGCCGCCGAGCGCGGCGAGCACGTGCAGCGCCGCGAGCATGCCGGTGTCCGCGAAGAAGAAGTCGCGGAAGTAGTAGTGCGCCGAGTGCTCGCCGCCGAACACCGCGTCCGACTCCGCCATCTGCGCCTTGATGAACGAGTGGCCCACGCGGGTCCGGACCGCCTTGGCGCCGGCCGCGGTCACCAGGTCCGGCACGACCATCGAGGTGATGAGGTTGTGGATCACGGTGGGCGTGCGGCCCTCCGCCTTCTCCCGCTCGATCTCGCGCAGGCCGACCAGGGCCGTGATCGCGGACGGGCTGACCGGGTCGCCGTTCTCGTCGACGACGAAGCAGCGGTCGGCGTCGCCGTCGAACGCCAGGCCGATGTCGGCGCCGTGCTCGACGACCGCCTTCTGCAGGTCGCGCAGGTTCTCCGGCTCCAGCGGGTTCGCCTCGTGGTTCGGGAAGGTCCCGTCCAGCTCGAAGTACAGCGGCACGACCTCGAGCGGCAGCTCGGGCAGGCCTGCGCCGGTGCCGAGGACGGCCGGCGCGGTGAACCCGCCCATGCCGTTGCCGGCGTCCACGACGACCTTGAGCGGGCGGATGCCGGACAGGTCGACCAGGCCGCGCAGGAACGAGGCGTAGTCGCCCAGCAGGTCCTGCTCGGTGACCTCGCCGGCGGCCGCGCCCTCGGCCGCGGCCGGGACGCCGTCGCGCAGGTACTCGGCCGCGAGGTCGCGCACCCGGGACAGCCCGGAGTCCTGGCCGACGGGGCGTGCGCCCGCGCGGCACAGCTTGATGCCGTTGTACTCGGCGGGGTTGTGGCTCGCGGTGAACATGGCGCCGGGGATGCCGAGCTTGCCCGACGCGAAGTACAGACCGTCCGTCGAGCACAGCCCGATCGTGATGACGTCGACGCCGCGCGCGGCCAGCCCCTCGGCGAACGCACCGACGAGCTCCGGGCCGGAGGGGCGCATGTCGTTGCCGATGACCACGCGCGGGCGAGCCCCGTCCGCGGCCTCGGGCAGGACGACGACGTCGGCGAAGGCCGCGCCGATCGCGCGGGCGACCCCGGCGTTCAGCTGGTCCGGGACCGTGCCCCGGACGTCGTACGCCTTGATCAGGCCGGTCAGGTCGGGCAGCGCGGAGGTCTCAGGCACGGCGTCACGGTATCCCATCGGGGCGGCGCCGCGGAGGCGCGGAGGCGTGCTGCCCCTCCGCCCGGACAGGTGCGGCGTCAGCCCCGGCTCGACCGCCGCACGACCTCGTCCCGGCTCAGCGACGTCCCGTCGCCGTCCAGCGGGAACCACGCCCGGTGCTCGCACTCGTGGCAGGACACGAACGTCACGTCCGTCCCGTCGGCCAGCGCGAGGTGCAGCCGGGTGAGTCGCGTCGACCCGCAGACCTCGCACTCGCCCGTCCCCGGGGCGTGCTCCTGCCCGGCCTGGCTCAGCGACCCCAGCGGTGTCGGCTCGGGCTCGCCCCGGCGTCCCTTGCGGCGACCTGCCGCACCGCCCCCTGCACCGGCCATCGCGCGCTAGCCCTCCTCGCCGCGCAGCACGCGCAGGTGGCCCCGGCGGCGCTCGGTGTCGAGCTCGGCGGCCGGCGGCAGGCCGTCGGGGACCGCCGCGGCGTGCCGGGGCGCCGGGCGGCCCGCCTCGCGCACGGCGTCGGCGAGCGCGAGCAGGTCGTCGTGGCTCGGGCCGGTCTCGACGAACTCGGGCGTCAGCCGGACGACCTCCCACCCCCGCGGGGCGGTGAGGCGCGAGGCGTGCTCGGCGCACAGGTCGTAGGAGTGCGGCTCGGCGAGGTTGGCGAGCGGGCCGAGGACGGCCGTCGAGTCGGCGTACACGTACGTCAGGGTCGCGACCGCCGGACGACCGCACGCGGTGCGGGAGCACTGGCGGACGGGTCTCACGGGGTAGAACCTACCGCCGCCCGCGGCCGGAGCGTGCGCGCGACCCGCGTTGTCACCCGGATACAGTGCCGTGGTGGCACCCCGTCGGCACGTCCCCGCCGCCCCCGGCACCCCGGGCGGACCGGTCCCCCGCGTCGGCGCCGTCCGCCGCCGCGACCGCCGTGGCCGCGGCATCCGCGGCCCGCTGCTCCCGGCCTCGCTCCCCGCGCACCGCACCCGCGCGGAGCGGTTCGACGACCTCGTGCTGGACTCGGTGGAGCGCCTGGAGGTCCGCTGGGGGAAGTACCTGGACGGGGTGGAGTTCGCCGTGGAGGACGTGCCCCCGTCCGACCCGGCGCCGTGGGAGTCCGGCGGCGTGCCGCTCGGGCGGTCGTTCCCGTCCCAGCCCGGCCTGCCGCCGCGGATCGTGGTGTACCGACGACCCGTGGAGTCCCGGGCCGTCGACGCGGACGAGCTCGCGGACGTCGTGCACGAGGTGGTCGTCGAGCAGGTCGCGCACCTGCTGGGACGCTCGCCCGACGAGGTCGACCCCGAGCTCGGGGACGGACGGTAGCCTGACCCGGCCATGACGACGACCCCCGAGCCGAGCCGCGCCCCCGCCACCCCGTCCGCCGGCCGCCCCGCCGTCCGCGTGGTCACGATCGTGTACAACCCGGGTCCGGAGCTCACCGACTTCACCCGGTCCCTCGCCACCGCGACGACCGCGCCCGTCGAGCTCGTCGTGGTCGACAACGGTGCCGACCCGACCGTCGCCGACCGGGTCGCCGCCGAGGCGGGCGGCCGCGTGGTCCGCACGGGCGAGAACCTCGGCTACGGCGGCGGCGCCAACGCCGGCGCACGCGGCGCGACGCAGCCGTTCCTGGTGGTGGCCAACCCGGACGTCGTCTGGGAGCCGGGCTCGCTCGACGCCCTGCTCGACGCCGCGGAGCGGCACCCCGCGGCCGGGGCGCTCGGGCCCGCGCTGCTCAACGAGGACGGCACGGTCTACCCGTCGGCGCGCGAGCTGCCGTCGCTGACGCAGGGCGCCGGCCACGCCGTGCTCGGCAAGGTCTGGCCCGGGAACCCGTGGACGCGCGCCTACCAGCGCCGCCAGGAGACGGTCGGTGCCGAGCGGTCCGCCGGCTGGCTGTCCGGGGCCTGCCTGCTGCTGCGCCGGGACGCGTTCGAGGCGGTCGGCGGGTTCGACGACGCCTACTTCATGTTCTTCGAGGACGTCGACCTGGGCGAGCGTCTCGCGCTCGCGGGGCGGCCGAACGTCTACGTGCCGTCGGCGCGGGTGATGCACGTCGGCGGGGTGTCGTGGAAGGCGAAGCCGGCCGCGATGATCTCGGCGCACCACCGGTCCGCGGAGCGGTACCTGCACCGGCGGTACCACCGGTGGTACCAGTGGCCGGTGCGGGCGGCGGTGTCGGTCGGGCTGAAGGCGCGCGAGGTCGTGGAGCTGCGCGCGGCGCGCTGAGCCGCGCGGCCGTGCTCCTCAGTCCAGGCCGACCCGCGACCCCTCGCGCACCTGCGCGCGGGTGACCGCCTCGGCGTCGGTGACCGGGGACAGGACCGAGACGAGCACACCGCTCGCCTGGGCCACCGACGAGTGCAGGGCCCAGGCCAGGTCGGCGGGTCCGCCGTCCGGGGCCAGCACCTCGACGCCCACCACGCCGCTGCCGAGGTCGCGCACCGGGTACGGGAGGGTCGACCCCACCGGCACGTCGACCTCCCGCTCGCCGAGCACACCCGCCTCCCCGTACGCGCGCAGGGTGACCGTCGCCGTCGGACCCTGCGGCACCTGCGCCTCGTCGGGGTCGGGGACCTGGCCCTCGGTGGGCTCGGGGCTCGGCGCGGCGGTCGCGCCGGAGGTCGGGGTCGGCACCGGGGCCGTCCCGGCCTCGCCGGTGCGGGGAACCGCCGTCAGGACCAGCGTGCCCGTCGCGCCGGCCGGGACCGCCACCAGGCCGCTGCCGGGTGCCGCTGCCGCGACCCACGCGCGCTCGAGGCGTGCCCCCGCGTCGAGCTCACCCGCCTTGGCCTCGCGCGCGATCATGGCGCCGGCGACCACGGCCCGGGACGACTCGACCACCGCCGTGTAGCTGCCGGCGGCCAGGCCCCCGAGCGAGACGTCGGTGACCTCGCCCGCCGGGAGCTCCAGCTCCTGGGCGCCCGGGAGGGCGACGTCGCCGTCCGGCCCGAGCAGCCGGACCGAGGCGGTCGCGTCCTCGTCGCCGGGCACGAGCAGCCGCAGTGCCCCCGCGTCCGCGGCGTCCACCTCGGTGGCGACCACCGTGATGCCCGGGACCACCTGGGTGGTCGCCGGGCCGGTGCCCGCGGTGACGAGGTCGGTGCCGCGGGGGGTGAACCCGTCGAGCAGGGAGTCCTGGAGGTAGGCCGAGACCTGGCCGCCCGCGGCGGTGACCCGGACCGCGATCCGGCGCTGCTCGGCGGCGACGCCGGGCAGCGACAGCACGCGCTCGGCCCCCGGCGCCACGAGGAACGTGCCGCCGTTCGCGAGATCGACCGGGCCCGAGGGGCCCCAGACCTCCACCGTCACGTCCGCGGGCGTCGCGCCCGGGTTCACGACCACGAGATCGGCGGTGCTCTCCAGCTCGGTGCTGCCGCCGACCAGCCAGACGTCGGCGGACGGGCGCGCGCACGACGCGGCGGACAGGCCGCGGAGATCGCCGTCGGTGACGACCGACGACGTGGCGCCGGCCACCCGGGCCGGCTCGCCGTCCACGGGCTCCGCGCGCAGCACCGTCGCGGCGCCCGGCGACGCGACCGACCCCGCGCCGTCCGCCAGCGCCACGGGGTCCGCGCCGAGCACGGTCAGCGAGGCGGTGGCGGACGCCACGGTGTCGAAGGCGGTGACCCGCTCGACGGGCGCGACCGGCACCCGGTCGAACGCCGAGTCCCCGGACAGCGTGTCGTCCGGCAGCTGGAGCGGCCCCGGGCAGACCAGGGTAGTGGCCGTCGGCGCGACGTCGACGGTGGCGGCCGGCACCGGGCGGGCCTCGGTCGGCGGCGCCGCCACGGCGATCGCCACCACGCCGCCGGTGAGGCCGAGCACCAGCGCGCCGGAGAGCAGGCGCGCGGCGCGCCCGGTCCGGCGCGGACGCCCGACGGTCGGATCCGTCATGTCATCGCCTCCCAGCCCGACGGCGGCGGACGGGCAGCGCGAGCAGCAGGGCCAGCAGCCCCACGGCACCCTGCGCGACCGTCCACGCCGTCCGGTCGGGGGCGGTGTGCGTCACGACCAGGCGGCCGCCCTCACCCCCGACCTCGAACGTCTGCCGCCAGCCGTCGGTCACCGCGCGCAGCGGCCGGCCGTCGAGCGTCGCGCGCCACCCGGCGTCCGCGCGCTCGGCGAGCACGAGCAGCCGCCCGGTGTCGCCCGGCTCGATCTCGGTGTCCACCCGCGCGACGACGCCCGGCACCGCCGGCACGGCGACCGCGTCGGCGGACGCCAGGCCGGCCGCGTCCTGGGTGGCGCGGGCGTCCGGGACCAGGCGCGCCCAGGCGGTCACGACGGCGGGGACGGCGGAGTCGGCGGCCGGGGCGGCGTCGGCGGACGCGTCGGCCGTCGATCCCTGCGCGTCCTCGCCGACCGCGCCGCCCGAGGGCTGCACGCGCCAGATGACGCCGGAGTCGCCCTCGGTGATCCGCTCGAGGCCGGGCGTGGCGTCGAGGCGCCCGATCAGCGCGGTGCGCGCCTGCTGCCGCGTGAGGTCGTCCTCGGCCTCCGGGAGCGGCGGGACGAGCACGTCCGCGACGGCCAGGGCCGCCAGGTCGGCGGCGACGTCCGTGCTGGACCCGACGGCGAGCGTGCCGACGACGGCCTCGACCTCGGCGTCCGCGTCGTCCGGCTCCGCGGCGGCCGGGTCGGTCAGCCCGCCGGCGAGACCGGCCGTCCGCGCGGCCGCGGCGGACTCGAGGACCTGCGGTCCGTCGCCGCGCAGCAGCTGCCAGTCGACCGCGCCCGCGGCGGTGCCGCCGCTCGCGGGGTCCTCGGTCGAGGGGACGAGCGCGAGCACCCGCGGGGCGTCCTCGGACTGCTGGGTCTGCCGCCCGATCGCCGGCACGACCGCGCGGTCCATGGTCGTCAGGTCCGCGGCGGCGCCGTCGCGCGCCTGCCACGCCCAGCCGACCCACGCGGTCAGCGGCAGCACGACGACCACGGCGGTCACGACGGCGGCGGTCAGCTGCCGCCAGCCGAACGACGCGCGGTCGAGCCACGCCCGCGCCCCGCGGGTGCCGAGCACCGCGGCGGCGAGCAGCCCGGCCATCGCGAGCGAGACGCCGGAGCCCGCCCAGCCGACGACGACCGTGCCGTCGTCCTCGCCGACGGCCACCCGGCCCGCGACCAGGGCGGCCACCAGGCCGACGGCGGCGACCACCCAGCCGAGCCGCACCGCCCGGGCGACCGGCGCCCCGCGCAGCAGGGGGCGATCAGCGCCAGCAGCAGCACGGCACCGCCGGTCACGACCGGCCACCAGGTGACGACGAGCTCCGGCACCCGGCCGGGCAGCCAGGACGGCACGAGCGCGGTGGCGTCGACCGGCACGCCGAGCGCCGCGGCGACCGCGGACGCCGGGTCGGAGGCGAGCGGCGCCCCGGGGTCGGCGACCAGCAGCCGCACGCCGTCGAGGCCGCGGGACACCGCCTCGGCCAGCAGCGGGCCCAGCAGGACGAGCGCGGGCACCGCGGCGAGCACGACGCGCAGCCGGCGGCCGCGCGGGGCGCACACGGCGACCACCAGCAGGAGCAGGACGCCGGGCAGCAGCAGCACCGGCGCCCCGGCGGCCACGACGGCGAACGCGAGGGACGCGGCCGGCGGCCGCGGCGATCGAGCCCGCCGGGCGGGCGGGGGTGGCGGGGAGGTCGTCGGGGTGGGCGTCGGCCACGTCGTCGGTGGTGTCGTCAGTCGTCGTGCCGACGGTGTCGTCCGCCGCGTCGTCGGTCGCCGGGACCCGCGCCGTGACGACCTCGGCCGCCCCGGTGGTGGCCGGCACCGCGCGGGTGCCGCGCACCGGCGTCACGTCGCTGGCCTCGTCGCGGTCGCGCTCCTCGGCGGGCCCGTCCGCGGCCACGGCGGGGGTGGCGCCCGTCGTCGGCCGGTCGTCGGCCGCCTCCGCGCGATCGCCCTCGACCTCGGGGGTCGAGCCGGTGACCGCGGGCGTCGCGCCGGGGACCGCGGCGGTCGCGCCCGCCGCGCTCCCCGCGTCGTCGTCCCCGCGCCCCGCCGCCCGGCGCCCACGGCGACGTGCGGGCTCGCCCGCGCGCGCCCACGCCTCGGGGTCGGGCCACTCCTCAGCGCCGAGGTCCCGCCCGGGCACGGCGCCGTCCTCGGCGCGCGCGGCGGTGACGACGCCGGACAGCACCACGTCGACCTGCTGCGCCCCGACGGCCCGCGCCAGCGCGAGCGCGAGCCACGGCAGCGCCACGTGCACGAGCACCGCCCCGGCGCGGCCCTGGCCCGCGGCGAGCAGCAGGCTCGGGAGCGCGGCCCAGACGACCGCGGCCCACACCCGGACGCCGACGGACCGGGTGGCGGCGCCCGCGGCGAACCACGCACCGAGCCCGGACAGCAGCACCGAGCCGAGCACGAGCACGGCGAGCGCGACGCCGAGGCTGCCGCCGGCGACCGCGGTCCCGGGCAGCAGGGCCGTGACCAGGGCGTCGCCGGGGCCGGGAGAGCCGAGGCCGCTCGACACCCAGCCGCTGGTGGCCGCGGCCCACACGTCGCCCAGCCCGGACGAGGCCGCGACCAGCGCACCCCCGACCAGCGACTCGCCGGACAGCGTGCCGACCACGAGCGGCCCGAAGGCGGCGGCCGTCACGACGACGAGGGCGATGGCCACGACCGCGAGGCCGGCGCGGCGCCGCAGGGCCAGCGCCGCGAGCTCGCGCAGCTCCAGCTCGCTGGGCGCACGCACGACCCGGCGGGCCTCGGCGCGGGTGAGCCGCCGGTCGCGCCACTGCCGCCACACGGTGCGGCCATCGGCCTGCAGGGGCCGCAGCGTCCGCCGCGGCACCGCGCGGGTGCGGCGGGCCTGCGCCCGGGCGCGGACGACGGCGGCGGGCCGGCCGAGGGCGCGCAGCGGCGCGGCGAGCTCGGCGGCTGCGAGGGCCGGCTCCTTGGTCGCGATCCGGACGAGCACGCGCACCAGCCCGGCCAGGACGGCCATGGCGGCGACGAACGGCACCAGGGGCAGCGGCGCCCACACCAGGCGCTGGTGCAGCAGCGCGGCCCGGCGCGCGGCGTACGACCGCCGCGGGTCGGCGCCGTCGGGCTCGCCGTCGGCGTCCAGGTCGACGATCGAGGCCGGGTCGGTGCCGGGGTCGCGGAGCCCGTGGTACGCCGCCTGGGCGTGCCGGACGACCGCCGACGGCACCACGAGCACCCGGTGCCCGGCCAGGCGCGCGCGCCGGGAGAGGTCGAGGCCGTCGCCGAACGGGCCGAGCGCCGGGTCGGTCCCCCGCAGCTCCGCCCACACGTCCCGCCGCACGAGCGCGCCGACCAGGCCGACGCCGAGCACGTCCTCGCGCCCGTCGTGCTGGCCCTGGTCGACCTCGCCGGGCTCCACGTCGGTCATGCGCCGCCCGGACCGCGACGTGCGGACGCCGACCTCCAGCAGCCGCGCGGGCGCGGTCCAGGTGCGCTGCTTCACGCCGGCGACGCCGACGGACGGCGCGGCCTGCACGGCGCGCACCAGCTCGGCAAGCGCGGCCGGGTCGGGGGCGGAGTCGTCGTGCAGCAGCCACAACCAGCGGGAGGCGCCGCCGGGCAGGTCGTCCTCGGCGGCGACGGCGGCGCGCACGGCGTCGCCGAAGGTGCGCGCGCCGGGGGCGGTCAGCAGCGTCGTCGTGCCCGCGGGGAGGCCCGCCTGGCGCAGCACCGCGGCGAGGCCCGGGTCGGGACGGTCGCCCGCGTCGACGAGCAGCACCCGCGCGGGCGCGCGGGTCTGGGCGGCGAGCGCGCGGAGCGTCGTCGCGACGAAGGGGGTGACGCCGCGGGCGACGACCACCGCCGTCGCGGGTGCGGCGGCGGGGAGGGAGCCCGTCGTGGGCGCGCCGGGGTGCAGCGTGCTGGCGGTCACGACGTCAGGCGCCCCGGCGGGCGCGATCAGACCACACGCCGCTTGAGCTTGCGGCGCTCACGCTCGGACAGGCCGCCCCAGATGCCGAACCGCTCGTCGTTGGCGAGCGCGTACTCCAGGCACTCGGCCCGGACCTCGCAGCCGGTGCAGACCTTCTTGGCCTCGCGGGTCGAGCCGCCCTTCTCGGGGAAGAACGCCTCGGGGTCCGTCTGGGCGCACAGGGCGCGCTCCTGCCAGCCCATGATGCCGTCGTCCTCGGGCGTGCCGAAGAGCGGCAGCACGGGCGCGACCGTCTCGGTCTGGGGCGTGCGCGCCTCGGACGGGAAGGGTCCCTCGTCGTCGAGCAGACTCCACATGTGTGCCTCCCCCGTCGTGCTCGTGTCGATGGTCCGCGGGGCGGTCCGCGATCACCCGCGCGCCACCCGTTCCAGGGAATTACACGCGTGTCGTTCCGCGTAGTCAAGCGGAAGACTGGTACTGAAGCGCTTACCGGGCGATATGTCCGGATCCTCGATATCACGGGCACCTAGGCTGCTCCCGTGCCCCTCTCGACGCCCCGCCCCGCCGCCTCCGTCGCCGACGTCCTGTCGGCCCTGCTCAGCGAGCCGGGGCGCCCCCGCGTGACCTGGTACGGACCCGCCGGCGAGCGGATCGAGCTGTCCGGCGCGGTGCTCGACAACTGGGTGAGCAAGACCACCAACCTGCTCGTGGAGGAGCTCGACGCCGGCCCCGGCACGCGCGTGCTCCTCGACCTGCCGCCGCACTGGCGCACCGTCGTCTGGGCGCTGGCCGCCTGGCGGGTGGGCGCGACGGTCGCCACCGACGCGCACGCCGCCGCGGCGACCGCCGACGTGGTCGTCTCGGACCGCCCGGCGGCGCTCGACCTGCCCCGCGGCGCCGGGGTGGTCGCGGTGGCGCTGCCCGCGCTGGCGCGGCGGTTCGACGGCGAGCTGCCCCCGGGCGCCCTCGACGCGGCGCAGTCGGTGATGACCTACGGCGACGTCGTCGGCTGGGCGCCCGCGGTCGAGCCCGCGGAGCCCGCGCTGGAGGTGGGCGCGACTCCCGTGCCGCACGCGGGGCTGGTCGCGGCGGCGTCCGGCGCGGCGCCGGTGCCGGCGGGGTCGCGCGCGCTGCTGGCCGTGTCGGACGAGCGGGGCGCCACCGCGTCGGCGCTGCTCGCGACCCTGGGCGTGCTGGCGCGCGGCGGCTCGGCCGTGCTGCTGCGCCCGGAGCCCGGGGACGCCGCCGACCGCGCCGAGCGGATCGCGACGTCCGAGCGGGTGATGGCGCGCCTCTGACGCCGCCCCGGCGCGCGGCCGGCCCACCTCCCTCGCGCGGCCGGCCCACGAGGTCGTCACATCGTGGTGAGGTCGTCACACACGAGTGACGACCTCACCCGCGAGTGACGACCTCACGCGGGTGTGACGACCGCACCGCCCGGGTCGCACCTCGCCCCGGCCGGCGCCGGTGCCGGCCCGCCGGGGCCCCGGCGGCGCGCTCAGCCCGCCGGCGCGACGGTCCCGTCCGCCTGCACCAGGCCGATCCAGACCTCGCTCCACGCCGTGTCGACGGTCCGCGGCACGCCCGTCAGCGTCCGGCCCAGCGTCGTGGACGCCGTCGCGCCGACCGACTCCGCCGGCGGCACCGTCCAGGCGTAGCTGCCCGGGTCGAAGCTGAGCGCCGCGACCGGCCCCCCGCCCCACGCGGCGCGCACCGCCGCGAGGTCGGCCGTCGTCGGGGGCGTCACGAACTCGACCACCTCGACGTCGCACAGCACCCGCAGCGTCGCGAGGTACCGGAACGGGCTCGAGTGCGTCCACACCACGCGGTCGACGCCGAGGTCGTCGAGCGCGTCGCAGACGGCGTGCGCCTGCGTCGCCCGGCCCGACAGCTCGACGACCGTCGCGCCCGGCCGCCAGGTGCTGAGGGGGAACGCGACGACGGCGAGCGCGAGCCCGCCCGCGACCGCCCGGCGTGCGACACCCCACGGGGAGCGGAACCGGGTGGAGCGTCCCGCCCGACCCGCCGGCGCGTGCCGGGCAGGACGCTCCGCTCCGACGCCCCCGCCGGGCCACCTCCCCGCCAGCGCCGCGAGCGCCACCGTCCCCGCCAGCAGCACGCCCGGCAGCGTCGCGGGCAGCAGCCGGCGCACCGCCCAGATCTGGTCCGGCGTGATGCTGATCCGCACCAGCGGGAACACCGCGGCCACGCCCAGCACCGCGACCAGCAGCGCCGACGCCGGGTCCCTGCCTGCCACAGCCCGGCGCGCGAGCACCGCCAGCCCGGCGAACCCCAGCACGACCGCCGGCACGCCCAGGTACCAGCCGACCCACGCGAGCGTGCGCTCGTCGTACGACCGGGCAGCGTCGAGCGGCTCCCCCGCCGCGGCCTGCAGCACCTGCACGGCGTAGCCGTACCCGGAGGCCGGGTCGGTGAACCTGCCCTCCCACCACAGCGGCCGCGACGCGAGCACGGCGCCCAGCAGCAGCGCCGCGCCGGCCGCGCACCGGCCGAGCGCCACCCGACGGCGGTGCAGCCACCGCCGGAGCCACCCGAGCCAGCCGCCGGGCAGCACGAGCACGACCACCGCCGCGACCAGCAGCACCGCCGTCGCCGCGAGCAGCGAGGTGAGCTGCGAGGAGTGCTCCCGCACGTACGCCGGGCTCAGCCGCAGCACGTCGACCATGCCGAGCGCGACCATCGTCGCCCCGGCCCCGATCGCCGCGAGCGCCGCCCGCACGCGGCGCGCCGGTCCCGCCGGCCCAGCGGCGAGGCGCCGACCAGCAGGTAGCCGAGCGCGAGCCCGACCACGGCGACGGCGCCGTCGATCCGCGCCGCGCCGACCGCGCCGACCAGCGCGCCGACGAGGAGGTGCGGGCCGACCCGGCCCCCGCCGCCGCGCCGGATCGCACGGGTGGGACGCCACGTGCCGTGCGCGACCGCCAGAGCCCCGCACAGGAACGCCACGGTCAGCGGCTCGGTGTACGCCGCGCGTGTGAACGTCAGCATCGGCAGGCTCTCAGCGCGAGCGCCGCGGTCGGCACCAGGGCCCAGAGCGGTCCGGCGAACCGGCGCGCGGCCGCGAACAGCGCGAGCAGGGCGACCGCGCCGATCACGACGTTCCCGCCGAGCACCGCGCGCTCCCCGCCCACCCAGCCCTGGACCGCGAGCAGCGCGGGCAGCATCTTGTTGCCCTGCGCGTGCAGCGCGCCGTCCTGCAGCCAGAACGCCTCCGTCCCGGCGCTCGCCGCCGATGCGGCCGCCGCAGCCACCTCGGCGGCACCCACGGGGACCGGCGCCGCGCGGTGGTCCGTGAGCCACAGCGCCTGGAGCGTGAGGAAGCCCGGGTCGCGGTTGACCACCACGTACTCGGCCACCGACCTCAGGCCGAGCGCCGTCCAGGCGACCGCCAGCGCCGAGACCGCCGCCGACGCGGCCAGGTGCGCCTTCGACGCGGGCGGCGGGGTGGGGACGAGCCGCCAGGACGCGCCGGCGAGCAGCACCGCGAGCGGCAGCACCACCCAGGGCCGGAACTGCCCGGCCAGGACCGACGCGAGCGCCGCCAGCCCGAGCGCGAGCACCAGCACGGGGAGCCGGTCCGGCAGGCTCAGCGCGAGCGCGAGGACCCGCGGCGGTCCGCCGGTGCGCCCTGAGGACGCGGGCTGCTCCGGGAGCGCCGCCACGCCCGGGTCAGGGGACGTCGGCCTGCACCAGCGTCCCGCCGCCGCTGACCCGCAGCGCGCCGTCCGACGCAGGCACGAAGGCGGCCTGACCCCGGCTCAGCGTGAGCGCGCCGTCGAACCGGGACGTGACCGTCATCCGGCCCTCGAGGCACAGCAGGACGCGGGGGCCGCGGCCGGGCAGCGGGTGGTCCTGGTCGTCGTCGACGGCGGTCACCGACAGCTCGAAGTCGTCCACCGGCGCGTAGAAGGACCGGGTGGCGCCGTGGAACTTCTCCGGGGCGATCCGGATCGGCGGTGCGGCGACGTAGTCGACGTTGCGCAGCAGCTCGTCGACGTCGACGTGCTTGGGCGTGAGACCGGCACGCAGCACGTTGTCCGACGACGCCATGATCTCGATGCCGAGGCCCCTGAGGTACGCGTGGACCCCGCCTGCGGGCACGAACAGCGCCTCGCCGGGCTGGAGCGTCACGGGGTTGAGCAGCAGGGAGGTCACCACCCCCGGGTCACCCGGGTAGGCCGCCTGCAGCTGGACCACGGTGCGGTCGGCCCGGGGCGACGGCGAGCCCGCCTCGAGCCGGGCGGCGCACGCGACGGCGATCTCCCCGACCTCCTCGGCGGTCGGGCGCGTCTCCGGGCGCAGCAGGCGGGTGAACGCGGCCTCGATGCCGGCCGCGGTCGGCTGCTCCGCGAGCAGCTCCCGCAGGCCCTTGGCGAGAGGGGTGTCCAGGCCCTCGAGCAGCTCGGCGGCCCGACGCGGGGCGCGGAACCCGCACATCGCCTCGAACCGGGTGAGCGCGTAGACGAGCTCGGGCTTGTGGTTCCGGTCGCGGAAGTTGCGGTGCGGCGCGTCCAGCGGCACGCCCGCGGCCTCCTCCTCCGCGAACCCCTCGCGCGCCCGGGCGACGTGCGGGTGGACCTGGAGCGACAGCGGGGTCTCCGCCGCGATGACCTTGAGCAGGTACGGCAGGGTCGCGCCGAACCGCGCCTCGACGTCCTCGCCGAGGACGCTCCCGGGGTCGGCCGCGATGACGTCGGGCATGGGGGCGCCCGTGCTGCCGTCGTCGCGCACGCAGTGCGACGGGGCGCTGCTGTGCGCACCGAACCACGCCTCGGCGACCGGCTCCCCGGTCGCCTCGGTGCCGAGCAGCTCGGGGATCGCGGCGGGCGAGCCCCAGGCGTAGTTCTGGATCGCGTTCGTCAGGCGGTACACGTGGTCCCTCGTGGGGTGCGGCGGCAGGGCGTCCGATGCTACCCAACGCCCCGCCGTCGAGGGACGTCCGCGCAGACGGACGGGTCAGCCGCGCGCGATCCGGAGCACCGAGGACTCGCGCGGGAAGGGCAGCGACGGCACCCAGCCGCGGTGGCGCTCGACGCGCAGCCCGCTGCCGGCCAGCCCCGGGGCGTACCGCGGCCGCTGGGAGTCGTCGAACAGGACGATCCCGCCCGGCCCGAGGCGCGCGGCCGCCTGCTCGAGGCAGGCCACGCGGGCCCGGCCGTCGACCACGACGAGGTCGAACTCGCCCGGGACGGCGTCGATGCTCGCCACGTACCCGGCGTAGTCGTTGCCCTCCTCGCCGCGGCGCTGCGACGGCACCACCGGGGAGTCGCCCGTCGTCGGCGCCACCTCGTGCAGCGTCACCGTGCCCTCGAGACCGGCCTCGGCGAGCACGCGGCGCATCACCCCCGCGAACCCCGCGTGGTGCTCCACGCTGTGCACCTCGCCGGCGCGGCGGCCGAGCCAGACCGAGCTCGCGCCCGAGCCGTACTCGAAGACGCGCGCCCGGCCCTCCAGCGCCGCGAGGTGGGCGGCGACGGCGTCGATCGCGCCGTAGGTCCACCAGGGCTGGTCCAGGGCCACCAGGTCCTCGACGTCGTGGATGGCGAACAGCGTCCGCAGGTGCCCGCCGACGCTGCGCGGCGCCTCGCGGTACCGGCGGTCCAGCCGGTCGAAGACACCGGTCCTGCGGGCGACGTCGCGGGCGGCGCGCGACGTCGCGACGTAGGCGGAACGGGCGATCTGTCCGGTACCGGGCACGCCGGTCCTCCTCGGTGCTGGGTGGGTGCGGCTCCCGGACACCCTAGGCGATGGCCCCGTCCCCCTATCCTCGTGCGGTGCGATCCAGGCGAGCTGTGGTGGGGGCGGTGTTCTTCGCCGTCGCGCTCGCGCTGCTCGTGTGGTCGGTGCTGAGGCGGCGCGAGGAGCTCGCGGACGCCCTGACGCGGCTGGACGCCGGCACGGTGGTGCTCTCCCTCGTGCTCGCCTGCGCGGGGCTCGTCGCGCAGATGCTGTCCTGGCGCAGCCTGCTCGCCGCCACGGGCGCGCCGCCGCCGCTGGGCGCCGCCGCGCGGATCTACTACCACGGCCAGCTCGGCAAGTACGTGCCCGGGAGCGTGTGGGCGGTCGTCGCGCAGGCCGAGCTCGGCCGGGCGCACCGCGTGTCCCGTGCCCGGAGCGCCGTCGTGGCCCTCGCCGCGCTCGCCGTGCTGCTCGTGGTCGGCGGCGCCGTCGCCGTCGTCGGGCTCGCCGCGGCGTCCCCCGGCTCGCTGTCGACCTACTGGTGGGCCGTCGCCGTCGTGCCCCTCGGGATCGTCGGGCTGCTGCCGCCGGTGTTCAACCGGCTGGTCGCGCTCGCCCTGCGGCTGCTGCGCCGGGGCGAGGAGCCCGTCCGGGTCGCCGGGCCCGGCCTGGCGCGCTCCGCCGCGTGGGCCCTCGTGATGTGGCTGCTGTTCGGCGCGCACGCCGTCGTGCTCGTCGCGGACCTGGCGCCCGGCGACCCCGGCCGCGCCGCCGTGCTCGGCACGGCGGCGTTCGCGCTCGCGTGGGTCGTCGGCCTGCTCGTCGTCATCGCCCCGGCGGGAGCCGGACCGCGCGAGGCGGCGCTGGTGCTCGCGCTGGCCCCGGTGCTGTCCTCGGCGGACGCCCTGCTGGTCGCGCTGGTCAGCCGCGTCCTCATGGTCGTCGCCGACGCCGGGGCGGCGGGCGTCGCGGCGCTGCTCGCCCGCCACGGCGGACCTCCCGCGCACGACCCGGCGCGCGACCCGGCCGACGGCCCGGCCGACGCCTCGGCTACGCCCCCGGGCCCGGGTACTGGATCTGCTTGATCCGCTCCAGCTGCTCCTCGAGCAGCGTGCGGTTGGTGCGCAGCAGGTCCGACAGGATGCCCAGCGCGACCGAGAGCAGCGCGGCCACCGCCATGATCGCGGCGAAGATGAGCGACTGGACGTTGCCGTCGCCTCCCCCGTTCGCCCAGAGCACCAGGAACCGGACCGCCGGGACGAGCGCCAGCACGCCGAACACGGCGGCGAGCCACGCGAACAGCACGTGCGGCTTGTACATGAGGTAGCTGCGCACGATCGCGGAGGCCGACCTGGCGACGTGCTGGTGCGCGTGGCGGAACAGCCGCGACTCGCGGGTCTTGGGGTTGGTCGTCACAGGGATCGAGACGATCCTGAGCCGCTTGTGCCCGGCCTGGATGATCGTCTCCATGCAGTAGGAGAACTCCGTGACGACGTTGAGCCGGAGCAGGGCCGCGCGCGAGTACGCCCGGAACCCGCTGGCGGCGTCGGGCAGCGCCGTGTCCGCCGCCACGTTGACGACCGCGCTCCCGAACCGGTGCAGCAGCTTCTTCCCGGGCGAGAAGTGCGCGATCGTCGCCGTCTGCCGGTCCGCGACGACGATGTCCGCGCGGCCCTCCAGGACGGGGCGCAGCAGGTCCGGGATGCGCTCCTGGGGGTACTGGTTGTCGCCGTCGGTGTTCACGACGACGTCCGCGCCGTGCGCGAGCGCGTAGTCCACGCCGTCGCGGAACGACCGGGCCAGGCCCTGCGTCCGGGTGTGCCGCAGGACGTGCCGGACGCCGTGCTCGCGGGCGACCTCCGACGTGCGGTCCGAGGACCCGTCGTCGACCACCAGGACCTCGAGCTCGTCCACGCCCTCGATCTCGCGCGGGATGCTCGCGAGGACCGCCGGGAGCGTGCGCTCCTCGTCGAGGCAGGGGATCTGGACGAAGACCTTCATGGGCCTCCTGACGCGCGGTGGGGCGAGGTGGTGGCGGTGCCCGCGCAGCGTAACGCGACGCCCGTGGGTCGGACCGCGCACGCCGGCCCGCCGGATGCGCCACAATGTCCCGCATGCGCGGCATCATCCTGGCCGGGGGTTCCGGTACCCGACTGCACCCCATCACCCTCGGCGTCAGCAAGCAGCTCGTGCCCGTCTACGACAAGCCGATGATCTACTACCCGCTGTCGACGCTCATGCTCGCCGGCATCCGGGACATCCTCGTGATCACGACGCCGCACGACGCCGAGCAGTTCCGTCGCCTCCTCGGCGACGGCTCGCAGTTCGGCGTCTCGATCGAGTACACCGTCCAGGCGGAGCCCAACGGCCTGGCGCAGGCGTTCGTGCTCGGCGCGGACTTCGTGGGCTCGGACTCGGCGGCGCTCGTCCTGGGTGACAACATCTTCTACGGGGCCGGCCTGGGCTCGCAGCTCGAGCGCTTCGGCGCGATCGACGGCGCGGCGGTGTTCGCCTACCGCGTCGCCGACCCGACGGCGTACGGCGTGGTCGAGTTCGACGACGCGGGCCGCGCCCTGTCGTTGGAGGAGAAGCCCACGGCCCCGCGGTCGAGCTACGCCGTGCCCGGGCTCTACTTCTACGACAACGACGTCGTGGCGATCGCCCGCGACCTCGCGCCGTCGGCGCGCGGCGAGTACGAGATCACCGACGTGAACCGCGCGTACCTCGAGCAGGGGCGCCTGCAGGTCGAGGTGCTGCCGCGCGGGACGGCGTGGCTGGACACGGGGACCTTCGACTCGCTCGTCGAGGCCTCCGACTACGTCCGCACCATCGAGCACCGCCAGGGCCTCAAGGTGGGCTGCCCGGAAGAGGTCGCGTGGCGCCGGGGCTTCCTGGACGACGACGGCCTGCGCCGCCGTGCCGAGGCCCTCGTGAAGTCCGGCTACGGCAGCTACCTGCTCGGCCTGCTGGACGAGCGGGGCTGACCGGCCGCGACCGGCACCTGCGCCTCAGCGGCGCCGGTGCCGGTCCAGCGCGGCCTCGAACGCGGCGACGTGCTCGCGCGCCGAGCGCTCCCAGGTGAACGTGGCCGCGCGGTCCAGTGCCCGGTCCGCGAGCCCGGCGCGCCCGGCGTCGTCGTCGAGCAGGTCCCGGAGCGCGGCACCGATCTCGACGTCGGAGGTCCCCGTGTAGGCGACCGCGTCGCCGCCCACCTCGGGCAGCGAGAGCTCGCGGCTCGTGAGCACGGCGGCACCGCACGCCATCGCCTCGAGGACGGGGAGCCCGAAGCCCTCGCCGAGGCTCGGGTAGGCCACGACCGCGGCCCCCGACAGGTACGCCGCCAGGCTCTCGAACGGCAGGTAGCCGGGCCGGAGGACGGTCAGCCGGGGGTCCACGGCGTCGACCTCCGGCGCGACCGAGGTGTCCCAGCCCTTGCCCCCCGCGAGCACGAGCGCGGGCGGCTCCGGCAGGTCCGCGACGGCGCGGGCCCAGCCGCGGACCAGCGCCGGGACGTTCTTGCGGGGCTCGAGGGTCCCCAGGAACGCGACGTACGACCGGCCCCCGAGCCCGAGGAGCTCGGCCACCTCCCGGCGGGCGGCATCACCCACCGGGTGGAACACCGCGCGGTCGACCCCGTGGTGGGCGACGTGGAACCGACGCACGTCGCCCCCGGTGTACCGGACGACCTCGTCGCGCGTCGCCCGGGACGGCACGACGAGCGCGTCCGCCCCGCGCACCGCCGCCCGGGTCGCGGCGGCGAAGAACCGGCGCTTGACCCGGCCGTGCACCTCCGGGGCGCTGAAGAAGGTCGCGTCGTGCAGGGTGACCACCCGCGCGGCCCCCGTGACGGTCGGCATCGTGTAGTGGGGGCTGAGCAGCACGTCGGCACCGGTCGCGCGCACCATGAGGGGCAGGCCGGACTGCTCCCACACGAGGCGTCCCGGCCGGGAGGCGATCCGGGCGGGCCCGACGAGGACCTCGGCGCCCGGGGCGCGCTCCGCGACCCAGGCCTCGGCTCCCGGGCGGCACGCCACGGCGACCGCGAGGCCGAGCGCGTCGAGCGCCGCGACGAGCTCGACCACGTACCGCCCCACGCCGCCGAGGTCGACGGGGATCGCGGTGGCGTCGACGAGGACCTTCACGGGCGCGGCTCGGGGGCACCCGCCCCCGGCGCGAGGACGGACGCCGCCGCCTCCTCCCAGCGCTCGCGCCAGTCGCCGATCGGGGCCACCCCGGCGGCAGCCGCGGCGTCGTGGCCGAGGACGGAGTAGGCGGGGCGCGGGGCCGGCCGCACGAAGCTCTCGCTCGTCGTCGGCGTCACGAGCGCGGGGTCCAGCCCGGCCGCGGCCGCGACCGCGCCGGCGAACTCGTACCAGGACGCCTGGCCCGACGACGTGCCGTGGTAGCTGCCCGAGGGCACCCCGGCCCGGACGAGCGCGAGCACGAAGCGCGCCAGGTCCACGGTCCACGTCGGCTGCCCGACCTGGTCGTCGACGACCTGCATCGAGCCGCGCTCCCGGAGCACCTTCTGCACCGTCGCGGGGAAGCAGGGACCGCCGGCGCCGTAGAGCCAGGCGGTCCGGACCACGAGGTGGTCCGGCGCGGCGGCCGCGACGGCCCACTCGCCCGCCGCCTTGGTGCGCCCGTAGGCGGAGCGCGGGCGCTGCGGGGCCCCCTCCGGGTACGGCGACGTCGCGAGCCCGTCGAAGACGTAGTCGGTCGAGACGTGCACGAGCCGCACGCCGTGGCGTGCTGCGCCGCGGGCGAGGGTCGCCGCCCCGACCGCGTTCACGGTGAAGGCGTCGGCCTCCGCCGTCTCGGCCGCGTCGACGGCCGTCCAGGCGGCGCAGTTCACCACCACGTCGGCTCCGTCGAGCCAGGGCTCCAGCGCGACCGGGTCGGTGATGTCCGCCTCCGCGCGGTCCAGACCGGTGACGTCCTCCCCCGCGTCCCGCAGCACGCGGACGACGTCCTGACCCAGCATCCCGCCGGCTCCTGCGACCAACCAGCGCACGGCGCTGCTCCCTCCTGTGGCGACGAGCAGCAACCCTACCGGCAGGTACGCTGACGGGGTTGCCGACCGGATGGAGTCCTGATGCAGTTCCGCGAGCTCGCCGTCGCGGGCGCCTGGGAGGTGACGCCCCGGGTGATCGGTGACTCCCGCGGCGCGTTCCTCGAGGCGTTCAAGATCGCCCCCTTCCGCGACGCGGTGGGCCACCCGCTCGACCTCCAGCAGGTGAACTGCTCGGTGTCGGCGGCGGGCGTCCTGCGCGGCATCCACTTCGCCGACGTGCCCCCGGGCCAGGCGAAGTACGTCACCTGCGTGCGCGGGGCGGTGCTCGACGTGATCGTGGACATCCGCGTCGGGTCCCCGACCTTCGGCCGCTGGGACACCGTGCTCCTCGACGACCGGGACCGCCGCGCCGTGTACCTCTCCGAGGGCCTGGGTCACGGGTTCTGCTCGCTGGAGGACGACTCCACCGTCATGTACCTCTGCTCGTCCGGGTACGCACCGGAGCGCGAGCACGGCATCCACCCGCTCGACCCCGCCGTCGGCGTCGAGTGGCCCACCACCGACCGGAGCGGGCGCCCGCTGGTCCCGCACCTCTCGGCCAAGGACGAGGCGGCGCCGACCCTCGCCGAGGCGCTGGAGCAGGGGCTCCTCCCCCGGTACGACGAGGTCCAGGCGTACGTGTCCGGCCTCGGCGACGCCTGACCGTGCCCGCCGGCGGCGCGGCCCCGCTGCGCGCGGCGCTGACGGTCGAGCAGCTGTGGCAGCGCGTGCCCGGCGGCTCCGGCACGTATGTCCGCGAGCTGAGCTCCGCACTGCTGCGCCGCGACGACGTCCGGACGACGGGGCTGACCGCACGCCACGACGGCCCGCCGCCGGCCGCCTGGCGCCATGACGAGGGCCTGCCGCTGCGGCGGTCGGCGCTGCCCCGGACCGCGCTCTACGAGGCGTGGACCCGCTGGCGCCGGCCGCGGGTCCGCGCCGCGGACGGGCCGGCCGACGTCGTGCACGCGACCACCTGGGCGGTCCCGCCGGCGTCCGGCGGGGCGCTCGTCGTCACCGTCCACGACCTCGCGTTCCTGCGCGCGCCCGAGCACTTCACGCCGCGCGGCGCCGCCTTCTTCCGGCGCGCCCTGCAGATCGTCCGGGAGGAGGCGGCGGCGGTGGTCGCCGTCTCGGGCACCACCCGGGACGACTGCCTCGCCGCAGGGATCGACCCGGGGCGGGTGCACGTCGTCCCGCATGGCGTCCGGGTCCCCGACGTCCGGCCGGACGAGCTGGCCGCGTTCCGGTCCCGGCACGGCCTGACGCGTCCGTACGTGCTGTGGTGCGGGACCCTCGAGCCGCGCAAGAACGTCGGCGTGCTCCTGGCGGCCTACGCCGAGCTGCGCACCACCCACCCCGACCTCGACCTGGTCCTCGTGGGACCGGACGGGTGGGGCGACCACGCGGCGGTCCGGGACGCCGTCCGGGCGCTGCCCGCCGACCGCGTCCACCGCCTCGGCCAGCTCGGCGAGGCCGACCTGCACGCCGCGTACGCGGGCGCGCTGGTCTTCTGCTTCCCCTCGCTCTGGGAGGGGTTCGGCATGCCGGTGCTCGAGGCGCTGGCGCACGGCGTGCCCGTGGTGACCTCCGCCGGGACCTCGATGGCCGAGATCGCCGCCAGCCCGGTGCTGGTCGACCCGCTGGACAGCGGCGCCGTGGCCGCCGGGATCGCCGCAGCGGTCGCCGACCGCGACCGGCTGGCGTCCGTCGCTCGCGCCGAGGCAGCCGGCTACTCGTGGGCGGCGTGCGCGGCCGCGACGGTGGAGGTCTACCGCGCGGCGGCCCGGGCCGCCTGAGCGGCCCGGGCGCGCGTCACCGCCTCAGCGCGGGGAGGTCCGCCTCCGCGACCCGCAGGTCGCCCAGGACGACGCCCTCCGCCCCGCCGTCGGGGCGGACGACGAGCTCCGACCTGCCGGGTGGCACCGTCAGCGCGACGTCGAGCGCGCCGGCGCCGGACCCCGTGCCGACCGTCCAGGTGCGCTCTCCGGCCTCGAACGCGACCGAACCCGCCGTCGGCGCCGCCACCTGGGCGGTGACCCGGACCTCCACGGGCTCGTCCCGCGGGTTCTCGAGCACGAGCGAGGAACCGCCCGCGGCCACGGCCCAGCCCTGCGTGCCGTCGGAGAGCTCCACCGCCGCGGACCCGGTGCCGGGGTAGACGGTGACCGGCTCGACCACGGACTCCCGCAGGGTCTCCAGGTCCGCCGCCGGGGTGTCCGCGGCCGCGGCCTCGGCCTCGTCGACGAGGGAGAACAGGACGTACCGACCGTCCTCGCTCTGCGTGACGGCAGGTCCGGCCGCCTGAGCCAGCCCCGCCTCCACCTCGGCGGCACCGTCGCCGTAGGCGACGCGGTCGAGCAGCACGCCGGAGAAGCCCGCGGCGACGAGGTCGTCCACCATCTCGGTCGGGTCGAGCTCCGCCACCCCGCGCGACCAGTCGGTCGTCGCCCGGCCCTTGATCGCGCCGCCCGACCAGCGCAGCGTCGGCGAGTGCAGGTACGCCCGCAGCTGCTCGGTCCCGGGCACCGTCTCCGGGAACGCCAGGTACGGGAGCTGGAACACCGCCGCGTCGTCGGGGAGGGCGTCCTCGACCTGGCCGATCCACCGGGCGTCGGCGTCGAAGGCCGCGGTCGTCTCCTCGTAGCGCGGCACGGCGCCCGGGGTCACCTGGTCCGCGCAGCCGACCAGCAGCACCCCGCCCGCGAGGCACCAGGCGACGGCGCGCCGCACGGACGGTCGCAGGCCCCGTGCGCGCGCCCACCGGCCGAGCCGCGCGACGGCGGCGTCCAGCACGAGCCCGATCACCGCCAGGCACAGCAGCGCGATGACGATCGACATCCGGTTCCACCCGCGCAGGCTGGCCGTGACGAACGACAGGAAGGTGGCGAGGCCGCCGACCGTGGACCAGAGGAACGCCACGAACGTCAGCATCGAGAGGTGCGCGATCGCGGTGCTCCTGCGCACCTGCTCCGGCAGCAGCAGCGCGTCCCGCCGGCCTCGGAGCACCAGCGTGTACGCCACGACGAGCATCGCGGCCACGAAGCCTGCCGCCGCGACGGCGCCGAGCGCCGGCTGCTCCGAGATCAGCGGGTAGGTCGAGTCGTACCGCTGGCGCAGGGCCGCGAGCACGGGGACCCGGTGCCCCGGGACCGGGAGCAGCAGCTGCGCGAGCTTGAGCGCGTAGATCTCGACCTCGGCCGGGTCCCGCACGAATCCCGCGGCGCTCTCGCCGTGCGCGCGCGTGTAGAGGATGTCCGGCAGCATGTTGAGCAGCACGACGACGACGGCGACGACGCCCGCTCCCGCGGCGCCGAGGAAGCGTGCCGCCCGCCGGTCCCGCAGCCACGCCCCGGCGCCCGCCGCGGCGAGCAGGATCAGCACGAAGACGGCGTAGTACGACGACGCGGTCGCGACGAGCGCCAGGCACACCACCGTCGACGCGCCGCGCCCGGTGAGCAGGCGGACGAACCGTGGTCCGCGCCCGCCGCCCCACAGCGGCTCGCCGCGCAGGGCCCGCAGGACGACCACCATCGCGAGCGGCAGCGTGAAGTACGAGGCCAGCCACAGGTGGCTCTCGCCGCGCGTGAAGTGGTACGGCGCGAGGGCGAACAGGGCCGCCAGGACCGCGGACATCGACCGGGTCAGGCCGGCCTCGCGCAGGAACCAGACGCCGGCGAGGGCCGCCAGCGGGAACCCGAGCAGGTAGTACGCGTTCAGGGCGACGGCCCAGTCCGAGGTGAACCAGCCCAGGACGTGCGCGAACACGAAGTTGAGGTTGTCGGCGGTCGGGAAGTCGTGGTACGTCTGCCCCGCCGGGAAACCGAGCAGCGGCTGGAACTCGTACCAGCCCGTCTCGAGCACCGTCTTGATGTGGGCGCTCACCGCGATCGCGTCGCCCTGGTACTGGAACGGCACGCGGAGGTCGGCCCGCCACAGCTGCAGCCCCGCCACTGTCGCGACGACGGTGGCGAGCGCGGCGGACACGTACGTCGCGGCCTCGAGGGCCAGCGACCGGCGGTCGCGGGGAGCCTCCGGTCGGTCGGTCGCCGCGGCCGCCGGCGCCGCGTCCGGGCGCAGCAGGTCCGCCCGGCTCACCGCCGGTCTCGGGCGATCAGGTCGAGGTCGTGGTCGACCATGGCCGCGACCACGCCGTCGAAGTCCGTCGTCGGCCGCCAGCCGAGCACGTCCCGCGCCCGGGTGGCGTCGCCGAGCTGCAGCGCCGCGTCCGCGGGGCGGACGAACGCCGGGTCGGTGCGCACGTGCGCGCGCCAGTCGGCGACCCCTGCCCGGTCGAACGCCGCCGCGACGAAGTCCTCGACCGAGTGCGCGACGCCGGTCGCGACGACGAAGTCGTCGGCCGCCTCCGCGCGCAGCGCCGCGACCGCCGCCTCGACGTAGTCGGGCGCCCAGCCCCAGTCGCGCAGCACGTCGAGCGACCCGAGAGTCAGCGTGCTGTCCAGGCCGGCCGCGATCCGAGCGGCGCCCTGGGTGATCTTCCGCGTGACGAACGTGGCGGGGCGGCGCGGCGACTCGTGGTTGTACAGGATCACGGTCGCCGCGTGCAGCCCGCGCCCGCGGTACACACCCACCATGTGGTGCGCGTAGGCCTTCGCGGCGCCGTACGGCGTGACCGGCCGGATCGGCGTGGACTCGTCCTGCGGGACCTGCTCGGCCGAGCCGAAGATCTCGGCGCTCGACGCCTGGACGACCCGTACCGTGCGGCCGGTCCGCTCCTGCAGCGCCCACGCGGCCTCGAGCAGCGCCGCGACCGCGATGCCGCTCACGACGCCGGTCTCGACCGGGGCCTTCCACGAGTACGCCACCGAGGAGATGCCCGCGAGGTTGTACACCTCGTCCGGCTCGACGGCGTCCACGACCGCCCGGAGCGCGTCCCCGTCCGCGAGGTCGGCGACGTGGGTCCGCAGGCCGGGGACGGCCTCGCGGAGGTGGGCGAGGCCCGCCTCGTCCGTCCCCCCGGCGGAGGGCCGCACGAGGGCGTGCACCTGCACGCCCTCGGCGGCCAGCCGCTCGCAGAGGTACGACCCGTCCTGACCGGTCGCGCCGGTCACCAGTGCTGCGGTCACGCCGTCAGCGCCCGGCCAGCGCCTGCTGCTCGGCGAGGTCGTTCTCGACCATCATCTGCACCAGCTGCTGGAAGCCGACCTGCGGCTCCCAGCCGAGCTCGGCCTTGGCCTTCGCGGGGTCGCCGATGAGCAGGTCGACCTCGGCGGGGCGCATGAAGCGCGGGTCCTGCTTGACGTAGCGGGACCAGTCCTCGATCCCCACGTGCGCGAACGCGACGTCGAGCAGCTCGCCGATGGAGTGGGTCTCACCCGTCGCGACCACGTAGTCGTCCGCCTGGTCCTGCTGCAGCATCCGCCACATCGCCTCGACGTAGTCCCCCGCGAAGCCCCAGTCGCGCTTCGCGTCGAGGTTGCCCAGGGAGATGTCGTCCTGCAGGCCGAGCTTGATGCGCGCGACGGCCTGCGAGACCTTGCGCGTCACGAACTCGGGGCCGCGGCGCGGCGACTCGTGGTTGAACAGGATGCCCGACGACGCGTGCATGCCGTACGACTCGCGGTAGTTGATCGTCATGTAGTGACCGAAGACCTTGGCCACGCCGTAGGGCGAGCGCGGCCACAGCAGCGTCGACTCGCGCTGCGGGACCTCCTGGACCTTGCCGAACATCTCGGAGCTCGACGCCTGGTAGAAGCGCACCTTCGAGGGGTCGTCGCCCGAGTGGAGCCGGATCGCCTCGAGGATGTTGAGGACGCCCTTGCCCGTCACGTCCGACGTCAGGTGGGCGTTCTCCCACGAGTACGCGACGAACGAGATCGCGCCGAGGTTGTACACCTCGTCGGGCTGGGCGACGGCGAGCGCCCGCAGCAGCGACGACATGTCCATCAGGTCGCCCGTGAGCACCTTGACGCCCGGGACCGTCGCCTCGAGGAGGGCCAGCTTCGGGTTGTTCTGGCCGCGGACCAGGCCGTAGACCTCGTAGCCCTTGCCGAGCAGGAGCTCGGAGAGGTAGAGGCCGTCCTGGCCGGTCACCCCGGTGATCAATGCGCGCTTCATCGGAACCTGTCTCGTGAGTCGGCGATATGTGGCCCGTCGATGGTACCGGGAGGTCCCGGCCCCCGGGGCCGCCCCGCCGCCCTACACTCCTCGGGTGCCCGCCCACCGATTCGTGTCGTACGCCGCCCGGAACGAGGACGTCGTCCTGCACCGAGCCCTCGGCCACCTCCCCGCCCCCCGCTACCTCGAGCTCGCGCCCGACGACGAGGACCGGTGCGCGGCGCTGCGGGAGCACGGCTGGGCGGGCGGCCCGGGGCCCGCACCGGCGGTCGACGGGCCTGTCGACGGCCTGCACGCCCTCGTCGTGGGCCCGGACGCGGCCGGCGTCGCCGCCGAGGCCGTCGCCTCGGGCCTGCGCCCGTGGGTCGTGCTCGCGCCGGCCGGCGACGTCCCGGGCGCCGCGTCGCTCGTCGCCGCGCTCGAGGAGGCGGGGTACCGGGCGACCCTGTTCGACGGAGCGTCCCGCTACCACGTCGCCCCGGAGCACCTCGCCGCGCTCGGGGCGTCGCTGGACCACCCCGCCGGCCCCGAGGACGACTACACCTCCGCGGCGGCGGACCTGCTCGAGCGGGAGAACGCCCGCCTCACGGCCGAGGTCGGCACCTGGCGCACCCGCGCGGTCGACGGGTGGGCGCTGACCGCCGCCGAGGCGATGGGCTCGGGCGGCGAGGCCGAGCACCTCGCCCGGGAGATCGAGGCGATGCGACGGACGCTGTCCTGGCGCATCACCAAGCCGCTGCGGCTGGTCCGCTCGCGGGTGCGCCGGTGAAGCGCACGACGACCCCCGCGCCGACCACCGACCCGGACCTGGTCACCGCCGCGCTCGCCGGCCGGCTGCGCACCGTGGCCGACGTCCTCGTGCCGGACGCGCCGGCGGCGACCGGCCGGCACGCCGCCGACGTCGGCACGCTCCTCGCCACCCTCGTGGAGGCGGCCGCGGCCGCGGACGGGACGTCGACCACCTGGCTGCTGCTGGTCGGGCTCACGGGGTCGTTCCCGACCGACGCCCAGGTGCGGTCCGCGCGGCGGCGCGTCACCACCGCCGCCCCGGCCGAGGCCGCCGCCTGGCTGCTCGAGAGGACGCTGGGCGCCGCGCGGTGGAGCGACCTCCTCGTCCAGCTCGAGGTGCTGACCGACGCCGTCGTCGTGGACGTCGACTTCAGCGCCCGGCACGACCTCAACACCGGCATCCAGCGCGTGGTCCGCTCGACGCTGCCGCGCTGGCACCGCGACCACGACGTCACCCCCGTGGCGTGGACGCCCACGCTCGCCATGCGCCGCCTGGACGCGGTCGAGACGGGGCGGGTCCTCGCGTGGCGCGGCCCGGCCGGCGAGCCGCCCCGCGTCCGGAGCTCGCGGCGGGTCCTCGTGCCGTGGCGCAGCACGGTGGTCCTGCCCGAGGTCCCCGCGCCGCACCTCTGCTCGACGCTCGCGAGCCTGGCCGAGCACTCCGGGAACACCGTCGGCGTCGTCGGGTACGACTGCATCCCGGTGGTCAGCGCGGACCTGATGCCGCCGATCGAGCCGGAGCGGTTCGCCCGGTACCTCACGATCATCAAGCACGCGCACCGGGTCAGCGGGATCAGCGCGTCGGCCGCCGAGGAGTTCCGCGGTTTCGTCGACATGCTGCCCGCCCAGGGACTCGGCGGCCCGGCCGTCACCGACTGCCCGCTGCCCGTGGACATCCCGAGCTCCCTCGCGACCCCGGCCCCCGTGCGCGACGGCGACCCGCTGGTGGTGGTCGTGGGCAGCCACGAGCCGCGCAAGAACCACCTGGCGGTGCTGCACGCCGCCGAGCTGCTCTGGCGCGAGGGCCTGCGGTTCGAGCTCCGGTTCATCGGGGGCTCGAGCTGGGCCTCCGCGCCGTTCGACGCCGCCGTGCGCCGCCTCCGCCGCGCGGGGCGGCGGGTCGCCGTCGGGCGGGCGGTGCGCGACGAGGACCTGTGGAACGCCTACCGGACCGCGCGGTTCACCGTGTTCCCGTCGCTGCACGAGGGCTTCGGTCTCCCGGTGGCCGAGTCCCTCGCGGTGGGGACCCCCGCGATCACCAGCAGCTTCGGCTCCACCGCCGAGGTCGCGGCCGACGGCGGCACCCTCCTCGTCGACCCGAGGGACGACGCCGACCTCACCGCGGCGATGCGGCGCCTGCTCACCGACGCGGACCTGGTCCAGGACCTCGCGGCCGCCGCCGCGGCCCGACCGAGGCGGACCTGGGACGACTACGCCGGCGAGTCCTGGGCGCAGCTCGTCCCCGCGACCGCCCGGCCCGAGGAGGCGCGACGATGACCACCGCGACCAGCGACACCGCCGCGGCGGAGATCGGCCGCACCCTCGACCGCGCCTCGGGCGGGCGCCGCGCCGCCGCGCGCGCTCGTCTCGCCACGCTCGTCGGGGCGCTGCGGGGCTCCGACGCGCCCGGGTCCGGACCCGACCTCGTGCAGGCCCTGCTCACCGAGCTGGCCGGGGGCGACCCCGCGACGGTCTGGTTGACGCTCGCCGTCCTGCGCGCGGAGCTCCCCCTCGAGGCCGACGTGACGACCGTGCGCCGGGCGGTCGAGCTCGACGGCCCGCTCGCCGCGGTCCGCCCGTTCCTGCTGCCCTCGCGCGGGCTGCTCGGCCGCGGGCGCGAGCTGCGCGAGGTCGAGGTCGTGACCGGGGCGGTCCTCGTCGACGTGCAGCACACCGCGCACACGGCGCTCGCGACGGGCATCCAGCGGGTCGCGCGCCAGACGGTCCGCCGGTGGGACGAGACGCACCGGATCACCCTCGTGGGCTGGACGTCCGACAACCGTGCGATCCGCCGGCTCTCCGCGGACGAGGAGCGCACCGCGCTCCACGGCGGTGACGAGCCCGGCCGTCCCGGCGACCGTCGCGTGGTCGTGCCCTGGCGGAGCACCTACGTCCTGCCGGAGCTCGCGACCGAGCCGCCGCGCACCGCCCGCATGCTGGCCCTGGCGCGCTGGTCCCGGTCCCGCACCGGCGTGATCGGGTTCGACTGCGTGCCGCTCACCTCGGCCGAGACCACCGGGCCCGGGATGGGGTCCGCGTTCGCGAACAACCTCGCCGCCGTGCGGCACATGGACCGGGTGGCCGCGATCTCCGCGGCGGCGGCGGGCGAGTACCGCGGCTGGCGCCGGATGCTCACGGGGACCGGCCTCGAGGGGCCCGAGGTCGAGCCGATCCTGCTGCCGGCCGAGACCGGCACGCCCGACGAGGAGTCGCTGGACCGGGTCCGCACGACGCTCCGGACGGACGAGCTCCCGCTGGTCCTGTGCGTCGGCAGCCACGAGCCGCGGAAGAACCACCTCGCCGTGCTGCACGCCGCCGAGCTGGCGTGGCGCCGGGGGGCGAGGTTCACCCTCGTCTTCGTCGGGGGCAACTCGTGGGGCGCCGACGAGTTCGGGGCGCAGGTCGAGCTGCTGCGCGAGCAGGGCCGGCCCGTCGAGACGGTCTCGGCGATCTCCGACGGTTTCCTCTGGGCGGCGTACACGCTCGCCCGCGCCGTGGTGTTCCCGTCGCTGAACGAGGGCTTCGGGCTGCCCGTGGCGGAGGCCATCGCGGCGGGAACCCCGGTGGTCACCTCGGACTTCGGCTCGATGCGCGAGATCGCGGCGCACGGCGGTGCGATCCTCGTCGACCCGCGGGACGACGAGGCGATCGCGGACGCGGTGTGGACGCTCGTCACGGACGACGACGCCCACGCCCGGCTGGCGGCCGAGGCCCGCAGCGCTCCCCGGCGGACGTGGGACGAGTACGCCGACCTGGTGTGGCGGCACCTCGTGGCCGACCCCGCCTGACCGCGGGGCGCGCGTCAGGAGCGCACGAGCTCGCCCGCCCGGATGTGCCGGGCGAGGTCGTGCGCGGTGGCGAGGATCCCGGCGGGCAGGGTCGTGAGCTGTCTCTGGTCCAGCTCGGGCCAGACCACCGAGCGGAACCTCAGGTCGCGCGCCTGCCCCGCCGCGTGGGGCGAGGCCGCCAGACGCAGCGGCGGGCGGCGGCGGAACACCCGGCGCACCTCCCCCACCACGGCGGCGATCGACGCGGACCGCTGCGAGGCGAGGATCTTCGTGCAGGCGTCGCCCGCGGGGACCACGCCCGGCAGTCCGGCGAGCCCGTCCGCGACCATGCCCGCCGCGTCGGCGACGAACAGGTAGTCGCGCACCGTGTCGAGCGAGACGTACACCCCGAGCGGCTGACCCGTGATCTGGCTCCGGCACAGCTGCGAGATCAGGCCCTGGGCCTTGCTGAGGTCCTGGCCGGGCCCGTAGAGGTTCGAGAGCCGTCCGACGAGCGCACGCGCACCTCCGTCGCGGGCCAGCCGGCGGATCTCGGCCTCCATCGCCAGCTTCGCCTCGCCGTAGGCGGACAGCGGGGCCGGCTCGGTCAGCTCGGAGAACGGCGCCCGGCCCGCGCCGGCGTACACCCCGCCCGCGGACGACGCGAGGAACACGCGCCCGCCCGCGAGGTCGGCACCCTCGCCGAGCACCTCGTCCACCCACCGCCGCGTCGAGGCGACCTCCGCCTCCAGCACCGCGCGCGGCGTCGACGTCACGCCGGAGCCGGCGCACCACGCCAGCTGCCACGGGCCGCCGTCCGCGGCGCGCAGCAGGGCCGCCAGCGCGGCGTGCAGCGCCGGAACGGCTCGGTCGTGGTCGGCCCACGGCACCCGCGCCTCGAGGACCGTCGCTCCTCGGGCCCGCAGGTGGCGGCCGACGGCCGACCCCAGCAGGCCGCGGGCGCCGACCACCAGGGTGGGCACGCCCCGCCCGGCGACGGCGGTGCTCATCGCCGGGCGGGTTCCCGGCCGAGCGGGCCCGAGCGGGGGTCGCCGACGATCAGGTACGCCGGCTTGCCCATGGCCATGTTCACCGCGACGCCCACGTACTCGGCGACGATGCCGAGCGAGAACAGCACGGCCCCGCTGGTGAGCAGCACCGCGATGACCGTCGACGCCCAGCCTGCCGGCGTGTCGCCCCCGGTCAGGCGGCCGACGGCGATCACCACGGCGAGGACGACGCCGAGCGCGGCGAAGATGACCCCGAGCACGCTGACGAACCGCAGGCCCCGGGTCCCGCTGGTCAGGACCATGCGCCAGAAGTGCGAGAGGAGCGTCCGCAACCGGTAGCCGGACGGCCGGTCCTCGGTCCGGAGGGTCACCGGGCACGTGACGACGTCGCCGGCGACCCAGCCGAGCGCCACGTCGAGGTAGACGCCGGACCCCGCGTACGCGGCGACCGACCGGCCGAGCTCGCCGACGACCAGCCGGAAGCTCTGGAAGTGCCGGGTCTGGGTGCCGCCGGTGAGCGCGTCCGTCAGCCGCTTCGCCCCCCGCGACGCGACGTTGCGCAGCGCGCCGTGCGGAGGGGGGTTGACGGCGCGGGCGTAGACCACCGTCGCCTGCTCGCGCATCGCCACGTCGAGCATGTCGGCGATGGCCGCCGGGTCGTGCTGCCCGTCCTCGTCGAGGGTGACGATCCAGTCCCCGCCCGACGACGCCATGCCGGCGAGGGTCGCGGGGTGCTGGCCGAAGTTGCGGGACAGCCACACGGGGCGGACGAACGGGTGCGTCCCCGCGAGCTCGCGGATGACCTCCGCCGAGCCGTCCGGGCCGTGGTCGAACACGAGCAGCACCTCGGCGACCGTCGCCTCGTGCCCCTCCGGCGTGGTGAACCCGCGGGTGAGGGGTTCGATCTCCGCGACCAGGGGGCCGAGCGTGCGCGCGCCCTGGTAGACGGGCACCACGATGGAGATCTCGTGCACAGGCGGCGAAGAAGCACCGGGAGCGGATGACACGGTGCGACTATAGTCGGGCGCCGAGGTCCGCCTGGCCGGTCCGGTGCTCCGCCTCCCTCCTCCGCTAGCGAGCAAGTGACGACACTGTGACGATCCCCGACGCGTCTCCCGGCGCCGACTCCCCCACCGACGCGACGCGCCGGCCGCCCGCCGGCATGCAGGGGTCCCTCGGCCCGCTGTTCCGGATCGTCCGCGACCAGCGCGTCGCGTTCCTCATCGTCGGCGGGATCAACACGCTCGTCGGGACCGGCTGGTTCATCTTCTTCCAGCTGACCATCGGCGGCTCCACCCACTACATGGTGAGCCTGCTGTGCGCCCACGTGGCCGCGGTGCTCTGCGCCTTCGTGCTCTACCGGAGGTTCGTCTTCCGGGTGCGCGGGCACGTGTGGCTCGACCTCGCGCGGTTCGAGGTGGTCAACCTGACGTCGCTCGGCGTCAACGCGGTCGCGCTCCCCTTCGTGGTCGAGCTGATCGGGCTGGCCGCCATCCCGGCGCAGCTCCTGATCACGAGCGTGACCATGCTGATCAGCTACTTCGGCCACCGGGGCTTCTCGTTCCGGCGGTCCCCGGACCGGTCCGAGCAGGACGACACCACCAGAACGGAGCTCGCGTGAACCCCCGGGTCTCGATCGTCGTCCCCGCCTACAACAACGAGGACTACATCGCCGAGACGATGCGCTCGATCCTCGCGCAGACGTACCAGGACCTCGAGGTCGTCGTCTCCGACCACGCCTCGACCGACCGGACCGTGGCGGAGCTCGCCCCGTTCGCCGACGACCCCCGCGTGGTGCTGCTCAGCACCGAGGCGGGCGGCGGCGCGAAGCGCAACTGGGACCGGGTCAGCCGCGCCGCCTCGGGCGAGCTGATCAAGCTCGTGTGCGGCGACGACCTGCTGCACCCGGAGGCCGTCGCGCGGCAGGTCGCCGCGCTCGACGCCGCGGGCGACGGGGCCGTCCTGGTGGCGAGCCGCCGTGACCTGGTCGACGGGCGGGGGCAGGTCTTCCTCCGCGGGCGCGGCCTCAACGGGCTCGAGGGCCGGGTCCCCGGGCGCGATGCGGTCCGGGCCGTCGTGCGCAGCGGGACGAACCCGCTCGGGGAGCCCGCCTGCGTGCTGCTGCGGCGCGACGCGCTCGAGTCCGCGGGCTGGTGGGACGACACGTTCCCCTACTACATCGACGCCGGCACCTACGGCCGCGTCCTCCTGCAGGGCGACCTCGTCGCGCTCCCGGAGTCGCTCGCGTCGTTCCGGGTCAGCGCCGCGCAGTGGAGCGTGCGGCTCGCCGCGGAGCAGTACCAGCAGGCGGCCGGGTTCGCGGCGCGGATGCGGGACCTCGCGCCCGACGCCGTCGGGGGCGGCGACGTCCGGATCGGGAACACCCGTGCCCGCGTCGCCGCCGCCCAGCGGCGCCTGGCCTACCTCTGGCTCGGCCGGCGGATGCGCGCGGCCTGAGCCGAGCCGAGCCGTCCCGGACCGGCACCGGCCCGGGACGGCCCCGCTCAGCCGACCGTCACGCCCGAGGCGCAGCGGAGCACCGGGTTGACCCCCGCCGGCGCGTTGATCGCGTACACGCACACGGTGTGGGTGCCGGGCGACGCGGGCAGCTCCGCGGAGAACCCCGTCGCCGCCCCGACGCCCGGGACGGACGCCGCCACGTCGGGCCGCGCGAGCCCTGTCGCCGTGGCGCCGGCGTACCGGCCGTCGACGTAGACGTGGATGCCGGTCGCCGCGCCCGCGTCGGCGTCCCAGGCCCAGCCGCCGACCCGCACGGCCCCGGTGGTGCCGACGATCTCGTCGACGAAGCCGCTCGGCTCCGCGTTGACGACGGAGACCTGGGCGCAGCCGAGCGCCGGGTTGGCGCTCGCCGGGACGTTGATCGGGTACACGCAGACACGGTGGTTCCCCGCCGCCACGGCGAACTCGCCGGAGAAGCCGCGCGACCCGCCCGCCGCCGGGTGGGCCGCACCGACGTCGGCGCGGGCCTGGTCGGCGCGCAGCACGCCCACGTGCGTGGAGTCCACGTACACGTGCACGTCGAGGGCGGCGGTCGTGTCGGGGTCCCACGTCCAGCCGGCCACCCGGATCGTCGAGGGCGTCGCCGAGACCGAGTCGAGGAAGCCGGTGGGAGCGGTGTTGACCGTGGTGACGGTGCGGCAGCCCAGCAGCGGGTTGGTGCCGGCGGGCTGGTTGATCGCGTAGGCGCACGCCTGGTGCGTGCCCTCGGAGACGGGTGCGTCGATCGTGAACCCGTGGTTGTCGCCCCACCCCGGGTACGCGGCACCGATGTCCGGCCGCGGCTGGTTCGCGACGCCGCCGGTGGGCTGGCCGTCGACGTAGACGTGGATCTCCAGCGGGCCGTAGGTGTCCGGGTCGAGCGCCCAGCCGGAGAGCCGGACGGTGTTCGGCCCCACCGCGGTCGCGGCGTCCAGGAACCCGATCGGGTCCGAGGTGTACGCCGAGCCGAACCAGTCGGTGAAGTACACCCAGAAGTTGCGGTTGCCGTACGACGAGCAGCTGTCACCCGTGCCCAGGCCGGCGGCGAGCGCCGCCGCGTTGGGCTGGTACGGCGTGTAGTTGTACAGGCTCGCCGTCGCCTGGTTGCGGATGTACACCTGCGAGGAGCCGCACTCCGGCTTGCTCGCCGGGTAGTACCGGATCGTGTTGACGGCGCCGGCGCGGTGGTTGAACCGCGTGGGGTTGAGCGCGTAGCCGCGGAACTGGGACGCGGCCGAGTACACCTGGTTGAAGAAGCCGTAGTACTTCGAGTCGCAGGCCGCGGTGTCCGGGCAGCCGAACCCCATCGCCTTCTGGTAGACGGAGGCCGAGCCCGCGGTGGTCCGCGTCACGAGGCTCTGCTCCTTCTGCAGCGTCACGAGCAGCACGCGCGGGTTGACGCCGCAGGCCTGGGCGACCTTCGTGATGATGGTCGCGGCGGACTCGTTCGCGGCGCCCTGGTAGGTGCCGGTGCACCGCGCGTCGGCCGCGCGCGTCGCCGTCGTCTGGCGGTAGTCCTTCAGGCACGCCGTGCCGTCCGCCGCGGGCCGGCACGCCGCGCCCTTCGTGCTCAGGAACGACTGCACGGCGTCCGCTGACATCGCGGAGGAGTCGTAGAACACGGTGTCGCTGATCAGGTAGCCGGGGTCGAACGCCGCCATGTTGGCGGCCTCCGCCCGCGTGGGCAGGCTCGCGAGCGCCGTGGCCGCCAGCAGCAGGGCCACGGTCGCCAGCACGAGCGCGCGCAGCCGTCGGTCGGTCCGGGTCACGGGGGTCACTCCCTGCCTATCGTCATCGGGGCGGACTCGCCTGAGGAAGTCGGCGAGTCGTACTGCAGCACGGCCTGCCACGGACCCGCGCCAGGAAGATCGGCGACCCCGACCGCGAGCATGCCGCAGCTGGTGGTGGTCGCGTCCGGGACCGCGGCAGCGCTGCTGCGGGCGGCGCCCGTCGCGCTCGACACGACGAGCGTGCAGGTGCCGCCCGCCTCCACCCGGGCGGCGTAGCCGGCGACCTGCACCTGCTGCGCCGCCTCGTCCCACAGGCCGTAGCTGGTCACGACGTCGACGGGCGTGCGGTCCGCCGCTGCGCCACCGGCCGGGCCGCCGCCGGAGCCCTCGCCCGAGCCCTCGCCCGACGACGGGGCCTGCGCCCCGCCCCCGGCGTCCCCGGTCTCCCCCGGGGCGGGCGCCGCCGCGGACGGCGCGGGCGAGCCCGAGGGCGCGTCCGCCGTGGGCGGGGTCGTCGCCGTCGGGTCCACCTCCGTGGGCGAGCCGCCCCCGACGCAGGCCGCGAGCCCGAGGGCCAGCGCGGCCGCCCCGGTCACGACGGCTGCGGCACGTCCCCTGCTCCGCCGTATCTGCACCGGGGCAGCCTAGCGGCCCGCGCCCGCCACCCGGGGACGCTCAGCCGACCGCGACGTCCCGGCAGCCGATCGCCGGGTTGTACCCGGCCGGCGTGTTGATCGCGTAGGCGCACACCCGGTGCGCACCCGCCACCACGGTCAGCTCGCCGGAGAACCCGTGCGCCGCACCGGCCGCCGGGTAGGCGGCGCCGATGTCGGGACGCGCGGCGTCGGCGCGCACGGTCCCGGCGTACCCGCCGTCGACGTACACGTGGACGTCCACGGGGGCGGTGCCGGCGTCGGTGTCCAGCGCCCAGCCCGACACCCGCACGGAGGACGGCGACGCCGCGACGACCTGGTCGAGGAACCCGACAGGCGCGGCGTTGACCACGGTCACGTCGCGGCACCCCAGCGACGGGTTGTACCCGGTCGGCGTGTTGATCACGTACACGCACACCCGGTGCGCACCCGCCGCCACCGGCAGCTCCAGGTCGAAGCCGTGGGCGGCCCCCGCCGCGGGGTACGCACGCCCGATGTCGGGGCGCGACGCGTCGGCCCGCGCGGTCGAGAGGTGACGGCCGTCGACGTACACGTGCACGTCGACGGGACCCGTGCCGGCGTCGGCGTCGAGCGCCCAACCCGCCACCCGCACCGACGACGGCGTCGCCGTCACCCGGTCCAGGAAGCCGACCGGGGTGGCGTTGACCACCGTCACGTCGCGGCAGCCGAGCGACGGGTTCGCGCCGGCCGGGGCGTTGATCGCGTACACGCACACCCGGTGCGCGCCCGCCGCCACCGGCAGCTCCAGCGAGAAGCCGTGGGCCGCGCCGGCCGCCGGGTACGCCGCGCCGATGTCGGGACGCGACCCGTCGGCGCGCGCGGTGGCGAGGTGGGCGCCGTTCACGTACACGTGCACGTCGACCGGCGCCGTGCCCGCGTCGGTGTCGAGCGCCCAGCCGGCGACCCGGATCGACGACGGGGTCGCGACCACCTGGTCCACGAACCCGACCGGCGCCGCGTTCACCGCCGTCACGTCGCGGCAGCCGAGCAGCTGGTCCACGCCCGGCCCCACGTTGCGCACCCAGAGGCACACGGTGTGGCGTCCGGGGGAGACGGGCACGTCGACCGAGAAGCCGTGGGCGGCCCCGGCACCGGGGTACGCGTTGGCGACGTCGGGACGCGACCTGTCCGCGAGCACGGGGTGCGAGGCGCCGTCGACCACCGCGTCCACGACAAGGGACCGCGTGGGCTCGGAGGGATCGAAGGCCCATCCGACCACCCCGATCGCTGCGGCGGTCGTCCGGGTCGCCTCCCAGCTCGCCGCCGGGGAGGCGTGCACCACCTCGTTGGCGAGCTCGGCGACCCGGTTCCGGATCAGGCCGAGCCGCGCGTAGAGCTGCTCCCCCGGGCAGGACGTGAACTGGGCGTCGCGGTGCCCGTAGATGGTGGGGAAGGTGACCGTCGTCCCCTCGGGGTACTTCGACGCACCGCCGCCCGACACCATCGAGACCGAGGTGTTCGCGAGGATCCGCTCCGTCGCGAACTTCCAGGCGATGGCCTGCGACACCCCCTCCAGCACCTCGGCGGACGGCACCGTCGACACGTAGTTGCCCACCACGGACACGCCGAACGTCCGCGAGTTGAACCCGCCGGTGTGCACGCCGACCACGCTCTCGTCGAACGACCCGAGCCGGCCTTCGTAGACGCGCCCGAACCGGTCCACGAGCGCGTTGTAGCCGATGTCGCACCAGCCCCGGCCCCCGGCGGCCTCCGACCGGGTGTGGTAGGCGTAGATGCCCCGGATGATCCCCGCGGCGGCGTCCGCCGAGTAGGTGTTCACCGAGTCGGTGTGGTGCACCGCCGCCGCGACGAGCGACGTGGTGTGGTCCGACGCGCACCCGCGGAGCGACTCGTCCGCGCCCCACTGCGCGCGCGTGATGATCGCGGGCCGGCCGATCGACGAGGCCGCCGGGGTGACCAGGGCGGCGTTCCGCACCGTGGCGCCCACCTCGGACGCGGACTGCCGCAGCGCCGCCGGGTCCTCGCCCGGGTCGATGATCACGGTCTTGACGTCGCGCAGCTCGCCCTCGCCCGCCGTGAGCCGGACCTCGAGCCCGTCCGACTCCTCCACCACCAGCGCGTCGGTGTTGACCCGGCCGCCGGACATCTCGCCCTCGCCGGCCTCGGTCGTGCGCCAGGCGGACCACCCCGACGCGCCGTGGGCCCGGAACCGGACCGTCACGTCCGAGGCCGTGTCGGCCCAGCTGATCCCGAGCACGGTGAACGGGGTCGTGCTCCAGACCGCGGACTCCGCCTCGCCCGCGGGCGCCTGCCGGGCCGAGGGAGCCGAGGGGACCTCGCCGTCCTCGAGGGCCAGCTCGGTCACCTGGATGCCCTCGCCACCGGAGTCGGTCGCCGCGGGCGCCGACGGCGCGGCGGGCGGCGGCGCCACGGCGAGCGGCAGCGACACCGCCGCGGTCAGGAGGGCGATCAACCACTTACCCACGGGACTGCTCCGTCCGACGGCCGAGCTGGGGACGCACCGACCCTACGTCGCCCCCGCCCCGGCGCCCGCCCGACACACGCGGCGGGCGCCGGCCCGATCAGCCGATCTCGCGCAGCCGGTTCGCGATCCGGCGCGCCGCGTGCTCCCACGTGTAGTTCTCGGCGACGCGCTGCGCGGCCTTCTCGCCCTTGATGCGGGCGAGGTCGAGCGAGCCCGCGACCTCGCGCATCCGGGCGCGCAGGTGCGCCTCGTCGGGCTCCGCCCAGTCGAAGCCGTCGTAGTACACGCAGCGCGCCTCGGCCGGCGTCATGCTGTACCCGATCGGGAAACCGACCTCCTCGTCCAGGAAGTCGGCGACGCCGCTCCAGCCGGTCGAGATGACCGGCAGGCCGCACGCCATCGCCTCGAGCACCGGCTGGCCCCAGCCCTCGCCGCGGGTCGGCAGCACGAAGCAGTCCGCCGAGCGGTAGAGCGAACCCATCTGGTAACCCGTGAACTCCGGGTTGATCATCACCACGATGCGCGCCGACTCGGGCAGGTGCATCTTGGCGATCTCCGCCCGCACGTCGACCGAGGGGTCCCGGTTGAAGACCGACAGCAGCAGCGTGACGTCCTCGTTCTTGCTGAACTCGTGCGCGAAGGCGCGCAGCAGCACCTCGGGGGCCTTCCGCTCGCCCCACTCGAAGACCGACAGGAAGGTGAACGAGTCGGTGATCCGCTCGCCCCGGATCTGCGGGTTGAAGTACAGCGGGTCGACACCGAGCGGCATCACGTGGATCGGCACGGTCACGCCGCTGGCGCGGAACGTGTCGACGTTGAAGCTCGCCGGCACCCAGACCTCGTCCATCTGGTTGCAGCCGTCGACCCAGTCCTTCGGGAGGCCGGTGACCTCGAGCATCGTGTACCCGACCTGGTAGCGGGCCTCGCTGCGCCGGAAGAAGTCGGCCTGCGAGTAGGAGATCTCGACCGCCTTGCTCGAGGGCTCCCGCTTCATGATGTCGTCGATCAGGGGCTCGCCCGTCGGGCCGTCGACGTGGCCGTACGCGTTCTCGAACGACACCCGCACGTCCTGGTAGTGCAGCTGCTCCATGATCTTGCGGCTGCCGACGGCGTACCCGAGCGGGCTGTGCGCCACCGAGCGCCAGTGCGCGTCGACGTCGTACCGGTCGCGGTCGAGCCAGTCGCGCCACTTCGCGCCGAAGTACTTCTGCGACTCCGTGAGGATCGACCAGATGTCGACCTTGTTCTCGCGGGTGGACGTGTTGTGGAAGTGCACCGGCGAGACGTCCCCGCGGTACATGACCTTCAGCCCGGCCTGGCGCGCGCGCAGGCAGTAGTCGGTGTCCTCGAAGTAGGCGAACAGCCCCTCGTCGAGCACCCCGAGGGTGTCGAGCCCGTGCCGGGTGAGGTAGGCCAGGGCGAAGATGACGGCCTCGACCTCGCGCGTCCCACGCGCCTGCTCGATGTTCTTCTCCGTGCCGCCGAGCTGCTGGCCGAGGATCTCGACCGGCTGGACGTAGGCGCCGGTGTGGTTGATCCGGCCCGTCTGGTCCACCAGGCGGGAGCCGACCACCGCGACGTCGGGCTGGGCGTAGGCGGTCTCCTGCAGCTTCTGGATCCACCCCGCCTCGTCGAAGCGGATGTCGTTGTTGAGCAGGATCACGTCCTCGTCCGGACGTGCCAGCGCGATGCCGAGGTTGACCGCCTTGGTGAAGCCGAGGTTCTCGCCGTTCAGGACCACCGCGACGTCGTCGTGCTGCGCGTCGAGCTCGCCGAGCCAGTCGACGGTGCCGTCGGTGCTCCCGTTGTCCACGAAGACCAGCCGGTAGTCCGCGCCGACGGCGGTGGCGCGCACCGACTCGTAGCACCGCTGGGAGAAGCCGATGGCGTTCCACGTCAGGATGACGATCGCCACCGGTCGGGCGCCCGGAGCGGCCTGCGCGTCCGGGGCAGCTGCAACGTCCGTCGTGGTCATGAGTTCCTCGTGTCGGGCTTGTGGGCGACGATCGCGTAGTGCTGGTACCCGTAGATCAGGTCGTTCAGCATGTCGGTGTTCGCGGCGAGCACGTCCCACCCGGGCTGCGTCCGCAGCTCCTCGGGGACCGGCGTCAGCCGCGCCGAGTCGGGGACGCGCTGGCTGCGCTCGATGCGCACGTCCTCGAAGCCGCAGGCCTCGAACGCCCACTTCAGCGCCTCGGGGTGGATCGGCTTGATGTGCGTGAGGTCGACGTAGAAGAACGTCGCCAGGATGAACAGCGCCTCGGGGTTCGGCGTCTCCATGACGAACACGCCGCCCGGGGCGAGCTTGCGGTGCACCAGGTCGATCGAGCCGATGAGCTGGTTGGTGGTGAGGTGCTCGGCCACCTGGCTCGAGAACACCCCGTCCACCTCCCCGGTCTCCAGGCCGCGCAGGTGCTCGACCGCGTCCTCGAGCCGCACGTCGCGACCCGCGGACCGCGCCGTCTCCACCTGCGACGCGTCGGAGTCGACCCCGTAGGCGGAGATCCCCCGCTCGTTCAGCATGTCGACGAACTCGCCGCGCCCGCACCCGAGGTCGAGCACCCGCTCGCAGCCGTCGAAGTGCTGGAGGTAGGGCGCCAGCAGCGGGCGGACCACGCCCTGCGACCCGCGGTGCCGGTCCTCGAAGCTGCTGTACGCGAGGATCCGCTGCACGCTCGGGTCGAGCTCGGAGTCCGACCCCGAGCCGCCGCCCGACGGCCGCGCGGCGACGTCGGCACCGAGGTTGTCGACCGCCCGCTCGAGGGTGTCCATCCGCAGGAGGAGGTCCCGGAGGCCCTCCTCGGTGCGGCCGACCGTCGCCGCGATGCGCTCGTCCACGCCGAGGAGGCCCTGGTTGATGCTGGCCTGCTGGTCGGCGACCGGCTTGGCGTACCACCGGGCGAGCCGGCGGAACACGCGCTTCGAGAAGGTGATCGCGGGGCCGACCACCGCCCGGGCCGAGCCGGACGGCCGGTCGACGGTGATGTTGGCGAGCGGCCGGAGCTCCTGGATCCCGTAGCGGTCGTCCGGCTCCATCTCCACGAAGACCGGACCGGTGGTCCGCTCGCGGCGGGCGCGGGACACGTCCGCGCGGACCCGCTGCATGACGACGGAGACGTCGTTGTTCTTGAGCATGGCGTCCTTCGGTCAGACGGGGTTCGGGGTGCGGTCCGCCAGCGGCTGCAGCGACCAGGTGCCGGGCGCGAAGAGCGTCCCGTTCTGGCCGAGCGTGCGCGGGCTGTCGACCACCTGGAACGAGTACTCGCGCTCGTGCCAGTCGTAGATCGTGCTGCAGGCGAAGTCGTGCACCGCGACGGTCATCATGTGGGGGCCCTTGAGGAGCGGCAGCTCGTCGAACTGGAACCGCACGGTCCCCTGCGGCGGCAGCGACCGGGTGAGGTCGCTCCGGGCCGAGTTCTGGCCGTGCACGTGCTGCTCGGTGTCCGCGCGGTAGAGCGCGAACCCCACCACCAGCTCGTCCACCGGCTTGCGCGACCGGTAGTCCACCTCGATCGCGGCGGCGTCGGCACCGTGCAGGGTCGAGGTCGCGCGCCCCTGCGAGTCGACGGTGCGCACCGCGGTGATCTCCACGTCGCCGTTGCCCCACCGCGACGCGCTGGAGGAGGAGCCGCCCACCGACGGGACGTCGCTCACGTGCACGTCGCCGAGGTACTGGCCCACGACCTCGTCGGAGGGACCGTAGGCGCGCAGGTCGCCCTTCTCGATCCAGATCGCGTCGCGGCACATCCCGCGGATCGTGTCCAGGCTGTGCGAGACGAGGACGATCGTCCGGCCGTCCTGCCGGAAGTGCGCGATCCGCTCGAAGCACTTCATCTGGAACTCCTCGTCGCCCACGGCGAGGACCTCGTCGAGCAGGAGGATGTCCGGCTCGACGCTGATCGAGACGGCGAACGCGAGGCGGGCGTACATGCCCGAGCTGTAGTTCTTGACCGGGAGGGTCCATGAACTGCTCGACGCCGGCGAAGTCGACGATCGACTCGTACAGCGCGTCCGTCTCCGCCTCCTTGCGCCCGAGGACCGAGCTCGCGAGGTAGACGTTCTCCCGACCCGTCAGGTCGGGGTGGAAGCCCGTGCCCAGCTCCAGCAGCGCGGCGACCGAGCCGTTGACGCGGACCTGGCCCTTGTTCGGGCTGAGGATGCGGGCCAGCACCTTCAGCGTCGTCGACTTGCCGGAGCCGTTGGGCCCGACGATGCCCAGGGTCGACCCCTGCGGCACCTCGAAGCTGACGCCCTTGAGCGCCCAGAACTCGTCGAACTTGTTCGATCGGCCGATGAAGCGCTCCTTGAGGGTGTGCGAGCGCTCCTGGTAGACGCGGAAGCTCTTCCAGACGTCGTCGACCTCGATGGCGGTACCGGTCATCTTCAGATCATCTCCGCGAAGAGTCGTTCGTTGCGGCGGAACACCACGAAGCCGACGACGACGAGCACGAGCCCGACGACCGCCCCGTACCCGAGCAGCTTCCAGTCGGGCGCCGCGTCCATGAGCAGGACGTTGCGCAGCGAGACGACCACGCCCGTCATGGGGTTGAGCTGCACGATGTTGAGGAACGTCGGACGGTGCTCGAGCAGGTTGAGGGAGTAGATGATCGGGGTCCCCCAGAACCACATCTGCATGAAGATGCCGATGAAGTGCTGCACGTCGCGGAAGAACACCGCGGCGGTCGAGAGCAGGAGCCCGATGCCGAACGCGAGGAGCATCGCGACGAGCACGATCAGCGGCACGAACACCACGTGCCAGCTCGGGATGCCCACCACCACGACGACGACGATCAGCGCGACGCCGAACTCCCACAGGAACGTGACGAAGGCCGACAGCACGCTCGTCAGCGGCAGGATCTCGCGCCGGAAGTAGACCTTGCTCAGCAGGTACCCGGCGCCGACGACGGAGCTGGTGCCGCCGATCGCGCCGTTCTGCATGAGGTTCCAGATCGTGAGCCCCACGAACAGGTACACGGCGAACGGCACGTTCCCCGCGTCGCGCACGGGCGACGCGGGCATGATGACCGTGAAGATGAAGGTGTAGATCGCGACGGTCGTGATCGGCGTGATCAGCGACCACAGGGCACCGAGCGCGGTCCCGCGGTGCTGGATCTTGATGTCGCGCCGGACCAGGTTGCGCAGGAGCTCGCGCGCGGCGCGGTACTCCAGCACCGTGGTCGCGAAGCGCTCCTTGCGCGTCGGTTCGGCGCCGGATCGCGGCGGCCGGGACGCCGGCTCGGACGTCGGCGCGACGGAGCCAGGGGTTGAGGGCATGCCGACCAGCGTACAACCCGCCAACAGGACGAATCGTCCCGGGACGGGCGGCCCCGCGCACCTTCGGTGTGGGCCTCGTGAAGGCTCCGCCGCGGGTGAGAGCATCTTCCGCATGCGCATCGTGCTCGACGCCACGCCCCTGCTCGGCCGCAGGACCGGCGTCGGCAGGTACGCCCACCACCTGGTCCGCGAGCTGCCGGCGGCGCTCGTGCGCGCCGGGCTCGGCGACGTGGAGACGGCCGTGTCCACGTGGACCGCGCGCGGCGGCCGGCTGACCGACCTGCCCGCGGGGGTGCGCCAGGTCGGGCCCCGGGTGCCCGCCCGGGTGCTCCGCGAGGCCTGGCTCCGCTGGGACCACCCGCGCGCGGAGGCGCTGGTGGGGCGGTGCGCGGTGTTCCACGGGACCAACTTCGTCTCCCCGCCCTCCCGGCACGCGCGCGAGGTGCTGACCGTGCACGACCTCACGTACGAGCTGCACCGCGAGACGGTGTCGGCCGACTCCCTCGCCTACCGCAGCCTCGTCCGGCGCGCGCTGCGCCGCGGAGCCCACGTGGTCACCCCCAGCCGCGCGGTCGCCGAGGCCGTGCGCGACTTCTACGACCTCGACGCGGAGCGGGTGACCCCGACCCCGCTCGGCGTCGAGCCGGCGTGGTTCGACGCGACGCCCCGCGTGCCGGAGCCGCTGGCGGGGCAGGTGGGCGTCGACGACTTCTACCTGTTCGTCGGGTCCCTCGACCCCCGGAAGAACCTGGCGCGGCTCGTCGAGGCGCACGCCGCCCTGCGCCGCTCGCGCCCCGGCACGCCTCCCCTGGTCCTGGCCGGGCCCGCCGGACGGTCCGCGGTCGACGGCAGCGGGTCCGACGTCCACCTGGCGGGCTGGCTCGACGACGACCAGCTGCGCGGGCTGGTCGCCGCGAGCCGCGCCCTCGTGCTGCCCTCGCTCGACGAGGGGTTCGGCCTGCCGGCGCTCGAGGCGCTGGCGGCGGGCCGGCCCGTGGTCGCCTCGTCCATCGACGCGGTGCGCGAGGTCGTGGGTCCGCACGGCCTGCTGCACGCCGCCCAGGACGTGACGGCGATCGCGGGCGCGCTCGAGGAGGTGCTCGGGGCACCGGACGACGACGCCGCGCGCGCGGCCCGCCGGGCGCACGCGCGCGGGTGGACCTGGGCGGCGTGCGCCGACGCCACCGTCGGGGCCTACGGGCTGGGCTGACGCCCGTCCGCGTCGGCCGCGGGCACGCGTCACCCGTCCGCCACGGTGCGTCGGGCGGCGCCGGCGGGTGACCTGTGCCTCAATACACGCATGCCTGACACGTCCGCCGTGACGCGCGCCGCCCGTGCGCGCGCGGTCGCGAGCGCCCTCGTCGCCGCCCTCGTCGCCACCGCCCTGTCGGCGCTCCCGGCCGCCGCCGCCGAGCCGTCCTGGCCACCGCGCTCCGGTTGGCCGGTCGCCACCGACCTCGGCTCCGCCCGCCCGATGAACGTGCCCATCGAGGGCAGCACCGGCGTCAGCGGCTGGTCCAAGCACTCGTCCCCCGTCCTCGCCGACCTCGATCGCGACGGCCGGCAGGAGATCGTGATCGGGTCGCTCGACGGCCGGGTGTACGCCTACAACGACGACGGCAGCTCGCTGTGGAACAGGTACCTCGACGCGCCCGGCGCGCAGGCGGGTCCCGTCAACGGCTCCCCGGCGGTGGGCGACATCGACGGCGACGGCGCGCTCGAGGTGGTCGCCGGGTCGGACAACGGGTGGGTGTTCGCCTGGGGGCCCGACGGGACGCTGGAGCCCGGCTGGCCCCAGTTCACCGGCTGGAACGCCGACTACCCGGCGCGCTGCGCGACCAACGCCTGCACCGGCGTCGTCGCCGGGCCCACGCTCGCGGACCTGGACGGTGACGGCGCCTCCGAGGTGATCGTCGGTTCCTACAGCCACAAGATGTGGGTGTGGGACGGCCGCGGCCGCGTCCTGCCCGGCTGGCCCCGGGACGTCTGGGACGGCATCGCCTCCGGCGCCGCCGTCGGCGACCTCAACGCGGACGGCCGCCCCGAGATCGTCTTCGGCAGCGACGTCGAGAGCGACTGCGGCGACTGCCGCCCGTACGGGTCGCTGTCCCGCGGCGGGCTGCTGCACGCCGTCTCTGTGACGGGCGAGGAGCTCCCGGGGTGGCCGTTCCGCACCGACTCGTTCATGCACTCCACCCCCGTGCTCGCCGACCTGGACGGCGACTCGCGGCTCGAGGTCGTCGCCGGGGGCGGCTACTTCCCCACGGGCACGGCCACGCGCGGCCACCGGCTGTGGGTCGTGGGCGCGGACGCCACGCTGCGCTGGTCGTTCCAGACCCGGGGCGTCCTGCTCGCGGCACCCGCGGTCGGGGACGTCGACGGGGACGGCCGGCCCGAGATCGCGATCGGCGACGTGGCCTGCCTGGACGGCAGCTGCCCCGGCGGCGTGACCTACCTGCTCGACCGCAACGGGGGCGTCCGCTGGTCCAGCACCGGGGCGACGACGACCGCGCCCGCCGGGTCGGGCGGGCACTTCGGCGGGCCGGTGCTCGCGGACGTCACGGGCGACGGACGCGCCGAGGTCGTGACGACCGACGGCAACTGGCACGTCAAGGCGTTCGACGCCCGCACCGGTGCGGTCGTCGCGGACACGGGCACGAGCTTCGCGCTGTTCGGCAGCGCTGCGGTCGGCGACCTCGACGGCAACGGGACCAACGAGGTGGTCGTCGGGTCCGCCGTCGGGAACGGACGGTCGGGCACCCTCGAGCAGCTCGCCGGGGCCGGCCGGGTGCACGTGTGGAACACCGCCGGCCGCGGCGGCCTCGTCTTCCCCCAGTACCAGTCCCGCGTCGTGCCCGTCGACCGGTCCCTGACCCCGACGGACCCCACCGGCGGGACGGCGCGCGTCTACCGGTTCTGGAGCCCCGGCTTCGGCAACGCCCACTTCTTCACCACCAGCGGCACCGAGGCGCGGCACATCATCGACACCGATCGCAGCTGGATCTACGAGGGCGCCGCGTTCAGCGCCCTGACCGCCAGCGGGACGACCTGCACGCAGGGTGCGCCGGTGCACCGGTTCTACTCCGCGGTGTTCCGGTCGCACTTCTACACGCAGAGCGCGGCGGAGAAGGAGCGGATCCAGGCGACCGACCGGAACTGGGCCTACGAGGGCGTCGCGTACTGCGCCTACCCGAGCCAGGTCGCCGGTTCGACGCCCCTCTACCGGTTCTGGAGCCCGGGCTTCGGCAAGCACTTCTACACCGCGAACCAGGCCGAGGCCGACCAGATCCGCGCGGTCGACCGCAACTGGACCTACGAGGGTGTCGCCTACTACGTGCTGCCCTGAGCCTCGGTCCGGAGGTCAGCCGCAGGGGTCGCCGGTCAGGGGGCGACGTAGTAGGCGATGCCCTCGGCGTCCCAGTTCGGGTCGTCCACGTCGAGCCGGCGGGCCTCGGCGGCGTCGGTGGTGAAGTGGTGCTTGCCGAACGTCGGGCTCCAGAACCGGTACAGGGGCGTGGTGCCCGGCTGCGCGGTGGTGGTCGCGCAGTAGGCGACGCCCTCGTAGGCCCAGTTCTTGTCGCCGGCGACGATCGCGTTCTTCTCGGCGGCGCTGGCGGTGAAGAAGTGGGACCGGAACCGCATCGAGTAGAACCGGTGCACCGCGGTCGTCCCGGCGGCGCAGGTCGTGCCGTCGGCGGCGAACGCGGAGAACGGCTGGCCCTCGGCGACCCAGTTCCGGTCGCTCGCGGTCAACCGCGCGGCCTCGTCGGCGTTCGTGGTGAAGAAGTGCGCGTTGTCGAACCGCGGGCTCCAGAACCGGTAGACCGGCAGCGTCGGCACGTCCGGTCCGCTCGGCCCCGCGGTCACCCACGGGCTGTACCCACCCTCCTCGCCCGGCGCGAAGTCGGGGGCCGTGCCGCCGGAGACCGGGGCCGCGAAGACCGCGAGCCGCGCCGTCGCAGGGTCCTGCACGCAGGCAGCCGCCACGGCGAGGCTGACGGACCGGGTCGCGGCCGACGCCGTGAACGTCACCGGGCACCCCGCGACGGCCCCGCCGTCGTCGCCCGCCCGGAGCAGCACCGTCCGGTCACGCTTGGTGCTCTCGGTGCCGTACCTCAGGAGCTGGTACTCGATCATGGCGTCGCCCGTCGTCTCGATCGACGCGGAGAAGTCGTGCCCGTCGACCAGGGCGGGGTCCCACGCCCGGAAGAAGATCGTCGCCTTCACCGTCGAACCGTCCAGGCGCAACGCGTACCGCGTGATGTCGGTCGTGGCGGCGACACCGGGCTCGGCGGTGTCGTCGGGGAACGTGCCGACCCCGGCCGCGGCCGGCGCGGCGGTCGCGGCCACCGCGACGACGGCGCCGAGGACGGGTGCGAGCGCCCGGAGGACGCGGCGGGTGCGAGGCCGGGGGCGGTCGTTCGTGGTGGGTGCTGCGCGCACGTCGGGGTCCGTTCGGGGGCAGGACAGGGACGGAGATCACTGTGACCGACGGACGCTGCCGTCAGGACCGGATCGCGCCGTCCTGCCCGAGGTTCACCCGGGTGCTTCCGCGCGCGGTTACCCGCCCAGCTCGCCGCAGGCCCCCCGGCCGGAGCACCGCGGCTCGAAGCCGATGCGCACGTCCCCGGGATTGCCGAACTGCAGGACCGTGACGGTGGGGAGGGACGGCGGGGCGAACCGGTCGGTCAGGAGCAGCCACTCGCCGGTCGAGGGCCGGTAGACGCCCGGGGCCGCCTGGGCGTTCCACCCGCCCAGCGCGGTGCCCCCGGTCTCCCAGGGCCCCCAGAGCGGCACGTCGCCCGGGTTGCCGAACTGCCAGGAGTACGCGGTTCCCGGCTCGGGCCCGGTCAGGTAGGCGCCGACGAACGCAGCGTCCGACGGCCGGTACACCCGGAGCCCGTTCACCTGCGGGTCGGGCGCGGGCTGGTCACCCGGCTGCCCGAACCGGAACGCCCCGTCCGCGATCCCGGAGGTGTTGGAGTTGCGCAGGTAGAACCGCTGCTCGCCAGGCCGGTACACCCCGACCGTGGTGACGCCGTCCGCGTCGAAGTCGCCCATGTACGCGAGGTCGCCCGGTGAGCCGTACTGCACCACGACGTCCGCCCCCGACTGCGCGAACGGCGCGTTGCTCAGGTACCAGGTGCCGGTCGACGCCCGGAACACCCCCGGCGTCGGCAGCCCGTCGCCGTCCCAGTCGCCGAACACCGGCTGGTCACCGGCCTGACCGAACACGAAGCACAGGTCCGCCGGGCCGGACGTCAGGCTGCCCCGGACGTACCAGGTCCCGTCCCGGAACACCCCGAGCGCCGCCTGGCGGTCGTCGCGGCCCACCTCGGGCGCGACGACGCAACCCGGGTCCGCCGCGGCCGCCGGAGCCGCCGCCGTCACCCCCGCGGCCGCCATCGCCGCCGCCACCAGCAACCCCGCCCAACCCCGCCTCAGCGCGTCCATGCGGAGCATCACACCACGATCAGGGCGCCCCCCGTGGGCGTTCCACGTCGAGCCAGGCGTCGGCTGGGTGCCCCGCGCGACCGGATAGGCTCCTGCGCCAAGGCGCGCCTGCGTCATCGACGCGATCCCGAAGGAGCTTGGTCCGAGGTGTCTTCCACGTTCGTCCTCATCCCCGCCTACAACGAGGCCGAGAACCTGCAGGAGCTCCTCCCCCGGGTGCTCGACCAGGCCCCCCTGATCCCGGGCGAGCTGCACGTCCTCGTCGTCGACGACGGCTCCCGCGACGGAACGGCCGACGTCGTCCGCGCGGTGTCCGGTGGCCGCGAGGTGCTCCAGGTCGTCACGCTGCGCACCAACCGCGGCAAGGCCGAGGCCCTCCGCGTCGGGTTCCGCACCGCCATCGCGGCCGGGGCCTCGACCGTCGTGATGATGGACGCCGACGGCCAGGACGACCCCACCGAGCTCCCCCGGCTGATCGAGCGGCTCGACGAGGGCGCCGACCTGGTCACGGGCGCACGGCTGCTGCGGAACGACCGCTTCGTCAAGCGGCACACCTCGCGCCTGTACAACCGCGTCACGTCCGTGATGACGCGGGTGCCGGGCTCCGACTTCAACTCGGGGTACAAGGCGATGCGCGCCGAGGTCGCCGCCGAGCTCGCCCCGATGATGTACGGCGAGATGCACCGCTACCTCACGGTCATCGCCCACTGGCGGGGTTTCCGCACGGCGGAGGTGCCGGTCCACCACCACGCCCGCATGCACGGCACCACCAAGTACGGCATCGCGCGCTTCTGGCGCGGGTTCATGGACCTGCTGACCGTGCGGTTCCTCATGTCGTACGAGCACCGGCCGTCCCACCTGTTCGGTGGCCTCGGCGTGGCGAGCCTCGGGCTCGGCGGCCTCATGCTGCTCTACCTGCTCGTGCTCCGGATCGCGGGCGCGACGGTCGGCGACCGCCCGATGCTGGTCGCCGCGGTGCTCCTGGTGCTCGGCGGGCTCCAGTTCATCCTGTTCGGGCTGAGCGCCGAGCTCGCGGTGCGCGACCGCAACTCCGGCCGGGTCGACGACGCCGCCCTGATCGACCGGCGCCCGTCCGGCGGGCCGCGCTAGCGAGCTGCCGCGGCCGCGCCCGGGCTCACGGGCGGGATCCGGCAGCGGGGTCGAGGTCGCGCAGGAACTGCTCGCGGATCGGTCCCGGGTCGAACCGGGCGACGTAGCGCCGCGCCGCGTCGGCGGACGCGGCGTAGCCCTGCGCGTCCCACACCGGGTCCGCGCGCAGCACCGCCCGCGCCGCGATCGCGGCGCCGAGGGCGGCGACGTCGCCTGTCGGGACCAGCGTGCCCAGGCCGTCGAGGACGTGCGGCATGTTCGAGTTGTCGTAGGTGATGACGTCGCACCCGCCGGCCAGGGCCTCGACCGCGGGGACGCAGAAGCCCTCGTGGTACGTCGGCAGCACGAAGAGGTCGGCGCGCCGCAGGACCGAGTCGCGCAGCTCGTCGGGCGCGCTGCGGTGCACGCGGGCCGTCAGCCGGCCCGCGGACCGGCGCTGGAGGTCCTCGCACGCGCGCGCCGTCTGCTCGAGCAGGTCGGCGTCCGAGAACTCGGCGTTCCCGACCATGTCGAGCTCGACCCGGTCCTGCGGGATGCCGGGGAGCGCACGGTCGAGCGCGGCGATCAGCTCCAGCGGCCCTTTCGACCGGACGAACCGCCCGACGAACGCCACCCGGAGCACGCCGTCGTCCGCGCTCGGCTTGGCCGCGGGCGGGTCGAGCGCGACGGCCACCGGCAGGTCCCGCACGACCGCCGGGGTCTCGATCCCCAGCCCCCGCAGCTCCGTGCGGTTGTACTCGGAGTCGCAGAGCACCGCGTCCACGAACCGCAGGAGCGCGAGCTGCTCGATCGACCGGTCGATCACGTCGTGCTGCCAGCTCGGGACGAGCGCCCTCGGTGTCACGTTGTGGAACCGGACCAGGGTGCGCGCACCCTCCGGCGCGGCGAGCAGCGCCCCGAACAGCGTGTAGTAGATCCCCATGTCGAGGACCACGACGTCGGCCGACCGGTAGAACGGGTGCGTGACCACCTCGGCGGCCGTCCGGACGCGCACGGTCGCGAGGTCGTCGAACGCGGAGTCGTGCGCGAACAGCAGGGTCTCGTGGCCGGCCTCCTCCGCCCAGAGCACGCACTGGCGCACGATCCCGGAGATGGCGTCGAACGGGACGCAGATGCTCGTGACGAAGGCGACCCTCACCGCGGGACCCCGCCGTCCCGGAGCACGGCCGCCTTCCCGTAGACGCCGAGGCTGGCCTCGACGACCGCGTCGACGGTGTACGCGCGCTCGTAGTGCGCGCGCCCGTGCCGCCCCATGCGGGAGCGCAGCCCCGGGTCGGAGCCGAGCTCGACGAGCGCGTCCGCGAGCGCACCCGGGTCGTCGGGCGGGACGAGGTACCCGTCTCGCCCGTCGTCGACCACCTCGGGGACGCCGCCCACGCGGGTGGACACCACGGGCAGTCCGCGCATCATCGCCTCGACCAGGACGAGCCCGAACGACTCGTAGCGGGACGGCGCCACGAAGACGTCGGACGCGTCGTACGCGAGCGCGAGCTGGTCGTCGCTCACCAGCCCCAGGAAGCGGACCGCCGCCGCGTGCGGCCGCCCGGCGTGCTCCGACTCGAACGCGCTGCGCAGCGTCCCACCGTCGGCCCACGCGATGGTGTCGTCACCGACGATGTTCAGGCGCAGGTGGGGCGCGCGCTCGTGGGCGAGCGCGAACGCCTCCAGGAGGACGTCGACGCCCTTGCGCGGTTCCACCCTCCCGACGAACAGCAGGTTCACCGTCCCCTCCGCCCGGGAGACCCGCGCGGCGTGCGGGTTGACCCGCGCGGCGTCGGCCGGCTCCGCGATGCCGAGCGGGGCCACCACGGCGGCGGCGGGTGCCACGTCGTGGGCCGCCGTCACGTCCGTGAGGATCGCCCCCGAGATCGCCCGGACCACGTCGGCCGACCGCAGCATCTCGAGCTCGGCCGCGAGCATCGGCTCGACGAAGTCGGCCACGAACTGCGGGTCGTCCGCCCGCTCCGGGTGCGACCGCAGCCACAGAGCGAGCGAGGTCTCGAGCGTGAGGACGAGCGGGAACCTGTCCTCGCGCGCGAGCGCCAGGCCCTGCGAGTCCCAGATCGGGACGTCGACCACGTCGACCGGACCCGTCTCGGCGATCCGCAGCACCTCGTCCCGGCAGGCGGCCGACCACGCCCACGGGCCGACCGGGACGGCACCCCGGGCGGGGTCCGCCGTCGCGGCGTCCAGGTCGAGCGCCACGCGGTGCACCCAGACGCCGTCCTCCCAGTCCACCCGCGTGATGTCCCGGGAGATCGTGACGACGTGCGGCTCGTGGCCGCGCGCCGCGAAGCCGGCGGCGAGCACCTGGGTGTAGGTGGCGATGCCGCCGACGCCCTCGGGCGGGTACTCCGAGGTCACGAGGACCATGCGCCGGAGGTCCGCGACCTCGTGCGTCGGGAACGGCACGAACGGGCCCGGTCCGGTCGCGAGGTCCGCCCGGGCCGCGTCGCCGGCCAGCCCACCGCGCAGACCGTCCTCGGTCGCACGCTCGAGGTCGGCCTCGAACCGCGCCAGAGCGGACTCGTCGAGCAGTCCGTTCTCGACCGTCCAGCGCACCTCCTGCCGGCGACCCGCCACGAACTGCCCGAACTCGGCCATCACCTGCTCGACCGAGACGTAGTCGCGCGCGTGCTTGAGACCGAAGTACAGCTTGTTCTTCAGGATCGGGTACCAGTTGTGCACCGCACGCCGCGTGCTCCGCAGGTGGCTCGCCGCGAAGTGGTGGTGGACCCGTGCGCCCGCCGGGCGCGCGATCACGTAGCCCGCGTCCGCGATCCGCAGCTGGACGTCGGACTCGTCGAGGTAGTACTCGAAGAACTCGTCGTAACCACCGACCTCGACCAGGGCCGACCGCAGGTAGGACGAGTTGGTCCCCAGCATGTGCGGGATCGCCCACGAGCCCGGGTAGCAGCGCTCCGGCGTCGGTCCGTCGACGTCGAAGCTCGCCCCGCCGAACCGGTCGAGCAGCGCGTAGCGGTACTGGTACTCGTGCCCGGTGTGGTCGAGCACGAAGCCGCCGCTGGCACCGACCCCGGCCGTCCGGTACGGCGCCACCAGCTCGGTGAGCCAGTCCGGCTCCGGGACCGCGTCGTCGTCGAGGAACACGACGACCTCGCCCGCGGACAGACGGATGCCGGCATTGCGCGACACGGAGAGGTTCGCGACCGGCGCCCGGCCCACCTTGACGTCGCCGCCCCAGCCCGCGAGCAGCTCCTGGGTCCCGTCCTTCGAGGGCCCGTCGATCACCACCACCTCGAACCTGCCCGGGTACCGCAGCCAGCGCAGCGAGGACAGCGCGCTCCGCAGCTGGTCCTCGCGGTCCAGGGTGTTGATGACGATGGACACGTCCGGGTACCGCTCCGGGAACACCGGCCGGCCCTCAGGCACGGGTCGCCTCGATCTCGAACTCGAGCGACTTGCCGTTCACGCGCGCGGCCTCGACCACGCGCACGTCCCGGAACCCGCCCGAGGCCAGGATCTCCGTGAGCGAGTCGGGCGTGAACATGTTGTAGTGGAAGTCCCCGTCGTAGTCCTGGCCGCCGTAGACGACCTCGCGCATGTCGTCGTAGGGATAGGTGCCCGCGACGTAGGCCCGCATCATCGCGTCCACGTCGGGGACGACGGCGCGCAGGGTGCCGCCGGGCGTGAGCTTGGCACGGAGCGCGGGGAGCAGACGCCGCCGGAGCTGCTCGAGCGGGAAGTGCTCGAGGAAGTGCGAGGAGAAGAACTCGTCCACCGTGCCGTCCTCGAACGGCATGGCGAACACGTCGGCGACCACGTCGACGCTGGGGAGGTCGCGGTTGTCCACGTTGACGTAGCCCTCCAGCGGGACGTGCCCGCAGCCGAGGTTCACGCGCAGCGGCCCGGTCCTGCCGGCGAGGTCGACCTTGACCCGGGTCTGCACCCGCTCGGCCTCGCCCGCAGCGTCCGCGCCCCTCCCGTACCGGACCTCGAACAGGAGCTCCGAGCGGACGAACTCCACGCGCTCGAGGAGGAAGGAGACCGAGCGGGTCAGGTCGTCGAGCCGCGGCTCGACCTGCTGCGGCACGGCGCCGTCGAGGCGCCCGACGACGTCCCGCACCTCGCTCTCGACGGCGCCGACCCGCAAATCGGCGTCGGCCAGCGCGCGGGTCAGGCGCCGCAGGGCGACCGGCACCGAGCGCGCCAGGTTCTCCGCGTCCGCGTCGATCTCGCGCTGCCGCGCCGCGACCTGCGTGACGTTCCCGAGCAGGCTGTCGAGCGCCCCGGACATCCGCTGCTCGCCGGCGGACGCCTCGGCCCCGAGCCTCGCGAGCTCGGCGGCGTGCCGCCGCGACGACTCCTCCACCTGGTCGAGGCGCACCCCGGTCACGGGGCCGCGCCACGTCGCCTGGGCCGTCCGCAGCAGCCGCCCGACGACGGGGACGCGCAGGAGCGGGCGGATGAGCGTCTTCACGAGCTCACGCATGGGGGGTGGGTGTCCTCTCGGTGGTGGTCCAGGGAGATGGGGCGGGCGCCGGGCTCAGGTCGCCCCGGGGCCGGTGATCCTGGAGACGAGCGCGCGGGCGACCGCTCCGAAGTCGCGCGCCTCGGCGTACGCGCCCGCCCGGACGGCCAACGTCGCGCGACGTCCCGGGTCGTCGAGCAGGGCCCCGACGCGGTCCACGAGGGCGTCGAGCTCGACGTCCACGGGCACCCCGAGGCAGATCCCCTCCTGGCCGTCGCCGAGGCCGGTGCTCGACGTGACGACCGGGACGCCGGCGCCGAAGCAGTCCGCGACCGCCGCCGACGACTCGCCGTTGGTGTACGAGCGCAGCTGGACGGCGAGCAGGGCGCGGTCGAGCCAGTCGTCGTACTCCCCCGGCTCGACCCACCCGGTGAGCGTGACGCGGGCGCTCATCCCCGCGGCGTCGATCACGGCGCGGCACTCGGACTCGAGCCCCGGGTCCGCGAAACGACCGACCACCGCGAAGCGCAGGTCGGGATGACGCCGGGCGAGCCGGACGAACGCCTCGCACACCTTCGCCGAGTCCTTGGTCCAGTGCTGGACCCCGAGGGAGACGACGTGGTCCCGCTCCACCCCCGGGCGCCGCACGCGGCGTCGGTGCCCGAACGGCACCACCCCCACCCTCGTCCGCTGCGCCGGCGGGAGGTTCAACCTCGCCAGCGTGGCGGCGAGCGGGGAGTGCACGAGAACGGCGTCGGCGCCCGCGAGGACGGCCTCGCTCAGGTACCCGTTGGCGAGGTAGTAGTCGTGCGGCGCGATCCACCGGTGGTCGGCGTGCACGTCCGGGCGCTGCTCCTTCGCGGCTGCGTCGAGGAGCGCCGCCGCCGAGGCCGGGACGCCGTCGGCGCGGCGGGCACGGGCGGTCGCGACGAGCCCCGTGAGGCGCACGTCGTGGCACAGCGCCGTCCCGCCGAACCGGTGGAGCAGGTCCAGGACCTCCACGTGGTGCTCGTTGTTCCCGATCACCATGAGCCGGAGGTCCGGCGCCCCGGAGAGCCGTTCGAGCGCCGCCGCGTCGTCGTACCGGAACCACCGCACGCCGGGCAGGCTCCTCCTGTGGGCGTCCGCGTGCGTGATCACGTCGACGTCGACGAGATCGGCGAGCGCCTCGAGGACCGCGGCCGAGTAGTCGGCCACTCCGCTCTGCACGGGCGGGAGCGGGCCCACGAGCCACACGCGCGGTCGGCGGCGCGACCGGGGCCGGCGGTAGGCGTCGACCACCCGGTCGGCCACCTCCGCCCAGTCGTGGGTCGACGCCAGGTCGGGCGCCCTCAGCGACGCCCGGAGCCCCCGGGTCCGTGAGGACCGCGGCGAGGCACCGCGCGATGTCGGCGGGGTCGGTGGCGTCGAACCGCCCCCGCGGGTCGCGGACGAGGTCACGCAGCGCGGAGTTGTCGGCGGCGACGACCGGCGCGCCGCACGCGGCCGCCTCGACCACCGGGAGGCCGAAACCCTCGTACAGCGACGGGAAGACGAAGAGCTCCGTCTCCCGGTACAGCCGGACGAGCACCGCCTCCGGCACGTATCCGGCGAGCACGACGTCGCCCGCGATCCCGAGAGCCGCGCAGAGCTCGTCCAGACCGACACGCTCCTGGTCCGTCATGCGGCACACGACCAGCAGCTGGTGAGCCCGGCGGAGCCCTTCCGGGAGGAGTGCGTACCCGCGGAGCAGGCCCGCCACGTTCTTGCGGAAGTCGAGTCCGCCCGTGTACATCACGAACCCCGGCCTGACCCCCGGCGGGAGCGGGGCGCTCTCGCGGCGCGGCTCCGGCGGGGCCGGGGTGAACCCCCGTCGCCAGCCCGGTCCCGACGACGTCGATCCGGGACGCGGGCACGTCGAGGAGCCGGACCGCGTCCCTGGCGGTGGCCTCCGAGATCGCGAGCACGCGATCCGCCGCCTGGACCAGCTGGAGGCGCTCGGCGTACCCGGAGCGGACCGTGACGTCGGCGAGGTACGTCTCCGGGAACACCAGGGGGATGAGGTCGTAGAGCGTCACGTACAGGCGCGTCCGCGTGCTGCGGGCCCACGCCGGCCACACCGCGTCCACCGGGAGCTCCGGCGACTCGAACGGGGAGGTGACGTGCCAGACGTCCGGGACCGTGTGGTCCGGGTCGTCGGCGAACCTCAGGCGGCTCCGCCACAGCAGGTCCGGCACCTGCACGGGCACCGGCTGGCCCGGACGCAGCACCCAGGACTCCACGACGCCGGGGTGCCGCGCCTCGAGGTGGCGGGCGAGCTCGGCGGTGTACCGCCCGATCCCGCGTTCGCCGGTGATCGCCCCCTGCATCGCCTGCGCGTCGGCGAGCACCCGCATCAGCGGCGAGGGTCCGGGATCGCGGCGGGGCGCCCTCCGCCCCCGGACGAGCCGATCTGCGCCTCGAGGGCCGCGAGCTGCCTCCCGAGGACGGTGAGCACCTGGTCCGTCGCCTCGTCGCGCCGGGCCAGGTCCTCACGGAGCGCAGCCAGCGCGTCGCCCGTCAGCCGGAGCTGACCGATCGCCAGGTCCGCGGCGGCCCTGGCCGCCTGCGCCTCGGCGCGCGTCGCGCGGAGCTCGGCGGCCACCGTCTCGAACCGGGAGTTGAAGAAGCGTCGCCACGGACCCGTCAACCGCCTGAGCACCAGCCACTCCGTTCACGATCCCCGGCGCCCGGCGCGCCGCCGAACGTGTCGGCCCCTTGGGATCACCTGGATGTTACCTGGTGACCAGGCCGGACCGGACAGGACGTCCGACTCACCCGGGCTCAGCCGGTCGCCTCGTCGGGCGCGGCCGCTCCGACCCGCATCGAGTCGAGCCGCAGCCAGAACTGCCCGGCGTCGCTCGCGCTGAGCCGCACCACCAGCCGGCCGTCGTCGGAGGACGTCGCCTCAGCGGGGATCGTGACGGTGGCCGTCTGCGCGCTCCCGGTGTGGACGTCGCGCTCCGTGCGCCCCTGGTCGTCACGCAGCGACCCCGAGGCGACGGAGGCACCCTCCCCCTGGACGAGGAGCGAGCCGCCCCCGCTCGTGCCGAACCTGCCGGTGAGCCGGAGCTCCAGCTCCTGGCCCACGAGCTCGTCGGGCAGCGCGAAGGCGATCCAGGCCTCCCTGCCCGCAGCGCGCATGTCGCCGTCCGCCGCGCGGTACCAGCGGCCGTAGAGCAGGCTGGAGCTGCCGGGCGCGTCGGCGCCGAAGTCGACCCGCTCGCCCGCGGCGACCGTCGGCAGCTGGAACCGCACGAGCTGGTAGGTCGGGCTGAGGTCGATCACCTCGTCCATCGGTCCCAGGTCCCACCAGCCCGAGTGGATGATCGCCCACTCGCCCCGCGGAGGATGGCTCGGGGCGTAGGTCAGCTCGGTGACCACCACGCTGTCGTTCTCGAGGAGCGTCGCCAGCAGCGGCACCTCGTAGATGTCGGACACCCGGACGTTGACCTCGTCGAGCTCCGCGACGCGCGGGTCGGTCGCGATGTCCCAGAAGTCGTCCGTGACGACGACCGGGACGGCGTCCGCGGTCGCGACGGCGTTCACCGAGGCCGCGGCGGCCAGGAGGCCCACACCCGCCAGCGTGGTCCTGGCGCCCCGCAGGGAGAGCCGGCCCACGACCCCCGCGAACGCCAGCGGCACGAACAGCGCGATGGCGAGGGCCAGGAACTTGTGCACGGTGTAGGAGTCCTCGTGGTACACCACCACGAGGGCGACGCCGTTCGCCACCACGCCGAGGACCACCAGCGCCGGCCACCACGGGCCGGGCCGCCGCAGGCGGAGCACCACGAAGCCGACCGCCGCCGCCACCAGCAGCGCGACCCACGCCCAGGTCCAGCTCCCGGTCACGAGGTGGCGCTGGAGCGCGATCAGCGAGGCGGGCGACGGGAACGGCACGTCGAACCCGCCGGTCCCGTCGGCCTCGCTCGAGCCGAGGGAGACGTAGCCGCCCAGGAACGGCAGGCTGAGCACGAACGCGCCCGCCGCCGCCAGGAGCAGGTCGCTCGGCGGCACCGCGCCGGGCTCCCCACGGCGCCGCCACAGGACCCCGAGCAGCACGGCCGCGGCGGCCGGCGCGCTCCCGACCACGAGCGTCGGGTTCATCCCCAGCGCGGCGGCGCCGACCACCGCGGCGACGACGACGGTCGGCCACCGGCCGGCGGGTCGGCGGTCGGCCGCCGCGACCGCGAGCAGCACCGCGAGCAGCGCGACGGCGGCGGCCTGCCCGGGCTGCGCGTCGTACACCCGCGCCAGCGGGACGACCGACAGCAGCGGCACCACCGTGGCGACCGCGACCGGCCACCGGCGACCGGGCGTCAGGGTGGCGGTCACGGACAGCAGGGCGGAGGCGAGCAGGAAGAACAGCACGATCGTCACAGGGGTGAGCAGCTGCGCCGCCTCGAGGCCCGTGACCCGGGTGCCGAGCAGCAGCAGGGCGGTCGCCATCGGCTTCGCCGTCTGGGCCCGCCACAGCTGGTACTCCCCGAACCCGTCCGGGTGCCGGTCGAGGAAGGCCACGCCCCGGTCGCCCCCGGAGGCCCACACCTCGACCGACGCGGCGTAGCTCGGGTAGTCGTTCGCGCCCGTCGTCCAGTAGGTGAGCCCGTGCCGCGCGATGGGCAGCAGCGCGACAGCGGTCACCCCGGCCGCGACGAGGTCGAGCCGGGTCGCCCCGACGGCGGCGACCGCCGCGCGCAGCAGGCCCGACGCGCCCTGGCGCCGGCGGAGCCGCAGCCCGGCCGCAGCGACCCAGGCGACCGCGGACGCCGCGAGGACCGCCGCCACGCCGACTAGCGCCCGGCCGCCCAGCGCGAAGACGATCGAGACGGGGACGGACACCGCGGCGGTGCCGAGGCCGAGCGTCACGCCGAGCCCGGCCGGCATCCGCAGGACCCCGTCCACGCACAGCCGGACCGCGGCACCGATCACCACCAGCGCGGCCGCGAGGGCCAGCGTCGCGACGGCGACGTCTACCACGGGGACTCCTTCGCGCAGGCCCCGCGGAGGGCGTCCGTGCTCGTCGACCGGCTCAGCACGCAGTGCCCTCGCTCTCGCAGGTCCCCGGCGCCGGGCGCGCCGACGAGCGCCTCGGGCTCGCGGGATCCCGGCATGCTACCCGGCGCTCCTGGCACTCAGGCGGGCGGGTCCGCGGCCCCTTCGAGCCGCCAGAGCTCGAGCGTCTGCCGGGTCACGCCGTCGTCCGAGAACTCCCGCGAGTCGACGAGGTCCGCGTCCGCGAACTGCGTCAGGTCGAGCTCGCAGTCGGCGTTCACCAGGAGCCACCCGATCCCGCCGCCGGTCACGAGCTCCTGGTCGAACGCGTCCGGCGCCCGGCGCGCCTCGAGCCCCGCGTCGACGGCCTCCTTGTCCCCCGGCCACGCGAGCCCGGGGTTGTAGTAGGCGACCGGCCCGCCCCAGACGGGCTTGAACACCACCGGGTCGACGCACGCGTCGGTGAGGACGATCGAGCCGTCCGTCTCGTCCGCGAGCTCGGCGGCCGCGAGGTAGCCGGGCGAGGTGATGGCGAGGTAGCGGCCGGAGTCGACGCCCGAGCGGAACAGCGGGAAGTCCGCGCTCCAGACAGCCGACACCGCGAGGCTCGCCGCGACGAGCCCGGCGACGACCCACCGCTCCGCGCGGACGGGGTCGCGCGGACGGGGCTCGGCGGGCTCCAGGTCCACCGGCCCGCGGGCGTCCCCGGCCCGCGGCAGCAGGACCTCGGCGAACGCCCAGGTCGCGACGGGCACGAGCACGGCGGCGGCCATGACGTAGGTGTCGAGCCAGAGCCGGTAGGGCTCCTGGTTGGCACCCCAGTGGTCGTTGGCGGCGAGGAGCAACCACACCGCGCCGAGCGCGGAGGGCACCGCGATCCACAGCACCCGCCGGTGCCGGATCCCGAGCGCCACCACCAGCAGCAGGACCGGGATCACGGCCATCGCCGCCCAGAGGCCGGACCCGGCCGGGACGCCGAGGTTCTTCGACGAGCTCTCCCGGTACACGAGGAAGTCGTCGCCGGACACGACGCCCGCGGCGGTCGCCACGACCTGCGGCGCGGCGCCCACGACCAGGGCCGCGGCGCACCACAGCCCGCGCCAGCGGGTCTCCCGGAGCAGCAGCAGCACGCCGGGCGCCGCGGGCAGCAGGCCGAGCACGAGCGTCGCGAGCGGGGACACGGCGTCCGCGACGCGCGGCCCGACGAGGAACACCACCACGACGAGCGCGGCGGACAGCGCGGCCGGGCGCCAGGACCGCGAGCGGACGAGGCCGACCGCGGCGGTCCCGGCCGCGAGCACGAACACCGTGGTCAGGAAGCCGTAGGTCTGCACGTTCGCCGTCACGCCGGCCGCCAGGCACGCGAGCACGGCAGCGACCCAGGCAGCCCGCCCGCGGATCCGGCCGGCCGCGACGAGGACCAGGACCAGGACCGCGCACACCCCGACCGAGAGCGCGACGGTCTCCCCGTTGAGGGTGAACAGCACGCCGGACGGCCCCCACAGCACGGCGTGGGAGTCCAGCTGGGTGGACCAGCCGCCGTTCAGCAGCCGGGAGCCCGTCCCGAGCACGAAGGGGACGAACGCGACGAGGCCGGCCCACCAGCGGCGGGACAGCAGGACGGCGGTGACGCCGACCGCGGCCACGAGGAGGGCCTGCACGAGCAGCCCGCACACCAGCCACATGGTCGCCGGGCTGGTGTCCGTGAGCCGCGCCAGCAGCCCGAGGAGGACGTAGTACGCGCGGGGGTAGTAGATGGAGCCCGTCGTGGTGTACGGCTCGACCGAGGCGCTGCCCCCGTCCGCGACGGTCGCCGCGATCCCGAGGTAGGCGAGCTGGTCGCTCCAGAAGTAGTTCCGCACGTAGGACGTGTTGAAGCCGGCCCAGCCGAGCATCATCCCGGCCTGGAGCCACAGGTGGGCGAGCACCGCCGCACCCACGGCGGCCGCCGCCCCCCACCTCACGCGTCGCGTCAGCACGTACCCTCCTGGTCGTCGCGGGCGCTCCGGGGCCCGCGCCCCGCCGGATCCGGCCCGGCGGAAGCGTAGCGGCCACGCGACCGGGCCCCTGCCGCCGAGCTCCGGAGCCGGCCCCCCGGGGCGGTTGCCGCCCGGTAGGGTGGTCCGGTCCCGAGCAGCTCCCGAAAGGCCGCCCCGTGCACATCCTCGTCACCGGCGGAGCCGGCTTCATCGGCTCCAACTTCGTCCACCAGGTCGTGCGCGAGCACCCCGAGGTCAAGGTCACCGTGCTCGACGCGCTGACCTACGCGGGCGACGAGAAGAGCCTCGCCCCGGTCTGGGACCGGATCACCTTCGCGAAGGGCAGCATCACCGACCACGACGTCGTGGACGACCTGGTGAAGAGCAGCGACGTCGTCGTGCACTTCGCCGCCGAGTCGCACAACGACAACTCGCTGCACGACCCGTGGCCGTTCGTGCACACCAACGTCATCGGCACGTACACGCTGCTCGAGGCCGTGCGGCGCCACGACGTCCGGTACCACCACATCTCCACCGACGAGGTCTACGGCGACCTGGAGCTCGACGACCCGGCCAAGTTCACGCCGGACACCCCGTACAACCCGTCGAGCCCGTACTCCTCCACCAAGGCGTCCTCGGACCTGCTGGTGCGCGCCTGGGCACGGTCGTTCGGCGTGCGCGCCACCATCTCGAACTGCTCGAACAACTACGGCCCGTACCAGCACGTCGAGAAGTTCATCCCGCGCCAGATCACGAACGTGATCGACGGCGTGCGACCGAAGCTCTACGGCACCGGGGAGAACGTCCGCGACTGGATCCACGTCGAGGACCACAACTCGGCCGTCTGGGACATCATCACGAAGGGCCGCCTCGGCGAGACCTACCTGATCGGCGCGGACGGCGAGGAGAACAACAAGTCCGTCGTCGAGCTGATCCTCGAGCTGACCGGGCAGCCGTCGGACGCCTACGACCTGGTGAGCGACCGCCCGGGCCACGACCTGCGGTACGCCATCGACGCGACCAAGCTCCGCACCGAGCTCGGCTGGGAGCCGCGGTACACGACGTTCCGGGACGGCCTCGCCGCCACGATCGAGTGGTACCAGGCCAACGAGGCCTGGTGGCGGCCGCAGAAGGACGCCACGGAGGCGAAGTACGCGCAGCTCGGCCGCTGACCTCCCGCCCCGACGACGGCCGCCCCCGCACCCGGTGCGAGGGCGGCCGTCGTCGTGCGGGAGCACCCGCCCGCGCCGTGCCGCGGGCGGGTGATCTGCACGAATCCTTTACGGCGCACGCCCGGACGGTCCGCCGCACGGGCCGCCCCGCCTCCTATGCTGCTCTGTCGTGACCTCCCGCCATGCCGCTCCGCCGCGCCCGCGCGCCGTCCGCCACGGCCGCCTCAGGCGCAGCCACGGCGTGCTGCGGGGCGCAGCGCTCGCCGTCGTCGCCGTGCTCTGCTTCGGCGCCTCGGGCGCCGCGGCGCTGTACGTCCAGCTCAACGGCAACATCAACACGATCGACGCGAGCGACCTGATCCAGGCGCTGCCCGAGCCCGTCGCGACCGCCACGGGCCCCGCCGACCCGGACGACCCGAACGCGGGACGCGACGTGAACATCCTGCTGATGGGCTCGGACGAGCGGGACGGCGAGAACGAGGCCATCGGCGGCTACGTCGGCGGCATGCGGTCCGACACCACGATCGTCGCGCACATCTCGGCGGACCGGACCCGGGTCGAGCTCATCTCGATCCCCCGCGACTCGCTCGTCGACATCCCGTCCTGCACGATGTCGTCCGGCGAGACCACCTCCCCCCAGCGGAACGCGATGTTCAACTCCGCGTTCGCGCTCGGGGCCGACCGGGGCGGCGACATCGCCTCGGCGGCGGCGTGCGCCGTGAACACCGTGCAGCAGAACACCGGCGTGCGGATCGACCACTTCGTCGTGGTGGACTTCGCCGGGTTCACCAAGATGGTCGACGCCATCGGCGGCGTCCCCATCTGCATCCCGAACGACATGGACGCCCCGAAGGCCGGGCTGGTGCTCTCCGCCGGCGAGCAGACGCTGGACGGCGCGACCGCCCTCGCGTTCGCCCGCGCCCGCACCGGCAAGGGCGTCGGCGACGGCTCGGACACCAACCGCCTCGGCCGCCAGCAGGAGCTGCTGGCCGCCGTGGTCCGCGAGCTGCTGAGCAAGAACATGCTCACGGACATCACGCAGCTGATCCGGTTCCTCGACTCGGCCACCGAGTCGCTGTCGATCGACTCCGGGTTCAGCTCGATCTCCGACATGGCCGGGCTCGCCTACAGCCTCCGGAGCGCGTCGGCTGACAACATCTCCTTCATGACGATCCCGTTCGCGGCAGCGCCGAGCGACCCGAACCGGGTGGTGTGGACCTCGGAGGCCGACACGATCTGGGCGAACGTCGCGGCCGACCAGCCGATGCTCGCCGGGACCGGCGACGACCCGTCGACCACGGACCCGGGCACGACCGACCCGGGGACCACCGACCCCGGAACCGGGGCCGGCACGGAGACGCCGACGGCGCCCGCGCCCGCGGCCACCACCCAGACCCGCGAGGCGGGCAAGGAGGCGTTCTCGGCCGGCGACGTCACCGCGGTCTGCGGCTGACCGTGGCGCGCCCCGAGGACCGAGACCGCCGCGACGACCCCCGCGGGACCCCGCCGAGCTTCGCGCCCGGCGCGGCGGGCCGGCGCCCGTCGGCCGACGGCGCGCGATCCGTCGGCACCCCCGCGCCGGACCCGGCCGCGGCCCGTCCCGTGCGCCCGCAGCGGCCGCCGGCGCGGCCCGGCCGCACGTCCGCACCGCGCTCCGCGCCCGACGCCCCGGGCCCCGTCGCTCCCGCGGGCGGCGACGACGCCCCTCGCCCGGTCCGCGTCTCCGGCCGCGGCCCCGCCGACCCCGCCGCCGGCGGGGCGTCGGCCACGCCCTTGCGCTCGTCCGCGCGGCAGGGCTCGAGCGCCGTCCCGGTGGGCGCCGGTGGCCGCCCGGCCGACCACCCCGCCACCGACCGCCCCGCGGCCTCGCGTCCTCCCCGGCAGACCGCCCCCGTCGGACCCGGCCGCGCCCGGCCCGCCGGACCCGGCGCCGCCCGCCCCGCCGACCCCGCCTCGGCTGCGGCGCCCGCCGCCCCGCGCCGCAGGCGCCGCCGCGGCCGCGTGGTCGCCGCCGTGGTGGTCGTCGCGCTCGTGCTGCTGCTGGCCTGGCCCGTGGGCCTGGTGCTGTGGGCGAACGGCAAGGTCCAGCACGTCGCCGCGCTGTCGGGCGCGGCGGACACCCCGGGCACCACGTACCTGCTCGCCGGTTCCGACTCCCGCGAGGACGGTGCCATCGAGGACCCCGACACGGTCGGTGCGCGCACCGACACGATCCTGCTGCTGCAGGTCCCGGACTCCGGGCCCGCCGCGCTGATCTCGCTGCCGCGGGACACCTACGTCGACATCCCGGGGCACGACCCGAGCAAGCTGAACGCCGCGTTCTCCTGGGGCGGCGCCCCGCTGCTGGTCCAGACGGTCGAGCAGCTGACGGGCCTCACGGTCGACCACTACGTGGAGATCGGCTTCGGCGGCGTCGAGCAGATCGTCGACGCGCTCGGCGGGGTCGAGCTGTGCCTCGACGGCAGCACCGGGATCACGTTCCCGCTGGACGACAAGAACTCCGGCCTGGTCTGGGACGCCCCGGGCTGCAAGACCGTCGACGGCGTCCAGGCGCTCGCCTACTCGCGCATGCGCTACTCCGACCCGTCCGGCGACATCGGTCGAGGGCTGCGGCAGCGCGCGCTGATCAGCGCGGTGGCCGCCAAGGCCGAGAACCCGGCGCTGCTCTTCCAGCCGGGCAAGCAGGTCTCGCTGATCGACTCCGGGACCGCCGTGCTGACGGCGAGCGACGAGACGGGCATCGTCGACCTCGGCCGACTGGCCCTCGGGTTCCGCGCGGCCACGGGTCCCGGCGGCATCACCGGCACCCCGCCCATCAAGAGCCTGGACTACCGCCCCGGCAACGCCGGGTCCACCGTGCTCCTCGACCCGGACCAGACGCCGTCCTTCTTCGCGGCGATCCGGGACGGCTCCCTCGAGCCGGGCGTGGTCGGGGGCGTCCCCGGCACCTGACCGGGCCGGAACCCGGCGCGGACCAGCCCGGCCAGTCCCACCAGCGCGTCCCGCACCCGCTCGCAGCCCGCGGTGGTCGCGCGGCGCAGCCGGGGCCCGAACGGCTTCTCGACGAACCGGTGCACCAGCCACGCGAGCAGCAGCGAGAACGCGGTCGCCGCGGCGAGGACCGCCCACACCGGCAGCCGGTCGTGCAGCAGGTGGATCACCCACAGGCCCCAGTACTCGTGCGTGAGGTACAGCGGGTAGGTCAGCGCGCCCGCGGCGGTGAGGCCGGCCCAGCGCCACCGCGCGAGCGGCGTCAGGGACACCAGGGCGACGAGGCCGACGCACGCCGGCAGCGCGACCGCGAGCAGCACCGCGCTCGGCTCGACCACGGAGTTCGCGCCCAGCGAGTGCATCCGGGCGGGCACCAGCGCGGCCGTCGCGACGGCGGTGTTGCCCGCGACGAGCAGCCACGGCACGACGGCGTGCCCGGTGCGGTGGATGACGTACAGCGCCATGCCGGCGGCGAACAGCGGGGCGTACGGCGCCACCAGCCAGGTCACGGCATCCGACCAGCCCAGCGCCCGGGCGAGCATCGCCGCCGCCGGCCACAGCGCGGCGAACCACAGGACGCGCCGCCGGGTGATCCCCACCGCCGCGAACAGCGCGATCAGCACGTAGAACCGCAGCTCGACCCAGAGCGTCCAGTACACGCCGTCCACGTGCCCGACGTCGAACAGGGACTGCAGCAGCGTGAGATTGACCAGCACCTGGCCGCCGGTGATCTGCTTGCCCTCCCAGACGAGCAGCAGCAGCGCGCCGGTGAGCAGCACGCCGGTCCAGTACGCCGGGTACAGCCGCGCGACCCGGGAGCCGACGATGTCGGGCACCGACCGGCCCCAGGCCGTCATGAGGATGACGAACCCGCTGATCACGAAGAACAGCTCCGGCCCCAGCGACGTGTAGGTCGCCCAGCCGGCGACCGCAGGCGCGACCTCGGCGAGGTCGCGCCCCCAGGCGTCGGTCTGCCGGGCGGTGAAGTGGTACGCGAGCACGCCGATCGCGGCGAGGAACCGCAGGGCGTCCAGCGCGGCGAGGCGGGGGGCCCGCGCGGCGGTCGAGGGGCTGCGGCCCGGCGCCGGGGCGGCGTCGGGTCGGGCGGTGCGGGGCGGCGCGGTGGTCGTCACCGTCTCGACGGTAGGTGTCGGACCGGCGGTCCGCCCGTCGAGCGGGCCCGCCCCCGGCGCCTCTCGACGAGACCTTCACGGCGCGCGCAGGCCACCCGCGCGATGCTCAGGACCCCGTGCGGGTCTCCCCCCGCCGAGCCTCCGTCTCGCGCCTGCCCGGGACCGCGGTCGCGCAGACGCGACGTGGAGACTCGGCGAAGGCGGCCGGGCGCGGCGGGGCGCGGCGGGGCGTCAGCCGCCGAAGCCCACCGCGGGGCGGCGGCCGTCGCCGTGCAGGGAGCGCAGCCGCTCGCCCTTGGCGTCCGCCTGCGCGCGCAGGTCGTCCTGGAACGCGAGCATCGCCGCCGCGAGCCGGCGAGCCGTCTCGTCGGTGCCCGCCCCGAGGATGCGGGCGGCGAGCAGCCCGGCGTTGCGGGCGCCGCCGATCGACACCGTCGCCACCGGCACCCCCGCGGGCATCTGCACGATCGACAGCAGCGAGTCCATCCCGTCGAGCCGGGCCAGCGGCACCGGCACGCCGATCACGGGCAGCGGCGTGACCGCCGCGAGCATGCCCGGCAGGTGGGCCGCCCCGCCCGCGCCCGCGATGATCGCCCGCAGCCCGCGCCCGGCGGCCTCGCGGCCGTAGGCGACCATCTTGTCCGGCTGCCGGTGCGCGGAGACGACGTCGACCTCCACCGGGACGTCGAACTCGGCGAGCGCCTCGGCCGCCGCCTCCATGACGGGCCAGTCCGAGTCCGAGCCCATGACGATGCCGACGAGCGGGGTGGCCATGCGGTGCCTCCGGTGGGGGTGGTGGGTGGGGCGGGTCAGGCGGGTGTGTCGCCGCGCAGCACGGCCGCCGCGGCGACCGCCCGGCGCCGCACGTCGGCCAGGTCGTCCCCGGACACGGTCACGTGCCCGAGCTTGCGGCCGGGGCGCACGCCCTTGCCGTACAGGTGCACCTTCGCGCCGGGGTCGAGGGCGGCCACCTCGGCAAGGCCGTCGGTGAGCGCGGCGCGCGTCGAGCCCAGCACGTTGGCCATCACGGTCCAGGGCGCGCGCGCCTCGGTGCCGCCGAGCGGGAGGTCGAGCACGGCGCGCAGGTGCTGCTCGAACTGGCTGGTCACCGCGCCGTCGATCGTCCAGTGCCCCGAGTTGTGCGGGCGCATCGCCAGCTCGTTCACCAGCACGCGCGGGGCGCCGCCCTCGGGGTCCGCGACCTCGAACAGCTCGACCGCGAGCACGCCGGTGACGCCCAGGCCCACGGCCACCTCGCGGGCGATCCGCTCCGCGGTGGCGGCGGTGCGCGGGTCGAGGTCGGGCGCCGGGGCGACCACCTCGGCGCACACGCCGTCGCGCTGCACCGACTCGACGACCGGCCAGGTCCGCACCTCGCCGGACGGCGTGCGGGCCACGAGCGCGGCCAGCTCCCGGGTGAACGGCACCCGCTCCTCGGCCAGCAGCGGGGCCCCGGTGCCGTCGGCGGCCGCCGTCAGCCAGTCGGCAGCCTCGTCGGCGGACCGCACGACCCGCACGCCCTTGCCGTCGTAGCCGCCGCGCGCGGTCTTCACCACGGCGGTGCCGTCGCCGGCCGCGAGGAACGCGGCGAGGTCGTCGGCCGAGTCCAGCGGCGCCCACCGCGGGCACGGCACGCCGAGCGCCGTCAGCCGGGTGCGCATCACGATCTTGTCCTGCGCGTGCACCAGCGCGTCCGGGCCGGGGCGCACGGCGACGCCGCGGTCCTGCAGCTCGGTGAGCAGGCCGTTCGGCACGTGCTCGTGCTCGAAGGTGAGCGCGTCCGCGCCGACCACGAGCGCCTCGACGGCCACCGGGTCCGCCGCCGCGCCCACGGGCGCGTCGACCACCACCTGCGCCGCCGACGACACGGCGTCCTCGACCAGCACCCGCAGGTGCACGCCGAGCGCCGTCGCCGCGGGCGCCATCATGCGGGCGAGCTGCCCACCACCGACCACTGCCACCACGGGTGCTGCCACGAGCCGTGAGCCTAACCGACCTCGCACAGCGGTCCCCCAGCGTCTCGCCGTACCCTGTCGGGGTGACTCCCTCCGGTGCGCCCCGCCTCGCGGCCGCACCGGGACCCGCCCCCGAGGCCCGTCCCGGACTGCTGCACGGCCTGCTCTACCGCATGCCACGCCGGTCCCTGCGCGACCGGGCCCTCGAGCTGGTCCGGTTCGGCTCGGTCGGCACGGTCGCGTTCGTCGTCGACCTCGGCACGTACAACCTGCTGCGGTTCGGCCCGGTCGACGCGCTGCACGGCAAGCCGCTGACCGCGCGCATCATCGCCGTCGTGCTCGCGACGCTGGTGTCCTGGCTCGGCAGCCGGCACTGGACGTTCGCCGGCCAGAGCAAGCACCGGGGCGGGCGCGAGCTGCTGCTGTTCTCCGCGATCAACGTCGTCGGCATCGGGTTCACCGTCGGCACGCTGTGGTTCTCGCACTACGTGCTGGGCCACTCCGGGCCGTTCTCGGACAACGTCGCGAACGTCATCGGCATCGTGCTGGGCACGGTCGTGCGGTACGTGGGCTACAAGATGTTCGTGTTCACGGGCTCCGCGGGCCTGCCGGTCGCGCTGGCCGAGGTGGGCCACGAGTCCCGCGCGGCGGACGACCCGACCCACGCGCCGCCCGCTCCGGGGCCGCTCCCGCACCCCCGCCTCACCCGGGACTGACCCCGCCGTCGGCCGCCGGCCCGGCCGGCGGCGTCGGCGGGCGCGCCACCAGCGTCGTCACCGCCAGCAGCACCACCGCCACGACCGCCACGCCACCCACGTACGCCGGCGTCAGGTGCCCGGCGAGCACCAGCGCCAGGGCCGCCCCCGCGCCGATCACGACGCGCACCAGCACCCGCTGCTCGCCGAACCACACCCCCACCGGCCCGGTGCTGATCCCGCGCCGCTCGCCGGCCGACCGGAGCCAGGTCGCGCCGCGGGCCCAGGACGCGCGCAGCGCCCGCGCCGCCGACGTCCCGCCGGCCAGGAACGCCACCAGGGCGACGACGACGCCGAGCACGAACGCCGAGCGCAGCGCGACCCGCAGGAACGCCACCACCTGGTCGTAGACCACCACCGCCGCGTCGGGCCGCTGCACGCCCGGCGGGAGGGCGTCGACGTACACGGACCGCCCGATCGTCAGCGCCGCGCCCAGCAGCAGCATCGCCCCGGCCAGCGCGACAGCCCGGCGATCACGAGCGCCCGGGCGCGGTGCACGGCGTCCAGCACGCCCGCGGCCAGCAGGCCGAGCGACAGCCAGATCAGCCACGTGCCGAGCAGGTCCAGCAGCCGGTAGGCGTTCTGCGCGCGGACCAGGTCGGCGCTCTGCATCAGCGGGAAGCTCGCGCTGATCGCGGGCAGCCGGTCCACCACCGTGAAGCCCGCGTCCGACAGCGAGCTGCGCACCGTGTCCACCACGCCGGTCAGGTCGACCACCAGCGTCCCCCTGGGCGTCGATGCTCGCGATCGCGTCCGGGTCGCCGCGCAGGACGGCGTTCAGCTGGTCGTGCACCGTCCGGTTGGCCTCGTCCCACACCGCCTCGAACACGTCCGATGTCACGACCGCGTCCACCGCCCGGCGGATGACGTTCGTCGCGGCGTCCACCAGCGGCGCCTGCAGCGAGCCGGCGAGGGCGGCGACCCGCGGCGGCAGGCCGAGCCCCTCGACCGCCGTCACCGCGTCCGAGGCGAGCCCGTCCAGGTCGGCGGCCTCGACGATCGCGCCCGTGACCCGGTTGGTCACGGCGCCCTGGATCTGCGGGTCGTCGACGAGCGGGCCCACGGTCGCGAGGTAGCGGTCGGTGTCGGTGACCAGGTCCTTCGCCCAGACGGCGACGACGGCCACGGGGGCGAGCAGTGCGCCGAGCACGATCAGCACCACCGCGGCCGCCGCCCGCGTCCGGTGCCGCTGCCGCGGGGGTGCCGGCGGCGTGACGGAGCCACCGCCCGCCGGGCCCGCGCTCGCTTCCGCCGCGGCGCGCGCGGTCGCGGCGGCCCGCAGCTGCGCGTTTCCGCCTCCAGCGCGGCGATCCGCGCCGTGAGGTCCGCCGCCGTCCCCGGCGCGGGACGCTGCTCGGCCATCGACCCCACCCCCTCGGGCGCCCGCCGCGGGAGGCGCCCCTCGCGGCGAGGCTAGCGCCGCGCGTCGCGCCCCTCCCCCACCCACCGGGGGTGACCGCGGGTGGCGCGTAGGTGCCCGCGCCTCAGCGCCGCCCGGCGCGCCCGCTCGGAACGCGGCGAGATGACCGACCCGCGCGGCAGCACCACGTCGGGCGCCATCGCCGCCGGCACGCCCGCGAGGAACAGCGCGAACACCGCCGGCCGCCGCTGCGCGAGCTCGAGCCGCGCCCCGTCGGCCGACGCCAGGTCCCGCGCCAGCGCCAGGCCGAGGCCGGTGCCCTTGCCCGAGGTGACCTCGCGCTCGAAGATCCGCGGCGCCAGGTCGTCCGGGACGCCGTCGCCCTCGTCGGCCACCTCGACCACGACCGACCGCGCCGCGCCCGCCCGGGACCGGACCGTGGTCGTGCCGCCGCCGTGCCGCAGCGAGTTCTCGATGAGCGTCGCCAGCACCTGGGCCAGCGCGCCGGGGGTGGCGAGCACCTGCGCCTTCGGGTCGACCTCGATGACGAGGCGACGGCCCTCGGCCTCGAAGGTCGGCCGCCACTCCTCCTCCTGCTGGTGCACGACGTCGCCCAGCCGGATCGCCTCGGTGGTGCCGCCCTGGGCGCGCCGGGAGCGGGTCAGCAGGTCGTCGACGACCGTGACCAGCCGCTCGACCTGCTCCAGCGAGATCCGCGCCTCCTCGCGCACCGCGGGGTCGTCGGAGGCCAGCATGATCTCCTCGAGCCGCATCGTCAGCGCGGTCAGCGGGGTGCGGAGCTGGTGGGACGCGTCGGAGGCGAACTGGCGCTCGGCGGCGAGCCGACCCGCCATCCGGTCGGCGCTGCGGGCGAGCTCGGCCGCGACGAGGTCGATCTCCTCGACCCCGGACGGCTCCAGCTGCGGGCGCACCTGCCCGGAGCCCAGCTGCTCGGCGGAGGCCGCCAGGTAGACCAGCGGGGCGGCCAGCCGGTTCGCCTGCCAGATGGCCATGGCGATGCCGGCCGCGAAGGCGACGATCGCGGCCGCCACGACCAGCCCCATGATCTGCGCGCTCATGAGGAACACGTCCCACCACGGGGCGTACATCGTGATCCGGGCGCCGGTGGTGGACGTCTCGGTGATCGTGATGGCGCGCTCGGGCACGTCGGGGCCCGCCTGGTACCGGGCGCCGTCGGTGGTGACGACGAAGATGCTCACCGCGACGCCGCCGCCGCGGTCGACGTACGGCTCGAGCATGGTGTCGGACAGCGGCGTGCCCTCCTGGACGCGGCTGTCGATCTGCCGCGCCAGGTCGGACGCACGGGTCTCGAGCGACCCGATCTCGTTGTCCCGGACGTACTGCGCGCCGAGGAAGGCGAGCGGGAACCCGAGCAGGACGACCGCCACCGTGACGGCCGCGATGGTGGCCTGGAGGACGCGGCGGCGCACGGGTCAGCCCCGGTTGCCCTCGCCGGACTCGAACCGGAAGCCCATCCCCCGCACCGTGCTGATGTAGCGGGGCGCGCTCGCGTCGTCGCCGAGCTTGCGGCGCAGCCACGACACGTGCATGTCGAGCGTCTTGGTGGAGCCGGTCGGGTCGGAGCCCCACACCTCGCGCATGAGCGTCTCGCGGGCGACGACGGTGCCCGCCGCGCCGACCAGCACGCGGAGCAGGTCGAACTCCTTGGCGGTGAGGTGCAGCTCGCGCTCCGCCTGGAACGCGCGGTGCGCCGCGACGTCGACGCGGACGTCCTGGCTGCGCAGCTCGTCCTCGTCCGGGGTGTCCCCGCCGGTGCGCCGCAGCAGGGCCCGCACGCGGGCGAGCAGCTCGGCCAGCCGGAACGGCTTGGTCACGTAGTCGTCGGCGCCCGCGTCGAGCCCTACGACCAGGTCCACCTCGTCGGCGCGGGCGGTCAGCACCAGCACGGGCGTGGTCAGGCCCTGGTTCCGGATGGCGCGCGCCACGTCGAGCCCGTCCATGTCCGGCAGCCCGAGGTCGAGCACCACGAGGTCGGCCTCGCTCGCGCGGTCGATGGCCCCCTGACCGGTGCCCTGGACCCGGACGTCGTAGCCCTCCCGGCCCAGTGCCCGCGCCAAAGGCTCGGCAATCGCGGGATCGTCCTCCGCCAGCAGCACCTGCGTCATTCCGCCCATGTTAGGTCAAAGAACGGTCCACGACACCGCTCACCGGGGTATCGCTTCGGTGAAGTCCGCCCGTCCCCCCGTGGTCGGACGCCGACCGGGACCTCGGTCCGCCCGCGGGGGCACGACCCGGGCGGCACGCCGACCTACGCTGGCGCGATGACGTGGTGGGAACGCCTCACGCGGTGGGAGGAACGCCACCAGCTCGGGATCGACGTCGGCGCGATGGTGCTGACGGGTCTCGTCGTCGTGCCCCTCGGGGCCAGCATGGCGCCGAACTGGGGGCTCGGCTCCTACGCCGGGGCCGCGCTGGCCGCGCTCGCCTGGGCGCCGCTGGGCTGGCGGCGGACGCACCCGGTCGCCTCGGTGGTGAGCGTCTACGTCGCCTGCCTCCTGCACCTGCTGGTCGGCGTGCCGCTGCTGCTGCCGTCGGACCTGGCGGTGCTGCTCGCGCTGTACTCGGTCACGGTGCACGGGCCGCGGTGGGCCCACCTCACGGCGATGGGTTCGGCGCTCGTCGGGAACCTGTTCATGGTGTCCGGGCTGCTGCTGCAGTCCTGGGCCGGCAGCGCCGCGGAGATGGCGGCGTCCGCGATCGCCCTGTGGCTGTTCGCCTCCGTCACCGCGCTGGCCGTGTGGGCGTTCGGCCTCGTCCGGCGCTCGCGACGAGTGACGATCGCCGCGCTGCGCGACCGCGCGGAGCGGCTGGAGGTCGAGCGCGACCAGCAGGCGCGGATCGCCACCGCCGCCGAGCGCACCCGGATCGCGCGCGAGATGCACGACATCGTCGCCCACTCGCTCTCCGTCGTCGTGGCCCAGGCGGACGGCGGCCGGTACGCGGCCGCGGCGGACCCCGAGGCGGCGACGCGCGCGCTCGGCACGATCGCCGAGACCGGGCGGGCGGCGCTGGCCGACATGCGCCGGCTGCTCGGGGTGCTGCGGGAGCCGGAGCGGGTGCCGGGCGCGCCGGCCGCGCCGGGTGCGACGGGTCCCGCAGGCCCGGCCGCGGCCGCCGCGCCCTACACCCCGCAGCCAGCCGAGCACGACCTCGAGTCCCTGGTCGAGCAGGTCCGCTCCTCCGGGGTCCGGGCGTCGCTCGTCCGCATGGGCACGCCGCGCCGGCTGCCCCCGGGCATCGGCCTGACGGTGTACCGGATCTGCCAGGAGGCGCTGACCAACGTGCTCAAGCACGGCGGCCCCGACGTGACCGTCACCGTGCTCGCGCAGTGGCAGGCCGCGGCGCTGGTGCTGGAGATCACCGACGACGGCCGGGGCGCCGCGGCGGACTCCGACGGCGCCGGGCAGGGCCTGCTCGGCATGCGGGAGCGCGCGACGATGGTCGGCGGCACCCTGAGCGCCGGCCCGCGTCCGGGCGGCGGGTTCCGGGTGCGCGCCGAGCTGCCGCTGCCCCCGGGCGCGCCGGCGGACGACCGGGCCGCCGCGCCCGGCACCCTAGGCTGACGCCCATGTCCGCCATCCGCGTCGGCCTCGTCGACGACCAGCAGCTCGTGCGCGCCGGGTTCCGCCTGGTCATCGACTCCCAGCCCGACCTCGAGGTGGTCCTGGAGGCCGGCGACGGCGCCCAGGCCGTCCAGGCGCTCACCGCGGGCACCGCGCAGGCCGGCGTCCTCGGCCCGGTCGACGTCGTGCTGATGGACGTCCGGATGCCGCACCTCGACGGCCTCGCCGCCACCGAGCAGATCGTCGCCGCGGGCACGCCCGAGCACCCCGCGCCGCGGATCATCGTGCTCACCACGTTCGACATCGACGAGTACGTGCTCGCCGCCATCCGCGCGGGGGCGAGCGGCTTCCTGCTCAAGGACACGCCGCCCGAGGACATGCTCGACGCGATCCGCACGGTGCACCGCGGCGACGCGGTCATCGCCCCGTCGTCGACCCGGCGGCTGCTGGAGCACCTGGTCACGGCCCTGCCCGCCGAGCAGCAGCAGGCGTCCGCCGGTGCCGAGGCGCTCGCGACGCTCACCGACCGCGAGCGCGAGGTGCTGGTGCTGATGGCCCGCGGTCGGTCGAACACCGAGATCGGCGAGGACCTGTTCGTCGCCGAGGCCACCGTCAAGACGCACGTCGGGCGGATCCTCGCGAAGCTGGGCGCCCGGGACCGGGTGCAGGCGGTCGTCGTGGCGTACGAGACCGGCCTGGTCGTCCCCGGGGCCTGACTCCGGCACGGGGCCGGTCGGGCCCCGGTCGCGCGCCGCGGCCCGGGCGTCGTACCCCGGGATGACGCGAGGTCCGGACCGGGGGTGGACGCGGCGGGACGGGCGCACTCCGTAGCGTCGGGGACGTCCCGATCCCCAGACCCAGGAGCACAGCCGTGGACCCGTTCGTCCCCGCCCCCGCCGCCGGCGCCGGCCCGATCCCCCCGCACGCCGCGGCACCGCAGCACCGGGAGGCCGCCGTCCGCGCCCGCGGCCTGACCAAGGTCTACGGCCGCGGCGAGGCCGAGGTGCGCGCGCTCGCCGGGGTGGACGTCGACTTCGCGGCCGGCGAGTTCACCGCGATCATGGGCCCGTCGGGGTCCGGCAAGTCGACGCTCATGCACGTGCTCGCCGGCCTGGACGCGGCGACCTCCGGGTCCGCGTTCCTCGGGCAGACGGACGTCACGACGCTCGACGACGACGCCCTCACCCGGCTGCGCCGCGACCGGGTCGGCTTCGTGTTCCAGTCGTTCAACCTGCTGCCGATGTTCACGGCGGAGCAGAACATCCTGCTGCCGCTCGAGCTCGCCGGCGCCAAGGCCGACCGCGCCTGGTTCGACACCCTGGTCGCGACCCTCGGCCTCGGCCAGCGGCTCACGCACCGCCCGTCCGAGCTGTCGGGCGGCCAGCAGCAGCGCGTCGCGATCGCCCGCGCCCTGATCGCGAAGCCCGAGGTCGTGTTCGCCGACGAGCCCACCGGCAACCTCGACTCGCGCTCCGGCGCCGAGGTGCTGAGCTTCCTGCGCCGCTCCGTCCGCGAGCTCGGCCGCACGATCATCATGGTCACGCACGACCCGACCGCCGCGGCCTACGCCGACCGCGTGGTGCTGCTCGCCGACGGGCGGATCGCCGGCGACATCGTCGACCCGACCCCCGAGGCCGTGCTCGCCGGGCTGGACGCGCTGCGCCAGCTCGAGGTCACCGAGACGGCGGTGGGTTCCTGATGTGGCGGCTCACCCTGGCGCAGATGCGCCGCAGCCTCGGAAGGCTCACCGCCGCGGGGGTCGCGGTGGCGATCGGCACCGCGTTCGTCGCCGCCACGCTGCTCGCCGGTGACGTCATGCAGCGGATCTCGTACGACTCGCTCACCGCGTCGTACGGGAGCGCCGACATCCTGGCCGACGCCGGGAACGGCGACGCGCTGACGGAGAAGACCGTCGACGCCGTGCGCGCGACGCCCGGCGTGGCGGCGGCCGACCCCCGCATCGTCGCGCCGTACGTGAGCATGTCAGCCGGCGACCGGGCGATCTCGCAGACGCTCGTGCCCGTGTCCAGCGACCCGGCCTTCGACACCCAGCACGTGACGGCCGGCGCCCTGCCGACCGCGGACGGCGAGATCGCGCTGCCCGAGCGGGCGGCCGAGCGGCTCGGCGTGGGCGTCGGGGACACGATCACCGTGTCCTACTACGCGTGGCAGGCGGGCGAGGCCGGCCCGACCGGCGACGCGGCGGACGAGGGCGCGGCGGGCGAGGCCGCCACCGCGGCACCCGGCGAGGAGGAGGGCACCTACCGCGAGGTCGGCGTCGACGCCGAGGTCGTGGGCCTGACCACCGACCCGACGTCCGCGTGGGCCCAGTACGACGGCGCGGCGCTGGCCACGACCGCCGACACCCTCCTCTGGGCGGGCTGGGGCCAGGGCGACGCCGAGCCCACCCTCGCCGACGCCGCGACCTCCCAGCTGCTGGTCGCCGTCGACCCGGGCGCCGACCGCGACCGTGATCGACGCCGTCGAGGACGTGCTGACCGCATCCGGCAGCACCGACCCGATCGTGCTGACCCGCGACGCCGCGGCGGAGCGCGCCCTGTCCGGCAGCGACGGCACCGGTCCGATCCTCGTCGTCGTGCTGGCGTTCGCCGCCGTGGCGATGATCGTCGCCGGCCTCGTCATCGCGAACACCTTCCAGGTCCTGGTCGCCCAGCGGACCCGGACGCTCGCCCTGCTCCGCTGCGTCGGCGCCGTGCGCTCCCAGGTCCGGGGGTCCGTGCTGCTGGAGGCCGGCCCTGCTGGGGCTGGCGGCCTCGGTCGCGGGCACGCTGCTCGGCACCGGGCTGGTGCAGATCGCCCTGCTGGTGATGCAGAACGCCGACCTGCCGTTCCCGGTCCCGACCGTCGTGCGGCCCACCGTGGCGAGCGTCGTCGCGCCGCTCGCGGTCGGCCTCGTCGTCACCGTCCTCGCCGCGCTGACGCCCGCCCGCGTCGCGACCCGGGTCGCGCCGATCGCCGCGCTGCGCCCGGCCGACGCCCCCGCCGCGGGCAGCCGCGCGGGTCGGTTCCGCCTGGTCGTCAGCCTGGTGCTGGTCGTCGGCGGCGCGCTCCTGCTCGCCGGCGGGGTCGCCCTGTCGCAGCAGATCCTCGTCGCGGCGGTCGGCATCGCGATCCTCGGCGGCGCGGCGTCGTTCGTCGGCCTGCTCGTCGGCGCCGTGTTCTGGATGCCGCGGGTGGTCGCCGCGATCGGCGGCCTCGTCGGCCGGCTCGGGATGCCCGCGCGGCTCGCCGCCGCCAACACCGGCCGCAACCCGGCGCGCACCGCCGCCACCAGCACGGCGCTCCTGATCGGCGTCACGCTCGTCGCGATGATGAGCACCGGCGCCGTCACCGCCCGGGCCACCCTGGACGACGAGCTGGACACCCGGTTCCCCGGTCGACCTCGCGGTGACGTCGCCGTACACCGCCGACGAGGACGGCACCGCGGTGGCCGAGGCGCTCCCTGCGGGCACGGTCGGCGCGCTCGCCGACATCCCCGGCGTCGAGTCCGTGGCCGCCCTCGCCCGGGACAGCGTCGAGCTCGGCGGGTCCGGGAACGTCGTCGACGCCCTCGGGATCACCCCGGAGCAGGCCGCGGACGTGCTCCGCGACGCCGACCTGGTCGACGCGATCGGCGACGGCACCGTCGTCATGCCCCGCGCGCTGGCCGCCAGCAGCGGGATCGAGGACGGCGACACCGTCGCCCTCGCCCGCAGCGAGGGCGACGCGGGGTCCGCCGCGGCGGGCACGGTCGACCTGACCGCCGTGGTCGTGCCGCTGGACGACTGGACCGTGCTGGTCACCCCCCGCCACGCTCGACGCGATCGGCTCCGCCGGCACCGAGAGCACCGCCTGGCTGCGTGTCGCGGAGATCAACGACTCGGGGCGGGTCGTGCAGCAGGTGCAGGACCTGACGGCGGACTCGGCGCTCGACATCACCGGCGCGGCGCTCGAGCGGGCGCTGTACCAGCGGGCGATCGACACCCTGCTCGCGGTCGTGGTCGGGCTGCTCGCGGTGGCGGTGGTGATCGCGCTCATCGGCGTCACCAACACGCTGTCGCTGTCGGTGATCGAGCGGCGCCGCGAGTCGGCGACGCTCCGGGCCCTCGGGCTCACCCGGCGGCAGCTGCGGGCGTCGATGGCCGTCGAGGGCGCGCTGATCGCCGGCGTCGGCGCGGTGGTCGGCGTCGCGCTCGGCCTGGCCTACGGCTGGCTCGGGTCGGCCGCGGTGCTCGCCGGGATCGCCGACCTGCAGCTCCGGGTGCCGTGGGCCGACCTCGGGCTGGTGCTCGGGGTGGCCCTGGTGGCGGGCGTGCTCGCCTCCGCGCTCCCGGGCCGCACGGCGGCCCGGACGCCCCCGGTGGCGGCCCTCGCGGTCGACTGACGGCGCCGGCGACGCGCGCCCGACGGGGACTCCCCGCCGGGCGCGCGCGTGCGTCCGCCTGCGTCGAGATCGGTGCTTCGCGCCGAGATCGGTGCCTGGAACCACCGATCTCGCGCCGAACCACCGATCTCGCGCGGGCGCGCGGGCGCAGGTCAGTCCTCGCGGCCCGCGCCGACCGTGGTCCAGGCGACGACCGTCGGGGTCACCAGCAGGCCGCCGACGACGACCGCCAGCACCAGCACCGCCACCGACCAGACGGCCACCTCGACGCCGAGCCAGCCGACCGCCAGCACGACCAGCAGGATCTGGACCGTCATCACCGGCGCCCTGCCCCAGCGGTGCCCCTGCAGCAGCGCGCGCCCCGCCCCGCCCAGCACCGCCGCGATGCCCGCCGCGAGCAGCACGAGGAACACCACCGGCCCGGGCATCGACGTCCCGCGGACGAGCGCCACGACGAGCGCCCCGGCGATCACCGCCACGGCGAGGGCCTGCAGGAGCACGAGGCCGGCGAGCAGCCGGACGGCGCCCGGGGCGGACGCCCGGGACGGCTGGGGGGTGGCGGATCCGGTCACGCCGCCGACCCTACGCGCGCCGCGGGTGAAAGCGCGGAGACGTCCTCGCTGGTCCCGGCGACGACGTCCCGGAGGCCAGGGACGATGGTCCCGACGACCGGACCGGTTGGCGCCCGGCGACCCGGTGGGAGTACCGTGCGGCCCAGGCGTTCAGGGTGCACACAGATGTGACAGACGCCTCACTCGTCACGCGCAAGAAACCTGCGCGTAACCCCTTGTGCGCCCTCCGGCGGCCATGTGAATCTTGTACTCAGCAGTTCGATTCCCCCGAGCGCCGACGCTCACGCCCCCCGCCTTCTTCCGTGCGTCGGACGTGTGCTCGTGCTCCCATGCCACCCAGCCCCCTGGTCGTGGCATGCCCCTGTGCTGAGGAGTGTTTCGATGGATTGGCGTCACCAGGCAGCGTGTCTGACCGAGGACCCGGAGCTGTTCTTCCCGATCGGCAACACGGGCCCGGCCCTGCTGCAGATCGAGGAGGCCAAGGCCGTGTGCCGCCGGTGCGACGTCGTCGACACCTGCCTGAAGTGGGCGCTGGAGTCCGGCCAGGACGCCGGCGTCTGGGGCGGGCTGTCCGAGGACGAGCGCCGCGCCCTCAAGCGCCGCACCGCCCGGCAGCGCCGCGCGGGCTGACCCGCAGGCAGCACGCCGACGACGCCCGCCGCGCCCCTCCCTCCGGGGCACGGCGGGCGTCGTCGCGTCCGGCCTCACGCGCTCCGCGCCGCCGAGTCTCCACCCCGCGCCTCTGCGCCGGCGCCGACCCACAGACCGCTCGTGCAGACTCGGCGGACGCCCCCGCCGAGTTGGCAACTCTCGGCTGTGCGACGGGCGTCCCGCGCAGCCGAGAGTTGCCATCTCGACGAAGGGCGCGGCGCGGCGCCGCGATGCGAGGGCTCCGCGGCAGGGCTACGCGACCGTGGCCGCCGCGTCGCGGCCCGGGGTGCGCAGCGTCGCGCGCAGCGTGACCTCCGTGCCGCCGCCCTCGCGCGGCGCCCACGCGATCGAGCCGCGCAGCTCGTTGGTCACCAGGGTCGAGACGATCTGGGTGCCGAGGCCCGTCCCGGGGCCCGCGCTGCTGCCGGCGGAGTCGGCCGGGATGCCGGCGCCGTCGTCCGCGACCGTGACCGTGAGGTCGTCCTCGACGCGCTCCGCGTTCACCTCGACCGACCCGTGGTCCCGCCCGGCCAGCCCGTGCTCGACGGCGTTCGTCACCAGCTCGGTCAGCACGAGCGCGAGCGCCGTGGCGTCCTCGGCGGACACCGGCCCGAACGTGCCGCGCACCAGCGTCCGCACCGACGCCCCGGCCGACGCCACGTCGGCGGCGAGCCGCAGCGACCGGCCGACCAGCTCGTCGAACACGACGGTCTCGTCGAGCGTCTGAGACAGCGTCTCGTGCACCAGCGCGATCGTCGCGACCCGGCGCATCGCCTCCTCGAGCGCCGCGCGCGCCTCGGGCACGTTCATCCGCCGGGCCTGCAGCCGCAGCAGGGCGGCCACCGTCTGCAGGTTGTTCTTCACGCGGTGGTGGATCTCGCGGATCGTCGCGTCCTTGGTGATGAGCTCCCGCTCCCGACGACGCAGCTCGGACACGTCCCGGCACAGCAGCACGGCACCGATCCGCTCCCCCTCCTCGGACAGCGGGACCGCGCGCAGGGACAGCGCGACGCCGTGCGCCTCGATGTCGGTGCGCCACGGCGCGCGGCCCATGAGCACCAGCGGCATCGACTCGTCGACCGGCGAGTTCTGCTCGATCAGGTCGGCGACCACCTCGACCAGCGACCGGCCGACCAGGTCGTCCATCGCGCCGAACCGGTGGAAGCAGGACAGGGCGTTGGGGCTGGCGTACAGCACCTCGCCCTCGGAGTTCAGCCGCACGAGGCCGTCGGCGACGCGCGGCGCACCGCGGCGCGGGCCGGTCGCGGCATTGGTCATCGGGAACTCGCCGCGGGCGATCATGCCCATGATGTCGTCCGCGGCCTCGACGTAGTTCAGCTCCAGGCGGCTGGGCGTGCGGGCGCCACCGAGGTTGGTCTGCCGGGCGATCACGGCGATCGCGCGGCCCTCGTGCACGACCGGCACCGCCTCCTCGCGCACCGCGTACGACCCGAACCAGCGCGGCTCGCGGGACCGCTGCGCCCGGACCTCGCTCAGCGAGCGCTCGAGCTGCGGCCGCTGCCCCTCGGGCGCGCGCGAGCCCACGACGTCGTCGTAGTGCACGGTCGCGCCGGTGCTGGGGCGGGCCTGCGCGATGGCCACGAAGTCGCCGTCGTCGGTGGGCAGCCACAGGACGAGGTCGGCGAACGCGAGGTCCGAGATGACCTGCCAGTCGCCGACCAGCAGGTGCAGCCACTCGAGGTCCGCGGCGTCGAGGTGGGCGTGGCGCTGCGCGAGCTCGCTCAGGGTGGACACGGCCCCAGGGTACGGCGCAGGACGCGCCCGGCCCGGGCCCGTCCCACCCCGCGGCACGTGACGCGGCCCACGCCCGTCGCCCGACCGGGGCGCGCGGGCCCGCCCGGGCGGATAATGTCGTCGGACCCGCACTCCCCCGCGGCCGCCCGCGCACCTCGGAAGGACCCGAACGCCCGTGCACCTGCAGGTCACCGTCCCCGTGCCGACCGACCCCCGCACCGCCGGGACGATGCTGGCGGACCCCGTGTACGTCCGCGCGAAGGTCATCGCGAGCGGCGCCGAGGTGCTGCACGTCGACGTGGCCCCCGCCGAGGACGGCGCGCTCACGGTGACGACGCGGCGCGCGCTGCCGACGGACCAGATCCCCGCGAACGTGCGCGCATTCGTCGGCTCGACGCTCGAGGTGCGTCAGGTCGAGGCCTGGGAGCCCGCAGCCGCGGACGGCAGCCGCACCGGGACCGTGGCGGTCGAGATCGCCGGCGCCCCGGTCCGGCTCACCGGGACGGTCGCGCTCGCGGCGGCCGACGGCGGCTCGGCGATCACCTATGACGGCGACCTCAAGGCGAACGTCCCCCTGTTCGGGTCGGCGGTCGAGCAGGCCGCCGCCAAGGCCGTGCGCGGGGCCCTCGAGGCCGAGGCCGGCGTCGCGCGCGAGTGGGTCGCCAGCGCCGACGAGGCGTAACGATTCCGTAACGCGCCCGGCCGCCGTACGCCCCTGACCTGCACGAACACGCTCGTGGGACCGCTTCCACACCCGTTTGCGCGTCGGCTCGCTTGACTTCACCGACTCCCGGACGACAAGGTGCCTGACATGGCGTGAGAGCGCTCCCGCATCAGGTGGTGGGAGCGGTCCCACGACGGGCGCCGGTGCCGGCGACCCGACGGGAGCGGCGACGTCGCCGCGGATGACGAGGGAGTCACAGTGCGCAGGAGCACGCGCAAGACGTGGGTGGCCGTGGCCGGAGCGGCGAGCGTCGCCCTGCTGGCGACGGCGTGCGGCGGCGGGTCGGACGACGCCGCCGGCGACGAGGGCTCGGACGGTCAGATCACCCTGACCATCTCGACCTTCAACCAGTTCGGCTACGAGGACCTCCTCAAGCAGTACGAGGAGGAGAACCCGAACATCAAGATCGAGCACAACAAGTTCGGCAAGTCCGACGACGCCAAGGAGCAGTTCCAGACGGCGCTCGGCGCCGGCTCGGGCCTCGCGGACGTCGTGGGCGTCGAGGTCGACTGGCTGCCGCAGATGATCCAGTACTCGGACCAGTTCACCGACCTGAGCAGCGACTCGGTCGACGGCCGCTGGAACAAGTGGACCACCGACCAGGCCACCACCCCCGGCGGCGAGCTGCTCGGCTACCCGACGGACATCGGCCCGGAGGCCATCGCCTACCGCGCCGACCTGTTCGCCGCCGCCGGCCTCCCGACGGACCGCGAGGCCGTGGCCGAGCTCTTCGGCGGCGACGACGCCACCTGGGACGACTTCTTCGCGGTCGGCGACCAGTTCATGGCCGCGGGCACCGGCCCGGCGTTCTTCGACTCCGCCGACGCGCTGGCCCAGGGCATGATCAACCAGGTCGAGGTGCCTTTCGAGGACCCCGACTCCGGCGAGATCATCGCGCTCGACAACCCCGAGATCCGCGACATCTACGACACGATCCTGTCGCACGAGGACCAGTCCGCCGGCCTCAAGCAGTGGGAGACCGACTGGACCAACGCGTTCCAGAGCAACGGCTTCGCGGTCGCGCTGGCCCCGGCCTGGTTCCTCGGCAACATCGAGGGCAACTCCGCGGGCGTCGAGGGCTGGGACATCGCCAACGTCTTCCCCGGCGGCGGCGGCAACTGGGGCGGCTCGTTCCTCGCCGTCCCGACGATGTCGAAGCACCCGGAGGAGGCCAAGGCGCTCGCCGACTGGCTGACCGCCCCGGAGCAGCAGCTCGCCGCGTTCGCCGTCAACGGCAACTTCCCGAGCCAGATCGAGGCGCAGCAGTCGGACGAGCTCCAGGGCATGACCCGCGAGTTCTTCAACGACGCGCCGACCGGCCAGATCTACACCGACCGGGCCGCGGCCATCTCCGTCGCGCCGTTCAAGGGTGAGAACTACTTCACCATCCGCACCGGCCTGTCGGACGCCTTCAACCGCGTCGACGTCGACAAGTCGATGACCCCCGACGAGTCCTGGAAGGGCTTCGAGGACGCGGTCGCCGCGATCGGCTGACCCCACCGGGCCGGGCCGCCGGGACTCCCCGGCGGCCCGGTCCGTCGCGCGGGCACCGCCCGCGCCCGCACCGCACGACCCCGGCCCGCTCGCACGAAGGATCCCCATGGCCACCCAGACGGCGCCCCCCAGGGGCGCGGCACCGCGCAGCGACGACGACCGCGCGCCCCGGAAGATCGGCTTCAAGCAGACGCTGGGCCGCTGGGACGTGAAGGTCTCGCCCTACCTCTACATCTCGCCGTTCTTCCTGCTGTTCGCGGTGGTCGGCCTGTTCCCGCTGCTCTACACCGGCTGGGTCTCCCTGCACGAGTGGAGCCTGATCGGCGGCCAGGGCGACTTCGTCGGCCTCGACAACTTCACCTTCGTGCTCGGCCAGACGTTCTTCTGGAACTCGCTGCGCAACACCTTCAGCATCTTCCTGCTGTCCACGGTGCCCCAGGTGATCGCCGCCCTCGTCATCGCCGCGATGCTGGACGCGAACCTCCGCGCGAAGACGTTCTGGCGGATGGGCGTGCTGCTCCCCTACGTCGTCGCCCCGGTCGCCGTCGGCCTGGTGTTCTCGCAGATGTTCGCCGACGGCTCGGGCATGATCAACTCCCTGCTCGGCCAGATCGGCATCGACCCGATCGGCTGGCACAAGGACGCGTTCGCCTCGCACATCGCCATCGCGTCGATGGTGAACTTCCGCTGGACCGGCTACAACGCGCTGATCCTCCTGGCCGCGATGCAGGCCATCCCCCGCGACATGTACGAGGCCGCGACGCTCGACGGCGCGAACCGCATCCGGCAGTTCTTCTCCATCACCGTGCCGATGGTCCGCCCGACGATGATCTTCGTGATCCTCACGTCGACCATCGGCGGCCTGCAGATCTTCGACGAGCCGCGCATGTACGACGCGACCGGCCTCGGCGGGTCGAACGGCCAGTGGAAGACCGTGACGCTCTACCTGTACGAGCTGGGCTGGAACAAGCAGCAGCTCGGCCGGGCCGCGGCGGTCGCCTGGCTGCTGTTCCTGATCATCATCATCTTCGCGCTGCTCAACAACTTCCTGACCCGGCGCATCGCCTCCGCGGACGACATGAGCCGCACCGCGAAGGCCGCCCGCAGGCAGAGCCGCCGCGCCTCGCGCGACCTCGCCCGCCGGGTCAAGCAGACGTCCGACGCCGCGGTCCCCGCGGCCGCACCGATCGAGGTGGACCCCCGATGAGCGCCCCGTCCGTCCCCGTCATCGCGCAGACCGCCGGCAAGGGCGCGGCCCGCGCGGCGCAGCGCAAGCGCAACAAGACCAACGGCGGCGCCGACCGCCGGCCGGGCTGGGTCACCTACGTCGTCCTCGGCGCGTTCCTGCTGATCTCCGCCTACCCGCTCTACTACACCTTCCTGCTGTCGTCCTCGACGTCGGCGGACGTGGCGCAGAACCCGGTGCCCTCGCTCATCCCGGGCGGCGAGTTCTTCACCAACCTGCAGCGCGTCTTCGACGCCGACATCGACCTGGTGAAGGCGACCGGCAACTCGCTGGTCGTCGCCGTGATCACCAGCCTGTCCGTGGTGTTCTTCTCGACGCTCGCGGGCTACTCGTTCTCCAAGCTCCGGTTCCGCGGCCGCGGCCCGCTGCTGGTGTTCGTCATCGCGACGATGGCCGTGCCGACCCAGCTCGGCGTCGTCCCGCTCTACATCGTCATGCGCGAGCTCGGCCTGACGGGCAACCTGCTCGCGGTGATCCTGCCGGCGATGGTGACCGCGTTCGGCGTGTTCTGGATGACCCAGTACCTCGACTCCGCGCTCCCCTACGAGCTCATCGAGGCCGCCCGCGTCGACGGCGCGTCCATGTTCCGCACGTTCTGGTCGGTGGCCCTGCCCGCGGCCCGGCCGGCGGCGGCGATGCTGGCGCTGTTCACCTTCATCACGTCGTGGACGAACTTCTTCTGGCCGTCCATCGTGCTCGGCAACCAGAACCCGACCCTGCCCGTGGCGCTCAAGCTGCTGCAGGCCGGCTTCTTCCAGGACCTCCCGCTGATCATGGCCGGTGTCGTCCTGTCGATCATCCCGCTGCTCCTGCTGTTCGTCGTCGCCGGCCGCCAGCTGGTCGCGGGGATCATGGCCGGGGCCGTCAAGGGCTGACCGCTACGCTTCGCGCGGGGCCCGTCCGCGGGCCCCGTGCAGGGGCGCGCGCCCGCCGGTGCCCCGCGCACGGGCACCACCCGACCGTCACGAGGGGGGCGATCCACCGTGATCGACCAGTCCGCCATCCCGTCGGCCACCCACCCGGCACCGACCCTCGAGCAGGTCGCGCTGCGCGCGGGCGTCTCCCGGTCCACCGCCTCGCGCGCCATCAACGGCGGCGACCGGGTGTCGCCCGAGGCCATGGAGTCCGTCGCCGCGGCGGTCGCCGACCTGGGCTACACGCCGAACCGCGCCGCACGGTCGCTCGTCACCCGGCGCACCGACTCGGTCGCGCTGGTCGTGCCCGAGCCGGACGAGCGCGTGCTGTCCGACCCGTTCTTCGCCGGCGTGCTCAACGGGGTCTCCACCCCGCTCGCGCTGGCCGACCTGCAGCTGCTGCTCGTCATCGCGCGCCCGGGCGAGTCCGAGCGGACCGCGCGGTACCTGCGCGCCGGGCACGTCGACGGCGCCATCGTGGTCTCGCACCACCGGGACGACGCCATCGACCGCGCGCTGCAGGCCTCCCGGCTGCCGACCGTGTTCATCGGCCGGCCGCTCGTCGGCGGCGAGGCCGCGGCCGTCGTCGACACCGACAACCTGCGCGGCGGGCGGATCGCGACCGAGCACCTCGTCCGGCTGGGGCGACGCCGGATCGCGACCATCGCCGGCCCCGCCGACATGTCCGCGGGCATCGACCGTCTCGCCGGGTGGCGGGCGGCGCTCTCCGACGCCGGCCTGCCGGACGACGCGGTGGTCCACGGCGACTTCACCGTCGACGGCGGCTCCGCGGCGGCGCGCGAGCTGCTCGAGCGGTTCCCCGACCTCGACGGCATCTTCATCGCCTCGGACCTCATGGCGGCGGGCGCGCTGCCCGAGCTGGCCGAGGCCGGGCGGGCCGTGCCGGGCGACGTGGCGGTGGTCGGCTACGACAACTCGGGCCTGGCGACGACCACGAAGCCGAACCTCACGACCGTGACGCAGCCGGTGATCGCGATGGCGAGGGCGGCCGGCGAGGAGCTCGTGGCGCAGCTCCAGGGCCGGCACGCCCGCACGGAGGCCCAGGTGTTCGAGCCGGAGCTGGTGGTGCGCGGCTCGGCCTGAGCCCGCGGCCGCCGTCGGGCGTCGGCCCAGCGATGCCCGCCCCCGGCGGCTCGCCCGCCGCGGGGCTCGAGCGCCGAGCGAGTAGTCGACACGTCGAGCGAGCAGTCACCTACTACTCGCTCGACGTGTCCCGTGCTCACTCGACGACGCGCTCGCAGGCGGGCCGCAGCCCGGCGCGTCCGGCGCGGGCCGCCCGCGCGCCCCGCCTGTCAGCGCGTCAGGTCGACGTGGCCGAAGCGGTGGCGGGTGCGGGACACCGCCTGCTCGCGCACGACCGTCATCAGCTCCCGGCGCCCGCTCGCCACGACGGGCGCGTCCAGCACCGTCACCTCGCCCGTGCGCGTGACCGCTGCCGCGCGCAGGCCCGGCGCCGAGCCGACGACGCGCACCCGGCCCGTGACCTCGCCCGCCGCGACCCGCAGCGCGAACGCGTCGTCCGCCTCCTCCGCGGCCCGGCTCACCGTCACCGGCACGCCCGCGGTCCGCGCCGCCGACAGCACGCGCAGCACGTCCCGCTCGCGCCCGTCGGCCCCGACGCGCACGGTCAGGTGCGGCACGGGGCGGTGCCGGAGCGCGTTCTCCTCGGAGGCCAGGCCGGACGGGTCGTGCGCGGTGCCGAGCTCGTCGGCCCAGACCCGCGCGTCGTCGGCGTGCGCCCACGCCAGCCAGGCCTCGGCGTCGAGCGCCGCGACCTCCGGGGCGTCGGACCACGCGCCGAGCTGCGCGACGTAGGACGGGCCGCCGGCCTTCGCCCCGGGGCCGACGACCGAGGCCTTCCAGCCGCCGAAGGGCTGCCGCTGCACGATCGCGCCGGTGATGTGCCGGTTCACGTACGCGTTGCCGACCTCGACGCGGTCGAGCCAGTGCGCGATCTCGGCCTCGTCCAGCGAGTGCAGGCCGCCGGTGAGGCCGAGCGCGACGGCGTTCTGCACCGCGATCGCCTCGTCGAGGGTGTCGACCCGGATCACGCCGAGCACCGGGCCGAAGCACTCCGTGAGGTGGAACCAGGACCCGGGGCGCACGCCGTGCTTGACGCCGGGCGTCCACAGCCGGCCCTCCTCGTCGAGCCGCCGCGGCTGCACGAGCCACGACTCGCCCTCGTCGAGCGTGGTCAGCGCCCGGAGCAGCTTGCCCGACGCGGGCTCGACCAGCGGGCCCATCGTGGTGCCGAGGTCGTCGGACCAGCCGACGCGCAGCGACGACACCGAGTCGGCGAGCTGCCGGCGCAGCCGGTCGGACGTGCCGGCCGAGCCGACGAGGATCGCCAGCGACGCGGCCGAGCACTTCTGCCCGGCGTGCCCGAACGCCGACCGCACCAGGTCCGCCACCGCGAGGTCCACGTCGGCCGACGGCGTGATGATCAGGGCGTTCTTCCCGGAGGTCTCCGCGAGCACGTCCAGGTCGGGCCGCCAGCCGGCGAACAGCTGCGCCGTCTCCAGCGACCCGGTCAGCACGACCCGCGCGACGTCCGGGTGCGTGACCAGCCGGCGGCCGACCTCACCCTCGGGCGACAGCACGACCTGCAGCGCGGCCTCCTCGACCCCGGACGCGTCGAGCGCCCGCTGGATCGCCGCGCCGGCCACCCGCACGCACCGCGGGGTCTGCGGCGCAGGCTTGATCAGCACCGGCGACCCGGCCGCGAGCGCCGCCAGCATCGAGCCGACCGGGATGGCGACCGGGAAGTTCCACGGCGGGGTGACGACGGTGACGCCGCGCGGCCGGAACACGGCACCCGGGACGCGCCCGTCCGTGAGCTCCTCCGCGCGGTCCGCGTAGTACCGGGCGAAGTCGACGGCCTCGCTGACCTCGGGGTCGGCCTCGGCGACGGTCTTGCCGCCCTCGTGCACCATCGTCGCGACCAGGTCGCCGCGGGCGGCCTCGAGCTCGTCGGCGGCGCGGCGCAGCACGGCGGCGCGCTCGGCGGGGGTGCGCGCGGACCACGCGGGGGCGGCGGCGACGGCGCGGGCGACGACCGCGTCCACCTCGGCCTCCGTCCCGACCTCGACGGCGCCGGCCGGGGGCTCGACGTCCGCCGCGACCAGGCGGGCCGCCCAGTCCCGGGACTCGGCGACGGCGGGGTCGGTGTCGGCGGCGTTCCGGAAGGAGCCCGGCTGCGGCGACGGTGCCCCGGGGTCGCGCGGCAGCCGGCGGCGCTCGACCGGCACCCGGTCCGCGCCCGCCACCGACGCGAGGAACGCGTCCTCCTGGGAGCCGATCCCCTCGTCCGGCCCGTCCCCGCCGGCGAACAGCGCGTGCAGGAAGTTCTGGTGCGCGGCGTTCTCCTCCAGCCGGCGCACGAGGTAGGAGATCGCGACGTCGAAGTCCTGCCTCGCGACGACCGGCGTGTAGAGCAGCACCTGCCCGACCTCGCGCTGCACCGCGCGGGCCTGCGCCGGGGCCATCCCCTGCAGCATCTCGATGTCGAGGGCCTCGGACACCCCGCGGTGCGCGGCGAGCAGGTGGGCGTAGGCGACGTGGAACAGGTTGTGGCTGGCGACGCCGACGCGCAGCGCGGAGGTCCGCGTCGGGTCGAGCGCGCGCCGGACCAGCCGGACGTAGTGCGCGTCGACGTCGGGCTTGCCGGCGTACGGCGCCTGCGCCCAGCCGTGCAGCTCGGCCTCGACCTGCTCCATCGCGAGGTTGGCGCCCTTGACCAGCCGCACCTTGAGCCGCGCGCCGCCCGCCTCGACCCGGCGCCGGGCGATCGCGGTGATCTCCTCGAGCGCGTCGGAGGTGTCGGGCAGGTAGGCCTGCAGCACGATGCCCATCTCGGCGCCGAGCACGTCGGGGTCGTTCACCAGCTCGTCGAACACCCGCACCGTCAGGGCGAGGTCGCGGTACTCCTCCATGTCGAGGTTGAGGAACGTGCCGCTCGCGGCGGCGGCCCGGTACAGCGGGCGCAGCCGGTCGACGACCCGCCGCACGCTGCCCTCGGTGTCCCAGGTCGACAGCTGGCTGGCGACGGCCGAGACCTTGATCGACACGTAGTCGACGTCCGGGCGGGCGGCCAGCTCGGCGACCCGGTGCAGCCGGCGGTTCGCCTCGTCCTCGCCGAGCACCGCCTCGCCGAGCAGGTTGAGGTTGAGCCGGAAGCCCTCCCTCCGGGCACGCGCCAGGTGCGGGCCGAGCCCCGGGCCGGCGTCGGCGACCAGGTGGCCGACGAGCTGGCGCAGGCGGATCCGCGCCGCGGGCACGACGGCGGACGGCAGCAGCGGGGCCACCTTCGCGCCGACGCCGAGCAGCGCCCGGTCCACTCCGCCGAGGAACGCCGCGGCGTCGGCGGCGCGGCCCCCGAGGTCGGCGAGCTCGGCCGCGGCGACCCGGGCGTCCTCCGGCCGGGCGACCCGGTCGACGAACCGCACCGCGAGCTCCAGGCCGGCGGGGTCGGCGACCAGGGCGGCGAGCCGGCCGGTCGCGCGGCGCTCCGCGGGCGTCTCGTCGGCGGCGGTCGCGTCCATCCAGCGGTGCGCGAGGTCCACCGCGTCCCGGGTCAGGTGCTCGGGGGCGGGCGTCGCGGCGTCGGCGGCGGCGGCCGGGTCCTGGGTCGTCGTCATGGCGGGATCCTTCCCGAGCGCCCCGCGCCCCGTCTTGCACGGATCGCCCGGGCCACCGGGCCCGATCCGTGACACGTGCCCGTCACGCGCAGCACCTACGCTGCCCCCGACATGGAACGCCGTCCACCCCACCTCGCCGCGTCCCCCGCCGCGCCCGCCGCCGACGCCCCCGCGCGCGCCCTGCTCCGCGCCCTCACCCCCGCCCTGCTGCGGCTGTGCGACGACCTGACCGGCACGATGTTCTGCGCCAAGGACGTGACCGGCCGGTACGTGGTGGTCAACGACGCGTTCGTCCGCCGCACCCCGGAGCGGTCGCGCCGGACCGTCGTCGGCCGCACCGCCGCCGAGCTGTTCCTCGCGCACCTCGCCGAGCGGTACGACGCCCAGGACCGCGACGTGCTGGCGACCGGCCGGGCGCTGCACCGGGAGCTCGAGCTGATCCGCCGCCCCGGCGGCCCGCCCGGCTGGTACCTCACGTCCAAGGAGCCGGTGCGCGACGACGCCGGCGCGGTGGTGGGGCTGGTGAGCATCTCGCAGGCGCTGCGCGCGGGCGACGCCGACGCGGCGACCGTCGAGGCCCTGTCCCGGGTGGCGGCGTTCGTGCAGGCGCGGCTCGCGGACCCGCCGACGGTGGCGGAGCTCGCCGAGGCGGCGGGCTGCTCGGCGTCGACGCTCGACCGCCGGGTGCGCCGGGTGTACGCGCTGTCCCCGCAGCAGTACGTGCTGCGGGCGCGGGTCGACCACGCCGCCGCGCTGCTCGGCGGGTCGGACCTGCCGCTCGCCGAGGTGGCAGCGGCCGCCGGGTTCTACGACCAGGCGTCGTTCACCCGCACGTTCGGCCGGCTGACCGGCGAGACGCCCGCCCAGTTCCGCCGGGCGGTGGCCCCGCTGGTCCCACCGCTGGTCCCGCCGCTGCCGTGGCCTCGGGCCGCGGGCTGAGCCACGATGGACGCATGACACCCGCTCCGCAGATCCCCACCGTCACGCTGAAGGGCGGCGCGATGCCGCTGCTCGGCCTCGGCACCTGGCAGTCCGAGGGCGGCGACGCCGAGCGCGCCGTGGTCGCCGCGCTCGAGCTCGGCTACACGCACGTCGACACCGCCACCGGCTACGGGAACGAGGCCGAGGTCGGCCGCGCGCTGTCGCTCGTCGACGTCGACCGGGACGCCGTGTTCGTCACCACCAAGCTGCCGCCGGACCACGCCGGGCGCGAGCGCCGGACACTGCACGAGTCGCTGGCCGCCCTCGGCACCGACCACCTCGACCTCTGGCTGGTCCACTGGCCGCCGAACAAGCAGGCGACGCCGGCCACCTGGGAGCAGTTCATCGCCGCGCGCGACGAGGGCCTGGTGCGCTCGATCGGCGTGTCCAACTACTCGATCGCGCAGATCGACGAGCTGATCGCCGCCACCGGCGAGGCCCCCGCGGTGAACCAGATCCCGTGGAGCCCGGGCGACTTCGACGCCGACCTGCTGGCGGCGCACGCCGAGCGCGGCGTCGTCGTCGAGGGGTACAGCCCGTTCAAGCGCACCGACCTGGACGACCCGGTGCTCACCGCGATCGCCGAGGCGCACGGCGTGAGCACCCGCCAGGTCGTGCTGCGCTGGCACGTCGACCACGGGATCGTCGTCATCCCGAAGTCGACCAACAAGGACCGCATCGCGCACAACCTCGAGGCGCTGCAGTTCACGCTGTCCGCCGACGAGCTGGCGCAGATCGACGGCCTGGGCGGCAAGTGACGGAGCCCGACGCGACGCGCGACCCCGGGACGCCCACCGGGGGCTCGCCGTCCGTCCCCCCGCCCGCGACGCGCCGCGAGGCCCGGGCGCGGGCGGCGGGAGGACCGGGCGACACCCCCGACCCGCACGCCGTGGTCACCACCGGCCCCTCCCCGGCCCGCCGCTACGGGCGCGGCAGGGCCGTGGTCGCCGCCGCGACAAGCGCCGTGCTGGTCGCCGGCGTCGCGATCGCCGGGGTGCAGCTGCACCAGGCCCGCGAGCGCGCCGCGGAGGCCGAGCAGCGCGCCGAGGCGATCGGCCTGACCGCCGAGCTGTCCGCCGCCGAGGACGACTTCCTCTCCGAGCAGCGCCGCACCGCCGAGTCCGAGGCGTCCCGCCGATCGACCGAGGCCGCCGCCCGGGTCGCCCGCGAGCAGGCCGAGGCCGAGGAGGCCGCGCGCGTCGCCGCCGAGCAGGCCGCAGCGGAGGCCGCCGCCGCGGACGCCGCCCGTGCCGCGCAGGAGCAGGCCGACGCCGACGCCGCGGCCGCCGCGCGGGCGGGCGCGGGATCCGGCTCCGGCGGGGCCCCCGCGGGCGCGCCGAGCAACCCCGGCATCGCGGGCTGGGTCGACGGCCGGCCGGTCGACGCCCAGGGCGACGTGCTGTGGGTGACGTCGGTGCCCACCGCCGACGGCGACGGCTCGAACGGCCACATGCCCGCCTCGCAGATGTGCCAGGTGCCCTGGGGCACCGACCAGCTGGGGTTCGCCCAGTACCTGCGCTGCGACGCCGCCGACGCCCTCACCGCGCTGAACGAGGCGTTCCGGGCCCGGTTCGGCGCGTCGATCGACCTGGACCTCACCTACCGGTCGTACGACGACCAGGTGGCGATGAAGGCGGCGTTCGGCGGGCTCGCCGCGGCGCCCGGCACGTCGTCGCACGGCCTCGGCACCGCGCTGGACGTGCAGGAGTGGGTCGGGACGTACGGGTTCGGCACCGCCCGGTACGACTGGCTGGTCGCGAACGGGCCGACCTACGGCTGGTACGCCCCGGCCCGCGTCCGGCAGGGCCAGCCCTACGCCGAGTACTGGCACTTCGAGTACGGCCCCGGCCGCACCTCCTGACCTCGAGGGCGCCCGACCGGTCCCCACCCGGCTCCTGTGGCACAGTGACGAGGTACCCCGGCCGCCGCCGACGGGGGCGGCGACGAGGCCGCGCCCGGACGGCCGGGCGTGATGCCCAGGAGGCCTCTGCATGACCGCGACCGCTCCGACCGGGACGTCCCCGTCGCCCACCCCCGCGACTCCCGCCCCGCGCACCTCCTCCCCCCTGACGACGGCGCTCGCCCAGCTGTCGTCGGCCGTCGACCTGCTCGGGTACGACGACGGCCTGCACCAGATGCTCGCCACCCCGCGCCGCGAGCTGCACGTCGCCGTGCCCCTGCGCCGGGACGACGGCCGGATCGAGCTGCTGTCCGGCTACCGGGTGCAGCACAACATCTCCCGCGGCCCCGGCAAGGGCGGCCTGCGCTACGCGCCGGGCGTCGACATCGACGAGGTCCGGGCTCTGGCGATGTGGATGACCTGGAAGTGCGCGGTCGTCGAGCTGCCGTACGGCGGCGCCAAGGGCGGCGTGGCCATCGACCCGCGCGGCTACTCCCCCGCCGAGCTCGAGCGCGTGACCCGGCGGTACACCTCCGAGGTGATGCCGATCATCGGCCCGGAGCGGGACATCATGGCGCCCGACGTCGGCACGACCGAGCAGACGATGAGCTGGGTGATGGACACGTACTCGGTGAACTCCGGGTACACGATCCCGGCCGTCGTCACCGGCAAGCCGCTCGCCGTCGGCGGGTCGCTCGGCCGGGCGACCGCCACCTCCCGCGGCGTCGTGCACGCGACCGCCGCCGCGCTGGCCGACGCCGGGACGGAGCTGTCCGAGGTGACGGCCGCGGTGCAGGGCTTCGGCAAGGTCGGCTCGCACGCGGCGCGGTTCCTCGCGGAGGGCGGTGCGCGCGTCGTCGCCGTCAGCGACCAGTACGGCGGCGTGCACCACCCGGGGGGCCTGGACGTGGCCGCGCTGCACACCCACGTCGCCGAGACCGGGTCGGTGGTCGACTTCCCCGGCGCGGACCCGCTGACCAACGCGGAGCTGCTGGCGCTCGACGTCGACGTGCTGATCCCCGCCGCGACCGAGGACGTGCTGGACGAGGACGCCGCCGCGGCGGTCAAGGCCCGCTGGGTGGTGGAGGGCGCGAACGGCCCGACGACCAGCGCGGGCGACCGGGTGCTCGCCGACCGCGGGATCACCGTCGTCCCGGACATCCTCGCGAACGCCGGCGGCGTGGTGGTGGTGTCGTACTTCGAGTGGGTGCAGGCGCAGCAGGCGTACTGGTGGACCGAGCGCGAGATCGAGGACCGGCTGGAGCAGCGGATGCGCTCCGCCTACGCCGCCGTGGCGCAGCGGGCCCGGGCCGACGGCATCACGCTGCGGGACGCCGCGCTGGTGATCGGGGTGCGGCGGGTGGCCGAGGCGCACCAGCTCCGGGGGCTGTACCCCTGACCGGCGCCGCGGCGGGGCGTGTGACGCGGGACGCGGCCGGCCCCGGGAAGTCCCCGGGCGCCGGCCGCGTTGCGCCTGAGGTGAGCACCCCCGACGCCGCCCGCGCGCACCAGCCCGTCGTCCGCCCCGAGGTCCCCCTGTCCGTGCTGGACCTGTCCCCCGTCGGGACGGGCGCCACCAGCGCCGACGCGCTCGCCGACTCCACCACGCTCGCCCGGCGCGCGCCGACGCCCTGGGCTACCGCCGGTTCTGGGTCGCCGAGCACCACAGCATGCCCGCGGTCGCGTCGACCTCCCCCGGCGTGCTGCTCGCGCACCTCGCCGCGTCGACCGAGCGGATCCGGGTCGGCTCCGGCGGCGTCATGCTGCCGAACCACCCGCCGCTGGTGATCGCCGAGCAGTTCGCGATGCTGGAGGCGCTGCACCCGGGCCGGGTCGACCTGGGCATCGGCCGCGCGCCGGGCGCCGACCCGATGACCGCCGCCGCGCTGCGCCGCACCGTCGAGGGCCTGGGCGCCGAGGACTTCCCGGCCGAGCTGCTCGACGTGCTGCACCTGCTGGGCCAGCTGCCCGCCGGCCGCGCCGCGTCCGCCGTCGCGCAGCGGCTGCGCGCCACCCCGGTGCCGGCCGGCACGCCCGAGGTGTGGCTGCTGGGGCTCGTCGACGTTCAGCGCGCAGCTCGCCGGCGAGCTCGGCCTGCCGTTCTCGTACGCGCACCACTTCGGCACCGGCATCACGACCACGGCCGCCGAGGTCTACCGGTCGGCGTTCCGCCCGTCCGCGGTGCTGGACGCCCCGCACCTCATGGTGTCGGCGTCGGTGATCGTGGCCGAGTCGGAGGAGCGGGCGCAGTGGCTCGCCGGGCCGTCGAAGGTCATGGCGCTGCGGCTGCGGAGCCGGGGCGCGCTCGCGCCGATCGAGACGCCGGAGGACGCCGAGAAGCTGCTCGCGGACCTCGACCCGGTGCAGGCGGCGGAGTTCTTCGCGAAGGTGGCCGGCACGCAGATCGCGACCACGGCGGAGCCTGCCGCCGCCGCCCTGCGCGAGCTCGTGGAGCGCACCGGCGCGGACGAGCTGATCGTCACGGCGACCACCCACGCGGTCGAGGACCGCATCGCGACCCTGGAGGCCCTGGCCGCCGCCTGGTGACACCGCCGGAGCGCCGAGCCAGTCGCCCGCCGCCGCCGGCCCGCGGCCGTCGCCCGCGCGCTCTACGCCTTCCGGTCCCGCCCCCTCCGATCGGAGGCGGCAGGGCCGGAGAGCGTAGGCCGCGCGCAGAGGCGGCCCGGGTGGCCGGACGCCGAGCGCGGCCATCCGCGGCGAGCGCGGTGGCTCGAGCTGCCGCGCTGGGCGGGAGCTGGCGCGCTCGCCGGGAGGTACCGCGCTCGGCGGGCCGCGGCGCGCGGTGGCAGGATCGATGCCATGGACGAGGTCGTCGGGCGCACGTGGCGGTTCACCGAGGTCGCGGGCGTGCCGCTCGACGACGGTCCGGAGCGCGCGCACCCGGCGCTGACGTTCTCCGGGGACGGCCAGGTCTACGGCACCGGCGGGGTGAACCGGCTGCGCGGCACCTGGTCCTTCGCCCCGGACGGTGGCGACGCGGACCCGGGCGGCCCCGCGGCCGACCCGGGCCGGCCCGCGCCGGCCGACGCCGCGCCCGGCACCCGCACCGGCACGCTGACGTTCGGCCCCGTGGTGACCACGCTCATGGCCGGCACGCCCGAGCACATGGCCCGGGAGCGGGCGGTGCTCGACCTGCTGGCCCACCCCGTGCGCGCGGCCGTGGCCGACGGCGCGCTGGTGCTCGTCGACGGCGAGGGGCGGGTCAGCCGCCTGCTGCCCGCCCCCGCCGAGGACTCCGTCTAGTCGACGCGCCCGGTCAGGCGCGCGGCTGCCGCTCCGCCCAGTCCGCGAGCTCGACGCGCGGGCCGGTGTAGAACGGCACCTCCTCGCGCACGTGCCGGCGGGCGCCGGTGGCGCGCAGGTCGCGCATGAGGTCGACGATGCGGTGCAGCTCGTCCGCCTCGAACCCGAGGATCCACTCGTAGTCGCCGAGCGCGAACGACGACAGCGTGTTGGCGCGGACGTCGGCGTAGTCCCGGGCGGCGTGGCCGTGCTCCCGGAGCAGCTCGCGGCGCTCCTCGTCGGACAGCAGGTACCACTCGTAGGACCGGACGAACGGGTACACGCACAGGTAGTCGCGCGGCTCCTCGCCGGCCAGGAACGCCGGGACGTGGCCGCGGTTGAACTCGGCCGGGCGGTGCATCGCCGCGACGGACCACACGGGCAGCAGGTGCGCGCCGAGCTCGCTGGCACGGAGCCGGTGGAACGCCTCCTGCACGGCCTCGATCGTCGGGGCCCACCACCAGACCATGAGGTCCGCGTCGGCGCGCAGGCCGGCGACGTCGTACCAGCCGCGGACGACCAGGCCCTCGGGGGCGTCGGGGCCGGTCAGCGCGGCGAGCGCGTCCTCGACGTAGCGTTTCCGCTCGACACCGTCGGCCGGCAGCGGCTCCGTGGTCTCGAACACCGCGTACATCGCGTACCGGATCGAGGCGTTGATCTCGTCGGCGGTCTCGGGGCTGTGCCCGCCGACCGGCGGCGTCGTGGTGCTCATCGTGCTGCTGCTCCCTCGCTGGTGTCGTCCGCTCGCTGCTGGTTGATCGTGGGCAGGCCCGTGTCGACGCCGGCGCGCTGGAAGCAGCAGCCGACGGCGCACCGGTCGGGCCAGGCGCCGAGCACGCCGACGGTCGCCCGGTCGGGGTCCTCGCCGCGCTCGGCGGCGGCGCGCTCGAGCATCAGGTCGACCAGACCGGCGACGAACGGGGCCCGGGTGGACGCCGAGCCCGCGCGGACGGCGGTGACGCCGAGGTCCTTCGCGGTGGCCATCGCCTCGGTGTCGAGGTCGTAGGCGACCTCCATGTGGTCGGACACGAAGCCGATCGGCGACATGACGACCGCGGTGGTGCCGGCCTCCGCCCGCTCGGCGAGCACGTCGTTGATGTCGGGCTCGAGCCACGGCTGCGACGGCGGGCCGGAGCGCGAGCAGAACGCCAGGCTCCAGTCCGGCGAGACCCCGAGCTCGGCGGCGACCAGCTGCACCACCTCGCGGCAGGCGTCCTGGTGCTGGGCCTGGTACCCGGGGCGGGCGGCGGCGGAGCCGGCCTCCATCGCGAGCGGGATCGAGTGCGTGACGAACAGCAGCGGCGCCTCGGCCGCCACCTCGGCGACCGGCCGGCCGACCTGCGCGGCGAGCTCGGTGAACGCCTCGACCACGGCGTCGGCGTTGGCGCGCACGAAGCCCGGGTGGTTGAAGTAGTGCCGCAGCTTGTCGACCTGGACGCCCGCGGCGGCCTCGGCGTCGGAGCAGCCGTCCGCCTCCCCCGCCACGCCCGCGAGCGCCGCGGCGACGTGCTCACGGTACTGCCGGCAGCCGGAGTAGGACCCGTAGGCGCTGGTGACGACCGCGAGCACGCGGGACGTGCCGCGCTCGCGCAGGTCCGCCAGGGCGCCGTCGGTGTAGGGCTCCCAGTTGCGGTTGCCCCACGCGAGCGGGGTGTCGATGCCGCGCGCGTCGAGCTCGGCGCGCAGGGCGGCGAGCAGCTCGCGGTTCTGGTCGTTGATCGGGCTGCGGCCGCCGAACAGCGCGTAGTGCTGGCTGACCTCGACCAGGCGCTCCTCGGGGATGCCCTTGCCGCGGGTCACGTTGCGCATGAACGGCAGGACGTCCTCGGGCTTCTCCGGGCCGCCGAACGAGAGGAGGAGGAGGGCGTCGTACGGTGCGAGCGACGACGCCGTCACGGTGGGGGAAGACACCGCCTCATCATCCCATCGGCCCCCGCACCCGCCCGCCGGGAGGCCGACCACTCAGGCGTGATCTTGATACGACGGGGCGTCAGATCGCGGGGCTGCGCGGGCGGCGCGCACCGGCGGCGGGCGCGGGCGTCACCCCTTGACCGCCCCACCCAGCCCCGCGCCCCGCAGGAACAGCCGCTGGAACACCAGGAACAGCAGCACCGGGATCAGCGTCGAGATCGCCAGCGCCGCCATCAGCACCCCGAGGTCGGTGGTGGCCTGGAGCGACGGCAGCCGCACGGACAGCGGCTGGATGTCCGGGTCCCGCAGCACCAGCAGCGGCCACAGGAAGTCCTTCCACGACGCGATGATCGCGAACACCGACACCACGCCGAGGACCGGCCGGCTCATCGGCAGCACGATCGACCAGAACAGCCGGAACGGCCCGGCCCCGTCGACCCGCGCGGCCTCGAACACCTCCCGGGGCAGGCTGTCGAAGAACCGCTGCATCAGCAGCACGTTGAACGCGCTCGCCCCGGCCGGCAGCCAGACCGCCCAGTACGAGTTCATCAGCGACCGGCCGAGCAGGGGCGGGTCGAGGATCACCAGGTACAGCGGCACCAGCAGCACGACGGCCGGCACGAACAACGTCGCCAGCACCGCCGCCTGCACGACCTTCGCGTACCGCGGCCGGAGCACCGACAGCAGGTAGCCGCCGGTCGTCGCGACCAGGACCTGGCTGGCCCACGCCCCCGCGGCGAGCACCACCGTGTTGAGGAAGTACCGGCTCACCTGCACGTCGTTCCACGCGGCCGACAGGTTGTCCCAGGCGACGCCGTTCGGGAACACGGCCAGCGGGGTGCGCAGGATGTCCTGCGTCGGGGTGACCGCGAACTTCGCGAGCAGCACCAGCGGGCCCAGGCCGCACAGGACCAGCAGCGCGAGCAGCACGCCGTGGGACAGCCGCATCGACCGGCGGACCAGCGGGCGGCGCCAGTCGGCGGGCGACAGGGCGCCGCGGTCGGCCTCGTCGGGGCGTGGCCCGGAGCGGCGGCCGAGGCGCGGTCCGCGGCGGGGCTTGCCCGGGACCGCCGGGGCGGCGGCCGCCCCGGCGGCGACCTCCGCCGCGGCCACCTCGGCCGTCGTCGCGGGACCGGCGGGACTCGTCGACGTCGTCATGTCTGGCTCCAGGACCGGGTGAGGCGGAAGTACACGACGGACAGCACGGCCAGCACCGCGGCGAGCATGAGGCTCAGCGCGGTCGCCGCCCCGTAGTCGCCGCCGAGGCTCTGCCCGAACGCGTACCGGTAGACGAGCAGCAGCACCGTGATCGTCGCGTTCGCCGGCCCGCCGTCGGTGAACAGGTACGGCTCCAGGAAGACCTGCGCGGTCCCGATGATCTGCAGGATGAACGTGATGAGCAGGACGCCGCGCAGCTGCGGCATCGTCACGTGCCAGATCTTGCGCCACACCGACGCCCCGTCGACCTCGGCGGCGTCGTACAGCTCCCCCGGCACCGACGTGAGCGCGGCCAGGTAGATGATGATCGTCCCGCCGGCCGCGGCCCAGGTCGCCTCCAGCACCAGCGACGGCATCGCCCAGTCCGCGTCCTGCAGCCAGGGCACCGGCCCGGCCCCGACCCAGCCGAGCATGGTGTTGAACACGCCCTCGGGCCGCGCGTCGAAGAAGAACTTCCACAGCAGCACGGCGACGACCGGCGGCACCACCACGGGCAGGTACGCCAGCGCGCTGTACAGGCCCTTGGCCCGCCGCACCTCGCTCATCAGCACCGCGGCCAGCAGCGGCACGGGGTAGCCGAAGAGCAGGGCCAGCGCCGCGAACCACAGCGTGTTGCCGACCGCAGTGGCCAGCAGCGGGTCGGCGAGCACCGTCCTGAAGTTGTCCAGGCCGACCCAGGTGGTCGTGACCAGGTTGGTCTCCTGGAGGCTCATCACCACGGCCCTGCCGACCGGCAGCCAGGAGAACAGCCCGAACACCACCAGCAGCGGCAGCGCGAAGACGAGCGTGCTCAGCCCGCCGCGGCGGACCCAGGTGAGGGGGGTCCGCCGCGGCGAGGTGGCACGGGCCTCGTGGGTCAGGGCCACGTCAGCCCGCGTTCTTGTCGAGGATCGCCTGCACGTCCGCGTCCGCCTGCTCCAGCAGCGCGTCGATGTCGGCGCCCTCGTCGGTCAGCACCGCCTGGACCACCGTGTCCAGCGCGCCGTACAGCTCCTGCGTCGAGCCCGCCGGCTCGAGGACCAGGGGCTGGTCGAAGATGACGTCGGTGAACCCCGTCATCTGGTCGAGCGGCACGTTCACCAGGTCGGCGATCCAGGTCTGCGACTCGTCGTACTGCTCCTGGCTGAAGATCGGCAGCACCGGGGTGCCGACCGGCTGGTCCGAGGCCACGAGCGTCTCGGCGTCCTTCACCGCGGCGTCCTGATCGGTGAGCTTGCGCAGGTAGTAGAAGTCGATCCACTTCACGGCGGCCTCCTTCTGCGCCTCGGAGGCCGAGGTGCTGACCGCGGCGAGCGTCCCGCCGCCGAGCACGCCCGCGTCGTCGCCCTCGAGCGGCACGGCGGTCAGGCCGTAGTCGTCGGGGTTGATCGCGTTGGTCTGCACCAGCGAGGTGTAGACGTCGGAGCCCGACGTGTACATGCCGACCTGGCCCGCCGCGAACGCCTGGTTGATCGACGACCAGTCCAGCAGGAAGTTCGCGCCCATGGAGTTGTCCTCCCAGCGCAGGTCGTGCAGGTACTCCAGGGCCTCCTTCGTGCCGTCGTTGTCGAGCGTCGCGGTGTAGGTGCCGTCGTCGTTCGTCTCCTGGACCCGGCCGCCGCGGGCGTAGGTGGCGACGGTGAGCTGCCAGCCGCCCGTGTTGTTCTGCGTCATCGTGGCGTAGCCCGCCTGGCCGGTGGCGTCGGCGATCGCCTTGGCGTCCGCGCGCACCTCGTCCCAGGTGGTCGGCGGGTCGTCGGGGTCGAGGCCGGCCTGCTCGAACAGCGCCCGGTTGTAGTGCAGCCCGATGCCGTAGACCGACTTGGCCGGGATCGCGTACACCTTGCCGTCCGCGCCGGTGCCGGCCTCCAGGACGTTCGGGTTGAAGTCGTCGGCGTAGGGCAGCGCCTGGACCTGCGCGTCGATGTCGGCGAGCTGGCCGTTCTCGATCAGGGTCTTGCCGTCCGTGAACGGGATCTCGAACACGTCGGGCAGCGTGCCGCCGGCGAGCTGGGCGGCGAACGTCGTCGCCTTCCACTCGTACTCCTCGGGCTGCACGTCGATGTCCGGGTTCGCCTCCTCGAACTGGGCGACCTGCTCGTCGAAGGCGTCGAACGCCTCCTGCTCCGAGCCGGGCAGCAGGGACACGACCCGCAGGACGGTCTTGCCGCCCGACGTGCCGTCGCCCTCGCCGGCGTCGTCGGAGCCGCTGCTGCACGCGGCGAGCAGGGTGAAGGACAGCGCGCCGGTCAGGGCGAGCGCCGTCGTGCGTGAGGACCTCATCGTCACTCCTCGGGTCGGGTGGTGCGGTGGGTGGGTTCGGTGGTCAGGCGGCGCGGAGCCAGGCCGCGGTGTCGGGGTCGAGCGCGGTGCCGTCGGTGGGGCCGCTGGCCAGCAGCACGCCGCGGTGCGACGGCAGCGGGACCGGGCCGGCGGACAGGTTGACGACGCAGAGCACGTCGCCGCGGGCGAACGCGAGCACGCCGGGTCCGGCGTCGAGCCAGCGCAGCTCGCCGTCGCCGAGGCCGGGCTCCGCGCGACGCAGGGCGAGCGCGGCGCGGTACAGCTGGAGCATCGAGCCGGGGTCGGCCTCCTGGGCCGCGACGGTCCGGTCGGCCCAGCCGGCGGGCTGCGGGAGCCACGGGCCGGCGGTCGCCCCGTCGAGCCCTCCGGCCGAGAAGCCGTACGGCGGCCGGTCCCCCGACCACGGCAGCGGCACCCGGCAGCCGTCCCGCCCGGGGTCCACCCCGCCGGACCGCTCGTGCATCGGGTCCTGCACCGCCTCGGGCGGCAGGTCCTCCACCTCGGGCAGCCCGAGCTCGTCGCCCTGGTAGAGGTACAGCGACCCCGGCAGCGCGGCGGTGAGCAGCGCGGCCGCCCGGGCCCGGCGGGTGCCCAGGTCCAGGTCGGTCGGGGTGCCGGCGCGCTTCGCGGCGAAGGAGAACGACGAGTCCCCGCGGCCGTACCGCGTCACCGGGCGGGTCACGTCGTGGTTCGACAGCACCCAGGTGGCCGGGGCGCCGACGTCGCGGTGCGCGGCCAGCGTGCGGTCGACCGACGCCCGGAGCGCGGCCGCGTCCCAGGGCTGGGCCATGACGTCGAAGTTGAACGCGGTGTGCATCTCGTCGGGGCGCAGGTAGGCCGCGAACCGCTCGGCGTCGTCCAGCCAGACCTCCCCCACCAGCACCCGGGTGCCCGGGTAGGAGTCGGCGACCTTGCGCCAGGCGCGGTAGACGTCGTGCAGCTCGTCGCGGTCGAGGTGCGGGTGCCCGCCGGGGCGCGTCGCCGTGCCGGGGGCCGGGAGCTCCGGCAGCGCCGGGTCCTTGACCAGCAGCGCGGCCGAGTCGATCCGGATGCCCGCGACGCCCCGGTCGAACCAGAACCGCAGCACGTCCTCGTGCTCGGCCCACACGTCCGGGTGCGTCCAGTTCAGGTCGGGCTGCTGCGCGGTGAACAGGTGCAGGTACCACTCCCCCGGCGTCCCGTCGGGGTTCGTCGTGCGGGTCCAGGTCTCGCCGCCGAAGCTCGACTCCCAGTGCGTCGGGATGCCCGCGCCGTCGGGGCCGGTGCCCGGGTGGAACCAGAACCGCTCGCGCTCCGGGGAGCCCGGGCCCGCGGCGAGCGCGGCGCGGAACCACGGGTGCTGGTCCGAGACGTGGTTCGGGACGACGTCGACGATCGTCCGGATGCCGAGCGCCAGGGCCTCGGCGATCAGCACCTCCGCCTCGGCGAGGGTGCCGAACGCCGGGTCGATCGCGCGGTAGTCGGCGACGTCGTAGCCGCCGTCGGCCATCGGCGACGCGTACCAGGGCGTGAACCACAGCGCGTCGACGCCGAGGTCCCGCAGGTACAGCAGCCGGCTGCGGACACCCGCGAGGTCGCCGGTGCCGTCGCCGTCGCCGTCCGCGAACGAGCGGACGTAGACCTCGTAGATCACGGCGTCCCGCCACCAGGTGGGGTCGTCGCTCGGGGGATGCACCACGGCGTGCCTCTGCTCTCGGCCGGTCCGCGGTCGTCGGTGACCGCGTAGCAGGGACACTAAATCCGGCGACGGCTTCTGCGCAAGAAGTCGACAGTTAAGTTATGGAAACGCGACACACGGGGGGGCGAGGGCGGGCACACGCCGCGTGCGGGGGCACGGGGCGCCGGGGCTCGGGCACGAGGGCAGGGGCCGAGCGACGTCGTCACAGGGGCGCGAGGTCGTCACAAGGGCGTGAGGTCGTCACTCGTGCCCGCCGACCTCACCCACGTGTGACGACCTCACGGCCGCGAGGGGCCGCGAGGCGGGGCGGGCGGGCGGGGGCGAGGCCGACGGCCCCGGCGGTTCAGGCGCCCGGGGCCGGCGCGGTGCTGCCGCGCACGACCAGCTCCGGCTCGAACAGCAGCTCGTCCGTCGACACCGGGTGCCCGCCGATCAGCCCGACCAGCAGGTCGATCGCGGCCCGCCCCATCGGCTCGATCGGCTGCCGCACCGTGGTCAGCGGCGGCTCGGTGCAGTTCATGAACAGCGAGTCGTCGTACCCCACCACCGACACGTCCTCCGGCACCCGCAGTCCGGCGCGCCGCGCGGCCCGGATCGCCCCGAGGGCCAGCGGGTCGCTCGCGCACACCAGGCCGGTCAGGCCCTGCCGGAGCAGCCGGGTCGCGGCGGCCTGCCCGCTCTCCAGCGAGTAGGCGCTGCGGGCGATCGCGTCGTCCGCCAGCTCGACGCCGAGGCGGGCGGCGGCGGCGCGGGCGGCGTGCAGCTTGCGCTCGGACGGCACGTGGTCGACCGGGCCCAGCACCAGCCCGATGCGGGTGTGCCCGAGCGACGCCAGGTGCCCGACGGCCTGCTCGACCGCCACCTCGTCGTCGCAGGAGACCCGCGGGAACGGCAGCTCCTCGATCGAGGCGTTGATGAGCACGACGGGCAGGCCGCGGTCGGCGAGCAGCGCGTAGTGGTCGTGGTCGGCGCCGCGCTGGGCGAAGTTGCCGCCGGCGAACACGATCCCCGACACCTGCTGGGTGAGCAGCAGGTCGACGTAGTCGGCCTCGGACACCCCGCCCGCGGTCTGGGTGCAGAGCACCGGCGTGTAGCCCTGCTGCGCGAGCGCGCCGCCGACCACCTCGGCGAACGCCGGGAAGATCGGGTTCTGCAGCTCGGGCAGCACGAGGCCGACGAGGCGGGCGCGCTCGCCGCGCAGCTTGGTGGGCCGCTCGTAGCCGAGCACGTCCAGCGCGGTCAGCACCGCCTGGCGCGTCTGCTCGGACACGCCGCTGCGGCCGTTGAGCACCCGGCTCACCGTCGCCTCGGACACCCCGACCTTCTGCGCGACCTCCGCGAGCCGTCCAGCCATGCCGCAACTCTACGACGTGATCGCGCAAGCGGCTTGCACGCCCGCGCGCCGGGGCCGTCAGGCGCTGGCGGCCTCCCGCGGGGCGAGCGCCCGCAGCTGCCCGGCGATGTCCCGGGCCCAGGCCCGGACCGCGTCGAAGTCCCGGTGGTCGCCCTCCTTGGCGCGGGCGCCCGCGATGATCGCCCGCTCCGCGAACGCGAGCTCGCTGCGCAGCAGCCGCCCGGCGAACGCCCGGTGCCCGACCGCCCCGACGTCCTGCATGAGCGCGAGCAGCTCGTGCGGGCTGTTCGCGCGCGCCGCGGGCTGCGTGGCGAGGCCGGACGAGAACACCCAGACCTGCCGCCGCCGCAGCTCGCCCGCGAGCCGCGCGGCCAGGTCGCGCGCCGACGGCATCCAGTGCGCCGTGTACACCGCCGAGCCGAGCACGACCGCGTCGTACCCGTCGAGGTCGGCCACGTCCTCCGGCGCGACCTCGTCGACCACGTGCCCGTCGGCCCGCAGCACGTCCGCGACGGCCGAGCCGATCTCCGCGGTGGCACCGTGGCGCGAGGCCACCGTCACCAGGACGTTCATCGCTCTGCCCTCCAGCGGCTGGGTCGCGGCGGTCGCGTCCGACCCCCTCCCGGCCCGGACCCGCCGACATCCATGGTCCGTCGCGGACCAGGCCCCGTCGTGGGCCGGAGGTCCCCCCGTGCGCCGGCCCATGGCCTGCCGGGCGGCGTCACGGCGCGCCCGCGTCCGCGTCGTGACCTGCTGCGCCGTCGCCGCGGTCGAGGTCCGGGATGGCCGGCTGGCCCGCCCGCAGCGCGCCGGCCACGTCCGTGAGCGCCGCGAGCTGCTCCGGGTCCAGGGCCCCGCCGACGTAGTGCGCGATGGCCTGGACGTGCCGCCGGCCGACGTCCTTCTGCAGCGCCGCTCCCGCGGCGGTGAGCCCGACCACGACGCCGCGACCGTCGCCGGCCGCCGGGGCGCGCCGCACCCAGCCGGCCTCCTCGAGGCGCTCGACCATCCGGCTCAGGCTCGGCTGGCTGAGCAGGCTCGACTCCCCCAGGTCGCGCAGCCGCAGGCCCCCCGGCGCGCGGGACAGCGTGAACAGCACGTCGTACTCCCGCAGCGTGATGCGGTCCCAGATCGGGTCGCGCTGCAGCCGGCGCATGATCGCGACCTGCGCGCGGAACAGCTCCTCCCAGGCGACCGCCGCGGCCCGCACGTCCACCGCCCCGGCCGCGGGCCCCGGGGCCATCGCCGTGTCCTGCACCGTCATCGCCGCTCCGTCCGCCGGTCCATGCGTTCGCATCTACCTCACCCAACCCCGGCGGTCCCGGCGGTGTTCCCGCGGCGGCACCCGGCGGCGCGGCTAGTCTGGCCCGATGCAGAACGACGGCGTCCGCTCGACGTACGTGCTGGTCGACGGCGAGAACATCGACGCGACCCTCGGCTCCTCGATCTTCAACGGCCGGCCCACCCCGGAGCAGCGGCCCCGCTGGGAGCGCGTGCTGGAGTTCGCGCACCGCACCTGGGGCCAGCAGCCGCGCGGCCTGTTCTTCCTCAACGCCACCAGCGGCACGCTGCCCATGTCGTTCGTGCAGGCGCTGCTCGCGATCGGGTACCAGCCGATCCCGCTGGCCGGCGAGGGCAAGGTCGTCGACATCGGCATCAAGCGCACGCTGGAGGCGCTGGCCGACCGGCAGGGCGACGTCCTGCTCGCCTCGCACGACGGCGACTTCGCCCCCGAGATCGAGGCGCTGCTCGGCGGCGACCGCCGCGTCGGGCTGCTCGCGTTCCGCGAGTTCACCAGCACCGCGCTCAGCCACCTCGCCGACCGCGGGCTCCAGGCGTTCGACCTGGAGACCGACGTCAAGGCCTTCAACGTCACCCTGCCGCGGCTGCGGATCATCCCGCTCGACGAGTTCGACCCGCTGCGCTACCTCTGACGCCTCCGGGCGGGCAGAGTGGGGCCATGGCGATCGCGGAGCCCGACCCCGTCCCGCCCGGCGAGCGGGTGCTCGTGCTGCTGCGCGCCGTGAACGTCGGCGGCACGTCCGCGCTGCCCATGGCCGACCTGCGCGCCGCGGCGGCCGACCTCGGGCACGGCGACGTCTCGACGCACCTGACCACCGGCAACCTGCTGCTGGTGCCCGCCGCGGGCTCCCCCGGCGACGCCGCGGGGCTGGCCGCGGCCCTGACGACCGGCCTGCGCGAGCGGCTCGGACGCCCGCTCGCGCTCACCGTCCGGACCCGGGCGCAGGTCGACGACCTGGTGGCGGCCAACCCGTACCCCGGACCTGCGGCGAGCGACCCGTCCCACCTCGTCGTGGTGTTCCTCGACGGCCCGGCGCAGGCCGACGGCCGGATGGACCTGTCCTCCTACGGCCGCGAGCGCGGGACCTGGCGGGGCAGCGCGGGGTACGTGCACTACCCGGACGGCATCGGCCGGTCCAAGGTCACCGCCGGGGTGCTCGACCGGATGTCCGGGCGGACCGGGACCGCCCGGAACTGGCGCACGGTGCTGGCGCTGCAGGAGAAGCTCGCCGCCTGAGACCGCGGCGCGCGGGCGGCCTCGCTACCGTGGGCCGCATGACGACCCTGTTCACCCGCATCATCGACGGCGAGATCCCCGGCCGGTTCGTCTGGGCCGACGACCGCGCGGTGGCGTTCGGCACGATCGCCCCGATCACGGACGGCCACGTGCTCGTGGTGCCCCGCGCCGAGGTGGCGTCGTTCACCGAGGCCGACGACGACCTGCTCGCGCACCTGACGGTCGTCGCCAAGGCGATCGGTCGGGCGCAGCAGGCCGCGTGGGACGCGCCGCGCGCCGCGCTGCTGGTCGCCGGGTTCGAGGTGCCGCACCTGCACCTGCACGTCCTGCCGGCGTGGGGCGAGGGCGAGCTGAGCTTCGCGAACGCCCGCCAGGACGTCCCCGCCGAGCAGCTCGACGCGGCGGCCGAGCGCCTCCGCGACGTCCTGCGCGCCGCGGGCGAGGGCTCCCGCGTCCCGGCCCGCCTGGACTCCCCGGCCCTCTGACCCCCGGGCGTGCGGCTGCGTCAGGCGACCGGGTCGTCCTCGCCGTAGGGGGCCAGGCGGAGCGTCCGGGCGTCGGCCGCCACGATCCGGTCCGCCAGCGCGGCCAGGCTCTCCGGGGTGTCCGTGCCCGCGCGCACGAACCGGCCGTGCAGCGCGTCCAGCCGCCCGGACCCGAAGGCGTCCACCAGCTCGACCGTCGCCTCGACCGGCGTCCACTCGGTGCGGTCGTCGTGCAGCGGCATCGCCTGGGTCATGTCGGTGACGACCACGCCCGGCGCGACGTCGAGCACCGTGACGCCCCGGCCGGCGTACTGCGCGTCGAGCATCGTGGTGAGCCGCGCGAGCGCGCCCTTGCTGATGCCGTAGCCCGTGTAGACGCCCGACGGCCGGTGCCCCGAGCCGGAGTTGATGTTCACCAGGTGCCCGGAGCCGCGTGCCAGCATGCCCGGCAGCACCGCGTGCGCGAGCAGCAGGGGGCCGCGCACGTTCGTCTCGATCACGCGCCACACGTCCTCGACGTCGTCGGCGACCAGGTCGACCTCGGCCCGCTCGATGACCCCGGCGTTGTTGACGAGCAGGCCCAGCCCGCCGAGGTCCGCGAACGCCTCCTCGACCCGCGCGACCGCCGCGGCGACGGCGTCGCGGTCCACCACGTCGACGGTCTCGACCACGACCCGGGCGCCGGGGCGGGTGGCCCGGGCCTCCTCGGCGACGGCGTCGAGGTGGGCGCGGGTGCGGCCGGCGAGCGCGACGTCCCACCCGGCGCGGACCAGGCCGAGCGCGAGGCCGCGGCCGATGCCCCGGCCTGCGCCGGTGACGAGGGCGGTGCGCGGGGCGGGGGCGGACGGGGCGGCGTCGGAGGTCGTCATGCCCCCATCGTCGCCCATCGGCGCCGCGCCGCCGCCCCGTCGCCGCCCGTCACCGACCCGGTCCCGCCCTCCTTCTCCCGCCGGACGACCCCGGGTCGGCATACTGGCGCTGCCCACCGCGTTGTCCGACGTCGGGGCCGGGTCCGGCCCCGGAGTCAGCCGCCCGTCAACGACCGCGAGGGGAGCCGCCCGTGGCCACGGACGCCGCAGAGCCCACCCGTGCCGTTCCCGGCCCGCCGCTGCGGGTCCGCCTGCCCTCCGTCAGCCCCTCGGTGCGCGACTTCCTCGCGACCGAGGCCGGCAGCGCCGTCTTCCTGCTCGGGGCGACCGTGCTCGCGCTGGTGTGGGCGAACTCGCCGCTCTCGGACGCGTACGACGCGCTGTGGTCGACGTCGGCCGGCTTCCACCTGGGCTCGTTCGGGATCGACCTGAGCCTGCACCACTGGGTGAACGACGCCGCGATGGCGGTGTTCTTCTGCGTGGTCGGCCTCGAGATCAACCGGGAGATCACCAGCGGCGAGCTGCGGGACCGCCGGACCGTCGCGGTGCCGGCGCTCGGCGCGCTGGGCGGCCTGGCGATCCCGGCCGTCATCTACCTGCTGTTCAACGCGGGCACCGAGGCCGCGCACGGCTGGGGCGTCGTCATGTCGACCGACACGGCGTTCCTGGTCGGCATCCTCGCGCTGTTCGGCCCGGCCTGCCCGGACCGGCTGCGGCTGTTCCTGCTGACGCTGGCGATCGTCGACGACATCGGCGCGATCACGGTGATGGCGGTGTTCTACAACGACGGCGTCGACGTCGCGGCGCTCGCCGTCGCCGGGGTGCTGGTGCTGGGGCTGCTCGTCCTGCGGTGGCTCGGCGTCTGGCGGCTGACGCCGTACGCGCTCATCGGCGTCGCCCTGTGGTTCGCGGTGAACGCCTCGGGCGTGCACGCGACGCTCGCGGGCGTGCTGGTCGGTCTGCTGCTGCCGTCGCGGCCGATGGCGCGGGACCACGTCGAGCAGGTGCCCCGCTGGACCGACGGGCTGGTCGCCGAGCCGACCGCGGACCGGGAGCACCTGGCCGAGCTCGCGGCGCGCGCCACGGTGCCCGCCGGCGAGCGCCTGCAGCGGCTGCTGCACCCCTGGTCGGCGTTCGTGATCGTGCCGGTGTTCGGCCTGGCGAACGCGGGCGTGCGGCTCGACCCGGAGGCGTTGCGCGCGGCCGCGACGTCGAGCGTGACGATCGGCGTGGCGGTGGCGCTGGTGGCCGGCAACACGATCGGCATCACCGGGGCCGCGACGCTCGCCATCCGCACCGGGCTCGGGCGGCTGCCCGGGCGGGTGCGGTGGGGCCACCTGCTCGGCGGCGCGGTGCTCGCCGGGATCGGGTTCACGATCTCGCTGTTCATCGCCGAGCTGGCGTTCGAGGGCGAGCTCGTCGAGCAGGCGAAGATCGGCATCCTCGCGGGCTCGCTCATCGCGGCGGTGCTCGGCACGGTGCTGCTCCGGGTCCTCGGCGACCGGCTGCCGCTGTGCTCGCCGGGCGACGAGCTGCCCGCCGGGCTGCCGCCGCGACCCTGGGTCGCCGGCTCCTGATCCCCACCCTCTTCTCGCGTCGACCCCCGATCGATCGGGGGTCGACGCGAGGAACGGGTGGGGTTCCGCGGGTGCGCGGCCTCAGCGCGCCGGCGCCGCCGCCGCGACCGCCGCGCGCAGCGCGGGCAGCTCGACCGGGCCCCGGTACCGCTCCCCCTGGACCAGGAGCGTGGGCGTCCCCCGCACCCCGAGCTCGAGACCGCCGACGTAGTCCGCCTCGACCAGGTCGGCGTACGGCTGGGCGCCCTCGCCCGCGACGGTCGCCGGGTCGAGGCCGAGGCGCGCGCCCGCGGCCCGGAGGTCGGGCTCGGCCAGCCGGTCCTGCTGCGCGAACAGCAGCCGCTGCATCTCCCAGAACAGCCCCTGCTCCGCGGCGGCCTCGGCCGCGAGCGCCGCGATCAGCGCGTGCGGGTGCACCTGGAACAGCGGGAAGTGCCGCCAGACGAGCCGCACCCCGCCGTCGGACTCCTCGACCAGCTGCCGGAGCACCGGCTCGGCGTCCCGGCAGTACGGGCACTCGAGGTCGCCGTACTCGGTGATCGTGACGGGCGCGGCGGGGTCGCCGAGGACGAGCCGGGGGGCGTCGGACATGCCACCAGCATGCCCGACGTCTGCCGCCGACCTGGCGGGCGCCTCAGCGCGGCCGCATCGGCGGGCTCGCCGTCCCCGCCCCGCGCGCGATCCCCGCGACCAGCTGCCGCATCGCCTGCACCCCGGTGTACCGCGGGTGGAACCCGAGCTGCCGCTCGGCGCGGGTCGTGTCGAGGACCGGCGCCGACGCCCCCATGTCGAACCAGCCGGGCCCGACCGGCGCGAGCCGCGCGTGCCACGCCAGCTGCAGCGCGGTGCGCACCGGGGCGTGCGGCACCTCCCGCCACCGGCCCCGCGACACGACGTCGGCCACGTCGGCGGCCCGGATGATCCCCGGCCCGGCCACGTTGTACGGCCCGCGCGCCTGCCGGACGACCGCCTCGCGGTACGCGTCGGCGAGGTCGTCGGCGTGCACCGCCTGCAGCCGGAACCCCGCGGGCCACGGCAGCACCGGCAGCCGGTTGTCGAGGAGCCCCGCCGGCACGAACGGCCCGAGGAAGTACCGCGTGATCTCGTGCCCCGCGGCGTGCTGGAAGACCAGCGCCGGGCGCAGCCGCGCGATCGTCAGGGTCGGGTACCGCAGCTCGGCCTCGTCCAGCAGCCGCTCGACCGCGACCTTGTCGACGCTGTAGTCGGACGACCGGATCCCGCCGGTGTCCCACTCCTCGTCCCGGGGCTCGTCGGAGTACGACGGGCTGTACGCCCCGACCGACGACGCGACGACCAGGTGCGGCACGCTCGCGTCGACCACCGCGCCGAGCACGCGGCGCATCCCGTCGACGTTGACCCGCCGGAGCTGGTCGCGGTCGTGGCTCGGCTGGATCAGCCACGCGAGGTTGACGACCGCGTCGGCGCCGGCGAACACGCGGCGCAGCCGCTCGACGACCGGGCCGTCCGGGCCGGGCGCGCCGATGTCGACGGCGTGCCAGTCGGTGGTGTCGTACGGCGGCGGGGGCGTCCGGCGCGGCGTGCGCCGGGCCACGCCGACCAGGGCCGTCACGGTCGGGTCGTCGCGCAGCCGGCGCAGCACGGCGGTGCCGACGTTGCCGCTGGCGCCGATGACGACGACCTTCACCGCGCCTCCCCGGTCCCGGCCGGCTCGCCCGGCTCGCCGTCCTCCGCGAACGCCTGCTCGCGGGCGACCTGCCCGAGCCGGGTCAGCGTCGCGATCTGCTCGTCGGCCTGGTCCAGCAGCCGCTGCAGCTGCGCCGGGTCGAGCCCCAGGTCGTCGGCCCAGATGTGCAGCGTCTCCCACAGGCCGCGCTTGGCGACGACGGCGCCGCGCATCAGGTCGAGCTCCAGCACGGCGGTCAGCGGGGACTGGTCGGTCAGCCGCCCGTTGGGCTTCAGCCGCCCCGCGCGCTCGACGACCGCCAGGCCGACGCGCTTGACCACCGACGGCCGCACGTCGAGCCGGTAGGAGGTGTCGCGCAGCCACTCGCGCTCGTCGGTGACCTCCTGCGCGATCCGGGCGAGCGCCGGCCCCAGCGGGGTGTCCGCGTAGGCCTCCGCCATGCGGCCGAACCGCGCGCTGCCGCCCTCCGCCCCGGCGAGGTGGTCGCCGAGGTAGGAGTCGAGCAGCGTGCGGTCGAGCCGCCTCACGGGGTCCCGGCGCCGCCGCCGTCCGCGCCGTCGGTGCGCGGGTTCAGGTTGTCCGGGTCCGCGTCGGGGTCGGCGCCGCCCTCGTCACCGCCGGAGGCCTGCGTCCCGGTGCGCGGGTTGAGCATCTCCGGGTCGGTGTCGGGGTCCTCGGCGGGGTCGTAGCCGCTCTGCGTGGTGTCGTCGGTGCTCATGGGCCCACGCTGGCACCAGGCCCCGGACCTCGCACCCCGAACGGCCACCGCAGCCCGGAGGGACCGCCGGGACGATCGTCCCTGGTGCCCGGTGCGTGGATCTGGTGCACCGAGCACCGCGTGCGCTGGTTACCATCGAGTCGTGCCCTCAACTGTCGAGCCGGTCGATGTCGTCCTGGTCGGTGGCGGGATCATGTCCGCCACGCTCGCCACCCTGCTCTCCGAGCTCGAGCCGTCCTGGCGGATCGAGATCGTCGAGCGGCTGGACGGGATCGCCCTGGAGAGCACGGACGCCTGGAACAACGCCGGCACCGGGCACGCCGCGCTCTGCGAGCTGAACTACACCCCCGAGCGCGCCGACGGCACCGTCGACATCGCCAAGGCGGTGACGATCAACGAGCAGTTCGCGCTGTCCTGCCAGCTGTGGGACCACCTGCGCGACGAGGGCCGCCTGCCCGACGACTCGTTCCGGTCCGCCGTCCCGCACCTGACGTTCGTCCGGGGCGCCGACGACGTGGACTACCTCCGCCGCCGGCACGCCGCGCTGACCGCGCACCCCCGGTTCGCGCACCTCGAGTACACCGAGGACCCCGAGACCATCGCGTCCTGGACCCCGCTGATCATGGCCGACCGCGATCCCGAGGAGCCCGTGGCCGCCACCCGCGCCCTCGACGGCCTCGACGTCGACTTCGGCACCCTCGCCCGGCGCATGGTCGACGACCTCGTCGCCCGCGGCGCCCGGGTCCGGCTGCAGCACGAGGTCCGGCGGATCAGCCGGCGCCGCGGCGGCGGCTGGCGGCTGCACCTGGTCGACCGGGCGTGGAACGCCAGCCCGAAGCGGTCGACGCTCGACGCGCGGTTCGTGTTCATCGGCGCCGGCGGCGGCGCGCTGCGCCTGCTCCAGGACGCCGGCATCCCGGAGATCAAGGGCTACGGCGGCTTCCCGATCAGCGGCCAGTTCCTCCGCACCACCGACCCGGCGCTCGTCGAGCGGCACCGCGGCAAGGTCTACGGCAAGGCCGCCGTCGGCTCCCCGCCCATGTCGGTCCCGCACCTCGACACCCGCGTGGTCCAGGGCGACCCGGCGCTGCTGTTCGGCCCGTACGCCGGCTGGAGCATGAAGTTCCTCAAGGCCGGCTCGTGGACCGACCTGGTCCGCACCGTCCGGCCGGGCAACCTGATCCCGCTGGTCGCGGTCGGCCTGCACAACCTCGACCTGCTGAAGTACCTGATCAGCGAGGTGCTGGCGACCCGCGACGCCCGGATGCGCACGCTGCGCGGGTTCATGCCGACGGCGCGCGAGCGCGACTGGGAGCTCATCACCGCCGGCCAGCGCGTGCAGGTCATCAAGCGCGGCAAGGGCGGCGGCGTGCTGGAGTTCGGCACCGAGCTGATCACGGCCGCCGACGGGTCGATCGCGGGCCTGCTCGGCGCCTCGCCCGGCGCGTCCACCGCGGCGTCCGCGATGATCGACCTGCTGCGCCGGTGCTTCCCCGAGCGGTACGCCGGCTGGCGTCCGCGGCTCGAGGAGATGATGCCGCAGCTCGCCGAGGGCTCGACGGCGGCCGCTCCGGGCGCCGGCGAGGCCCCGGACGCCGACCCGGACCTGGAGACCGAGGACCCGGCGCGCCCGGGCGGCACGGACCCGAACCCGGGCGTCGGCCACGAGCCGGGCCCGGAGCCGCGCGACGCGTCCCCCCGCGCCGCCGCCCGCCGCCCGGCGCGCCCGACCCTCCCCCGCCGCCGGGACACCCCGGTCGCCTGACCGCACGCGTCTCCGGTCGCCGGATCCGTGGCGGCGGAGGAGCGTGGGGGCATGAGAGCCCTCGTCCTGAACTGCACGCTGAAGCCGTCGCCGCAGCCGTCGAACACCGAGCAGCTCGCACGCGTCGTCGTCGAGGCGCTCGAGGGCCACGGCGTCGAGGTCAGCACCATCCGGCTGGCCGACCACGACATCCCGCCCGGGGTCGAGTCCGATCTCGGTGGCACCGACGAGTGGCCGGCGGTGCGTCGCGCGGTGCTCGACGCCGAGATCCTGGTCGTCGCCACGCCGACCTGGGTCGGCCACCCGTCGTCGATCGCCCAGAAGATGCTGGAGCGGATGGACGCGATGATCTCCGAGACGGACGACGCCGGCCGCCCGGTGGCCTACAACCGGGTCGCGGGGGTGGTCGTCACCGGCAACGAGGACGGCGCGCACCACGTCATCTCCGAGATCGCCGGCGGGTTGGTGGACATCGGCTTCACCGTCGCACCGCAGGGCTGGACCTACTGGAACCGCGGGCCGGGCCCGGGGCCGGACTACTCCGGCACCGACGAGGGCCACGAGTGGAGCCGGTCGACCGGGCGCGCGATGGCGCAGAACCTGGTGGGCGTGGCCCGCGCGCTGGCCGCGACCCCGCTCGGCCCGCCCGCGTCCTGACGCCGGCCGATCCCTCGCCCCCGCGCACCCGCGCCCGGAACCGCAACGACCCCCGGGAGCGCTGCTCCCGGGGGTCGATCGGGTGCGGCGGAGCCGGCCGAGCCGCCCCCTGCGGGCTCGGACGGTGCCGCCGCGCGCCGGCCGGTGCCCTCCACACCCGCCGTGCGCGTCACCCGTGTAGTCCGCAGGGAACGACGATCCGTCACGTCGCCATCGTGTGACCTCGATCACATCGTGTCACAGCCGGTCACAGCCCCGTGTCGAGGACCACCCGCCCGTCGATCGTGCCGGTCTCCATCCGCGTGAAGACGTCGTTCACCGCGTCGAGCGGCCGCAGCTCGTACTTGGTGCGCACGAGCCCGCGGGCGTAGAGGTCGACGGCCTCCTGCATGTCGAGCCGGGTGCCGACGATCGACCCGCGCACGGTCAGCCCCCGCAGCACGGTGTCGAAGATCGACAGCGGGAAGGTGCCCGGCGGCAGCCCGACCAGCGACACCGTCCCGCCGCGGCGCAGCATCGACAGCGCCTGCGGGAACGTCGACTCGCTGACCGCCGTCACCAGCGCCGCGTGCGCGCCGCCGACCAGGTCGTGCACCGCCTCGCCCGGGTCGCCGTCGCGGTGGTTGACCACGAGCTCGGCGCCGTACTCCAGCGCGGACGCGCGCTTGGCCTCCGAGCCCGTCACGGCGATCACCCGGTAGCCCATCGCGGCGGCGTACTGGATCGCCATGTGCCCGAGACCGCCGATCCCGGAGACCACCACCCAGTCCCCCGGCTTCGCGTCGGCGACCTTGAGGCCCTTGTAGACCGTGACGCCCGCGCACAGCACGGCGGTGACGCCGGCCGCGTCGACCCCCTCGGGGATCCGCGGCGCGTACCGCGCGTCGACGAGCATGTACTCGGCGAACGAGCCGTCGACCGAGTACCCGGAGTTCTGCTGCCCGGTGCACAGCGTCTCCCAGCCGCGCAGGCAGTCCCGGCACGTCCCGCAGGCCGTCGCCAGCCAGGCGTTGCCGAGCCGGTCGCCCTCGCGGACGCCGCGCACCTCGGAGCCGACCGCGACCACGCGACCCGCCCCCTCGTGCCCGGGCACGAACGGCGGCGACGGCTTCACGGGCCAGTCGCCGCGCGCGGCGTGCAGGTCGGTGTGGCACACGCCGGAGTAGTCGACCCGGACCAGCGCCTCGCCCGGCCCCGGCACCGGCACCGGGCGCTCCTCGACGACCAGCGGGGCGCCGAGGTCGCGGACGACCGCGGCCTTCATCATCTCGGGCACAGCAGCTCTCCTCACGCCACGCGCCCACCACCTTGTGAACGCTGTCACGAGAACGTATCGCCGCCGCCCGGTGCTCCGGCAGGGACCGAGGGCCCACCGCCGGGACCGACCGCGTCCGGATGCGGCCCGCGAGGCGTCCTGCGACGGTGGGGTCATGACCAGCAGACTCGTGCTCGTCCGCCACGGGGAGAGCGAGGGCAACGTCGCCGCGACCCGCGCGGAGCGCTCCGGTGCCGAGACCGTCGGCGTGCCCTGGCGCGACGCCGACACCCCGCTGTCCGGCACCGGGGAGGAGCAGGCCCGCGCACTCGGCGCCCACCTCGCCACGCTGCCGCCCGATGAGGCCCCCGAGGTCCTCTGGGTGTCGCCGTACGTCCGGGCCCGGCGCACCGCCGAGCTGGCGCTCGAGAAGGCCGGTCTGCCGCTGCGCACGGTCGTCGACGAGCGGCTGCGGGACCGGGAGCTCGGCATCCTCGACGGCCTCACCAGCCACGGCGTCGACGCGCGGTTCCCCGACGAGGCCGCCCGCCGCGACCGCCTCGGGAAGATGTACTTCCGGCCGCCCGGCGGCGAGTCCTGGGCCGACGTCGCGCTGCGGCTCCGCTCGGCCGTCGCGGACATCGAGCGGCGCGAGGCGGGCCGGCGCGTGCTGGTCGTCTGCCACGACGCCGTCATCTGGCTGCTGCGCTACGTCTGCGAGGGCCTCACCGAGGACGAGCTGATGGCGCAGGTCGCCGAGCACAGCGTCCGGAACGCGTCCGTGACGGTCCTGGTCGGCGGCCCGGACGGGTGGCGCGCCGAGGTCGTCGACGACGTCGCGCACCTCGGCGGCGCCGAGGTCACCGAGCACCCGGGGCAGGGCGATGAGTGACGCGCCCGCCCTCACCCCGGCGCTGCTGCGCGGCTGGCCGCTGCCGGCGCGCGACGGGGCCAAGGACGTCCGCGGCGGCGTGCTCGTCGTCGGCGGTGCCCGCCGCACCCCGGGCGCCGCCGCGCTCGCCGGCCTGACCGCGCTCCGCATCGGCGCCGGGCGGTTGACGCTCGCGGTGGCCGAGTCCGTCGCGGCGCCGCTCGCGGTGGCCACGCCCGAGGCCGGCGTGCTGGCCCTGCCGGAGGACGCCGACGGCTCGCCGACCGGCGCGACGCCGCCGCACCTGGCCGCGGAGCTCGAGCGCGCCGACGCCGTCGTCGTGGGCCCCGGGCTGGACGAGCCCGAGGGCGCCGCGGCCCTGGTGCGGTCGGTGCTCGACGCCCTCGCCGGCCGGGACGCGGCCGTGCTGCTCGACGCCTTCGCGCTCGGCGTGCTGCCGGGGCTGCGGGACGAGGTCGCGCTGCCGGAGGGCCGCACCGTCCTCACCCCGAACACGACCGAGGCGGCGCGGCTGCTGGGGGTCGACGACGTCGACCCGGACGACGCGGCGGTCCGGGTGGCCGAGCGGTGGGGCGCGGTCGTGAGCTGCGCCGGGACGATCGCGCACCCGGACGGGCGACGATGGACGTCGGCGACCGGCTACCCCGGGCTCGGGACGTCAGGCAGCGGCGACGTGCTGGCGGGGGCCGTCGCGGGACTCCTCGCCGGCGGCGCCCCTCCCGAGCAGGCCGCCTGCTGGGGCACCGCCGTCCACGGGTCCGCCGGCGACCGCCTGGCCGCCCGCATCGGACCGCTGGGCTACCTGGCGCGCGAGCTGGCGGACGAGGTCCCGGCCGTCCTCGTCGAGCTGCAGGCCTGACGGCGCGGCGTCCGGCGCGGCACCGTCGCCCGGCGGGCCGCCACCCGGCTCGGCGACGAGGTCCGCGCCGACGACGTACCGGAACTGGGTCACGGTGGGCTCGTCGATGCCGGCCGGCTCCGAGCGCAGCGTGACCTCCTCGTGCCCGGACATCCGCCCGGTGCCCGCGTCGACGAGGAGCACCTGCACCGCCTCGATCCCGGTCGGCGGTCCGCCGGGGACACCGAGCGCCACGGCGCGCCGCCCGGTCCGGTCGGTCACCTCGCCGGCGAGCGTCACGCCCGGCTCGTCGGCCAGGACCGTCCACAGCGTCGACTCGAACGCCGAGGGCAGGACGTACCCGTCGGACACGATCGCGGCGGCCTGGTAGAGGCACCACGCCGCGGAGGTCGTGTCGGGGCCGCAGCCGATCGCGGCGCCGCCGGCCGCCTCGAGGAGCTCGGCGCGCAGCGTGGCCGGGTCGTCGGACATCGCGGTGAAGAGCCCGGGGTCGAACGTCCCCGCGGGGATCCGGTCCACCGCCGCGTCCGCCGGCGTGGTGTCGATCGCGGCGAGCAGCCCGTCCTCTCCGAGGTGCTGCCCGCGCCACTCCGTCGCGACGAGCGACCCGTCCGGGCTCAACCAGGTCTGCCGGACCACCGGGTCGACCGTCGACGTCGCGGTGCCGTCCCCGCCGACGACCGTGCTGAGGTACCAGGCCTGCGCCAGCACGTGCTGCACGTCGCCGGCCGGCTCGGGGTCGGGGTGGGCGGCCGCGGCGTCCGCGAGCGCGAGCAGCGTGTCGCGCGCCGGCTCGCCGCCGCCCGCCGCCAGCTCCTCGGGGGTGACGGGGTAGGCGAGCATCGGCGGGGACCCGCTCGCGACCGCGGCCGGCGGGTCGTGCAGCGGGAGCAGGGCGAGCACGGTGCCGCCCACCGCGGCCGCGGCGACGCCCGCCGCGGCGGCGACCCACCGGCGCACGCGACGCGGGGCGCGGTCGGCGCGGCGGGAGGCGCGCAGGGGGACGACCGGGGCCGGGGCCGGCCCGGCGTCGCCGTCGGCGCCGACCGGTGCGGACGGGCCCGTCGCCAGGATGCGGGCCAGCAGGTCCTCGTCGCCGCGGTGGGCGACCGGGGCCGGCGCGCCGACGTCGTGCGCGGCCAGCAGCGCGCGCAGCGCGTCCGCCTCGGCGAGGGCGCCGCGGAGCTCGGCGTCGCGGTCGTCGTCGGTCATCGGTCCCTCCCCCCGGGTCCTGAGGTGTGCGTCGTGCCGTCCGTCGTGCCGTCGTGCGTCGTGCCGTCGAGCACCGCGGCCAGCCGGGCGCGGGCCCGGGACAGCCGCGAGGTGAGCGCGGTGAGCGAGCAGCCGAGCACCTCGGCCGCCTCGCTCGGCGTGAGCCCGGCCCACACGGTCAGGGACATCGCCTCGCCCTCGGCCGGCGGCAGCTGGGCGAGCAGCCACCGGGCCAGGTCGTCGCCGGCGAGCCGGTCCGACGGGTCCGCGACCGGCGCCCGGGTGGGCTCGGCCGCCGCGGCCCCGGCGACGGTACGGAGCTGCCGGCCGCGCTGCTCGTGGACGTGCTTGACCTTGTTGCGGGCGACGCCGAACACCCAGGGCCGGAGCTCGGCGGCGGGCACGGGCGCGTCGGCCCACCGACGCCACAGCACCAGGAAGGTCTCCGCGACCACGTCCTCGACGAGGTCGTCCGGGACCTGCCGGCGGGCGTACCCGCGGACCTGGGGCGCGAGCAGGCGGTAGGCAGCGGCGAACGCCTCGGCGTCGCCGTCACCCGCGAGGGCGCCGTCCGCGCCCTCGTCGCCCCCTGCCCCCACGCCGTCCTCAGGTCGCTCGTCAGCATGTCGTCGCAGTCATCGTACGGACCGAGAGGCTGCCCACGGACGTCGTCGGCGTCTGCGCCCCGGCGTTCCAGCAGGTGACGCCGCCGGTGCCACCCGACCCGGAGTAGGTGCGCACGTCCACGGCCATCCGGTTCCAGACGGAGCCGGCGCTCGCCATCGACGTGGCCTGCAGACCGGACGTCCCGGTGGACCAGAACGTGCCCGAGTACCCGGTGCCGCTCCAGAGGCAGAACCGCCCGGCCCCGCACTGGCTCGCGCTGTACCCCGTCACCTCCACGGGCCCCGGGTCGTCGTCCGCCGCGTTCGCGGGGGCGGCGAACGCGGACAGGGCGAGGACGGCGGCGCCGACGAGGGCGGCGCGGAGGCGACGGGCGGTGGTGGGCTGCACATGGGGTGTCATCCCGCCATGCTCCGAGCCCGTCACACGTGCGGCCTGTGAGATGCGTCACACGCAGCCGCACATGGCAGAGTCGGGCCCCGTGACCGACCGCTACGCACCCGACGACCACCTGGGCCACCGCTCGCTGCTCGTCGCCGCCGCCTACGTGCTCCTGCTCCGCGGGGACGAGGTGCTGCTGCAGCTCCGCCACGGCACCGGGTACATGGACGGCCGGTGGGTGACGCTCGCCGGGCACGTCGACCCGGGCGAGTCCGTCCACGAGGCGGCGGTGCGCGAGGCGGCGGAGGAGGCCGGCGTGCGCATCGACCCGGCGGACCTCGAGCCCGTGACGTCGCTGCACCGGTTCGAGCGGGGCGGCCCGCAGGTCGAGCAGCGCTGCGACTGGTTCTTCGTCGCGCGGCGCTGGTCCGGCGACCCGGCCGTCGCCGAGCCGGACAAGGCGGTCGAGATGCGCTGGTTCCCCCTCGGCGCGCTCCCCGAGCTCGTCGTGCCGCACGAGCGGCTGGTCCTCGACGGCGTCCGCGACGGCGGCCTGCCGGCGGTCGTGTCGCTGCCGTCCTGAGCGTCAGGGCAGCCGCAGCTCCGCCCGCAGGCCGGGCGCGCCGTCGGGCCGGTCGGCCAGCACCACGTCGCCCCCGTGCTCGCGCGCGACCTCCCGGGCGATCGCCAGCCCGAGCCCGCTGCCGCCACCGGGCCGCGCCCGCGCCGCGTCCAGGCGCACGAACCGCGCGAACGCCCGCTCCCGGTCGGGTGCGGCGACCCCCGGGCCGTCGTCGACGACGGCCACCAGCCCGTCGGCGACCTCGACGCGCACCGACCCCGCGGCGTGCCCGATCGCGTTGTCGACGAGGTTGCGGACCACCCGGCCCAGCGCCGCCGCGTCCCCGCGCGCCCGCCCCGCGCCGACGACCTCGAGCGCCACGGGCCGCGCCGGCGCGCCGGCCGCCGCGGGCGCACCCTGCGCGTCCGCAGCCCCAGCCCCGGCCCCGGCCGCCGCCAGCGCCGCCGCCTCCCGCGCGACCTCCCCGAGGTCCACGTCGGCGTCCGGCACCGGGCGCGACCCGAGGCGCGCGAGCAGCAGCAGGTCGTCGACCAGCGCCTGCATCCGCCGCACCTGGTCGCCGAGGCCCTCGACGAGCTCCCCGGGCGCGTAGGCCTCCGGGTGCGTGCCGGCCACCTCGAGCTGGGCCCGCAGCGCCGCCAGCGGGGTGCGCAGCTCGTGCGCGGCGTCCGCGACGAACGCGCGCTGCCGGCCGGCCGCCTCCTCGAGCCGGTCCAGCATCTCGTTGAGCGTCCGGGCCAGCGCGCCGACCTCGTCGTCGGTGCCGGGGTCCGGCAGCGAGCCGGGTCCGCCGACCCGCGCCACCTGCGCCGCCGCGGACCGCAGGCGCTCGACCGGCCGCAGCGCGCGCCCGAGGGCCACCCAGATCGCCGCCGCGAACAGCGCGGTCAGCACCGGCACCACGCCGGCGAGCGCCAGGCGCAGCGCCCGGACCAGCCCTTGGACCTCGGCGACCGGCACCGTCGCGACCACCACCGTCCCGTCGGGGGCACCGGCGGGCGCGACCACCGCCACCCGGGCCGCGCGGTCGTACGCGGACGCCTCGGTCCCGCCGACCACCGGCTCACCCGGCGCCGCCGCGGCCCGCGCCCCCAGGTCCGCCAGCGCCTCCCCGGCGAGCACCGGCAGGGTCCGGCTGGCGGTCGGCGACGTGGCGACGACCCGGCCGCCGGAATCGAGCACCTGGACGATCTCCCCCGGCTCGGCCACGGGCAGCGCCTCGGGGACCTGGTCGCTCGCCACCAGCGCCGCCACGGTCTCCGCCCGCGCCCGCACCACCTCGTCGAGCGCCGCCACCCGCCCGCGGGACAGCACGGTGCTGAGCACGACCGCCCCGACCACGAGCGCGGCGCACAGCAGCCCCGCGGTGAGCACCGTGAGCCGGGCGCGCAGCGACCACCGGACCCGGCGCGGCCGGCTGCCGCTCACCCCGCGACCCGGTAGCCCGCGCCGCGGACCGTGGCGATCGCCTCCCGCCCGAGCTTGCGGCGCAGGTACCCCACGTACACCTCGACGACGTTGCCGTCCTCGCCCGGCCCGTCCCAGACGTGGTCCCGCAGCTCGACCTTCCCGACGACCCGGTCCGCGTGCCGCATCAGGTACTCGAGCAGCGCCAGCTCCCGCGCCGTGAGGTCGACCTGCTCCCCGCCCCGGGTCACGGTGCGCGCGGCGGGGTCGAGCACCAGGTCGCCGACCGCCAGCACCGCGGGCCGCACCTGCGGCGGCCGGCGCAGCAGCGCCCGGATCCGCGCGACGAGCACGACGAACGAGAACGGCTTGGTCAGGTAGTCGTCGGCCCCGACGTCCAGCCCGTCCGCGACGTCGTGCTCCCCGTCCTTCGCGCTCAGCAGCAGCACCGGCGTGGTCACCCCGGCGGCGCGCAGGCCGGTGACGACGTCGTAGCCGTTGCGCCGCGGCAGCATCACGTCGAGCACGATCGCGTCGTAGTCGCGGTCGGTCGCGAGGTCGAGCCCCGCGGCGCCGTCGTAGGCCACGTCGACCGCGAACCCCTCGGCCGTCAGCCCGCGGCGCAGGGCGTCCACCAGCCCGCGCTCGTCGTCCACCACCAGCACCCGCACCCCCGCAGCATCGCACCGCGGGCGCCGCACGGCCGCCCCCGACGGGTGGCGGCGTTCTCAGCGCCGCCTCAGGCCGGGTGGCGCACAGTGGGGGCATGGCCGACACCGAGCGCCCCCGCCGCACCCTCTCCCCCCGCGCCCGCTGGGCCGTGCCCGGGGTCGTCGCCGTGGCGGTGGCCGCCGCGGTCGGCGTCCCGGCGCTCGCCTCCTCGGGCGACGCCGACCTGCCGGCGCTCACCCCGCAGGAGCTGCTGAGCAGGGTCGCCGACGCCGAGCCGACGCCCGTCCAGGGCACCGTCGTCTACACCGCGCGCCTGGGCCTGCCCGAGCTGCCGGCGGAGATGACCGGCGCGGACCCGCTCAACCTGCTGGGCGGCTCGTCCACGCTGCGGGTGTGGTCCGACGGCGCGGAGCGGTCCCGGGTCTCGCTGCTCGGCGCGACCTCGGAGTACTCGGTGGTGCACGACGGCGCCGAGGCGTGGACCTACTCGTCGACCGACGACGCGGTCACGCACTACACGCTCGACCCCGCCGACGTCGCCCGGTACCAGGCGCTCGCGGACCGGGCCGCCGCGGCCGGAGCCGCCGATCTGCCCACCCCTGAGGCGGCCGCCGCGCAGGTGCTGGCGCTCGCCGAGCAGGACGCCGACGTCACCGTCGACAGCCCGACGACGGTCGCCGGCCGGGACGCCTACCAGCTCGTGGTGAGCCCCACCGACGACGGGACGCTCGTGTCCCGGGTCGTCGTCGCGGTGGATGCCGAGACCGCCCAGCCGCTGCGGGTCCAGACCTGGTCGACCTCCGACGGCGCGGCCCCCTCGCTCGAGGTCGGGTTCACCGACGTGCAGTTCACGGCGCCCGACGACTCCGTGCTGGCGTTCTCCGCCCCCGCCGGCGCCGCCACCGAGGACGTGGTCGTGCCGCTGCCGGAGGTGCCGGAGGGCGCCGCCGACCCCGGGACCGTCCCGCCGCTCCCCGACGGCGTCGCAGTCGTCGGCTCCGGCTGGTCGACCGTCGTCACGCTGAGCGACGTCGACGTCGCGGGCCTGGTCGGCGGGGACGCCGCCTCGCTCGCCACGGTCCCCGGCGCGGAGCGCGTGCTCGGCTCCGAGGAGGCGCAGGACCTCGTGCAGCAGTTCGTCCCGAGCGACGAGGACGGCACCCCCGGGCGCCCGTCGCTCGACACCACGGCGCTCTACGACCAGCTCACCACCGCGGTCCCCGAGGGCCGGCTGCTCAGCTCGACCCTGCTGTCGGTGCTGATCACCGACGACGGCCGGGTGCTGGTCGGCTCGGTGCCGGCGGACGCCCTGCGCGCCGCGGCATGAGCGACGCGCACCACGACGGCGACCTGGCCGTCCGGACCGCCGGCCTGACCAAGCGGTTCCGGAGCGGCCAGGTCGCCGTCGACGGCCTGGACCTCGAGGTGCCCCGCGGCGCCGTGTACGGGTTCCTCGGGCCGAACGGGTCCGGGAAGACGACCACGATCCGCATGCTGCTCGGCCTCGCCCACCCGACGGCCGGGCGCGCCTGGCTGCTCGGCGCCGCGATGCCGGAGGAGGCCGCGAGGGTGCTGCCGCGGGTCGGCGCGCTCGTCGAGGGGCCCGCGTTCCACCCGTACCTGTCCGGGCGGGCCAACCTGGCGCGCCTCGACGCCGGGGACGCCACCGCCGACCCGCGCACCAGCCGCCGGCGCGCGGACGCCGCGCTCGACCGGGTCGGCCTCGGGGCGGCGGCGACCAAGCCCTACCGGCAGTACTCGCTCGGCATGAAGCAGCGGCTCGGCCTGGCCGCCGCGCTGCTGCAGCCGCGGGACCTGCTGGTGCTGGACGAGCCGACCAACGGCCTCGACCCCCAGGGCACCCGCGAGGTGCGGCACCTGGTCCGGGAGCTCGCCGACGGGGGCGCGACGGTGCTCGTGTCGTCGCACCTGCTCGCCGAGATCGAGCAGGTGTGCACGCACGTCGGGATCATGAGCCGCGGCCGGCTGCTGCTCCAGGGCGAGCGGGCCGCGCTGACGGACCGCGAGGGGGCGCGGCTGGCCGTGACCACCCGCTCCACGCAGGCCGACGCCGCCGCGGACGTCCTGCGCGGGCTGGGCCTCGCCGACGTGGCGCGCGACGGGCGGGCGCTGCCGGGCGGGGCGGGGACGGCGCGGCTCACCGCGGCGCTCGGCCCGACGCCGCCCGAGAAGGTGTCGGCCGCGCTCGTGCACGCGGGCGTCGACCTGGTCGGCCTCGAGGTCGACCGGCCGAGCCTGGAGCAGGTGTTCGTCGAGCTGACCGGGGAGGGCTTCGATGTCGCGCGCTGAGGTGCTGGAGGCCCCGGCGGCGGCGGCCGCGCCGGTCGCGTTCGCCCGCCTGCTGCGGTCCGAGCTGCGCCTGGTGCTCGGGCGCCGCCGGAACCTGGTGCTGCTCGCGGGGCTCGCGCTGGTGCCGGTCGTCATCGGCACGGTGCTGCTGGTCACCCGGGACAGCGCGCTGTCGGGGCAGGGCCCCGCCTTCCTGGCGCAGGTCACCGGCAACGGGCTGTTCCTGGTCGTCGCCGCGCTGTTCCTCTGCCTGCCGTTCCTGCTCCCGCTGTGCATCGGCATCGCGTCCGGCGACGCCGTCGCCGGCGAGGCCTCCGCCGGCACGCTGCGCTACCTGCTGGTGGTCCCCGTGCCCCGGACGCGGCTGCTGGCCGTGAAGGCGCTGGCCGCGCTCGCGTTCGCCGCCGCCGCGGTGCTCGCGGTCGCGGTGACCGGGCTGCTGATCGGGGCGGCGTACTTCGGCGTGCACGACGTGGTGCTGCTGTCCGGCAGCACCGTGCCCGTCGGCGAGGGGCTCGTCCGGGTCGCCGGGATCGTCGCGTACGTCGGGCTCTCGCTGACCGGGCTGGTCGCGGTCGGGCTGTTCTTCTCGACGCTCACCGAGGTGCCCGTCGGCGCGATGGCCGCGACGGTCGTGGTCGCCGTGGTGTCGACGGTCCTGGACTCGCTGCCGCAGCTCTCCGCGATCCACCCCGGGCTGCTGACGCACCACTGGTTCGACTTCGCCGAGTTCCTCCGGGTGCAGGTGGACTGGGGCGTCGTCGGCTCGGGGCTCGCGGTGCAGGCGGCGTGGGTGGCCGTGTTCGGGACGCTCGCGTGGGCGCGGTTCACCACCGCGGACGTAACGTCCTAGGCCGGTCGGCCCCGGCTCAGGCGAGCAGGCCGACGACCGTCGCGACGACCGCGAGGAGCGGGAACGCGCCCTGCACCGCGGCCGCCCGCGCCTTGTCCGGCGACGACAGCACGAGCACGAGCGCCGCCGCGAGCATCGACCCGGTGCCGGCCAGCGAGCGCCGCGCCCACGGCGTCCGCGCCGGTCGCCGTGGCGACGACCCCCGCCGCCCGCGACCACCGCGAGGAACAGGTTGTAGAAGCCCTGGTTGAACGCGAGCTCCTTCGTGGCCTCGGCGCCCTCGGGCGTCGTGCCGAAGGTCGCGCGGGTCCGGGGGGACGTCCACGTGAACGACTCGAGCGTGAAGATGTAGACGTGCACCAGGGCCGCGAGCGCGGCGAGCACCAGTCCGGCGGCGATCATGCGGGCCAGTCTGCCGCGTCCCGGGCCACAGCGGGGTCTTGTGACCCGGGCCACACCCGCGTAACGTACAACCACATGGTTGTACGTCAGCTGGACCCCGACGAGGTGGACCGGGTGTTCGCCGCGCTGGCCGACGCCACCCGCCGCGACATCGTCACGCGGGTGCTGCGCCGGGAGGCGTCGGTGACCGCCCTCGCGCGCTCCTACGAGATGAGCTTCGCCGCCGTGCAGAAGCACGTCGCGGTGCTCGAGCGCGCGCACCTCGTGACCAAGCAGCGGCAGGGCCGCGAGCAGGTCGTCCACCCCGACGTCGCGACCATCCGGGCGGCCGCACGGCTGCTCGACCGGTACGAGGAGATCTGGCGCGGCCGCATCGACCGCATGGCGGAGCTCCTCGGGGACACGCGAGAAGGGGACGACTCATGACCGTCGTGGACACCATCAAGGACACCGACGCGCTGACGCTCACCGTGGTGACCGAGCTCGCCGCCCCGCCCGAGCGGGTGTGGCGGCTGTGGTCCGAGGGCGAGCAGCTCGGCCGCTGGTGGGGCCCTCCGGGGTGGCCGGCGACCTTCCCCGCCCACGACCTCACCCCCGGCGCCGAGTCGCGGTACTACATGACCGGCCCGGACGGGACGCGGGCGCACGGCTGGTGGCGGGTGCTCGCGGTCGACCCGCCGCGCTCGATCGAGATCCAGGACGGGTTCTCCGACGCCGAGGGCAACCCGGACGACGCCATGCCCGCTGCCGTGATGCGCACCGAGCTCACGCCCGTCGACGGCGGGACGCGCATGACCATCACCACGCGGTTCCCGGACGCCGAGGCGATGGCCCAGGTGATCGCGATGGGGATGGAGGAGGGTATGCGCGACGCGGTCGGGCAGATCCCGGCGCTGCTCGCGGAGGGCTGAGCCCGCGGGCGGTGCGGGCCGGCCGTGGGCCGGTGGTCCCACCAAGTCATGGGACGACTAGGCGCATACTGGGGAGCGTGAGCGGCGTGACCCGGCAGCGACCGACCCGCACCACCCCCGAGGGGCGGCGCGAGCCGTGAGGGTTCGCACCCGCCCCGAGCACCCCGCGACCGGGGCCGCGCTCGCCGTCGTCGGCGGCTTCCTCGACGCGTACACGTTCGTGGCGCACGGCGGCGTGTTCGCCAACGCCCAGACCGGCAACGTCGTGTTCGTGGCGATCCACGCCGCCGAGGGCCAGTGGGCCCAGGCGGCGGGCTACCTGCCGATCATCGGCGCGTTCGTGCTGGGCCTGGTCGCGGCGGAGTGGCTGGCGGCGCACCGTCGGCTGCCCGGGCTCGACGACCCGACCCGCGTGGTGCTGCTCGCCGAGATCGCCGTGCTGGTCGCCGTCGCGGGGCTGCCGCGCGCGGTGCCCACGCTCGTGACGACCATGGCGGTCGCGTTCGTCGCCGCGCTGCAGGTCACGACCTTCCGGCTCGTCCGGGACACCACCTACAGCACGACGATGACCACCGGGAACCTGCGCACGCTCGTGACCGCGGCCTACGAGTGGCTCAGCGGCTACGACCGCACCCAGCGCGTGGTCGCCCTGCGCCTCGCCGTGATCGTGCTGGCGTTCGCCGGCGGCGCGGGGATCGGCGCGGTGGCGAGCGCGCCGGACGCGCTCGGCACGCGCGCGACGCTGCTCGCCGCGGCGGTGCTGGCCGTGGTGCTGGCCGCGATCGAGACGCACACCCGCCGGACGGCGGCCGCGGGCGCGGCGGCCGCGAGGGGCGGCACGAACGCGCCGCGCGGCGACATCGCGCCGGCGGACCGGGCCCCGTCGGCCGCGGAACCGGGCGCCGCTCGCCCGGTGCCCGCGGGCGTCGGCGCCGACGGCGACTGACCGGCGCGACCCGGGACTGGTGGTCGCGGCGGTGGGAGCGCTACCGTCCGTCGGGACATCGAGGAGGATGCCCGTGCACCGCAGCCGGATCTCGACCCTGCTCATCGACGCCCCGCACGCCGAGGCCGCCGCCGCGGCGCGCTTCTGGTCCGCCGCCACCGGCGTGGCCTCGTGGTCGGTGCCGGACGAGGAGCAGTTCACGCACCTCGAGGACCCGATCCCCGGGCTGGTCGCCGCGGTGCAGTCGATCGGCGGCCCGGCCCGGTACCACCTCGACATGGAGACCGACGACGTCGCCGCCGAGACGGCGCGGCTGCTGGACCTGGGCGCCGTCGAGGTCGGCGGCTGGCTCGACTGCCGGACGCTGCGCGTCCCGGGCGGCCACCTGCTGTGCGTGATCCCGGTGCACAGCGACCCGGCGGACTTCGCCGAGCAGGCGCACGTCTGGCCCTGACCCGCCCGCCCGGCACGGCCACCCGTCAGGCGGTCGGGCCCTCCGGCGCCGGGTCGTCCGGGGCCGGCGCGGGGTCGGCGGCCGGGTCGTCGCCCGCCAGCACGCGGTACACCGACCGGCGCGCCTCGGCGAGGATCTCGCCCGCGCGGACCCGCTGCGCCTCGGTGCCGCCGCGCCCGACGGCCCGGACGGCCTCGAGCAGCGGGCCGACCTCGGCGCGCAGGTCGACGCCCTGCTCGGCGTCGCCGGTCGCGAACGGGTCGGGCCAGGACGCCGAGTCCCGCTCGACGAGCGCGCGGCCCTCCTCGGTCAGCGTGGCGAGCTTGCGCCCCGCCGAGGCCGTGAGCGTCACGACGCCCTCGTCCTCCAGGAGGTTCAGCGTCGGGTAGACGGCGCCGGGGCTCGGGCGCCACCGGCCGTCGCTGCGCTCCGCGATGGCCTCCATCAGCTGGTAGCCGTGCATCGGGTGCTCGGCGAGCAGCAGCAGGATGGCGTTGCGGACGTCTCCGCGCGGACGTCGGCCGCGCCGCCCACCGGGGCCGAACCCGCCCGGGCCGAACCCCCCAGGGCCCCCGGGGCCGAAGCCTCCGCCGGGGCCGAACCCCGCGCCCGGGCCGAAGCCGCGCGGCCCGTGGCCGCCGAACCCCCGCCCGCGCCCGCGGTGCCCCTCGTGCGACCCGTGCGGGCCGCGACCGGACCGCTCGTCGCGGCCCTCGCTCTCGAACTCATCGTGTGTGTCGTTGTATCGCATGACGCTAACGATATATCGCTAGCGTCACGTTGTGAACCCCTCTGTCCACGCCGCGCGGCACGCCGCGCCCCGCTGCGCCCCGCGCCCGGTCGCCCGTCCCGCCGAGATGGCAACTCTCGGCTGTCTCGGGGCCCCCGACGACAGCCGAGAGTTGCCATCTCGGCGAGGAGGGCAAGGGTGGGAGGCGGGGACGAGGCGAGGAGGGCGGGGCGCGAGGCGGGGCGCGAGGCGGGGCGAGGCGGCGGCACGGCGCGGGAGGCGGGCGGGGCGGTGGAGTGGTTCGGCGCGGAGGGGTACACGATCGCCCGCGCGGTCGCGCAGCGCGGCGTCGCCGCCGTGTACGTGCTCGCGTTCATGAACGTGCTCCGCCAGTTCCGCCCGCTGCTCGGCGAGCGCGGCCTGCTCCCGGTCCCTGCGTTCACCGAGCGGGTGCCGTTCCGGGACGCGCCGAGCCTGTTCGCCTGGCGGTACTCCGACCGGCTGCTGGTCGTCGGGGGCTGGGTCGGGCTCCTGGTCGCCGCGGTGCTGGTCGTCGGGCTGCCGCAGCAGGGCCCGCCGTGGCTGCCGCTGCTCGCCTTCGCCGTGCTGTGGGTCCTGTACCTGTCGGTGGTCAACGTCGGGCAGACGTTCTACGGGTTCGGCTGGGAGTCGCTGCTGCTGGAGGCGGGGTTCCTCGTGGCGTTCCTGGGCTCGGACGACGTCGCCCCGCCGTGGACCGTCCTCGCGCTGCTGTGGTGGCTGGTGTTCCGGCTGGAGCTCGGCGCGGGCCTGATCAAGTGGCGGGGCGACCCGGCCTGGCGCGACCTGACGGCGCTGTACTACCACCACGAGACCCAGCCGATGCCGGGCCCCTCCAGCCGGCTGTTCCACCTGCTCCCCCGCCCGCTGCACCGCGTCGAGGTCGCGGCCAACCACGTCGCGCAGCTGGTGGTGCCGTTCGGGCTGCTGGTCCCCGGCCCGGTGGCGGGCACCGCCGCCGGGGTGATGATCGTGACGCAGCTCTGGCTGGTGCTGTCCGGCAACTTCGCCTGGCTGAACTGGCTGACCATCGTGCTGGCGGCCTCGGCCGTCGACGACCGGTCCTGGGCCGCGGTCCTCGGGCTGGTCGGCGTCGACGTCCGCACCGGCGCGCCGCCGGCCGACCCGCCGCCGTGGTTCGTCGGGGTCGCGCTCGCCGTCACCGCGCTGTGCGTCGTGCTGTCCTTCTGGCCGGCGCGCAACCTGGCGTCCCGGAACCAGCGGATGAACGCGTCCTTCAACCCTTTCCACCTGGTCAACGCCTACGGCGCGTTCGGCACGATCACGCGCCGACGCACCGAGGTGGTGGTCGAGGGCACCCGGGACGAGGACCCCGAGGCCGCGACCTGGCTCGAGTACGGGTTCCGCGGCAAGCCCGGCGACGTCCGGCGGCTGCCCCGGCAGTACGCGCCGTACCACCTGCGGCTCGACTGGCTCATGTGGTTCCTGGCGCTCGGGTCGGCGGCGCAGCTGCGCTGGTTCGTGCCGTTCCTCGCGAAGCTGCTGGAGGCCGACCGGCCCACGCTGCGGCTGCTGGCGCACGACCCGTTCCGCGGCGAGCGCCCGCGGTGGGTGCGGGCTCGGCTGTACGGGTACCGGTTCGCCACCCCCGGCGGAGCACCGGGCCACCGGCGACCGGTGGGTGCGCGCGGACCAGGGGCTGCTGGTCGACGCGGTGAGCCTGGAGCTGCTGACCCGGCGTCGCTGACCCGGCGCCGCTCCCCGCCGACGACCCGGCCCCGGCTCCCCGACGCCCCCGCGTGGCGTGGCGCCCGGCGCGTCACCCCCGCCGCGGCGCCAGGTCCTCCTGCAGCACGAGCGCCGCGGCCCCGACCGCCGCCGCGTCCGCGACGTGCGCGGCGAGCGCCACGCGCACCCCGTGCCGGTCGGCCGCGTGCAGCTCGGCCCGCAGCCGCCGCTCGACGACCTGCGCGTACAGCGACCCCGCCGTGCTGAACGCCGGTCCGGCCAGCACCACCGAGTCGACGTCCAGCAGGTTCGCGGCGGTCACGGCGGCGTCCGCCAGGTACTCCGCGGAGTCCTCGACGAGCTCGAGCGCGAGCGGGTCGCCCTGGACGGCGGCGGTGGCCAGCGCCCCGAAGTCGGTGATCGGGTCGCCGTCCGCGCTGAGCCGCGCCATGGTCGTGCGACCCGCGGCCACCGCCTCCCGGGCCCGCCGCGCGACGGCGTGCGGGGCGGCGAGCTCCTCGAGCGTCGGCCCGGCGTCGTGCCCGGCGCGATGCAGGTGCATCCGGCCCAGCGGACCCGGGTTCCCGCTGGCGCCGCGGTGCACGGTGCCGCCGACGACGACGCCCGCGCCGATGCCCGCGCCCATGTAGAGCGTGCAGTGCGCGACCGACCCGGCGGTGCGGCCGGCCCAGTACTCGCCGACGGCCGCGGCGGTCGCGTCGTTGTCCAGCACCACCGGCAGCCCGACGGCCTCCGCGAGGTCCGCCCGGACCGGGAAGCCCTGCCACCGGTGCAGCGAGCGGGAGACCGTGATGGCGCCCGCCTCGAGGTCCAGGGTGCCCGGGACGGCGAGGCCCACGCCGGCGACCCGGTCCCGACCGATCCCGGAGGCCCGGAGCAGCAGGTCGATCTCCCCCGCGATGCCGATGACGACCGCCTCGGGGTCCTCGTCGCGCGCGCCGCGCACCCGGGTCCGGGCCACGACGGCGCCGCGCGCGTCGATGAGCACGACGACCAGCCAGTCCGCGCCGAGCTGCACGCCCACCGCGCACCGCGCGAGCGGGTCGAGCGTGAGCATCACCCGCGGCTTGCCGCCGGTCCACTCCCGCGCGCCGCTCTCGCGGAGCAGCCCCTGGTCGAGCAGCGCGCGCACCGCGTGCGAGATCGCCGCCTGGGTCAGCCCGGTCAGCTCGGCCAGCTCGACCCGGCTGATCGGCCCGCGGGTGCGGACCAGGTCGAGCACCCGGGAGCGCGTGGTCGACGGCGCGCGGCCGCCCCGCCGCCCGGCGCCCTGCCCGACCTCGACGCCGTCCATGCCGCTCAGCATGGCACGGCGGCACACCCCCGCCGCGCGCGGCGTGCGATGCTGCGCGCATGACGACGCCGACGCCGCCCGACCGGCGGCCGGGCAGCGGCGTCCGGGTCGGGCTGGCGCTGCTGCCGGCCGACGACGACGGCGCGCTGGAGCCCTTCTACACGGACCTGCTGGCGGGCATGGAGGAGGAGCTCGACGCGCACGGGGCGAGCGTGTTCGTGCACGTCGTGCCGGACCTCGACGCCGAGCTGGTGGCCTACCGCCGTTGGGCCCGGGACGGGCTCGTGGACGCCGTGGTGATCTCCGACCTGGTGGCCGACGACCCCCGCGAGCAGGTCTGCCGGGACCTCGGGCTGCCGTCCGTGCTGCTCGGCGGCGAGCCCGGCGACGGCCGGTGGGTCGTCGACTACGACAACGACGACGCGATGCGCACCGCGGTCGCGTTCCTGGCGGACCTCGGCCACCGCCGGGTGGGGTGGGTGTCGGGGCCGGAGCGCTACCGGCACACCCGGGTGCGCGCCACGGCGTTCCACGAGGCCGCGGCCGCCGCCGGGATCGCGGTGGCGCACCGGGAGGGCGACTACGGCGCGGCGAGCGGCGCGCTGCGCACGGCCGAGCTGCTCGCCCTGCCCGAGCCGCCGACGGCGATCGTGTACGACAACGACCTGATGCCGCTGGCCGGCCTGCGCGAGGCGGCGCGGCTCGGCGTGCGGGTCCCGCAGGACCTGTCGGTGCTGGCCTGGGACGACTCGGCGAACGTGCGCATCTCCCAACCCCCGCTCTCCGTGGTGAGCCGCGACGTGCACGAGCTCGGCGCGCTCACCGCCGAGGTGCTGCTGCGGGCGGTGGCCGGCGGCCCGCCGGCGACCACCCGCACCCCGGGGGTGCGGGTGGTCGCGCGCGGCTCGACGGCGCCGCCGCCCGCCTGACGCGGGCGCGGCGGCCACCGGCTCAGACCGCCGTCGCGTGCAGCACGAGCGCCTGCGCCGGCCACAGCGCGGGGATCTGCAGCCCGACCTCGCCGAGCACCCGGCCCGGGAGGGTCACCTCGCCCGCGGCCAGCCAGGGCGGCGTGATCCAGCCCCAGCGCGCGGCGCCGATCTCGTCGCGCACCCGCACCCGGTACCGCACGTCGGGGCGCAGCCCGTGCAGCCGGACCGGCTCCGGCCGGGCGTCCTCCAGCGCGGCGACGGTCGCGACCGTCCACACCCCCGCGGAGCCGTCCGGCGCCACCGCGCCCACCACCCGGAGCGCCGGGTCCCGCACGTCCGCGTGCACGGCGGTCCCGGTGTGCAGGAGCGGCCGCAGCTCCCGGTACAGCCCCGCGAACCGGGTGAGCACCTCGACCTCCTCGTCCGAGCAGGACAGCACGTCCCACTCGAAGCCCGCGGAGCCCATCAGGCTCGTCGCGAGCCGGTACGACAGGTCGAGGGTCCGGCCGGAGCTGTGCGACGTCGGCGGCCCGACGTGCGCGCCGACGAGCTCCGGCGGCAGCAGCAGCCCGGTCCAGCGCTGGATGTCCTGCCGCTCGACGGCGTCGTTGGAGTCGGACGCCCACACCCGGTCGGCGACCTCCAGCACGCCGAGGTCGCTGCGCGCGCCGCCGGAGGAGCAGGACTCGATCTCCAGGCCCGGGTGCCGCGCCTTCAGCTCCGCCATCAGGCCCAGGACCGCCCTGGTCTGCGCGTCGACGCCGGGCCGGCCGTCGTGCCGGGCGTCGACCAGGTCGCGGTTGTGGTCCCACTTGATGAAGTCGATCCCGAGCTCCGCCACCAGGGCGGAGAGCTGTCCCAGGACGTGCTGCCGCGCCTCCGGCCGGGCCAGGTCGAGCACGTACTGGGTGCGGTACGACAGCCCCTCGGGGTCGGGGACCCGGTCGAGGTCGTGCAGCAGCCAGTCCGGGTGCGCCCGCGCCAGGTCGGAGTCGAGGCTGACCATCTCGGGCTCGAACCACAGCCCGAACTGCATGCCGAGCGCGTGCACCCGGTCCGCGAGCGGCCCGAGCCCGTCCGGCCACACGGTCCGGTCGACCACCCAGTCACCGAGCCCGCGGGTGTCGTCGCGGCGCGCGAGGAACCAGCCGTCGTCCAGCACGAACCGCTCGACACCGATCCGCGCCGCCCGTTCCGCGAGCCGGAGCACGGTCGCCGGCTCGTGGTCGAAGTAGACCGCCTCCCAGGTGTTGAGCACGAGCGGCCGCTCCGTGCGGGGGTGCTGCGGGCGCGCGCGCAGGTACCGGTGGAACCGCGCGGACACGCCGTCGAGACCCGCGCCGGACCACGCGAACCACGCCGTCGGCGCCGCGAACGCCTCCCCCGGCGCCAGCACGACCTCCGCGGCCCGCAGCAGCTCGCCCGCGCCGAGCAGCGTCGGCTGGTCGGGCAGCCGGTCGGTGCGGTACGTGGCGTCCGCGGGCCACGCGAGGTGCACGGCCCAGACCTCGCCGTCCCGGTCCCGCGGCGCCGCGGCGGACAGGGCCAGCAGCCACGGGTGGTCGTGGCCCGGGCGGCCGCGCCGGGTCTGCCGCGCCAGCGAGCCGCGCGGCAGCGGGCCGGTCGCCGGCGCCTTCTCCCGGGTCCACCGGCCGGCGAACGTGGTCACCACGTCCGCGCGGGTGGGCACCGGCAGCGCCGCCTCCAGGGCCTGCACCTCGACGGGACCGGGCGCGTCCGGCGCCACCTCCAGCCGGTGGTCGACACCCAGCAGCCCGCCGGGCTCCAGGTGCAGCCGCGAGCGCAGCACCAGCCCGGCGGCGGCGTCGCGCGCGACGACCTCGACGGCGTGGCCGTCCTCGTCCGCGGCGGGCGGCTCGGCCCGCCACCGCGGGGTGAGCGGCACGCCGCCGCGCACGAGCTGCAGCCCCGGGCGACCCGGCCAGCCGTCGGTGTCCTGCGGCAGCAGCGACGGGTGCCCGGCAGCGTCGAGCGTGCCCGGGGGCGTCTGCCGGTCGGCGGCGGCCCGCAGCCCGGCGAGGTCGGCCGGTGCGAGCGGCCCGAGGTCGGCGCCCCAGTGCTGCACCTCGGGCAGGCCGTCGCGCGGGTGGGCCAGGACGACGGCGACGCCGTCGCGGCGCAGCAGGGTCCAGGACGCCGGGTCGGGCGCAGGAGTGGGGGTCGGGTCGGTCACGGGCTCTCCTTCGAGTCGGACGGTCGGGTCGAGCGGGTCCTAGGCAGGCACGGCAGGCACGGCGGGCACGGCGGGCACGGCGGCCGCCCCCGGCCGCCCGAGCGGCGACCGCAGCACCACCAGCGCCCCGCCCACCGCCGCAGACACCCGCACGTCGCGGGACAGCCGCACCCGCACCGGCCGCAGCAGCCGCGCGAGCGCCCCGGCGTCGACCGCCGCCTGCACCCCCGCGACGTACAGCGGCCCGGCGACGCCGAACGCGGGTCCGGCGAGCACCACGGTGTCGAGGTCGAACAGGTTCATCAGCGTCACGGCCGCGGTGCCGAGGTGCCGGGCGGAGGCCGCGAGCAGCGCCGCGCACGCCGCGTCGCCCGCGACCGCGGCCCGCGCCACCCGCTGGAAGTCGGCCAGCACCGCGTCTCCCCCGCCGGTCAGCCCGAGCCGGTCCGCGAGCGCCGCGTCGCCCAGCGCGGCGCCGACGACCGCAGCCGGCCCCGCCAGCACCTCCACGCACCCCCGGTTGCCGCACGCGCACGCGGGTCCCGCGGGGTCGACCGGGACGTGCCCGATCTCGACCGGGTTGGCGGTGCCGCCGCGGTACACCTCCGAGCCGGCGATCACGCCGCCGCCCACGCCGGTCGCCATGTAGAGCACGCCGAACGTGTCGACGTCGAGCGCGCCGACCCACTGCTCGCCGACGGCGGCGGCGGTCGCGTCGTTCTCCAGCAGCACCGGCAGCCCGAGCAGCCGGGAGAGCGTCCCGGTGAGCGGGTAGTCCCGCCACTCCGGCGTCGGCTGCCCGGTGAGCACGGCGCCGGCCCCGCGGTCCTGGGGCCCGTGGGTGACCAGCCCGACGCCGAGCACCCGGTCGCGCGGGATGCCGGCCCCGGCCAGCAGCAGGTCGATGTGCCGGGCGAGCACGGGCAGGGTGTCGTCGGGCGCGCCCCGGCCCACGCCGCGCACGCCGGTGGACGCGACCCGCCGCCCCGCGAAGTCGGTGACGACGACGCTGCTGGCGCACCGGTCGAGCTGCACCCCGACCGCGAACCAGGCCCCGGCGTCGAGCTCCAGCAGCCGCCGGGGCGACCCGACGCCGCCGGTGACCCGGCCGACCTCGTGCACGAGGCCCTCGCCCATGAGGTCGCGCACGACGTGCGTGATGGTCGCCGCGGTGAGCCCGGACCGGTCGGCGAGCTCGACCCTGCTGACCGTGCCGTGCGTGCGGATCAGGTCGAGGACGAGCGCCCCGGTCGCGGCACGAGGTGCTCGCATGTCCCGACCATATCTTGACATGCTTAATTTAAGCACGTAACGATATGCCTGCGTTTCCCCGGGCCGCGACGACGCGGCCACGACCAGACCGTCGGCCGCGACGGGTGGAAAGGACCAGCGATGTTCCTCAGGTCAGCACGCACGCACCGGCGCCGCGCCCGCCGCGTCGTCCCGCTCGTCGCCGGCGCCGCGACGCTCGCCCTCCTCGCCGCGTGCAGCGGCGGCGACGGCGGCGGCTCGGGCAGCACCGGCGCCTCGGGCGACGGCAGCACGCTCGTCGCCTACACCGGCCAGTCCGGCGACTACCAGGTCAACTTCAACCCGTTCTCCCCGTCCCGGATCGGCGGGCTCGGCGCGATCTACGAGCAGCTGTTCTTCATCAACAAGGCCGCCGAGTCCGACCCGGTCCCCCTGCTCGGCACCGACTACACCTGGAACGACGACGGCACCGAGCTGCAGGTCACGCTCCGGGACGACGTCACCTGGAGCGACGGCGAGCCGTTCACGGCCGACGACGTGGTGTTCACCTACGACCTGCTCGCGAGCACCCCGGCGATCAACAACGTCGGCTACGCGGGAACCGCGGCCGCGACCGACGACACCCACGTCACGTTCACGTTCGAGGCGCCCGCGTTCGTGCAGGGCCCCGACGTGCTGTCCGGGGTGCCGATCGTCCCCGAGCACCTGTGGGCGGACGTCGACCCGACCGCCGACGTGGTCGAGAACCCGGTCGGCACCGGCGCGTACGTGCTCGGCGACTTCAAGCCGCAGGCGTTCACCTACACCGCGAACCCCGACTACTGGGGCGGCGAGCCGGCCGTGAAGACGATCCGGTTCCTGTCCCTGTCCGGCAACACCGCGGGCGCCGACGGGATCGCGAACGGCACGATCGACTGGCAGACCGGCCCGGTGCCGGACATCCAGAACGTCGCCGAGAACTTCCCCGGCTACGACACGCTGACCGCCGCGCAGAACCAGATGGTGCTCGCGACCTGCTCCAGCGTCGAGCTCGGCTGCTCCGGTCCCCAGACCGACCCGGCGGTCCGGCACGCGCTGTACCTGGCGATGGACCGCACGCAGCTCAACCAGCTCGCGTTCGAGGAGACCGCGTCCGAGATCTCGCCGACGTTCGCCCTGACCTCCACGCAGGAGGCCACCATCTCGGCCGACGTCGAGGAGCCGGTCGCCCCCGAGAAGGCCGACCCCGAGGGCGCCGCCGCGGTGCTCGAGGCCGCCGGCTGGGCCAAGGGCTCCGACGGCATCTACGCCAAGGACGGCGAGCGGCTCACCGTGACGGTCGAGGTCGTCACCGGCTGGACCGACTACATCACCGCCGTGCAGACGATCGCGCAGCAGGCCAAGGCCGCGGGCATCGACGTGCAGACCGCGCAGTCGTCGTGGAACGAGTGGACCGAGCGCCGCACCCAGGGCAACTTCCAGCTGGCGATCGACTCGCTGTGGCAGGGCCCGGCGCCCGACCCGTACTACCTGTACACGTACTTCTTCTCGTCGGCGACGGGCGCCCCGGTCGGCGAGGCGGCGGGCAACAACTACTCCCGGTACGCGGACCCGGACGTGGACGCCGCGCTCGAGTCCCTGAAGACCATGCCGCTGGACGACGCCGAGGCCCGGCAGCCGTACTTCGACACCATCCAGGCCGCGGTCGTCGAGGACATGCCGTACATCCCGATCCTCACCGGCGGCACCACGAGCGAGTGGAACGTCGGCGGGTTCACCGGCTGGCCGACCGAGGACGACATGTACGCCTTCCCGGCGGTGTGGTCCGCGTTCGACGCCGCGGAGATCTTCAAGCGCCTGGAGCCGGCGGCCGGCTGAGGCGACCCGGGCCGGTCTCCCCCGCCGTCGGAAGGGTCGCGACGTGAACTACGTCCTGCGCAAGCTCGGCTTCTACGCGGTCGCCCTGTGGGCCGCCGTCACCCTGAACTTCCTCATCCCCCGCCTGCTCCCGGGCAACCCGGTCGACATCCTGCTGGCCAAGCTCCAGCAGCGCGGCGGGACGGTCACCCCCGAGACCCGGGAGGCGTACTCCGCCCTGCTGGGCGGCGACACCACCGACTCCCTGCTGCAGCAGTACGGCACCTACCTGTCGAACCTGCTGCACGGCGACCTCGGCGTCTCGGTCACCTACTTCCCGACCCCGGTCAGCGAGGTCATCGGCACGTCGATGCCGTGGACCGTCGTGCTGGTCGGCATCGCCACGGTGCTCGCGGCGACCATCGGCGTGCTGCTCGGCGCGTTCGTCGGCTGGCGCCCCGGCACCTGGCTGGACTCGGCGGTGCCGCTGACCACGCTGCTCGCCGCGGTGCCGTACTTCTGGCTCGCGCTGGTGCTGGTCTACCTGCTGTCCCGGGTGCTCGGCTGGTTCCCCTCGCAGGGCGGCTACGACGTGGTGCTCGACCCCGGCTGGTCGCCGGAGTTCATCGGCTCCGCGATCGAGTACGGCTTCGTGCCCGCGCTGACCATCGTGGTCGCGTCGATCGGCGGCTGGCTGCTCGGGATGCGCAACATGATGGTGTCGACGCTGTCCGAGGACTACGTGCTGACCGCGCGCGCCAAGGGCCTGCCGCACGGGCAGGTGATGCGGAACTACGCCGCCCGCAACGCCGTGCTGCCGTCGGTCGCCGGGTTCGCCATCTCCCTGGGCTTCGTCGTCTCCGGGTCCGTGGTCACCGAGCAGGTGTTCTCCTACCCCGGCATCGGGTCCCGGCTGCTCGCCGCGGTCACCAACAACGACTACGCGCTCATGCAGGGCGTGTTCCTGTTCATCACCCTGGCCGTGCTCGGCGCGAACCTCGTCGTCGACCTGCTGTACGGCCTCATCGACCCGCGCACCCGCGCGAAGGGCTGAGGGGAGCCGGCGATGACGAACATCGGACCGGACGTGCAGGTGGCCGTCGAGGGGCCCGGCGGCCCCGTCGAGGCCACCCCGACCACCACCACTCCCGAGCCCCGCCCCGCGGGGACCCGCGCCCGCCCCGCGTGGCGGATGCTGCTGCCGACCATGACCCCGTGGCTCGCCACCGGCCTCGTCCTGATCGCCGGGGTCGTGCTGCTCGGCGTGGTCGGGCCGTACCTGGTCGGCGACCCCGACGCGATCTCCGACGTCGGCCTGGCCCCGCCGTCGGCGGAGCACTGGCTCGGCACCACCCAGACCGGCCAGGACGTGCTCGCCCAGCTGGCGCACGCGACCCGCGGCTCGCTGCAGATCGGCCTGATGGTCGGCGTGCTCGCCACGGTGCTGTCGGCGTTCTTCGGCATCTACGGCGCCTACCTGGGCGGCGCGGCGGACGAGGGGTTCTCCCTGCTGTCGAACGTGTTCCTGGTGATCCCGGGCCTGCCGCTGGTGATCGTGATCTCGGGCTTCGTGCCGCGGGAGAGCCGCGGGCTGTGGACCATCGCGGTGGTGCTCGCCCTGACGTCGTGGGCGGCCTCGGCGCGGGTGCTGCGCGCGCAGACCCTGTCGGTGCGGTCCCGCGACTACGTGGCCGCGTCCCGGCTGTCGGGCGAGAAGCCGTGGCGGGTCATCGGCGTGGAGATCCTGCCGAACCTGCTCCCGGTGCTCGCGTCGCAGTTCGTGTACGCGGTGATCGCGGCGATCCTCGGCGAGGCGGGGCTGTCGTTCCTGGGCCTCGGCGCCTCGAACGCCTCGACCCTCGGCACGATGCTGTTCTACGCGCAGAACGGCTTCGCGCTCCCGCTCGGCGCCTGGTGGTGGTTCGTGCCGCCGGGGCTCGTGATCGCCCTGTTCGGCATGGGGCTGTCCCTCGTCAACTTCTCGATCGACGAGATCATCAACCCCCGCCTGAAGAACGCCCGCACCGCCCGCCGTCGCGCGAAGGCGGCCGCCCGCGTCGCCAGGAAGGCCGCCTGATGACCACGCTCACCGACCGCGTCCCGCACGCCGCGGCGCCGGCGCGCCGCCCCGTGCTCACCGTCACCGACCTCACCGTCGTCTACGACGTCGAGGAGCCCGTCACCGCCGTCAGGGGCGCGAGCCTGCAGCTCGGCCGCGGCGAGATCCTCGGTCTGGCCGGCGAGTCCGGCTGCGGCAAGACGACGCTCGCCTACGCGATCAACCGGCTGCACCAGCCGCCGGCCCGGATCGCGTCCGGCTCCGTGGTGTTCCACGACCGGGACGGCGGCGACGTCGACCTGCTCGGGCTGGACGACGAGCCGCTGCGCCGGTTCCGCTGGTCGCAGCTGTCGATGGTGTTCCAGGGCGCGATGAACTCGCTCAACCCGGTCCGCACGGTCGGCGCCCAGCTCGACGACACGCTGCGGGCGCACTCCTCGATGTCGCGGACCCAGCGCAGGGCGCGGTCCGCCGAGGTGCTGACCCGGGTCGGCGTCGACCCCGGGCGACTGCGGTCCTACCCGCACGAGCTGTCCGGCGGCATGCGGCAGCGGGTGATGATCGCGATGGCCATGCTGCTCGAGCCGCAGATCATGATCATGGACGAGCCCACCACCGCCCTCGACGTGGTGGTGCAGCGGGAGATCCTCCGCGAGATCGTCCGGCTGCGCGACGAGCTCGACTTCGCGGTCGTGTTCATCACGCACGACCTGCCGCTGCTGCTGGAGATCAGCGACCGGATCGCGGTGATGCTCGCCGGCGAGATCGTCGAGCTGGAGACCGCCGCCCAGCTGCACCGCTCCCCCGCCCACCCGTACACCCGCCGGCTGCTCGGGTCGTTCCCGAGCCTGTCCGGCGAGCGCGGCGCGTTCATCCGCGAGGGCGTCGACCCCGAGGAGGCCTGATGACCAGCGTGCACGTGACCAACCTGACCAAGGACTACGCCCTGCGCTCCGGCCTGCGCCGCAGCACCCTGCGGGCCGTCGACCGGGTGTCGTTCGACCTGGTGCCCCGGCGCACCGTCGCCCTGGTGGGCGAGTCGGGCTCCGGCAAGTCGACGATCGCCAAGCTGCTCACCCGGATGGAGAAGCCGACCTCCGGGCGGATCGACGTGCAGCTGGACGACCGGACGCCCGTGATGGGCTCGGTGTACCAGCGGCACGTGCAGATGGTGTTCCAGGACCCGTTCGCCTCCCTGAACCCGTTCCACTCGGTCGAGCACCACGTGGCCCGGCCGCTGCGGATCCACCGCCGCACCCACGACGCGGCGTCCACCCACGCCCGGGTGCTGGAGATGCTGGAGCGGGTCAACCTGCACCCCGCGGAGGACATGGCCGCGCGCCGGCCGCACGAGCTGTCCGGCGGGCAGCGGCAGCGCGTCGCGATCGCCCGGGCGCTCGCCCCGGGCGCGCAGGTGCTGATCGCGGACGAGCCGGTGTCGATGCTCGACGTGTCCATCCGGCTCGGCGTGCTCAACCTGCTCGGCCGGCTGCAGCGCGAGGACAACCTCGCGGTCCTCTACATCACGCACGACCTGGCGACCGCGCGGCACTTCTCCGACGAGATCCTGGTGCTCTACCGCGGCCGGGTGGTGGAGCGCGGGCCGGCGGACGCCGTGATCCTGGACCCGCACCACGACTACACGAAGCTGCTCGCGATGGCCGCGCCCGACCCGGACCGGGTCGGCAGCGTCGGGCGCGAGGGCGACACCGCCGTGGCGCGCGACGCGATCGACAACTCGGTCTGCTACGACCACACGCTCGGGGCGTGGGTGCCGATCGACGAGGCGGAGGCCGCGGCCGTCGCCGCGTCGTCGGTCGCGAAGGAGCGCGCGCGTGCCTGAGTTCGTCAGCGCGGTCGTCCCGCCGCCGCCCGCCGCCGCACCCCCGCCGGTCCGCCTGGTCGACGGCCTCGCCTACGGCGGCGACTACAACCCCGAGCAGTGGCCCCGCGCGGTGTGGGACGAGGACGTCGCCCTGATGCGCGAGGCCGGGGTCAACCTGGTGACCCTCGGGGTGTTCTCCTGGGGCCTGGTCGAGACCTCCGACGGCGCGTTCGACTGGACCTGGTTCGACGAGGCGGTCGAGCTGCTGCACGCCCAGGGCATCGCGATCGACCTGGCCACGCCGACCGCCGCGCCGCCGTCCTGGCTGCACACCGCGCACCCCGAGGTGCTGCCCTACGACGCTGACCTGTACCAGCAGCCGCCCGGCGGCAGGCTGGCGTGGTGCCCGAGCAGCGCGGTGTTCCGGCGGTACGCGCTGCGGTACGTCGAGGCGCTGGCGCGGCGGTACGGGCACCATCCCGCCGTGCGGCTCTGGCACGTGAGCAACGAGCTCGGCGGCGGCAACGCCCGGTGCTACTGCGACGTGTCCGCGGCGGCGTTCCGGGACTGGCTGCGCGCGGGGTACGGGTCCCTCGACGCGGTGAACGCCGCGTGGGGCACGGCGCAGTGGGGGCACCGGTTCGGCGCGTGGGACGAGATCCTGCCGCCGCGCGGGAAGCACGGGGCGCCGAACCCCGGCCTGTACCTCGACTACGAGCGGTACTCCTCGGACGCGCTGCTCGCGCACTACCTCGCCGAGAAGGAGGTGCTGGAGCGGCACTCCGATGCGCCCGTGACCACGAACATGATGGTCGGGCCCGGCGCGCAGGTCGTCGACTACGCGTCGTGGGCCCCGCACACCGCCGTCGTGGCGAACGACCACTACACGCTGGTCGACGACCCGGACCGGGAGCAGGACCTCGCGTTCGCCGGCGACCGGATGCGCGGCATGTCGGCGGGTCGCCGGCCGTGGCTGCTCATGGAGCACTCCACCGGGGCGCCCTCGTGGCAGCAGCGCAACCGCGCCAAGGACCCCGGCGAGATCGCCCGGAACGCCCTGGGGCACGTCGCCCGCGGCTCCGACGGCGCGCTGTTCTTCCAGTGGCGCGCCTCGACCGCGGGGGCCGAGCAGTTCCACTCCGCGATGGTGCCGCACTCCGGGACCCGGTCGCGGATCTGGCGGGAGGTCGTCGCCCTCGGGCGCGACCTCCGGTCCCTCGCGGAGGTGCAGGGCACCGTGGTCGAGCCCGCGCGGGCCGCGATGGTCGTCGACGACGCGGCCGGCTGGGCGCTGCAGCACGGGCTGACCCCGCACCGGGCGCTGCGGTACGGGCGCGAGCTGCGTACCTGGCACCGCGCGCTGTGGGAGCGGCAGGTGCTGTGCGACGTCGTGCCGCCCGGGACCGACCTGGGCGGCTACGACCTGGTGCTGGTGCCGACGCTCCAGGTGCTGTCCGATGCGGAGGCGGACCGGCTGCGCGCCGTGCCCGAGCGCGGCGGGACGCTGCTGGTCACCTACCTGTCCGGGGTCTGCGAGCCGAGCGGCCGGGTCCGGCCCGGGCTGGACGCGCTGCAGGACGTGCTCGGCGCGTGGACCGACGAGTTCTACCCGCTCCAGGCGGGCGAGCGCGTCCTGCTGGACGACGGCGCGGAGGTCGCGGACTGGACCGAGCGGGTCGAGCTGGACGGCGCCGAGGCGGTCGTCCGGTACGCCACGTCCTCGCTGGCGGACGGGCCGGCCGTGACCCGGCGGTCCCTCCCCGGCGGCGGGGCCGCCTGGTACGTCGGGGCAGCGCTGCCCCGGGAGGCCGTCGACCGGGTCGCCGCCCGGCTCGTCGAGGAGGTGGGGCTGCCGCGCACCGCCCAGGCCGACCCGGGCGTCGAGGCGGTCCGCCGCGTCGGCGACGGGTCCTCGTACCTGTTCCTGCTCAACCACACCGGCGCGGACCGCACGGCCACCGCGTCCGGGACCGACCTGCTCACCGGCGCGGAGGTCGGGCCCGTCACCACGGTGCCGGCGGGCGGCGTGCGCGTCGTCCGCGAGCGCCGCTGACACCTGCGACACCCCTGCGCCACCCTGAGCCACCCCTGCGACACCCGGGAGCACCCGTGCAGCACCACACCCTCGCCGACGGCTGGACCGTCACCGCCACCGCCGGCCCCGTGCCCGACGCCGTCCTCGCCGCGGGCCCGCTCGCCGCCGACGTGCCCGGCTCGGTGCACACCGACCTGCTCGCCGCGGGCCTGATCCCCGACCCGTACCTGGACGCGCACGAGGAGTCGGTGCGCTGGGTCCACGGCACGGACTGGCGGTACGAGCGGGCGCTCGCGCTGGAGCCGGCCGCGGACGGCGAGCGGGTCGACCTCGTGCTGCACGGCATCGACACCGTGGGCACCGTGGCGCTCGGCGGGCGGGTGCTCGGGACGACGGCGAACATGCACCGGTCGTACCGGTACGACGTGCGGGACCTGGCGGACGGGGCGCCGCGCGCGCTCACCGTCGACCTGCGGTCCGCCACCGCGTACGCCGACGAGGTGCGGGACGCCCTGGGCGACCGGCCGTCGGCCTACAGCCCGGTGCCGTACAACTTCGTCCGCAAGATGGCGTGCTCGTTCGGCTGGGACTGGGGGCCCGACCTGCGCACCGCCGGGCTGTGGAAGCCGGTGCGGGTCGAGCGCTGGTCGGTGGCCCGGCTCGCTCGGGTGCGGCCGCTGGTCACGCTCGACGCGGACGGCACCGGCCGGGTCGCGGTGCACGTGGACGTGGAGCGGTCGGGGCTGGTCCCGGACGCCGCGCTGACCGTCCGGGCGGCGGTGCTGGGGGTGTCGGCCTCCGTGACCGTGCCGGCGGGCGACTCCGCGGCGGCCGTCGAGCTCGCGGTCCCGGACGCCCCCGTGTGGTGGCCGGTCGGGCACGGCGAGCAGCCGCTGGTGGACCTGGACGTGACGCTGGCGCCGGCCGGCGGCGGCGACCGCGCCGCGCTCGACACCTGGCGCCGCCGGGTCGGCTTCCGGTCGGTGGCCCTCGACACCGCCGACGACGAGCACGGCACCCGGTTCACCCTCGTGGTCAACGGCCGCCCGGTCGCCGTGCGCGGCGCCAACTGGATCCCCGACGACCACCTCCTGACCCGGATCACCCGCGAGCGCCTGGTGCGCCGGCTCGACCAGGCGGCGGACGCGCACCTCAACCTGCTGCGGGTCTGGGGCGGCGGGATCTACGAGTCCGAGGACTTCTACGAGGCGTGCGACGAGCGCGGCCTGCTGGTCTGGCAGGACTTCCTGCTCGCCTGCGCGGCGTACCCCGAGGAGGAGCCGCTGCGCTCCGAGATCGAGGCGGAGGCGCGGGAGAACGTGGTGCGCCTGATGCCGCACCCGTCGCTGGTGCTGTGGAACGGCGGCAACGAGAACGTCTGGGGCCACGAGGACTGGGGCTGGAAGGCGCAGCTCGGCGACGCCACATGGGGCCGGTGGTACGCCGAGGAGCTGTTCCCGGCCGTGCTGGCGGAGCTGGACCCGACCCGCCCGTACGCCACCAACAGCCCGTTCACCCCGCGCCGCGACCCCGAGGACGTGCACCCCAACGACCCCGACCGCGGCACGCACCACCAGTGGGAGGTGTGGAACCGCGTCGACTACACGGTCTACCGCTCGGAGATCCCGCGGTTCTGCTCCGAGTTCGGGTTCCAGGGGCCGCCGGCCTGGCGCACCCTCGTCGACGCGGTGCACGCCGTCGACGGCGGCCCGCTCGCGGACGCGCCCGTGCCGCAGGAGGACCCCGTGTTCCTCGTGCACCAGAAGGCCGAGGACGGCAACGGCAAGCTCGACCGCGGCATGGCGCCGCACCTGGGCGTCCCCCGCGACTTCGCCGACTGGCACTGGGCGGCCCAGCTCAACCAGGCGCGCGCGGTCCGGCACGCGGTCGAGCACTACCGCGCCTGGTGGCCGCGCACCGCGGGCTGGATCGTCTGGCAGCTCAACGACTGCTGGCCGGTCACGTCCTGGGCGGCCGTCGACTCCGCCGAGCGGCCCAAGCCGCTCTGGTACGCCTTGCGCGCCGCCGGCGCCCCGCGCACGCTGCTCCTCGCCGAGCGCGACGGCGGATCGTGCTGGTCGCGACCAACGACACCGACGAGCCCTGGGCCGGCACCGCGCACCTGCGCCGGGAGACGCTCGGCGGCGTGACGGCCGCGGCGGCGGGCGTGCCCGTGGCGGTCGAGCCGCGGTCGGTGGCCGTCGTGCCGGTGCCGGCGGACCTGGCGACGCCCCGCGACCCGGCCGGCGAGGTGCTGGCGGCGCGGCTGCCGGACGGCGGCTCCGAGCGGCGGGCGACGCACGTGTTCGTCGAGGACGTCGACCTGCGGCTCGACCCGGGGGCGGTGCGGGCCACCGCGGCGCGCGAGCCCGGCGGCTACCGGGTCGAGGTCGTCGCGCGGTCCTACGCGGCCGACGTCACGCTGCACGCCGACCGGCTCGCGGCGGACGCGCTCGTCGACGACGCCCTCGTCACGCTGCTCGCCGGCGAGCGGGCGACGTTCCACGTGACGACGGACGCCGTGCTCGACCTGGCCGACCTGACGGCCGCGCCCGTGCTGCGGTCGGCGAACGACCTGCGGGGCGTGCCGGTCGCGGGTGACCCGGACCTCGAGGCCGACCTCGAGGCGGCCCGGTGAGCGGGGCGCGCCGGTTCCCCGACGGCTTCCTCTGGGGCGCGGCCACGGCCGCGTACCAGGTGGAGGGCGCGACGGACGCGGACGGCCGCGGCCCGTCGATCTGGGACACGTTCTCCCGGACCCCCGGTGCGGTGCTCGGCGGCCACACCGGCGACCTCGGCACCGACCACTACCGGCGGTTCGCCGACGACGTCGCCCTCATGGCCGACCTCGGCCTGGGCGCCTACCGGTTCTCCGTCGCGTGGCCCCGCGTGCAGCCGACCGGACGCGGGCCGGCGAACCAGGCCGGGCTGGACTTCTACCGGCGGCTGGCCGACACCCTGCTGGCGCACGGCATCGACCCGGTCGTCACGCTCTACCACTGGGACCTCCCCCAGGCGCTGGAGGACGCCGGCGGCTGGCCCGAGCGGGACACCGCCTGGCGGTTCGCCGACTACGCGGGCCTCGTGGCGGGCGCGCTCGGCGACCGCGTCGCGCTGTGGACCACGCTGAACGAGCCGTGGTGCTCCGCCTACCTCGGGTACGCGTCCGGCGAGCACGCCCCCGGCGTGCAGGACCCCGCCCGGGCGCTCGCCGCGGTGCACACGCTCAACCTGGCGCACGGGCTCGGCGCCCGCGCGGTGCGCGCCGCCGCGGGGGACGCGGCGCCGGTGTCGATCACGCTGAACCTCCAGGTGAACCGGGCCGCGTCGGCGGCGCCCGCGGACGCGGCCGCGAAGGCGCGGCTCGACCGGGTGGCGAACGAGGTGTTCCTCGGGCCGCTGCTCGACGGCGCCTACCCGGAGGAGGCCGTCGCGGAGACGGCGCACCTGACCGACTGGTCGTTCGTGCGCGACGGCGACCTGGAGCTGGTCCGGACGCGGCTGGACGCGCTCGGCGTGAACTACTACACGACCGCGCTCGTCGGCGCGGATGGGGGCGCGGCCGGGCCGGCCCACCGGGCCGGGGACGCCACGGCCGGGCAGGCCGACGTGCAGGCGGCCTCGCCCGCGGGCGCGACCCGACCGCCAGCCAACCTCGTCGAGGGCGTCCGCTGGCGCCACCAGCCGGGCCCGCGGACCGCGATGGGCTGGGTCGTCGACCCGTCCGGGCTGACCGAGCTGCTGGTCGACCTGCACCGCCGCCGCCCCGGCCTCCCGCTGCACGTCACCGAGAACGGGGCGGCGTACCCCGACGTCGTCGCGCCCGACGGGGGCGTGCACGACACCGACCGCGTCGCGTACCTGCGCGCGCACGTCGAGGCGGTCGGCGCGGCGCTGGACGCCGGGGCCGACGTCCGGGGCTACTTCGCGTGGTCGCTGCTGGACAACTTCGAGTGGGCGTACGGGTACGAGCGCCGGTTCGGGATCGTGCACGTCGACTACGCGACGATGGCGCGCACCGTGAAGGACTCGGGGCACTGGTACCGGCGGCTCGCGACCACGGGCGTGCTGCCGCCGGTCGCCGGGGCCGCGGTCGCCGTCGGTGCGGGCACGGGTGCCGGTGCGGGCGCAGGGGCCGGCTGAGCCACCCCCTCTTGCCGGGTCGGGGCGGCGCGAGCATCCTCGTGCCGTCCCGCCCGGCCGCCCCCTCGACGACCGGCCGCCCGCGCCGCAGGAGGCACCGTGCTCACGCTGGAGCTCATCGTCGTCGTGCTGCTCGCGCTCCTGGCCGGAACGGCCCTGGGGCGCCGGCTCGGCGTCGCGCCGCCGCTGGTCCTGCTCGTCCTCGGGATCGGCCTCGGGTTCCTCCCCGCGTTCCGCGGGCTCACGGTGCCGCCGGAGCTGGTGCTGCTGGTGGTGCTGCCCGCGCTGCTCTACTGGGAGAGCCTGACGACGTCGCTGCGCGAGATCCGCGCGAACCTGCGGGTCATCGTGCTGTCCAGCGTGCTGCTCGTGGTGGTGACCGCGGGCGTGGTCGCCGTCGTGCTGCACGCCCTCGGGATGCCGTGGGGCCCGGCGTGGATCCTCGGCGGCGTGCTCGCGCCCACCGACGCCACCGCGGTCGCCGGCGTCGCCCGCGGCATGCCGCGCCGCACCCTCACCACCCTGCGCGCGGAGAGCCTGGTCAACGACGGCACCGCCCTGGTCATCTACGCGATCGCGGTGCACGCCGTCGCCGAGCCGGTCACCGGCGGCTACCTCGCGGGCCGGTTCACGCTCTCCTACCTCGGCGGCGCGGCCGCGGGGGTGGTGGTGTGGTGGCTGGCGGTCCAGCTGCGCGAGCGCATGCACGAGGCGATCCAGCAGAGCGTGATCAGCGTGCTGACCCCGTTCGCCGCGTTCCTCCTCGCCGAGCTCGTCGAGGCGTCCGGCGTCCTCGCCGTGGTCGTCGCCGGCCTGCTCATCAGCCAGAGCGGGCCGCGCCTCATCCCCGCCGCCGCCCGGGTGCAGTCGCAGTCGTTCTGGGCGGTCGTCAGCCACGTGCTGAACGGGGCGCTGTTCGTGCTCGTCGGGATGCAGCTCGTCACCGCCGCGGACGGGCTGACCTCCGCCCGGCTCGCCGAGGCACTGGGGTGGACCGCGGCCGCGTTCGGAGCGGTGATCGGCGCCCGGATGCTGTGGTTCCACACGACGCCCTACGTCGTCCGGGCCCTCGACCGCCGCCCGGTGCAGCGCACCCGGCGCGTGTCCTGGCGGCACCGGATGCCCGGCGCGTGGGCGGGGTTCCGCGGTGCGGTGTCGCTGGCCGCGGCGCTGGGCGTGCCCGAGACCACCGGGGACGGCGCGCCGTTCCCCGGGCGCGACGTCATCATCTTCATCACCGGCGGCGTGATCCTGGCGACGCTGCTCGTCCAGGGGCTCACGCTGCCGGCAGTCGTCCGCTGGGCCCGGCTCCCCGCCGACGACGGCGTCGACACCGAGCGGCACCACGCGGAGAAGGTCGCGACCCGGGCCGCGCTGGACGCCCTCCCGGTCGAGGCCGAGCGGCTCGGGCTGACCGGCAAGGTCGTCGCCAAGCTGGAGGCGGAGTACCGGATGCACGCGGAGGCGCTGGCGGAGGCCGGCGACGGGCCCGCCGACGACGGCCGCCCGCGCGAGGCCGACTTCGACGCGCTCCGGCTGGCGGTGCTCGCGCACAAGCGCGCGGCGGTGGTGCGGCTGCGCGATGAGCGGACGATCGACGACATCGTGCTGCGCGAGGTGCAGGCCCAGCTCGACGCGGAGGAGGTCCGGCTCACGCGGGGCACCCTGTCCCCCGAGTGAGCCGGGCCCGGCCGCCGTTCCCGTCCCCACCCGATTCTCGCGACGCCACCGGGTCCTGGCGTGCGCTTCGCGACGATCGGGTGGGGTCGCCGCCGGGGCGGGGCCGGGCCGGGACGCCGCTCTCGTCGCCCGCGGGCGCGTGTCGGTGGTCGGCGGCAGGATGACGACGTGCTGCTCGCCGACGTCGCCGCCACCAGCGCGGGCCTGGCCGCGACCCGCTCGCGCCTCGCCAAGCGCGCGCTGCTCGTCAACCTGCTCCGCCGCACCGGCCCGGACGAGGTGCCCGTCGTCGCGCGGTACCTCGCGGGCGAGCTCCGGCAGCGCCGCACCGGCCTCGGCTGGCGGTCCCTGCGCGACCTGCCGCCGCCCGCGGCCGAGCCGTCCCTCGACGTCCTCGCCGTGGACGCGACCTTCGAGCGCATGGCCGGGCTGTCCGGCCCGGGCTCCGCCGGCGCGTGATCGGCGCTCGCGGCGGAGCTGTTCGGCGCGGCCACCGCCGACGAGCAGCGGTTCCTCGCGGGCCTCGTCGCCGGCGAGGTGCGCCAGGGCGCGCTCGACGCGCTCCTGCTGGACGCCGTCGCCGAGGCCGCCGGCGTGCCGGTCGCGACAGTCCGGCGGGCGGCGATGCTGGCAGGAGCGAGCGAGCCGGTCGCCGGGGCGGCGCTCGCGGCACCGACCCCCGAGGCGGCGCGGGCCGCCCTGGACGCGTTCGGCCTGGCGGTCGGCCGCCCGGTGCGGCCGATGCTCGCCGCCTCGGCGCCCGACGTCCCCGCCGCGGTCGCGGGGTTCGACGGCCGGGCGGTCGTCGTGGACGCCAAGCTCGACGGCATCCGGATCCAGGTGCACCGCGACGGCGACGACGTGCGCGTCTACACCCGCAGCCTCGACGACATCACCACCCGGGTGCCCGAGGTCGTCGCGGCGGCGATGGCCCTGCCGGTGCGCTCGGTGGTGCTCGACGGCGAGGCCCTGGCCCTGGACGCCGACGGCCGGCCGCGCCCGTTCCAGGAGACCGCCGCGCGCAGCGCCACCCGGGACGCCGAGCTCGCCGCGACCACCGCGCTGCACCCGTTCTTCTTCGACGTCCTGCACCGCGACGGCGTCGACCTGCTCGACGCCCCGCTGACCGACCGGCTGGCCGTGCTCGACGCGATCGCCCCGGACCACGCCGTCGAGCGGGTCGTCACCGCGGACCTCGACGTGGCGCAGGAGGCGTTCGCCGGCTGGGTCGCCGCCGGGCAGGAGGGCGTGATCGTCAAGGACGCCGCCGCGCCCTACGAGGCCGGCCGGCGCGGCGGCGCCTGGGTCAAGGTCAAGCCGCGGCACACCCTCGACCTGGTGGTGCTGGCCGTGGAGCGCGGCTCCGGCCGCCGGGTCGGCTCCCTGTCCAACATCCACCTCGGCGCGCGGGACGGCGACGGCGGGTTCGTCATGCTCGGCAAGACGTTCAAGGGCATGACGGACGAGATGCTCGCCTGGCAGACCGCGCGGTTCCGGGAGCTCGAGGTCGCCGACGACGGCTGGACCGTGACGCTGCGGCCCGAGCAGGTGGTGGAGATCGCGTTCGACGGGCTGCAGCGGTCCACCCGGTACCCCGGCGGGCTGGCGCTCCGGTTCGCGCGGGTGCTGCGGTACCGGGAGGACAAGTCCGCGGCGGAGGCCGACACGATCGACACGGTGCGGGCGCTGGCGGCACCGGCGGGCTGAGACCGGTGGGCGCGGGCGGGCCGGCACCCGCGGGACGAGTGCGGAGCGGGGAGCACCGGCCCGAGCCGCGGCGGACGTCACCCGCGGACCGGGACCCTGGTCCCTTCCGCACCCGCTCGCCCCGGGCCGTCGTGGTGCGCGGACGGGTGATCCACCCCCAGGTCAGCGGCCCCGTCGTCCCTCGCGCGCGAGAGGATGGACCCGTGGACCACCACCCCCGGTCCACGGGCCGCGAGGACGCGACCGCCTCCCTCGCGGCGACCCAGCCGGTGGCGCGACCCGCCACCCGAACCGTGCAGGAGGACCCCGTGCACCCCGACCTGTTCCTCGTCGTGTACCGCCAGCAGGAGCGCGAGCTCGAGCACCGGCTCGAGCACCGGCGCTCGCAGGCCGCCCGGGGCGACGACCCCGGACGCCGGCCGCGGCAGCGCCGCCCGCTCGCCGCCCTCGCCGCCGCCCGCCGCCGCTCCTGACCCCGCACCCCGGCCCGCCGGGCCTCCCGGCGCCGAGGTCGTCACATCCGCACGAGGTCGTCACTCACGGGTGACGACCTCGTCGCGTTCCACCGACCTCGTCGCCCCGGCCGCCCGTGCGGTCACGCCAGCCGCGGCAGCACCTGCCCCGGCCCGAGCAGCGCGCGGAACGGGTCCCCCCGCTCCGCCACCCGGTCCAGCACCGTGCGGATCGTGAACGCGTCGGGCCGGAGCCACGGCTCGTCGAGCTCGTCCCAGGTGATCGGCGCCGACACCGGCGCCCCCGCACGCGCCCGCGGGCTGTACGGCGCGACCAGCGTCTTGTTGATCGCGTTCTGCGTGTAGTCGAGCCGCGCCTGCCCGCCGCGGGCCTTGACCTCCCACTTCCAGCTCACCAGGTCCGGCACCACCGCGCCGACGGTCCGCGAGACCCGCTCGACCCAGGCGCGGGTGTCGTCGAACGACGGGCCGGTCGCGATCGGGATCCAGATCTGGATCCCGCGCTGCCCGGTCACCTTCGGCGCCGCGCGCACGCCCAGGTGCTCGAACGCGTCCCGGTGCAGCCGGGCGAGCAGCAGCACGTCCTCCCAGGCGGTCGACGGCCCCGGGTCGAGGTCGACGAGCGCGTAGGTGGGTTGCCGCGGCGCGTCGGTCCGAGAGGTCCACGCGTGCCACTCCAGCGCCCCGAAGTTGGCCGCCCAGATCAGTGCGGCCGGCTCGTCGACGACCAGGTACGTGCGGCTGTCGCCGGAATCGGCCTCGGGGTTGTCCCAGCGCGGCAGCCAGTCGGGCGCGTGCGACGGCAGCTCCTTGTGCCAGAATCCCGCGGTGCCGGCGCCCTGCGGGAACCGGTGCATGTTGAGCGCCCGGCCGTGCAGGTACGGCAGCACGACGGGCGCGACCCGCGCGGCGTACCGGAGCAGCTCGCGCTTGGTCACGGGCTCCTCGCCGTCGCGCGCCGGGAACAGCACCTTGTCGAGGTTCGTGACCTTGAGCCGGCGACCGTGCACCTCCCAGGTCCCGCCGTTCGGGCCGAGGTCGTCGAGCGCGGCGAGCTCGTCGTCGGTCGGCGGCCCGGCCTGCGGCGCCCGCAGGTCGACGGACGCCTCGGCGGCGGGGCGGTCGGACCGCCACAGCCGGTCGGGGTCGGCCTTGACCTCGTCGTTGGTCCGGCCGCTCAGCACGGACCGTGGGTGGTCCTCGGCATCCCAACCCTTCTCGGCGTGCTCGTCGTGCTTGTGCACGAGGATCCACTGCTCCTTGCCGTCCGCGCCCGGCTCGCCGCGGCGCACCAGCACCAGGCGGCCGCGCAGCTTCTCGCCGTGGACGTCGGCGTGCAGCTCGCCCGCCGCGATCGTCGCCGCCGGGTCGTCGGTGCCGTGCGGCTCCCAGGTGCCGCGGTCCCACACGATGACGTCCCCGCCGCCGTACTCCTCCGCCGGGATCACGCCCTCGAAGTCCTCGTACTCCAGCGGGTGGTCCTCGACGTGCACAGCCATGCGACGCACGTCCGGGTCGAGCGTCGGGCCGCGCGGCACCGCCCAGGACACCAGCACGCCGTCGACCTCGAACCGCACGTCGTAGTGCAGCCGCCGGGCGCGGTGCCGCTGCACGACGAACCGCCGCGGGGCCCCGGGGTCGGTCGGCGCCGGGGTCGCCGCGCCCGCGGGTTCGGCGGTGCGGTCGAAGTCGCGCATCGACCGGTAGGTCTCCAGGCCGCGCCCTCGGTCGGAGCCCTTCTCCACCGACGTCGCGCGGCGCCGCCGCTCCGGCACGCTGACCACCCCTTCCCCGGGTCGGACGTCCGGCACCAGCGTGGCCGAGACCGGCGCCGTGCGCGCGTCGACGCGTCTGGGACCAAAGTCCCAGGTGTCGGCGGCCGCCCTGCCGATGGGTCGGGCACCGGGGTGCAGGGGGCGCCCCGCGCGCACGCCCGGAGGAAGATCCCGTGACCACCACCACCGTCACCGTGGGCGCCCGGCGCCCGTCCGTCCTGTCCTGGCTCGGCGACCGCGGCGTTCGCGCCCGGATCCTCGCCGCCGTCCTGCTCGCGGCCGCCGTCGGCGCCCTGGTCGGGGTCGTCGGCCTCGTGGCGCTGGGGTCGACGAACGCCGCCACCACCGCCATGTACGCCGAGAACGTGGTCGGCCTGCAGCAGGCCGCGACCCTGCGGCGGGCGATGGTCCAGATGCGGCTCGACGTCACCAACCACGCGCTGTCCACCGACGACGCCGTCATGGCCCGGTTCGAGGACAGGATCGCCGCGAGCGAGGCGGAGCTCCGCGAGGCGCTCGCCGCCTACGCCGCGCTGCCGCTCGACGACGACTCGCGGGGCGCGCTGCAGGACTTCGAGGCGGCGCTCGCCGACTACCTCGAGGTCCGTGACGGCCAGCTGCTCGTCGCCAGCCGCGCGCACGACACCGCCGCGTTCGCCGAGGCCCGGGACACGGTCGCCCAGCCCATCATCGACGCGATGTCCGCGAGCGCCACCGCGCTCGTCGAGCGCGAGGAGTCCGACGCCGCCGCGGCGGTGGACCGCGCCGGTGCCGACTACCGGACGAGCCGCACCCTCGTGGTCGTGCTGCTCGTCACGGGCACGGCGCTCGCGCTGGGCCTGGCTGCCCTCGTCGCCCGGTCGATCGTGCGGGGCCTGCAGCGGGTCCAGGTCGTGGCCGCCGCGCTGGAGCAGGGCGACCTCACGGTGACGTCCGGCCTGACGAGCCGCGACGAGGTCGGCCGGATGGGCGCCGCCCTCGACGCGGCCGTCGGCACGCTGCGCGGGGTGATCGGCACCATCGACCGGTCCTCGACGGCGCTCGCCTCCGCCGCCGAGCAGATGTCCGCGAGCAGCGGGCAGATCGCGGCCTCGGCGGAGGAGACGGCCGCCCAGGCGGGCGTCGTCTCCGCCGCCGCGGAGCAGGTGTCCCGGAACGTCCAGACCGTGGCGGCCGGTTCCGAGCAGATGGGCGCCTCGATCCAGGAGATCGCCCGGAGCGCGTCGCGGGCCGCCGAGGTCGCCGGCCGGGGCGTGTCCGCCGTCGGGACGACGACAGCGACCGTCGACCGCCTGGGCGAGTCGAGCAAGGAGATCGGCAACGTGGTGAAGCTGATCACCTCGATCGCGGAGCAGACCAACCTGCTGGCGCTCAACGCCACCATCGAAGCGGCCCGCGCGGGCGAGGCCGGCAAGGGCTTCGCGGTCGTCGCCGGCGAGGTCAAGGAGCTCGCGCAGGAGACCGCGCGGGCGACCGAGGACATCGCACGCCGCGTCGAGTCGATCCAGGCGGACACCGCGGGCGCGGTCGCGGCGATCGACGACGTCGCCGGCATCATCACCCAGATCAACGACTTCCAGCTGTCCATCTCGTCGGCCGTCGAGGAGCAGACGGCCACCACGGCCGAGATGAACCGGAGCGTCGCCGAGGCGGCCACCGGCACCGGCGAGATCGCCGGCAACATCGCGGGGGTCGCGGGCGCGGCGGACCTCACCACCCAGGGCGCCGCCGAGTCCCGCCGGGCGGTGACGTCCCTCGCAGAGATGTCCACGGACCTGCAGCGGCTGGTGGGCGGCTTCCGGGTCTGAGCCGGGCGCGCGAGGTCGAGGGTTCCCGGCGGGGCCGATGGTTCCTCCCCCGCAGCGGCGGGACGCCCTCGACCTCGGCCGCCGCGGGTGCGGCTAGCCGAGCCAGCGGCGGAGCCCGCGCTTGCCCGCCGCGCGGGCCACGCCCCGTGCCGCCCGCTCGGTCTCCCGCCCGCGCGCCTCCTCCAGGGCGTGCAGCCGGCCGTACAAGAACGCCACCTCGGTGCTCGGCGCGTGCCGGGCGAGGTCCCGGAGCCGCGCCCGGGTGACCACCGAGTCGTGGTGCTCGCCGAGCACCTCCTGGAGGTCCTCCATCCGGCGCGCGTACCGGGCGGCGTCCGTCCCGAGGACGCCCGCGACCGACTCGCCCGCATACCGGGCGGCCTTGGCGGCCTTGCGGGCGTCGTGCAGCGCGTCGTCGCGGCGCCGCCCCTCGGGCACCCGGCGCGCACGCCGCAGCCGCCGCCGCACCTGGCGGTCCCGCCGGGCGACCTGGGCGGGCAGCACGCGCCGCGCCCGGCGCCGCCCCTCGTCGGAGTAGCGCGGCTCCGCCACGAACGCCGCGAGGTCGCGCAGCAGGCGCCGGTACCGGTCACCGTCGAGCTCGCCGAGGAGCGCGTCGAGCGCGTCCCGCGCCGCCTGGCCGAGCTCCGCGTCCGCGGCCACCGCGACCGCGTGCGTCCCCGAGCCGACGGCCTCCTCCGCGCCGGGGCCCTCGACCGCGGACCGCACCCGCTCGCGCAGCACCTCCGCGTCGCGGGCCCGGCCGAGCACGTCCGCGAGCCAGCCGAGCTCGTCCCGCAGCGGCCGCACGACACCGGGCTCGAACAGCCGGCGGAACGTCCGCAGCGCGTTGCGCACCCGCCGGGCGGCGACCCGCATCTGGTGCACCGCGTCGGGGGCGCCGAGCCGGACGCGCAGGTCCTGCTCGCGCAACCGGTCCAGCTGGTCCGCGACGTAGCCGAGCACGACGTCCCCGGCGGGGGACTTCGGCGTCGGCCGGCCGCGGGTGGTCGCGTGCTCGTCGGCCGGCCCGAGCACCCGCTCCAGCTTGGAGCGCTGCTCCGCCGGGCGCACGCCCAGGGCGGCGAGCCGCTCCTCGACCGCGTCCAGCAGGTCGCCCGCGCCCTCGACCAGCTCGACCTCGACCTCGCGCCACTCCTCGGGCGCGCCGACGACGTCGACCGTCGAGCCCGACGGACGGACCCGGCGCGCCGTGACCCGGTCGTCGACCAGCTCGAGCAGCACCCGGCCGGTCGCGTCCGCCAGCCGGTGCACCGCCCGCGACGTCCGCACCTCGGCGACCGGCCGGAGCGTCGCACCCAGCGTCGCGGCGTGCACGAACGCGCGCAGCGGCGCGGGCACGGTGTGCACCGCCCGCCCCGGCGGCAGCCGGACCTCGGACCGCTCGTCCGGGCCTGCCGGGACCTTGAGGTGCCAGCCCGCGTCGTCGCCTCCGGTGCGCCGGCGCAGCGTCAGCCCGGCCGCGGCGAGCCGCAGGTCGGCGGTGTCGAAGTAGGTCGCGACCAGCTCGACGGCGTCGTCGCTCGTGGCGACCGGGGTGCCGCCGTCGGGCAGCCCGGTGGTGCCGGCCAGTAGCTCGGTCAGCGCCGGGAGCTCGACGTCCGGGCCGGTGGCGTACTTGCGCTCGATCTCGCGGTGCACGTCAGCCATGCCCCCCGTTGTATCCCGGGACCGTCGCCGCGGCGACCGTGCCGCCGCGCGGTCGTCCCGCCGAGCCGGCTGCGAGCGTCAGGGTGCCGGGCGCAGACCCACCGCGTCGTGCCTCCAGAACACGTCCGGGTACACCAGCGTGCCGGACATCCACGGCCGGGCCGCGGGCAGCCGGGCCACCTGGAACGCGGCGTCGGGGATCCGCAGCGACGGCTTCCGGAAGCCCTCCGGCCCCGCGGGGTGGAAGCCCAGCCTCCCGTAGTACCCCGGGTCCCCCTCCAGGAACACCAGCGGCGCACCCTGCGCCTCCGCCCGGGCGAGCGCGTGGGCGACGAGCGCGGCGCCCGTGCCCCGCCGCTGGTGGTCCGGGTGCACCGCCAGCGGGCTCAGCACCAGCACGTCGACCAGGCGTGCGGGCGCGTCCACCAGGGCCGGGGTCAGCATCACGTGGCCGGCGACGGTCCCGTCGGGCGCGGCGGCGACCCACGACCCTCCGCGAACCGTGCCGGGCGCCCCGGGACGGCCGGCACCGGCCCCGTCGAGCAGCGTCGCCCGCAGGTCGTCCGTCAGGTCGGCGACCGTAGCGCCGTGGTCGCCGAACGCGGCCGCGTGCAGAGCGCGGACCGCGTCGTGGTCGGTGGGTCCCTCGCGGCGCAGCAGCACGAGCGCCACGGTACGGCCGGGCGGCGCCGCCGTCCCCGGATTTCGGACGCCCGGTCCGTCGGCGCGGGTCGCCCCGCCTCCCGCGTCACCTCCCCGGGACCCGGCCCGTCTCCGCCGTCGCGGGGTGGCCCGGTGTCGGTGCTCGGTGCCAGGTTGGTCCCGACCGCAGGACGGCACCACGACCGACGAGGGGACGCGCATGCGCGAGCACGCCTTCGTCCGGGTCTCCCCGGACGCGCTCGACGACCTGACCGACCGGCTGGCCCGGACCCGCACGGTCCCGACGCCCGCCCTGGGCCGGCCGACCGGTGTCGACCGCGACGTGCTGGCCGCGCTCCTCGCGCACTGGCGCACCGGGTTCGACTGGCGCGCCCAGGAGGACCGGATCGCGGCCCAGCCCTGGTTCGAGACCGAGGACGCGGCGGTCCCGGTGCGGGCGATCGTGCGCCGCGGCGCTCCCGACGCCCCGGTCGTGGTCCTGCTGCACGGCTGGCCCGACTCGGTGCTGCGCTTCGAGCGGGTGCTTCCCGCGCTGGCGGACCTGACGGTGGTCGTCCCGGCGCTGCCCGGGTTCCCGTTCGCGGCACCGGTCGACGGGGGTGGCCTCTCCGCCGCCGACATGGCAGACGCGGTCGCGGGCGCGCTGCGCGAGCTCGGGTTCGAGCGCTACGTGCTGTCGGCGGGCGACGTGGGGTGCGACGTCGCGGAGGCGCTCGCCGCCCGGCACCCCGACGCCGTGACCGCCCTGCACCTCACGGACGTCTCCCAGTACCACTTCCTGGTCGACCTGCCCGATGACCTGTCGGAGGAGGAGCGGGCGTACGTCGCGTACGGGCACCGGTGGCAGGCGGAGCGGGGCGGCTACATGCACGAGCAGGCCACCCGGCCCGGCACGCTCGCGGTGGGGCTCGGCGACTCCCCCGCGGGCCTGGCCGCGTGGATCGTCGAGAAGCTGGTGGACTGGACGGACTCCGACGGCGACCTGGCACGGGCGTTCACGCCGGACGAGGCCCTGACCTGGGTCAGCGCGTACTGGTTCACCGGTGCGATCGGGACGTCCTTCACCCCGTACGCCGCCGGCGGCGCCAAGGACTGGCCTCGCGTCGAGGCACCCACCGTGTTCACCGTGTTCGGCCACGACCTCGTCAACGCCCCGCGCCGGTTCGCCGAGCGGTTCTTCGCGGTCGCGGACTGGCGCGAGCACGCCCACGGCGGGCACTTCGCCGCCTGGGAGCGACCGGCCGACTACCTGTGGGGGGTGCGCCGCGCGGTCGAGCTCCGCCGGCAGGGCTGAGCCGGGCGGGACCGGGCGCGCCCTACGCTGACGCCGTGCCCGCCACCCGACTCCGTCGCGTCGCCGTGCTCGTGCTCGAGGGCGCCAAGCCGCTCGACGTCGGCATCCCGGCCCAGGTGTTCACGAACCGGCCGAGCATGCCGTACGAGGTCCGCGTGTGCGGTCCGGCCCCGGGCCTGGTCCGCGGGGGCGACGGCCTGTCGTACCACGTCGCGGACGGGCTCGACGCGCTGGCCTGGGCCGACGTCGTGTTCATCCCCGGCTACCGGCACCCCGACCAGGAGGACCCGCCGCCGGCCGTCGTCGCCGCGCTGCTCGCCGCCAACGCGCGGGGCGCCGACCTCGCCGCGATCTCCACGGGAGCGTTCGCGCTGGCCGCCACCGGTCTCCTCGACGACCGCCGGGCCACGACGCACTGGCACTACACGCGGGCCTTCGCCGCCCGGTACCCACGGGTCACCGTCGACGAGAACGTGCTGTTCGTCGACGAGGGCCAGGTCCTCACCTCCGCGGGTGCGGCGTCCGGGATCGACCTGTGCCTGCACCTCATCCGGCGCGACCTCGGCGTCGCCCCGTCGAACCACGCCGCTCGCCGCCTCGTCGCCGCGCCCTACCGCTCCGGCGGCCAGGCGCAGTACGTGCCGCGGAGCGTCCCGGAGCCGCTCGGCGAGCGGTTCGCCGCGACGCGGGAGTGGGCCCTGCACCGGCTCGGGGAGCCGCTGACCCTGGAGGCGCTCGCCCGGCACGCGGCGGTGTCGCCGCGGACGTTCTCGCGTCGGTTCGTCGAGGACTCCGGGTACACGCCGATGGAGTGGGTGCTGCGGGCCCGGGTGGACGTCGCCCGCGAGCTGCTGGAGCGTTCGGCGCGGTCCGTGGAGCAGGTGGCCGTGGACGTCGGGCTGGGGACGGGTGCGAACCTGCGGCGGCACTTCCAGAGGGTGCTGGGGACGACGCCGAGCGAGTACCGCCGGACGTTCGCCCGGGGCGAGTAGCGCGGCGCGACCGCCCGGGAGGCTGGCGAGATCCGTGCGGACCATGGCGCTCGCGCCGCTGTCGGCGCCGCGCCCGCACGCCGAGGCTGGTGGCGTCACCCACGGACACCACCGGGAGGATCCCCATGACCCGCGTCGCCATCAACGGCTTCGGACGCATCGGCCGCAACGTCCTGCGCGCGCTCCTCGAGCGCGGCAGCGACCTCGAGGTCGTCGCCGTCAACGACCTCACCGAGCCGGCCGCCCTCGCCCGCCTGCTCGCCTTCGACTCCACCGCGGGCCGGCTCGGCCGCCCCGTGTCCGTCGACGGCGACCACCTGGTCGTCGACGGGCGGCGCATCGCCGTCCTGGCGGAGCGCGAGCCCGCCCGGCTGCCGTGGGCGGAGCTCGGCGTCGACGTCGTGCTGGAGTCGACCGGGCGGTTCGCGAGCGCCGCCGCCGCGCGCGGCCACCTCGACGCCGGCGCGCGCGCCGTGCTCGTCGGCGCGCCGTCCGACGGGGCGGACGTCACGATCGCGTACGGCGTCAACACCGACGCCTACGACCCGGCCGCGCACACCGTGATCTCGAACGCCTCGTGCACGACCAACGCCCTCGCGCCGCTGGCCCTCGTCCTCGACGAGCTGGCCGGCGTCGATCACGCGTTCATGACGACGGTGCACGCCTACACGCAGGAGCAGAACCTGCAGGACGGCCCGCACCGCGACCCCCGCCGCGCGCGGGCGGCCGCGGTCAACATCGTCCCGACGACGACCGGCGCCGCCAAGGCGATCGGGCTCGTGCTTCCGCAGCTCGACGGCCGGCTGTCGGGCGACTCGATCCGGGTGCCCGTCCCCGTGGGCTCCGTGGTCGAGCTGAACGCGACCGTCGCGCGCGACGTCACCCGCGAGGACGTGCTGGCGGCGTACCGCGCCGCGGCGGCCGGGCCGCTCGCCGGGGTGCTCGAGTACTCCGAGGACTTCCTCGTCTCGTCCGACATCGTCGGGAACCCGGCGTCGTCGGTCTTCGACTCGCACCTGACGCGGGTCGACGGGAGGCACGTGAAGGTCGTGGCCTGGTACGACAACGAGTGGGGCTTCTCGAACCGCGTGGTCGACACGCTCGAGCTGATCGGGCGGTCGCAGGGCTGAGCCGGGACGACGAAGGCCCGGACCGTGCGGTCCGGGCCTTCGCCACCGATCTGCATCGGCACTGTGTAGCGGGGGGATCACCGGGGCGGGCGAGCGGCCTGGTGGACCGACCACGTCTTCGCTGCTCAGCGAATTGTGCCTGTGCATCTGCCCACCCCTCGTCATGGTCACGAGATCATCGGAGCAGGCACGCAGGACACCGATCATTCCTGGACTCGCAGAGCGAGTCCGGGGTCCACTGAAGCCAGCGTTGGCTCCGAGTGCACGAGCAACGCCGTGGGTGACGAGTGGCGCCGCGAAGCTGGATCCCGACCCAGTCGTCAGCAGCCGGTCTCGACTTCGGCCCTCCGCGCCCAGCACCCCCGAGGACGCCTTCGACTGAGGAGCGGAGCTGACCCCGGTGCTCATCAGATGCCCGCCCGGCGTCACGAGCTCCGGCTTGATCATGTTCGCCGCCCCCGGTCCACGACGCGTCAATGGCGAGGGCGCATTCGCCGAACCGAACGGCAGCACGTCGACGGAGTCCTTCGCCTCTCGCACCCCTCGTCCCTCGTCGGCCCCGAGCGCGCCCACCGTCAAGGACAGTGCGCTCGTCGCCGAGTCAAGAGGCCCCGCGTCGTCTCCCCCGAGAAGTCGATCGGTGAACTTCTCGGCGCCTGCATCGCTGTCGTACACACCTGGGAACATGTCGCCCGTACTCATCACCACGACGATGCCGTGCTCACGCACGAACGAATCGACCGTTGCAGCCAGCGGCGTCGGCCCGGTCGCCAGGTACGGGCGCCTCGAGTCTCCCAGCGAGAGGTTCACGACGCGCGCCCCTGCAGCGACGGCGGTCTCGAGTGCCCAGATCCGCTCGTTCTCCCAGCGCTCGTCATCCGGGAAGTTCGCGTCGTCATCCAGAACTCGCACGCTCAGCGGTCGACCAGCAAGCCGCACCGGTGTCCGGCGCTGAGCGACCACGCCTTCGAGCGAGCCGCGCCCGCGCGCCTGGCCCATCTGCCGTGCCGTCGCGGCACATCGACGGGCGAGCCCGGCTCGACATCCGCGCCGGGTGCGGCATTCGTCGCGACCGGCTACTCGTCTCGTGGGTCCGCCAGATGCCGGGTCCGCTCGGGAGTGTGATTCTTGACCCAACCGTCGTCAGCCGGCTCGACTCCCGGCGGTCGCACCCCCGGACGCATCCGGCGGGGGGTGCGCGCGCAGGCGGATGAGAACGACCACGTGCCGCAGAGATCCCGATCCGAGGACGCCCCTTCGATGACGCTCACGGCTTTCCTCCTCGAGCGCATCGCCGAGAGCGAGGCTGCCGCCCGTCGTCAGTTGCAGGGCGGCGGTCACGGCGGACCCCGCCATGGAGCGGGTCGGACGGACGACGCCGTCTACCGCAGGGATCCCGCGGACCCGGTGCGCGTCCTGGCCGAATGCCGCGTCCGGCGGGAGCTGATCGTCCTCGCGGACGAGGCGACGGGCCTCGACGAGACCGTGGACATGGAGCGCGAGGCCGGTTCGCGGCACGACAGCGGCGTGCACTACGTCGGTGACCGGATCCTGCGCGCCATGGCGTCGCTGTACGAGGGGCACCCCGACTTTCGACCGACCTGGCGGGCCTGAGCGGCAGGCCGTGCTCGCCCTCACGTCGACGTCATGGTCGTGGTCGGCGCGCCGCTAGGACGAGTATCAACCAGGTGAGAGGACTCGTCTCACCGTGCGATGCGGTGTGTCCGCACGTCAGGCGCTACATCGAGGACGCGCCGATGGCGTCGGGGCCGGTGCCCGGTCATGACGTTGCACCAGGTCAGCAACCAGTTCTCTCATCAACTGCGAGTTTCTCGCGTCGAGTCGGCGCCTTCATGGAACCCGGGGCGGTTCACGCCCTGTCTCGGCGAGGCGCGGTGATCAGCGCAGACCCCGATCCCGGGGCGATGGCGCCGAGCGGCGGCCCGGGGCCTGGAGGCGTACGCTCGGAGTAACCCGGTGTCGAGGACCTCTGAGTGAGGCGACGACCCGGATCCAGCATCGGAGGGCGTCATGCCCGTCCAGCCAGTCTCCCGCTCTCGCCCGCAGCATGGCCGTGAGCCGGTGCTGCCCGAGATCCGCGACCCCCAGGACGACGTGCGTCAGCGCGGCTCGGGCACCCGGACGAGCGCCGCGTGGTTCGGCATCACGGTCGGGGTCCTCATCATGATCGCGCTGGTCGTGTTCATGCTGCAGAACACCGAATCCGTGACGGTGTCCTTCCTCGGCATGATGGGCGCGGCTCCGCTGGCCGCGATCCTGCTGATCGCGGCGTTGGGGGCGGCCCTGGTGGTCCTGCTCGTCGGCGGCCTGCGGATCGGGCAGCTGCGCCGCCGTCTGCGCAACAGCGAGCAGCGTCTCGCGCTCTGAGCACGTCGGCGACGCCGTGCGTTCGCCGCCCACCCACCGGACCGAGGTCCTGCCATGACCGCACTCTCGCCCGTCTCCTCCACCTCCCGGACCGACAACACCGCGGGTGACTTCCTGCGTGTGGTGTCCGTGCTCGAGTCCGGCCTCCCTGTTGAGCTCGGCACGGCCGCCCAGCCCGCCTCGTACACGGTCCCGCTGATCTTCTCGCGCCGCGTGAGCCCGCACGAACGTCAGCACATCGAGGATCCGTGGACCGCGGCCAGCATCGCCGAGGAGTGCGGCGGGGGCCCTGGCCTGCACCTGGTCGTGTCTGACCGGCGTCTGCTCGTCGAGGGCACCACGCTCGAGCAGCTCCGCGACGGGCTGGCCCGTGCGCTGAACGACATGCTCCAGGAGCTGGGGCGGGAGCTGCGCAGAGTCGGTGACGAACGTGCGGCGGCCGCCGAGGTGCATGTACAGGATGAACGCCGCCGCACCGCCACGGTGCATGCCGCGGTGTCGGCGATCACGTTCGAGTAGGGCCCCGTGGACACCCGCACGTCAGCCCCGACCGGGAGGGCGCCGGTCCGGCCGGCACGGGAGCGGCAGGTCAGCGAGTTCACCGACCTGAGCCGCCAGGTGCAGGAGTCCGGTCTCATGCGCCGCCGCCACGGGTACTACTGGACGCAGTTCCTGGTGCTCACCGCCCTGCTGGTGGCCACGGTCGTGACGTTCGTCGCCGTGGGCCCCTCGTGGTGGCAGCTGGTCACCGCCGCTGTCCTGGCCGCGGTGCTGGGGCAGGTGATGTTCCTGGGGCACGACGCCGCCCACCGCCAGATCTTCGAGTCGGGGCGCTGGAACGACTGGTCGAGCCTGATCATCGCGAACCTGTACGCGGGGATGAGCTACGGCTGGTGGCAGCACAAGCACTCCCGTCATCACGCCAAGCCGAACCAGGTCGGCGCGGACCCCGACATCGCGACCGACGTCATCGTGTTCCACACCGAGGACCTGCCGGCGGCTCGCACCGGCCTCACGGGGTGGCTGACCCGGCGCCAGGGCTGGTTGTTCTTCCCCGTCCTGCTGCTCGAGGGCCTGAACCTGCACGTGTCCGGCGTGAAGACGATCTTCGGTCGCGGGCCGGTCAAGCGCCGCCCCGTGGAGATCGTGCTCATCACGCTCCGCCTGGGCGGGTACCTCGCGCTGGTGTTCTGGATGCTGCCGGTCGGGATGGCGTTCGCGTTCCTGGGCGTGCAGCTGGGGCTGTTCGGCCTGTACATGGGGGCCGTGTTCGCCCCCAACCACAAAGGTATGCCGCTGGTCCCGCGGGACGTGCGGATCGACTTCCTGCGCCGGCAGGTGCTCATGAGCCGCAACATCCGCGGCAACCGGGTCATCGACACGTTCATGGGCGGCCTGAACTACCAGATCGAGCACCACCTGTTCCCCAGCATGCCGCGTCCGAACCTGCGCCGGCTGCAGCCGACCGTGCGCGCGTTCTGCGCCGCGCACGGCATCGCGTACACCGAGACCAGCCTGCACCGGTCCTACGGCATCGTCATCCGCCACCTCAACAAGGTCGGGCTCGCCGCCACCGACCCCTTCCAATGCCCGCTGGCTGCGCAGTACCGCTCGTCGCGGTGACCCACCTCGCCTGACAACCCCTGGTCGATCCAACGCCTGGCCCTCAGGGTCGGAGAGGACCCAGCACCATGAGCGCTACCACGCCTGTGCCGCACCCCGCACGCCGCGACGGATCGTCGGACGCGGTACCCGCGCCCTCGGCGAGCCCGGGAGCGAACCTCGACGACATCAACCCGTCCTACGACTCCCCGACCGATGCCGACCGCGACGCCGACGGCCCCGGTACACCTGGCGAGCCGCCGACCAGCCCCGGGCCCGACCCGGACGACATCAACACGTCGCCCCGTACCGAGTGACGAGCGGTCCACCTCGCCCGGACGGCCGGGGTCAGGTCTGCAGGAGCCGCGTCGTCGGTGCCGGGGGTGGAACGGGTCCGGCGCGCGCGTCCGGCCTCCCGACATGCACGGAGCGCACGAGGGCCGCTACGGGGCCCGTGGAACAGCGCGTGGGTGTTACTCAGCCGCGCATGCGGCGCCGGCTCGCGGCTCGACGCCCCGCCCTGCGCGTGCGGGGCCGCCGCGACGATTGCTGAACCACCACCGCGTCGCCCCGAGCTTGGTGGCCCGGAGGGACTTCATCTGCTGCGAGCTACTACGGGGGCCCGATGTCCAGCTCGACCACGCCAGCAAGGCCGCAGCAGCCGCTCAGGTCCGTCCCGAGTGCGTCGGTCACCGTCCCGTGGGGAGCGTGACGCGCACGGCGAAACTCGATGAGGATGGTGTGAAGTGCCCACGATGCAGGAGCCAGGCTGGCGTGACTACACCGCCGACCACACGTACTGGACGGGTCGTCAGCGAGGTGAGTACGTCGAGGTCGTCCGCCTCCACAGCGGGACGTTCGCGGAGGAGGAGATCTGGGGGTCGTACCGCAGCACCGGCGCAGCAGTCGGAGCAGCAGCACAGCTCGCCTACCTGCAGGGCAAGGCCGACGCAGAGCGGGAGCTCAAGACCCGCCTGCACGAGGTGCTCGACTCGATCGGCCTCGGTGCGCTGCCGGTGGTTGCACCCGATCTGACGCCTCACGAGACGGCGCAGCTCCCTGCTGACGACCTCGGATCCGGGCGCTGAGGCCCGCCGACGCGCGGTGACAGCCGAAAGTCCCCCCGAGCCACGCACCTCGTGGCCTGTTGCGTCGGGCTGACGCGGCGGGATGGGGAGGCTCGCGGGTACGCCCGAGATCACCCGCGCCGCGCTTCGCCGCGGTCGGTGACTCGAACCACCGCTGCGCCCGGGCTACTCGTCGCAACTTGATACGTCTCTGTACCAGTCGAGCTCGCCCGCGGACCCCCTGCGCCCGCGGACGAGCCGAGCAGCGTGCGCTGTGGCGCGGCCGCCGGCCGCCGGCGCCTCGGATCGAACGGGCTCGACCCGGATCGCGCCGTCGAACGGCGACGCTTACTCGAAGACGATGCGGTCCACCGACCGCTGCACGTCGACCGCGCGGTCCGCCTCCACGGACTGACGCGCGGTCGCTGCGGCCGCTCGCTCGTCGCGCTCACGGGCGACGGCGCGCCCGATGTCGGTCAGCGTCAGCGCGATCTCGTGCGCGAGCCCGTCCTCGAGTTGCTCGAGGCTGGTGCGGCCGATGAGCAGGCGCCTGTCCGAGACCTGCAGCGTCACCTGCGGGTAGCCGCGCTCGGTGAGCCGGCGGACGGTCTCCGGTCCCTCGATCGCGGTCTTCTCGGGCACGGACACCTGGCGGGAGAACACGGCCGGGACCGTGTACTGCGTCGGCGCCTGGCTCGTTCCGAGCAGCGCAGGCAGGGCGCTGGTCAGGATCGACGCGAGCCGGAGCGGCTGCTCGCTGGTGGCGAGCTCGCCGTAGGCGGTCACCGTCGTGCTCCGGTCGGGTGGCCGCTGGCGGAACGGCGGCGGAGCTGGCCGATGCGCAAAGAGGCGAACACCAGGACCACGATGCCCACGCCGAGGCCTGCGATGAGCAGCGTCAGGGCAAGCGGAGCTGTCCCGGTCATGCCGAGGAAGGAGACCGCGACGGGGCCGGTGTTCTGCACCATGAACACGACGAGCGCGGCCAGGACCAGGACGCCGACGCAGATGCCGAACCATGCGGCGCTCGTGCGGGTTCCCGACGCCCGGGTGGGTTCGCTGGGGCGAGGTGCCCGGACCGTGGGCTCGAGGGGCTGCCGGCTGCGGGCGGGTGTGGAGTGGGAAGCAGGCTGGACGGGCATGACGCCCTCCGATGCTGGATCCGGGTCGTCGCCTCACTGAGAGGTCCTCGACACCGGGCTGATCAACAGTCTACGCCCGCAGACTCGGTTCTGACCTCCCGGTTCCCAGCCCGGTGCCCGGGTCTGCGGCGTTGGGTCGGCCGTCTGGACAGACCCGGAAGGGGCGGGAGGGTCTGCTGCACGAGTAGGTGACACCCATGTGTGGTGCCGGTAGGCGCCGCTGGATGGATGTGCCCCGTGCCCGGCTCGCTGACCTGCGGCTCGAGGACCGACTCGGAGATCTTGCCGAGATCGATGAGGTCGCCGAGCTGCAGCAGCACCTTGCCGTTCTCACCCGAGCGCGTCCGCAGCGCGTTGTCCCGCTGCAGCCGGCGCACGGTGTCCTCCGTGCGACCCATCAACCCGGCGATCTCGTCCCGGGTCAGCCACTCGTCGCGGTTCAGCCCGCGGATGGTGGTGCTCGACATGGCGTCAGTCCCTCGTGCGGCGGCCCCACTGGCCGCGTTCGCAGGGCGACCGTGAGTCGTACGCAGAACCCCGCAATGTCCGCACGCGCCGGACCTCCCCCTCGGTCCCGGCACACCCGTCGTCGCACTGCCCGTGCGACAACCGCACAGCCGAGCCAACGGACCCCTGTTGGTACGCGCGGCCGCCCCGCCGACGAGAGGCGTGAAGCCTCCACCTTCGGACCGGCTCGCCTCCAGCCAGAGCCAGCGCACGGCGATCAGGCTCAACGGCTCGCCCTCGGTGCACACCCGGTGCGCAACCGGAGCGCGACCGGCCCACGGCTGACCCGCAGGTGAAGCCAGGGGTGGCAGTGGGTGGGCACCGCGACCGTGCCCAGGCACCTGGTGTGCAGCTGCACAGGCCGCAATTGCGGGGTCAGACCCCAGATCCCCGGCCCACGGTGCGTCGAACCCGCGTGAAAACGCCGAAGGCCCCCAGGGAGATCCCTGGGGGCCTTCGCCCAAACCTGCGCTGGCAGGTCTGCGTTGTAGCGGGGGGATCACGAGGGCTTGCGAGCGACCTGGCGGCCATTCGGCGTTCTCGCTGATCAAGGCGTCATGCCTGTGCATCTGCACACCCGTTACGGTCATGGATCCATCGAAGCAGGCACGCGGGACACCGATCACACGGCCAGCGCCTCGACGGCTACCGCCAGGCCCAGACATTGCGAGCCCAGGCAATGCGGCTGTGAGACGACTTCCTCTCGAGTTCACGCGGCCTAGCACCCGAGCCAAGGGCCCCGAGGCGGCTGGCGCGCTGGCTCCGCAGCCTGCGCCCGGCACCACCGCACCAAACCGACCGGGGCCGGGACGCCGCCGTCCTACGCTCGACGCATGCGCACCGTCACCGCTACCCGCGCGGCCCGGCACCTGTCCGGTCTGCTGGACGCAGTCGCGCGCGGCGAGACGTTCACGATCACCCGGTCGGGCCGGGTGGTCGCGGAGCTTCGGCCCGCCGGAGCTGCGCCGACGGCCGGAGCGCTCCGGCGGGCGTTGGCCGGGCTCCCGCCGCTGGACGACCAACTCGAAGCGGACATCGGCTCGGCGACGCGGCTGCTGACGTCGCAGGTGAGCCAGCAACCCGACCGCTGATCCGCCAACACGCGGAACTCGCCCCAACCGACGCCAGGCGATCAGGCCGGCCGCGTCAGCGGCCGTGCTGAGTGAGGCGCCCCGGGAAGCTGGCGTTCAGCTCCCGAGCTTGACCCGGTAGACCGGGCCGAAGGTGTCGTGCGTGATCTCCTCGACGACAGCGGCCACGTACCGTCCGCCCTCGTCGAGGATCTCGATTCGGTCCAGCTCGGCGAGGTTCTCGTCGCCGTCGAGCTGGGCCTCATGGATGTAGAAGTGCCCGTTCGGGCGCGCCTGCGGCGGCACCTCGACCGACACCACGGCCTTGGTGAGCGAGGTCGACATGAGCGTTCCTCCAGTCCTTGTGCTCACGCTACTGGGCACCTCTGGTGGACGGTCGGCGAGCAGGCAGCGCCTGCGGCTCGCCGAGGTCCGCCAGGACGCGTTCGAACGTCGGAGCGAGCCGGCCTCGGGCGGCTCAACGCTGTGCGGGCGAGACCGTCAGCTGGCGGCCGGGGTTCAGGTCTGGTCTGGCGGTCACGACGAGGTCGTAGTGCACCTCGTCGCGGGGGTCGGGACGCCCCGGCGCGCAGGTGGGGGCATGGAAGCGCCGTCAGATGCCCTCGCTCGGTCCACACGGGGTCATCCGCGAACGGGCGCTGCCCCGCACAGTTGTGCGGGGCTGCGGTGCTGCCCTCAGGCCGCAGCGGGCACGAAGCGCCCGACCGCCTGCTCGACCGGTCCGCCCAGCATTTGCCGAAACAGGACGTCGAGCTGCATGGCGACTGCGGCGTCGAGGTACACCTCGCCGCAGTTGTCGCAGATCTCCACGGGCACGTCACGCACGACCGCGAGGCGGCCGTCGCGCTCGACGACCCGGGGACGCGTGGCCGGCACCCGTGTGCCGTCGCACCTGGCGCAGTCCATCAGCGCCTCCTTTCGCTGTGGCCCGGCTTCGAGTGTGCCAGGCGTGCACGTCAACCAAGCTGCGCCCCGGCACGACAGCGTCATCCCGTGACGCTTCGCGGCCGAGTCCGTCATCGTGCTGCGTAGCTCACCGCAAGCCGTGCCTGCGGTATCTGAACGGATACGCTCGTTGGTGGAGGTGGTCGACGTGATCACGTCGGTGGTGCGCGGAGCGCGCGAGCGCGCCGGCCTCACGCAGGGCGAGCTGGCACGTCGGGCCGGGACGTCACGCCCGACTGTGTCGGCGTACGAGGCCGGCAGGAAGTCCCCGAGCCTGGCGACCGCGCAACGGCTGCTCGCCGCCCTTGGGGCCCACCTGGTCGCCGAGGACGACATCGTGTTCACCGACGTCCCCGTCGGCAGAGGCCGCACCGTCGCCGTCCCGAACCACCTGCCACGGCTGCCCGTCGAGCAGGCGCTCGCAGTCGTGGAAATGCCGCTGCACGTGTCGTGGTCTACACCGGACCGACGTGTGAACCTGGCTGACCGTCACACGCGAGCCCGAGCGTACGAGCAGCTGCTCATCGAAGGAACCGCCCCGGACATCGCCGCGATGATCGACGGGGCGTTGCTCGCGGACCTGTGGGCACAGCTGGTCCTACCCCTTGCGGTCCGCGAAGCATGGGCGCCGCTGATCACGGCAGCAACGGGTCGCGTCGCGTGAACGGCCGCCCATCGGGTAGTCCCACAGCGGGGAACGTCGTCCACACGGCGAGCTCCCCACACGTCCCCGCAGGCGCTTCCCACGCCGGCGCCTCGCTGTAGTCCAATGTCCAGAACGCCCTCTGCGGCATCCCACGCTCCTCAAGCGCACGATCCAGCATCCCGAGCGCCACCGATGCAAGCGCGTCCAACCCGCGCACGCTCGACGACTCCTCGGGCCGCAGCTCCTGGCGGTCAAGCACCTTGACCTCGTCATCCGACAGCACGAACTCGATCTCGGTCGGCGCGCCGTCCACCAGCTCCATGCGGACAGCAGCTCGTCTCATCGCACCGCGCACCGACCGCGTAGCCGGTCGTACCGCAACGGCAACCTCGACTTCGGCGCCGTCAGCGACGACATCCACCACAGCTGTGGCCCAATCCGCCGCGAGCCCGAAGAAGGCGAGGTCGAACTCCAGCGCGGCCCGAGCGCAGGCGACAGCTGACTCCGGCGAGCCACGGTCGGCGCCCCTACCAGCCCACACCCTCTCGGCGGCTGCCATGGCCTGGACCGACACGCTCGTTTGCCACGAAGCCTCCTCGCGCGCGAACAGGACAATGTCACCGTCCAGTGGGATCCGTCCGACTCCGCGATCGCCGAACGCCAGCCGGATCGACGCCGACGTGACCGCGTCGACGGCCGCGCTCGTGTCCTCGCCACGCTCCATCCGGCCAGACTGCACCATCCACGCCTCTGCTCGCGGACGAGCACGACAGGTCGTGTGGATGGCCATCGCGCACGCGCGGATCATCGCGCGCTTCTGAACTGGGTGCACGACCCGGGAAGCCCGCGGGACGCAGCCGAGCCGACCCCCCACCGACGAGCGGCCTGCTGGCGTTGACTCGGCCCGACCGAGACGGTCTACAGTGCTTATAAATCGCACGTTAGGCGTCTTATTCTCGGCTTATGAACGGTCCCGCATGGTGAAGCAGGCTCGCACGTACCTCCCCTCCACCAACTACGCCCTCATGGCGATCGGCGCGCAGATCGGCGCAGCCCGCCGGGAGCTGAGGTGGACCGCGTCCGACCTTGCGGGGCGGTTGGGCGTGACACCAGCCCTCGTCGCCCGCATCGAGAAGGGTGCTCCGGGAACGGCTGTGGGAACCGTGTTCGAGGCGGCGGTCGTGTGCGGCGTCCCGCTGTTCCAGGCTGAGCCCCTTGAGCTACAGCGAGTTGCCGAGCACGAGCGGATGCGTGTGGCTCTTCTGCCCCGAAGGGTGCGACACCGCCCACCCGAGATCAGCGACGACTTCTGATCCGTAGTCAGATGCTGGGTGTGGTCGGCCCCGCGACCGGGGATTGTGCGGGGTGAGTCGAACGCGTCCACCAGGACCTACGTCGGCCATGTGTAGGTTCCAAGCCACAACGGTCCACCCCGCGGATGCGGCGGTCAACCCTCAGCACTGAGGTGTTCAGGCGGGATCGTCGAGTTCGTTCTGCTCCGCGCGTGTTGTCTCGCCAGCGGGCGCCGCGGGGGCGACCACGCGCGCCCAAGCGTCATCGAGCGGTTGCGTCAGATCAGCAGGCGCGGGGGTCCCCGGCGGCGCGACGTGCAGCGTTACCTCGCGCTCGTAGGCGGGATCAGCGACGACTGGGTCAGTCCACGCCCGGGGCGCGAGGGTGAGCTCGCCGTGCTTTTCGAGTTCGCGAACTGCGTCCAGGATGTTGAGCGACTCGACCATCATGTAGGCGATCAGGGGGACGGCCGCCCGGAACCGGTCACCGACGTCCCACCCCTTCGTCCGCTCGAGATGATCGACGTCGTGGTGAACCACGTCACCATAGATCCATGCTCTGGCGAGCTCGGCGTGGTCGGTCTGACCGCTTTCGCCCGTGGTCGTGGACTCCCACGTCGCGGAGAAGCCTGATGTCCCATCCGATGTCTCAGCGGTGCGGCGCTTCCACATCTTGCGCACTTTGCTGGTCCACTCACGGATGCCCTCGCGCTCGGAACTGCCCGCCGTGAGCGAGTCGATCGCTTTCAGGACAGCGAGGACGGAGACGTCGGTGAGCAGCAGCGGGCGAACTCGAGCTGCCGCGGACTCCACCTGCTCCTCAGGCGGGAAGTCGTAGCGAAGGTAGGACTTCCCGTCCCGCTGGTTGAAGGTCATGGGCCCCGTGGAGAGCTGTCGCAGCTTGTCGAGATCGCTTGCCAGCGAGTGGGACTCGATGCGCCGCGCTCGCGCGACGAACGTCTCGAGTCGCGCAAGGTCGCGTCGCCGCTGCTGCTCGCGGGGATCGGAAACCGGGTCGCTCATCAGGCTTCTCCTGTCGGCTCGTGGTCGTGGTGCGGTAGAAGCCGGCGCCGCCCTGCTGGCCGGCGCCGGCTTCTCCTCAGAGCCGCGGGAGGTTGTCGAGGTTGTTGCGCGTGATGGTGTCGGCGGTGCTGTGGAGGTACTCCGTGCCCCACCGAGTGCGGCCCACGACGATGTCGGCGTGGACGGGGTAGTCCACGTAGTAGTTCTCGACGCCGCCCTTGATGCGGGAGATGGCGGTCGTCACCGGCAGCCGCCACCGGTCCTTGACGCCGATCGCGGTGATGTCACCGGACTGATCCTTGCTGACGTGCGTTACGCGGTACTTGTCCATGGCAGCCCCCTCCTCGGAGGCAGCGCGGCGAAGACCGGCGCTCCGGCCTCGCGGGCGCGCCCGATTGACGCTCCCGCGAGGCCCGGAGGTAGTGTCGACTTGTTCCCGCCAAAGAACGCCGTCGACCCCGAGCCAGCCCGCTTCCCACGATCAGCGGTCGCTGACCGGGGTCGTCGTGCTTCGCCTGACACACTACCTGTGGTGCCCGACATCGGAACCCAGCACTACTTCTGGTGTTACACGTGTGGCATTCGATCGGAAGACGCAGTGCTACTTCGTCCACAGGGGCGAGCGTGAGCGCGCGCTCAAGCAGTCCGCGCACTTGCTGGACGGTTGCACCTTCGTCCATAGGAGTTCCCAGAGCGATCCACAACTGCACGCACAAGACCGCGCGCTGGGAAGCGCGCGGAGGACACATCCAGATGGATACGCCGCTCTTCGGCGTGGCGTGCGCGCTTTGGCGTGTCGCGCTGGAGCAGCAGAGCTCGAAACCGGAGAACGGACCGGCTGTGGCGGCGGCCGTCCGGACCGTCGCGCCGAAGATCGCGCATCCGCATGGCTCTCGCGCTGCTCGCCAGCGAGGTCGCGATCGAGGCGCTGGATCTACCGCTGCAGCCGCAGCTGCTCCTCGCTCGCCGCGCCCCTCCTGCTGATGGCGCTCGCTCTGGTGCTGGTCAAGAGCGCGGTAACCGGGGCGGACGCACCGGCGACGACGAGGCGATGCCCCGTTCGAGTCGATCTCGGCCGGCGGTGAGGGCAGGCAATGCCGCTCGAGAGGCACGGCATTCAACCCCATAACGTTCACCGCGCCCCCCCGCCGCGGGGGACCCGTCAGTTCGTAGTGCCGCAAGTCCGGCTGAATCTGCCACTCGAACACTTTGGGCGGTGCAAGATCAGACTGTGAGCGACCCGCTGTTGCCCGATCCGCCCGCTGCGGCAGACCCGTCGGCCGTCTTCGACGGAGCAGACGTGGTGCTTGACGCGAACGTCCTGCTCTCGTTGTACCGGGTGAGCGCCACCACGCGGGATGCCTGGTTCGAGGCGCTCGACCGACTCCATGACCGGCTGGTCATGCCCCATCAGGTCGCGATCGAGTTCATGCGCAACTCCGACTCGGTCCGCACCAGCCTTGCGGCCTCCTACATCGACCTCATCAACGAGATCGAGAAGCTACCCAGCCGCCCCGCGGCGATCTTCGGCGGAGGACGTCACGTCCATGCCGACCGCATCGCCGACCTGCGAGCCACCGTGCAGCCCCACGTCGACGCCCTGCTCGTTGACCTTCGCGCGGCGCGCGATCAGGACCGCGCCCTTGTCGACGCCGATAACGACGTCGTCATGCACAAGGTCCGCGCGTTGTACGGCCGTCGCGTGCTGCGCCAGCCCACCAGCGATGTGCTTCGCGCGCGAGTGCGGGACTTCATGGACTATCGGCTACCGAACCGAATTCCACCGGGCTGGAAGGACGGGGCCACCAAATCAATCCCGCGAAACGCAGCGGGCGACTACCTACTTTGGGCAGAGGTCCTCGAGCACGCCGCCGCGGTGCGGCGACCGGTCCTGATGGTCACCGACGACGCCAAGGACGACTGGTGGCTCAAGCAGGCAGGCACGATGTCAGCCCAGCCCGAACTCGTAGAAGAGTTTGCCCGGGTTGTGGGACTGGAGTACGCGCAAGTGACCTCGAAGGACTTCCTCGAGCTCGCGCAGCGACAGCTCGGGCTTGGATCCGATCGCCAGGCAGTCGACGAGACCGCCGAAGCGGCGCAGGCTTCGGAGAACGGCGGCCTGTCGATCGAGGAGTGGGTCGAGCGGTTCGACGAGATGTACGCCAGGCTTGCGGAAGACGAGCGGGAACGCCTTCTCCACGACCTCAGAATCGCCGGCCGCACCCGGTCGTGGGGCACGCCGCGACCGGGTCCAGCCCGGTTTCGTCTCGTGGCGGTTGCGGATGCCACCGACGACGCCCGGAGGGAAGCACGCGACGAGGCCCTCCGGCAAGCATTGCTCCGCGTCGCCGAGTCCCACACGTCCAGCACCTCGACCGAACCCCCAGACAAGCAGAGCGACGAGTTGTAGGCCGAGACGACCCACATCGCGATCACCTTCCCCCGCCTCAGCGCGCGCGGACCGGGCCGACACTCCGAGGGCTGCGAACCGCTGTCACCTATCCGTGCAGCAGACCCTTCGTGGCTTCCCTGCCCCAGGGCGATGCACGCTGGGTGGTGGCTCAGGGGATCCCTGACGTTCCGCTGCGCCGACCCCGCGATCTGCGGATCCTCACCGCGCACCTGCTCATCGACCGGGCGTGGCACTCACCGATCGCATCCGACGGCATCGGCCCACGCAGCGAGACCGCCGACGCGCAGACCCGCCGTGGTCTGCAGCGGTACGTCCGGGAGAGCTCACGTCCCACAGGCATGACCGACGCGACGATCCGTGCCCGCATCGAGGTGCACGGGGACGGCGCTGTGATGGTCGCGTTCACTCGCGGGGGCGCACTGCCGCGCGAGGGCCGGCAGCGTGGGCAAGTTCCGATCGACGACCTGGCGTCCACCGCGATCGACTTCTTCGCCCTGCTGTGGGAGGCCCGCACGACACTGCGGGTCGCCAGTGACTACACCGCCCGTCTCACCGTCACCCCGCCGACGGAGGTCTTCCGCCGCCCGGACCCGCAGACCCCCGGTGGTTACCTGCCGTGGGACGAGGAGCACCGCGTCCGCGGATACCTACCCGTCACGGGCCCGATCGTGGCCGGCGAAGGCCTGGAAGGCGCCGCGCGCTCTTGGTTCGACCTCGCGATCGACGCGATCAACCAGACGGGATACGCCTGGTGGCCGCGTGGGGTGGACGAACTCGTCGACCGCATGCAGCGCGGCCATCCCCGCCCAGACGGATCGGGCAGCCCCGCACCAGACACTGACCGACAGGACGCAGCGCTCGGGCGCCCGGTGACCAACGACAGGCTCGACGCGCGAAGGGCGACATAGGCGCGACCGACGCAGCACCACCGGACCGTCAAGTTCGTGCCCTGATCCCGCGGGAGCACCCCAGGCGGGCCTCGCTCTCGGGCCTTGGCCACCGCCAGGCCTGCTCGCAACGCGATGACCTCAAGTCACCCCCAAGAAGCGCAGGGCCCGGGCGTACTGCACCCTCCCGCGAGGTGGTTGACCGCCTTCAGGTCGCGTCGGCGAGCGGAACCGCGGCGACCTGGCCCATTCCTTCAGTCGAACGTGTGTTCGATACGATCGGTTGGTGAGTCGCCCGACCAGTAGCACCCCATTCCCACAGCGAGCCAGGTCGCTGATGCCCAAGCAGTACGGCGCCGACGAGCACCGACCCGAGCGCGCCATCCCGGTGCGCGCCTGGGTGCTCACCGTGAACGGCGAAGACCTCGAAGTCGACGGCGACGCCGTCGCATGGACCAAGAGAGCGGTCAGGATCCGGTTCGTCGATCGCTTCGACCACCTCGATCACGCATGGGTCTGGGTCGGTGCCGTCACGCGGCGGTGACGATGCGCTCAGTCGGACGGACCGCGCCGTTCCGATCTCGCACGAGATCAGCGCGCCGGCGTCGATCCCCCCGCACGTGCCGTCGTTCTCTGCAACGACTGTCTCCACTGACCGGCACGAGTCGGCGGGCCTGCGGCTCGCCAGACTGGGATCGAAGGAGGGTCGCCGCGGTCGTCGGACGCCGAGCAACACAAAGGTCGTCCGGACAGCGTCCGGACCACCAGGGCTGCTCCAACACACCGACAACCGCGAGCATGAGCAGAACGGTCGGCGACGCGGCGAGAACGCGTGCGCCACGGGAGACGACGCCATCGACCCCGCCCCGCGCAGACCCACCTCCGCCTACTGTTGCCACAGATGGGAGGTGCCTGGTGGTCACCACGATGAAGGCGAACAACGCCGTCAAACGCGACCTCGACATGGTCGTCGAAGCAGCAACCCATCGGCTCTCCCCCACCTCGCCCGTGCTCGCTCTGCTACAGAACCTCGCCTCAGCCGTGACCCGCGGCGCAGACGTCACAGTGCTCCCGCACGACCAGGAGCTCACCCCGACCGAAGCCGCCTCCCTGATCAACATCAGCCGCCAGCACCTGCTTACCTACCTCAACTCCGGCGTGCTGACCTCCACCACAGTCGGAACACACCGCCGCATCAAGGTCGTCCACCTCCTCGACTTCAACGAACGCCGCAAGACGGCACGCGCAGACCTGGGCGACGCCCGCAAGAGCGCCCAAACAGCACAACGACGCCACCCGGGCACACCACGACCACTCAGCGACGCCGCACTGACCACCCTCGACACGCTCTAACGCAACGAACGCCCGGCCCACCACAAACTCGAGCACCCTCAACTCAACAGCTCCACCGTCACCACCCACCCCGCCACCAGCACCGGCGAAGCCCCCGCCGCTCGACATGCAAGCCCCGATCCCCGATCCCAGCGCGTGCGGCACACTCTCGCGCTAGGTCGCAGCCCGCTCACCGAGCCGGACCGGGACCTAACTGAGGTACTTCTTGATCCGCTGACGCCACGCGCGGATGCGGTCAAGCTCTTTCTCGAGCTCCTCGATCCCGGGAGCGACGAAGTTCGTCTCGAGCGCCTTGTCGTGCCGGCGCGCCCACAACGAGGTCGCCGCGAGCCCGTCCAGCACGTCCTGGTTGTCGCGCTCGTCGATCCGCGTGAGCAACCGGAACTTCATCAGGTGCACCTTCGAGGAACCACGATCGAAGACCTGATTCACGATCTCGCCCGCCACACAGCGCTCCCACGTCTCAGACAAGTCACCCGCCCACGCCGCGACCCGCGCTTCCCAGTCACGCTGAGCAAGAGCGGGAAGGTCCCTCCGCATGCGCGCGAGCTCAGCCTCCAGGTCGCCGATCCGCGACCCCACACCCTTGGCCTTCCACGGGAACGTCTGCCAGCAGATGCCCGGCACGGTCCCGCCCCGACGCTCGACCGAACGCTCCGCGAGAGGAACACCATCTCGCTCCGCTGCAGCGGACAGGTCGCCCGTGAACGACGCATCGTGGGTGAACACGACCACCTGACGATCCTTCGCCAGCCCCACGAGCCGATCAGCGACCTTTCGACGACGCTGATGATCCAGCGACGTGACCGGGTCGTCGAAGACGATCGTCGAGCGCGACTCGTCGAACACCGCCTCGGTGAAGAAGCCCGCCAGACCCAGCGCAGTCTGCTCACCCTCGCTCAGAACAGAAGGAGCAGCCGCGCTGGTCACCGCGTCGAGAAGGCCCGGCATCTGGTTCAGCTTGCCCTTCTGCCCGCCCATGTCCTGAAGAGTCACGCCACGCAGGTCCAACCGCTCGGTCTCGCGCGTGAACTGATCGAGAATCCTCCGCGTGGCGTACTGCCGCGTCAGCGTCGAGGACTTCCTCGTGATGGCGTTGGTATCGGCCGCGGTCAACGCCGCACGAAGGCGACCCAGCTCGACCAGGCGAGCGACCTCGCTATGCACCTTCTCGACAGCGTTTGCCAGCGTCGACGACGCCTGCAACGCCTCCTTCGCCCGAGTAGCGGCGCTCCGCGCCGCTAGGAACCCCACCACATCCGTGGCGTCCGCCTTGGCACGCAGGTCAGCCACGACACCCATCAACCGACCCGGCACCGCACTCGCCGGCAGAGGAGAAGGAGCGGGAGCGCCCTCACGCAGCTGCGCGACGAGAGCATCGCGGAAGGTCTGCGCCTCCGACAGCAGCGCCGTCGCCGCCGCAGCGAGATCCTCATCCACGGCGCTGACCGCGGCGATCGCCGCCGTGCGCTCCGGCGTCGCGAACGCCAGATCCGTCAACTCACGCACCGCCTCAGCCAGACGCCGCTCGGCCACGAGCGCATCGCGCTCGGTGGTGTCCGTCATGTACCGGTCGAACCGGCGCAACCGATCCTGAGCCTCGGCCCCGAGCTCCTGCTGACACAGCACGCACACCGACCCCGAAGCGGCCACCGGGAACGCGTGGTCGTGGTACGCCTCGGCCACCGAGTACTCACGGGCAGCGACCCACAGCGCACGCCACGTGTCCGAACCCACCCCCTCGAGCGGCTCCTGATCGAACGAACCGCGAGCCGCCATCGCGGCCGCCTCCCGCGCCGTACGCGCCGCATCACGCAGCGACACCCGCACCGCCACCCGCTCCGGAGCCAGTTCGTCCAACAGACCCGTCAGCTCGCCCAGCAGCGCATCCACCTGCCGCGCCAGAGCGAGCAGCCGGCTCTGCTCACGCTCAGAATCACTACCGGCCAGCCGAGCCTCCTCCTGCAGAGCCGCGGCCAGCGCCTCGTTGAAACCGTCCGGAAGGGCCGTCGCCTCCGCGATCTCCTCCGCAGTCGTCGTCGCAGCGAGACCACCGACGAACGCAGCAGCCGACGTCCCCACCGGCAGATCGAGATCGAGCGCGGCAGCCTGGGCAGCCTTGATCCGAACGGACACCTGCGCGCGAACGTCGTCACACACGGAGATCAGCCCGTCGAGCAACCGCAACGCCGACGGCCGGTACGAGATCGTCGACTGACGAGCCAGGTACTCGTCACCACAGTGCTCGTCGTAGAAGCTCACCTTCAGCAACTCCGCCGGCGGCTCCCCCGGGAACACGCACCTTCGCTCCTCCCCGTCGACCAAGTACCGCAGAACTCCCGAGGGAACAGGCGGGCTCTCCACGAACACGTTCGGCAGGATCTCCGCCCTGTGCCGGGCACTCACCAGCGACTTCACCAACCGGGCATACCCGGACTTCCCGCTTCCGTTGTCCCCGTAGACCACGGTCAGACCCGTACTCCCGAACTCGAGAGTCTGCCCCCCGGCCAGGGCGTTGACCCCCACGAGGTCGCTGAGCGCGTACAGCCCGACCTGCTCCACCGCGCCCGACTTGATCTGGATCCGCTTCGCCTCGAGATTCGGCTCGGCACTCGCACCAGCAACGACCTGGTCGACCAGGTCGCTGATCGACGCGGGAGTGAACGTCACACCATCAGCGAGTGCAACGAGCACCTCCTGCTGCCAGGCCGGCCGCTCCAGAGCCCACTCGATGATGTCGTCCTCGATCGCCATGAGGCACATGCTGGCACCGCGGACCTTGGCCCCGCGGGCAAACGGCCAGGCAGATCAACCACACGCGATGCCCCAGGGCTCGAACGGACCACTCTGGCCAGAACTCACCGCCTCGCTGACACAACCGGCCGAGGACACCGCCGCCGCCAGCGCGCCACCCCCGGCCCGAGGGTCACCCTCCGCTGACGAACCGCGTCGCGCCGTACGCCAAGAGCGCCGCCACCGTCGGAGGGACCGCCGCCACCGACACCACCCCGAGGACCCGGGTCATCTGCGCCCAGGTGTGAGACCGCTGCTCCATCACCACACGCCCGTCCAACAGCTCGCCGGTGTCGTACGCGATCGCGATCTGCTGCAAGTCGCTACGCAGCGACGCGACCCCGGCCGGCGTCCGGCTCGCGCGACTCGACACGGCAGCCACGACCGACTCCCGAACGTCCTGGCGCATCCCCGCGCGACGTGCGCAACCCGCCCAGCGACGGGTCGCCTCCAACAGACGACGGCGCGCCAGGGCCGTGGTGCTGTGCGGCCGCTGGAGCGCGCGCAGCACCTGCCTGGTCGCAAGCCCCACATTCCGATCCCGGCCCCCGAACCGAAGGCTGATCGCGCCCCACGCCCAGATGAACACGAGCCACACGAGCGCGACGAACACGACCGTCATGAACATCGCCGCCGTCATGGCAGCCAGGTCGGCCCCGGCCTGACCAGCGGCTGCCACCGCCTCAGAGGTCGGCTCCGCGTGCGCGCGGGCAACGGCGCGGCTGACCACACCATGACCTTGGGCGAAGGTCATCACAACAGCGAAGACCAACCCCAGGGCCAGCATGACGCTGTAGGCAGTCCACAGGATCCAGGACTCCCGGGGGCGCAAGAAGTGCGCCGCGCGGCGCAGCGACTCCGCCTCACCCGGCGGATCGCTCAGCCCGAGACGGGCCAAGGACGCCCTGCACCGTGCCGCGCGCCTTCCTTCCCGCGAGTGCCGCCATGACCCGAGCAGTCCGCTGATGCCAGGTGCAGCTCGCGGCCGGCGAGGCACCCTTCCCTCGCCCGCGACCGCTCGTACGCCGCCCCCTACCGCCACGCCGGCCTCAGCGGCCACGCTCACCTGCCCCTCGATGCTCACCCGGGCCCGTTCCCTTCGTCGGATGCACGTGCTGCGGACCGTACCGACCCCCACCGACAACGAGCTGCCAAGGACCCGGCCCGTGGCCACCCCACGCCAGGGCGGCCGCATCAGTCGGAACCGACGCCCTCGGACACCCGCCTCGATGCCGCCACCGCAGCCGTTCGACCCGAACCAGACGCTCCTGACGCTGATCGGCCGCCTCCCCGGGCTCACCTCGGGCACGATCGAGGTCGCCTGCCTCGACGTCTCGCGGACATCGTCGGCAGATTTCGCCCGCGTGGTGGCAATCCTCCGCCAGGACCACTTCGCGGCTCGGCTCACCGTGCGGCAGCTCGTGGGCCTCAGGCGCTTCCGCACTCGCGCGGCCGACTCACTCCGCACGACGAGGAGGATCAGCAGGGCGGTCAACTTCCTCGACCTGACGGCGCTGGCGGCCGTTACCTCGACAAAGCTCTCGGGAGTCAGCGTCAGCGCGCCTACGTCGCATGGTGCTGTGCCAGCACACCTACTACGCGCTCCTCGACCAACCGCTGAACAACCTCGACATGCAGCACGCCGTGGCAGATGACGCAGCACCTGCGCCGGACCGCGCGCGAACTCGACACGACCATCGTGGTCGTCCTGCACGACATCGACGTCGCCGGTCACTACGCCGACCTGATCTGTGCGGTCAAGGACGGACAGGTGCTGAGGTACGGCCCGCCGTCGGAGCTGTTCACCGACGAGGTGCTCACGCGCGTGTTCGAGACCCCGGCGCGGGTAATGGACGGACCAAGCGGCCCACTCACCGTCTACTACTGAGTGCCCGGGCATGTCGGTCGAGCTCATGGCAGGGCTCGAGATGCCACGAACGGTTTCCTCCTGGACGGCGCCCGGCTGTCCAGGAGGAGACCGCCATGCCCACCATCGCAGCACCCGGCACCACCCCGGAGGAGCGGATCGCGCACTGGCGTTCGCTCGGGTGGGAGCACCTCAGGACGATGATGGAGAGCACACCGACCGGCGGCCCGGCACCAGTCGCCCGCCTCACCGGCGCCGAGACGCGCGTCCGGGTCACGCCGCAGTAGCCAACGGCTGCGGCCGCCAGCCGGCACGGACCTCGCTGTCGAACTCCTCGAGATCGAACACCGGTACCCCGAGGTCGCGGGCTCGAGCGACCCGCGGATCGCGGCATCCTGCAGGCCCCGCCACCACTCCGGCCGCCGTCGCGCGGAGCCTCGTGGCGATCCGCCCGCCGCGGGACTCGACCAGCTCATGAAGACGAGCCAGCGAGCGCTCGTCGACACCCACGAACAGGAAAGACCGTCCAGCGAGCTGGGCGCCCTGCAACGCCTTGGCCACGTGCGTGCCGGGGAGGTTCCGCCGGGTCTCCGGACGCGGCCGCGCTCCGGTGTCTGCGAGCGGCGCGCCCGGCCCATGATCCGGACGCGCCGGGTCGAGGTGCGTCCCCACGTGCTGGCGCTGCCTCGCACGGGCCCGGACCCCGAACCGGCCGCTCCACGGGCGCAGGTACGCCGAGGGAAACCGCACGCCCCCGAGCTCCGCGACCGGGAGCCGACGGCAGCTCGGGCACAGCACTCCGTGCCCGAGGACGGTCTCCGGCGTCGCCAGCACGTGGCTCGCGTACGGCGTCCTCCCGCGCAGACGCTCGGGGCAGTCCGCGTGCGGGCACTCGCGCAACGAGAGCCGCTTCTCATCCGCGGTCATCCACCGCGTGGATCGCACCCAGTTGCGCTCGAACGGAGAGACCGCATGGCGAGCCCGCACCTTCACCTCGCCCGGGCGCTGAGTGCCATTGACCCTCGTCAACGCGACCAGGTCATCGTGCGCCACCCCGAGGTCCGCCGAGATCGCCAGCATCGACGCGGAACCTCCCGCGCGCAGCAGGTAGTCCGCCACCGACCGCGCCAGGTCGTGCGAGTCGTGGCACCACCCCCAGGTCTGCAGCCGTGCCGGGGTCGTGTACGTCGCGGCCACGTGTCGCACGAACCCCTCGTCGAGCCCGCGTACCGAGGCGTCGTCCCCCGTGACCGCCCACCACACGGCTCTGCGGGTCTCCGCCACCGGGCAGTCCAGCAGCGCGTTGACGTAGGTGGACTCGGTCACCTTCTCCCCGAGCCAAGCGCTCAGGCCCTTGTACAGGTAGGAGTTCTTCTTCCCGCTCCCGTCGATGCCACCACTGAGCACCCCGATCTCCGCCATCGAGGCACCCCGGTAGAAGAAGTGCCACGCCCAGACCTCCGAGCCGGTGGCCGCTCGCTCGGGTGACGCGCTGCTCGCGTTGGCCCGGTCGAAGATGCGTCCCGACAGCGGCATCGCGACCTCACGGGCGGCGCCGTCATCGGTCCGCACCGGCAGCACCAGCATGCAGCTCCACTCCAGCTCCCGCCGCCCGGACCGCTGGCTCGTCGCCGGCGCCACACGCAGATCACGGAACAGCGACGCGCACGCACGCTGCAGCCATGCAGGCGCCGACCCCGGGCTGGTCGAGAGCGCGGCCACGACGAACTCCACGGTCGCGGTCGACGCCCACGCCTCCTCGGGCTCGGGTTCGGCCTCGCGACCGCCGACCTCCAGCGCTGCGAGCTCTGCTCTCAGCCCCGCGAGCACCCACTCGGCTCGGTCCCATGCTCGCTTGGCCCGCTCTGCACGCTGCTCGGCGGGAGCGGACTGATCTCTCATTGCCATCCCCCGCAGCTCGTTGTACGTCTCCACCGCTCCGTCGACCCGCATGTCCGCGTCCTTGATCTGCCGCTCCAGGCGGCGGCGATCGGCCTCAATCGCCGTCCGCGCACGAGAAGACCCGCGGCGCCCGGGCTCGTCCCACAGCGGGAGGATCACGTCTCCTACGGTCGACAGGGCGTCCTCGGCTGCCGCGGCCAAGCTCCGGTGCCATTCCCGCGGCCGGATGGTCGCCACGCGCTGCGCATCCCCGCACCACTTCTTCCACGCGGCGCCCGCCCGCTCGGGACCGACGTAGACCTTGTAGATGCTGCCGGCCGGCATGACCTTCCACGTCCCGCGCTCGTCCTGCCAGGGGTCGAGGCCGGCGAACGGCAGCACGTGCCCGCTGAGCTGCCGAGGCTTGCGGCCCTTCGGGTAGCGCAGCGCCAGGACCCGGTCCCACTCCTCATCCGACACCCCCCACCCGCCCTCAGGGAGCGGCATGTCGATGCTGCATACGACAACCCGCTTGCCGTCCTCCGCCCGCTCGAGCTCGAGGTCCAGCCCGTCGAGCTCAAGATCGACCTTCTGCTTCACGCGCTTGGTGAAGCGTCCGCTGCGCCAGCCCTCGATCCAACGCTCCGCGAACAGCGACCGGGCGGCCTCCGCCCAGCCGGACGGGTCCGTGTCCTGCAGGAGCAGCCCCCGCTTCCGGTTCGTGGGCAGGCGCGACTCCAGGCCCCGCTCCGCCATCAGCTCACCGACCGCATGCCAGTCGCTCGAGCCGGTGGCCTCTCCTGCGAGGATGCGATCCACCAGGAGCCGCAGCGTCCGGCGGGCGGCCTCAACGTCGTCGGTCACAGAGAGCCTGTGCTTGTCGACCGTCTCGACCGGCATGCCGTTGCGGCGGTCGCGTTCCCGCACGACCGCAGGTCCGTGGGTGAACGGGGCCAGCTTGATGTCCTCGTAGAACCGGCCGTGCGCCTGCATCACGACCTCGGCCCGGTTCATGCCCACGATCACGGCGCTCGCGTTGTTCGACGCCATCATCGAACCGAACTGGAACATCCCAGCATCGCGCGACCGGGTCATGTCGTACGTCTGCGGGATGTGCGCGATCGCCCGGCACCGCGTGAGCGTCTCCTTCAGGTTCTCGCCATGGCGGACGTCGCGCACGATCCGCTCGTGCTCGCGCGCGTACAGGTGGGGTCGGTAGTCGTCGTCGTTTCGACTCCCGAACGCCGCCATGGCTCGCACCACCGACGAGATGACCTCGGTCGAGGCGTTACCTGCGCGGTCCTTGGTCTCGGCCTCGAGGTTGGAGGCCCGAGCACTGGAGAGCAGGTACACGAAGAAGGTGCGCCCCACGTGGAGGAGTACGCCGATCTGTGCGCGCTTGGACCCGCCAGGAGCGTGGTACTGGCGGATGACGAACACGGCGTCGCCGAGCTCCCGGCGACGCGCCTCGCCGGTGCTGTCGCGACGCACCACGTCGAAACCGAGGTCGATCGCACTCGCGACATCGGGATCCCGCCGGTCCGCGGCCGCGAACGACGTGGCCGCCGAGGCGAGCCAGTCGTCGACGGACGTGGACGAGGTCCGCATGGCGCGGACGGCTGAGATCAACCTGCCGGAGCGAGTGAACTCCTCCTCGCAGCGGCGCCGCAGCCACCGCTCCAGCTCCATGTGCCGACTGCCCTGGTACCGCGACCTGCTGCTCACTGCAACCCTCCGTCTCGTGCTGACGGAGGCACGGTGCCGGGTCGTCGACGCTGCGCAATGAGCTACGGGAAACCGGGCCGTCGAGATCGAGCAGGACCGTTCGATGCGGACGAACCACTTCTCGCAGGTCAGCGATCATGCAGGTCAGGCCGGTAGGGGGCGGGCATCACAGGGCGGAGTGGCGTCATCCTGGTGCGTCCGGAGCTCGCTGGATGTCGCGGCGACACGATGGCGGCCGCGAGCGAGCCGGCCGTGTTCGGAGCCGGGCAGGGATCCTCGCGAGATCGGCATCGCCGTCGGCTCCGGGCTCGGCTGGGTCGCCGCCGTCGAACGCGTACCGCGGCGCTACCGGATCTTCCAGCGCCGCCGCTCCGCGTCTCGGCCCTGACCACGGAGCCGGGCACGTGCAGCGGCGCGTGAAGCCAGCTCCGTCTCGATCTCCTCGCGGAGCGCCGCGAACTTCTCGGCCTGCGCCGCAGTGAGAGCGCGTCGGGGCAGACGCACTGGCCGGAACTCCATCGGCACGAAACCCTCCTTCAGCAGATCCCCGTCCTCGTTGGTGACGGTCGCCTCGCCGCCCTCGCCGTCGGTTCCGGACGACCGGACCACACGTCGCGGCATCATCGCGACGATAGTGCGCGCCAGCGGACAAGGGCGAGGGACGACGTCGACAGGGCAGCCGGTCGAGACGCCGTCCTTGGGCGGAGGCCGCTCAGACGCCAGAAGCCCCTCCCCACTGCGGCACGGTCGTCCACACGCTCACCTCACCCGAGTGCGCCAACCCTCCCTCCCACGCCGGCCCCTCGCCGAAACTGAGACTCCAGAAGGTGCGCGCGGGCAAGCCCCACAGCGCTAGCTCAACGTCCAGCACCCTGAGACCAGCCGCCGCGAGCCGGTCGACGCCTGGCCCCCAGGACACGTCCACATCAACCACCTTCCGATCGCGCTCGATCCCCGCGGCATCGGACAGGACGAACTCGAACCGCTCCGGCCTGCCGTCCGTGAGCTCAGCGTGCACGGTCGCCCGTCCCACGGCGCGCGACGTCCCTCGAGGCTCCCGGCTCACGGCGGCTTCCACCTGGATGACGTGGCCCTGCGAAACCACGGCGAACCGGGCTGACCGCCAGTCCACCGCCAGGCCGAGGAACTCGGCGTCCACATCGATCGCGGCCTGGACACATGCGCGCACCTCGTCACGGGTCGGCCGACCCGCGGGACCGCGGTCCGCCCGCACACACCCAGCTGCCTCCAGAGCGTTCGAAGACAGCTTCCCCCTCCACGGCGCGTCGCCGTCCACGGTGAGCGTGAGGTCTCCGTCGACGGGGAGGGCGCCCACACCTCGATCCCCGAAGAAGAGCTCCGCCTTCAACGAGGTCACTGACTCCACGGTCCGTCGCACGAACTCCCCTTCCTTCGGACTGGTCGCCATCACTCGCTAGTCAAGAAGAGCTGACCTGCTGCATGATCCTGATAAGTCACACCAGCGCGCCCATGCTAACTGCCCAGCTCTCGCGAAGCCCTCGGCAGGCACGGAGGCGGCACGTACGAGAACGGAACCCCATGGACGACACGCCCGACGACAACCGCGGCGGCACGGCCCCCGCACTCCTGACGCTCACCATCACCCAGGCCTCCGGCATGTACCGGATCTCCTCCGCAGGAACCACCAAGTACTACCTCGACCTCGGCAGCGAGCACCTCGTCGTGCGCGCGTGCGGCGCCGGCTCCGGCCGGTTCCCCTTCGACAACGAGTGGTCGACCCTGCTCAGCGTCTCCTCCTACAACCTGAGCACCCGACACCTCGACCACGGCACCATCCGCGTCGGCGAACGCCCCCGGTACACGTTCGACCCCGGACCGACCTGGCCCGACCACGAGTGGCGCTGGCAGCGCATCGTCGAGTCCATCGAGCTCCTGCCCCCGCACGAGGCTGCCACCACCCGCACCCAGTTCCCCCGAGCACTGCAGGGCGGACCCGCATGACCGGCACACCACGCCTTCCCGACCGCCCCCGCCCCACGCCCACGATCACCGACCCGCTCATCGGTCCGCTGTGGACCATCGACGACGTCCTGGCGATCCTCGACAGCCACGACCGCCACCACGTCCACGCCATGGTCACCCGCGGAGACCTCCTCCAGGTCCGCACCAACGACGACTGGGCCCTCTACCCCGCCTTCCAGTTCGACTGGAGCGACGTCCACCCCCCGATCAGCGCCGCCCTCCGACACCTCCGCCGCGCACCCGTCGACGGCTGGACGATCGCCACCTGGTTCTGCCAGCCAGCAGCCGAACTCGCCAACCGATCGCCCCGCGAGTGGATCTACGACCGCAACCTCGACAACACGATCGCGATCCAACTCGCAGCCGACACCGCCGCCCGCTGGTCCACCACCTGACACCGTGCGACCCGACACGACCACCAGCGATCCCTGATCCGCGATCCCCGCGGCCGATCGCTGGCCACGTCAGCGGAACGCTGGCGCCCCGCGATCACGTCCGGTGTCCCGAGCACCGACTACCAAAGTGCTCATGACCCACGCACTGACCTGGCGATCGCCGATCCACATCCCCCACGCCACGATCCGGATCGCGGACGTCCACGCGCCCCTCACCAAGCAGGAGACCTGGCGAGCCGCGCTCAACGGCCACCTGTACCTGCTCGCCGGCACCAGTACCCACCCCGATCGCACCGATCGGATCGCCGGCTACGTCGGCATCAGCGAGCACCACACCAGTGGACGCGCCTGGGCCTCCCTCACCCGCTGGGTCCGATCCATCAGCGCACTCGACATCAAGACGATCGCCCTGGTCACCCTCGACAGTCCGCACCCCGATCCCGACGTCCTGCGAGTGATCGAGTGCTCCGTGATCCGGATGCTCAACCCCGAGATCGACCTGCTCAACACCGTCTCCGCCGCGACGACCGCCACCCAGGCGCTCGGGGACCGAGGCGCACACTGGGCCAGATACGGTCACGATCTCGGCACCCACCTGCAGCAACACGCGTTCAGCGGGCGCGCCAACCGGCAGCCATCCCCCGCCCACTCGCTGCGCGAGACCGCCATCCGCGTCGTGCTGGCCTCTCAGCGAGCACTGACGGCCGACGAGATCATCCACGGCGTCCGTGCGCTCGGGGGTCTCACCTACAGCGGGACGTCGCCGCAGGCCACGGTCCGCCGCGACCTGACCATCCGTGAGACGCACGGCCACCCCGGCCCACCGCGAGTGCTGACGACCCGGCACGCCGGCCGGTGCCTGTTCTTTCCCGCCAGCCTCACCGCGACCACCGCCGTCCAGAACTACCTCGATCACCACGCTGATCCCACCGCCGCCTGACGAACCCGCGCCATCCCCAAGGAGCTTCTTGCTCCAGACCAACCGGCTGCCGCAACTCGGCTCACGCCCCACATGACTCCCCCGGATGCGCGCTTTTCCCCCGACGCACCCCGCACCCAGCCCCCGCGTTCACAGCTTCGCCCAGACCCCAAGAAGTCAGATAAAAGAGCAGCGATCCGCCCGGACACGTTATGCCGCAGGTCACGGCTGCGATCGAGACGCGAGCGCGGTCACGCGCGACCGGCCGCACCCGGCCGAACGAAGACACGCACAGCCGTGCGTCGACTGCGCCGACCACCCACCACCGGAACGGTGCCGACTCCACGACCCGCACCGTGCGGGTCCGCTCTGGAGACGCATCGTGCAGCACCGCCCCCGACAGCTTCCCCCGACCGCACCCGTCCGCACCGACGGGCTGCTCGCCGACCACTCCTGGGTGCGGGTCTACCCGCACCGGCTCACCGAGCTCGCACGCACCGGCGTCCTGTCGCCCGCAGCGCTCGAGCTCCTCCTGCACCTCATGACCAGGATCAAGCCGAACTCGGCCACCGTCAGCCCCTGGATCAGCGCCACGACCGCCGCCGAGCTCGGACGGCACCCAGACACCGTCAGCGCCGCTACCACCGAGCTCCGCACCAGCCACGTCCTGACCAAGGACTCCCTGCACGGCACCACGAGCCTCCGGCTCGACCCGACCCTGGTCTACCGGGGCGACAGCAGCGAGCACAGGGACACGCTCCGGGCCTCGCACATCGCGCCGCCGCCCAACCGATGGGTCAAGGTGTTCACCCCCAGCCTGCGCCAACTCATTGCCGACGACCTCGCCGGGAGCCGCATCCGCGTACTCCTACGCCTCATCGCGCTCATCGACACCGGCAGCACCACCCCGGCACTCGGGTCGCCGCGCGCCGCCGCTGCGTACATCGACATGAGCCGGGCCGCCTGGTCCGGCGCCCTTCACTCCCTCGAGCAGGCGGGGTACATCCACCGCACCGCCGCCAGCAACACCGGACCAGTCACCGTGCACCCCGCATACGCATTCCGCGGCAGCTCAGACGCACGCAAAGACGCTCGAACCGCGTGGAACCGACCAGTACGGGACGCCGGACGAAGGGCCTAAGCCCATCCGCCATGCCCGTCGATCAAGAACGACGAGGAGACACGACCTCGCGGGACGAAGCACGATCGCGGTGCCGGTACGCATGAGCCAGGCCCCGCGGTCGTGGCTCACCGTCGATGCCCCGGGCTAGCTCGACGCCCTCAGCAACCGCCAGGCACTGCGGTTCGTGCTCCAGCGCGTCGCCGGAAGCACTTTTCTCCACGAGCCTGAGGAACCGTCTCCGCCGTCTGGCGGTGCGAGCTCAACGCCGAGACGATGCGGAAGACTTCACCAGCGCGGAGCCGACGGCGCCCGAGACGAGTGCAACCAACAGTGAGCCGGCTCCGGGGATCGAGACGCAGAAGGCACCGCAACGCACGCACCGGATGCGAACCGCTGCTCCCGACGGAGGGCGGGCCGCCTGTACCGTCGCGTCGTGCACAACCCCGAGCAACAGCCGGCATGGCAGCGCGACTTCGGGTCGCGCCTCCAACAGCTGCGCACCGAGTCCGCCCTCACGCAGGAACAGCTAGCCTCCGCCTCCGGGCTGGACCGGACCTACATCGCCGGAGTCGAACGCGGACGACGCAACCCCACCCTGGTCACGATCCGACGGCTCGCTATGACGCTGGACATCAGCCCCGCCGACTTCTTCGAACGCCCCTGATCTCAGGACCGCTCAAACGCCCCCGAACGGCCGGCGTCTAGGGTCTTCTCGTGAACGCGAACCGAAGAACGGTGCGCCGCCAGCACACCGTCTCCAAGTTCTACCTCAAGGGCTTCGCCGCCGAGGAGAAGACCCTCACACGCCTCGTCCTGGAGACCGGCAAGTCGCACCCGATCTCCGTCAACGACGCCACCGTCGTCAAGGACTTCTACTCCGTCGAGGACGAAGGCCACCTCGACGACTTCTTCGAAAGACGATTCGCCGAGATCGAAGACCCCGCCGCCATCGCCCTACGCCATGCCATCGACCTCGCATGGCCCCTCGCGCCCCGTGAGCGAGAAGCCATGGCCACCTGGATCGCCCTGCAGCACCTGCGCGGCCACGCCTTGCGTGACGCCACGACCGAGATCCAGTCGCTCATGTACCAGCTCCTGGTCGGCTCGGCCGGCAAGCGCGCCCTGCGCCAGCACATCGAACGAGCCGAGAACACTCCCTGCTCGCCCGCCCGCGTGGACGCCGAGTGGGACGACCTCACCCAACCCGGTGGCACCCGCATCCGACCCGACGCCCGCGACCACCTGCGCCTCATCGTCGACCTGCTCGAGACGACCCGCGAACGCCTGTCCAACCACCGATGGGCGCTGCAGGTCTTCGATCGGAGGACGCTCCTAACCGCCGACCACCCGGTCTCTTTGGTTGCCGCCGAAGACCACCCCAGCTGGCAGGGGGTCGGCATCGCCAACGCAGGCGGATTCGTCCTGCCGCTGTCCCGCCGGCGCAGTCTCGTCATCGTCCCGAGCGCACACCCGCAGCGCGACGTCCTCGGCCCCGGCACGACACACCTCGCGCGGGAGATCAACGCTCTGACGCTCCAAACCGCACGACGCCACGCCTACCACCACCCCGCCGACGCAACGCTCGCCGCCCTACCCACTCGCTGGACGCCCCGCACTCGAGAACTCCACCCCGACTTCGGCGACGACTTCATCAATCCAGACCGGGAACTCACCGAGACCTCCCCCGTCGACCAGGGACGCGTCGATCTGGGCGCGGGCGTCACCCTCGCCGACTTGCCTTGGCCCATCCCCGGACGACAGTTCCGTTGGGCCGAGCCACGCCCGGCACCCGCCGACACCGACACCGACGAGCACGCGCCCGAGCCTGTCTGACGGCGGCTCAGGCGGAGTCTTCGGTGTGGCATAGGCGGACGGCGGCGGTCGAGCAGCTCACGCTGCATGCTCGACAAAAGCTCTCCATCATGGTGTTGTCCACGCTCGAGGCGACCCGGCCCATCGACCCGAGCAGCCCGGCTTGGCGCAGCCGGTGCCCGAAGATCCACGACGTGTACTGGCTGCCGCGGTCCGCGTGGACGATCGCCCCGGGTGCGGGGTGGCGCCGCCAGATCGCCATCTGTACCGCGTCGACGACCCGCTCGGAGCGCATGTGGTCGGCGATCGACCAGCGGGGTCTTCAAGGATTGCGGAGCAGCAGGTCAGCGCCCACTTTCTACGAAGCCGCGTGACGGTCCGCACCCGTCTCACCACGGATTCAGCACCCACCCATTTCGGGCGCGAACTGCGCCCCATAGGCACCGTCAGGAGCGAGCCGCCTGACTCCCGGAGCGTGAAGCACCGCTCCGGCCGACCGTGGAGCGGCTCCTCGAACTGACCCGCCCGGGGCGGTCCAGAGACCGACCCGGCCCGCCCGACCACGCGCTCCTGCAGTGGCTAAACGTCGCCACTCGACACGAGCTGCTGGGCCACGTGGCGAGCGAACACGGGGTCAGAGTGGATGCGCGCCACCACATCGTCGGCGATCCGGTTCACGTCAATGGGTCCGGCGAGCTCAACTGGCGGACCCTGCGAGAACTGGACGTCCACTCGTCCGTCGTACGCGCTCTCGCCGTTGTCGCCGTAGGCGGTGAGCACGTGATCCATGACGAGCTGCACCTTCGACGTGAAGATCTCGACGGTGTACGGCGTCTCGGGCAAGCCCTGGTCCAGGATGCGCCGAATCGTGCTGTCGACGTCGTTCTTGACGTCGACCTTGCGACGCCAGTCCTGGACGAGCTTGTCGTGGAGACGCTCCAGCAACTTCTTGGCGCTGGCCTTCACCGTCTCGCGCTCGTCGTCAGTCAGCACCGGTTCGGGCTGAGTCAAGAGGTCGAAGATCGCGAGCTCTTCCTCGGTTAGTCCCTCCCGTGCGCAACGCTCCTCTTCCTTCGTCAGGGTTTGGGACAGTTCGACCAGGCGGCGGAGGTATTCGTCAATGTTCACGCTGCCGGCGTTGTAGTCGTCAATGAGCTGCTCGATCCGCTCGACCAACTCGTACCGGGTCGGGTTGCGCACCGCCGCGCCGATCGCCTGCTGACGGAGCAACTGCGCCAGCCGATCGGTCTCTGCTCGCTCGCGGCCTGCGAACCTGGCGGCCAGGCCCTCGAAGTCGATCTGCGACAGATCAATCAGGGGGTCCGGCTTCGTCCCCTCGGCCGCTGCCCGGATGACGTACTCCTCGGCACCCACCGACCGGTCGAGCAAGGCGTCGACCGCATCGGCGACGGCTCCGATGTCGGCCTCGGGCGGGCGCGTGACCTCCGCGACGCGTTCGGCGATCACCCGGATCGCGGCGACGTTGCCCTGCTGGGCAGCGGCTCTCGGATCGGGCAGCAGGGCCTTGAAGAGCTTGCGGGCCTGACGGGCCTTCTGCTGGAAGTCGGTGCGCGTCTCCTCGTCCACGAGTAGCGCCTCGACGGCGGCGTCGCGCTTGGCCACGTGGTCGAACCCTTCGGCGTCGCGCATCGCCGCGAGGTCCACTCCAACGCCCGAGCAGAAGTCGAACACCGCTGCCACGGCCGCATCCAGCTCGCCCGCGAGGGCGTCGATGATCTCGATGGGCGACTCGCCGGCGTTGGCGGCCCCGTAGATCGCCAGGGCCTTCTCCAGGTTCCTGAAGACGCCGACGTAGTCGACGATGAGACCGTTGTCCTTCTCCGGGAAGACACGGTTGGCGCGGGCGATCGTCTGCATCAGGGTGTGGTTGCGCATCGGTCGGTCGAGGTACACGGTCGAGACGCTGGGAGCGTCGAAGCCGGTCATCCACATCGCGCAGACGAACACCAGCCGCAGCGGGTCGTCCGGGTCCTTGAACTTCTCGGCGAGGTCCTCCCGGTTCATCCGCTCGCGGTGCGGGCGGATGTCGAGACCGAGGTCGTCGAGCATCTTGAGCTCGTTCTGGCTCTGCGAGACCACCACCGCCATGTCGGTGGTCTCCATCAGCTCGATTCGCGACGCCAGCCAGGGGCGCTCCAGCTCGGGAAGCGCATCGTGCTCAGCCCTCAACTCGTCCAGATGTTCGGCCCACGCCTCCCGGACCAGGTTGTACATCCGTACAGCGGCGGCCTTGTCGAGCCCGACGTACATCGCCTTGCCGCTGAATCCGCGGCCGACGAAGTGAGCGACAAGGTCCTTGGCGATGGTCTTCAGGCGCTCGGGACGGGTCAGCAACGTGTACTGGGTGCCGAAGGCGCGTGCCAGCTGGCCCTCGGCGTCTTCGTCGAGCTCGGCCTCCTCGAGGAGGGCATTGAGTTCGTCGGAGAAGTTCTCGTTGACCAGTTGGAGTTCGGGGATGCGGTTCTCGTAGTAGAGCGGGACCGTCGCGCCGTCCTCGATGGCGTCGCGGAAGTTGTAGACGCTGACGTAGTCGCCGAACTGCTCGCGGGTGGCCTGTTCCTCGCCGGCGATCAGCGGGGTGCCGGTGAAGCCCATCATCGAGGCGTGCGGCAGCGCAGTGCGCATGTTGAGGGCGAGTGTGTCGTACTGGCTGCGGTGCGCCTCATCGGTGATGACGATGACGTCGGAGCGATTCGACAGCACCGGCATCTGCCGCTCCCCCAGCGCCTTGGAGGGCTGGAACTTCTGGATGAGTGTGAACACGTACCGGTGGTCGGCGGCCAGCAGCTCGCGCAGGTGCGCGACGGACTGGGCATGCACCCGGGCCTCGGGCGAGATCGCACCGGCGTCCGCGAACTCGCCGTGGAGCTGAGTGTCGAGCTCGGTGCGGTCGGTGACCATGACGAAGGTCCACTTGCCTGGCACCTGGCGCAGCACCTTCTGGGTGAACCACAGCATCGACAGCGACTTGCCCGAGCCTTGCGTGTGCCAGAAGACGCCGAGTCGCGTGTCCTGCTCGGCGCGCGCGCGGTGGAGGTTGTCGATGGCTGCGTTGACGCCGAGGTACTGGTGGGAGCGCGCCATGACCTTGATCAGGCCGCCGGGGCGTTCCATGTACGCCATGAAGTTCTCGAGCAGGTCCAGCAGGACCGCGGGGTCGCAGGTGCCTCGTAGCGCCGTTTCCAGCGCGACCGCCCCGCGGGCGCCATGGGCGTCGATGACCAACCAGTCGTTGAAGAACTCCCACGGCGCGTAGGTGGACCCGACCTTGGCCTGACTGCCGTTGGACAGCAGCACGAAGCAGTTCGGGATGAACAGCTTCGGAATGGTGTCGCGGTAGTCGGTCAGGTTGTTGTCGTACGCCGACTTGACCGACTCGTTGGGTTCCTTGAATTCCATCACCACCAACGGGATGCCGTTGACGAAAAGCGCGACATCGAGGCGCCGGCTGTGCAGGTTGCCCTTGACCCACATCTGCTGCACAGCCAGCAGGTCGTTGTTCGTCGGGAGACCAAAGTCCAGGAACCTGAGCGTCTCGATCTGTTGCTCGCCGCGGTCGTCCGTCCACTCGGCCCGGTAACCGTCACGGAGGAGTTCGTGCACCTCTCGGTTGGCACGCACCCGGTCCATGACCGTACGGTCCTTCGTCAGGGCCTCGATAGCCTCGTTGATCGCCGCGTCAGGGACGTGCTCGGGGTTGAGCTTGCGCATCGCGAACCGCAGCCGGTGAGTGAGCACGACGTCGTGCTGCGAGTCACGACCGACCGTTCCTTCCGGCCCGAGGACCTCGTGGAACGCGTCAACCGGCGCCCAGCCGAGCTGTTCCAGCAACTCCATGCTCGGCTTCTCCACGTACAGGTACTCCGCCCCCGTCGGCACCATCACGCCACCGCACCCTCAACCAGCGTCCCGAGGTTGAGCGCCGACACGTCGATCTGCCCGGTCACCAGCTTCGGCAGCAAGAGGTCGCGGAGCGCGGTCAACCGACGATTCTCAAACATCAGCGTCTCGGCCAGCCCGAGTTGGTCTCGCGCCATCCTAGTGAAAGCCGCGGACAGTCTCTCCGGGGGAACGGCGACCGGCCACTGACCGAGCACCTTCCAGTCGGCACGCGGCATCTTCGTCCCGTTGGAGGTTTGGGTGGCGTGAGCGACGAACTCAACGCTTGACGTCAGCATGACGACTTGGCCCCAGTGTGGTTCCAGCGGTCGGATGACGATCGCGTCGGTCGAGCTGATGCCATCTATCGGCGCGACGCTGACTTTGTGGAAGTAGGGCCTGATCTTCCCGAACAGCACGTCGCCCTTCGTGAACACTGCCTTGCGGCTGCCCTGGTCCCCCGCTCTACCCCAGGCATCGAGGGTGATCTGCCCTCTGGGGATGTGCTCCAGTCCCACTGCGGCTATACCCGGATCGAGGGTAGACGGATCAACTGTGTCCTTGACGATGCGCACAAGGTCGTCAACGTTGCCCCACTCCCACCCCTCAGGGATCGGGCCGATGGCGGAGTCGACCAGGGGCACGTCGCCGCGGCCGGGGTAGCGGAACTTCACGAACCACTCGCGGTAGATCGCCCGCGCCACCTCCTCCAGCACCTCAACCCGGCGCCGGTTGTTCTCGATCAGGTCGTCGAAGTGCTTGAGCACCTTCGCGATCCGCCGTTGTGTGTCGACGGCAGGGACCTCGATCTCCAACGCGGAGAGGTTGCCCCCAGTGATGCCCGACACAGCCGTGCGAGCCGCGATCGAGGCCATGCGAGCTCGACCCTGCGGCGATTTGAAGTAGTAGAAGAGGAATCGAGAGTCCGCCCGCTCGGGATTGGGACGCGCACGAATCATCGAAGACTCGAATGTCAGCGCTTCAGGCGGATCAACGACGATCGAGCACTTTCCTGCTCCTGCCAGGACGAAGGAGCGTCGGGCAAACAGGAGGTCGCCGTCGCGAAGCTCCGACTTCTTCCACTCGGTCGGCGTCAGTTCGATGCGGGAGTCGGGTTGGTCCGAGAGGGTGTCGAATGCGAACAACTCCTTCATGTTAACGAGCCGCACCCCGGAGCCGTGAAACTCCTTTGGCTTGTAGACGCCGTTTCGTACCGGCTCGGCGAGCAGATCCTGGAACTGCACTCGGCTCATGCGTCGAGAATCCCTTGAACAGCGCCACAGCGAGGCCGGACCCGGCATCAGCGCCTGCACTCGCCACGACGGCCGACTCGCTGCGAGGAGCCTGCCCTCAACGTCGCGGGCACGCGCAAGGACCTGACCCTCGAGAGCTCGCACAGTCGTATGCCCCGTCCGCTTGCGTCACCGACGCGCGACGCCGTCAGTCGTCCGGATCACCGATCTCCGCGGCGAGGGTGCTCTTCGCCTGAACGACCTCGGCTGCCTCCCACTGAGCGTCCAGGAACGTCCGCACAGCGTCGGCCCCCGGCTCAGGCACAGGCGCGATCGTCGTGAAGTGCTTGTGCAGCCCGTTCAGGGACGCGCCGATCGTCGACACCGCTCCGTCCTCGGCCATGAGGTACCGGTCGTGCTGTGCCCTGGGGGGCAGGCACCGAACCTCAAGAGCACGTCCTTGGGCTTCAGCCGCGCCCACGATCAGCTCGAGCACCGTCCGGTCCGATGCTGCGCGACATAGCAGCACCCGGTCGATGGATGTCGCGTCCATCAGCCACGGGAACAGGTCGTCCTTGAAGTACGGGTCGACGAGCATCCCGGCTTTGGCAGCCGCGACCGCACCGGTGAGCGTGACCAGGTTGAGCGGGTTCTCCGGGGAGAGGATGACCAGACCCTCCGGCGCATCAGGCGCCTCGGGCGCGGCCTGCTCGTGGGCGCTGACGATCGCTCGGCCGGCTTCGGTCAGCCATAGGGACGAGCCGTCCGCCCAGCCTACTGAGCGGAGGTACCCCCCGTATTGACGGCTCTGCATCAGGAGCCGCTCGATGCCGCTCGACAAAGACGTCGCGCCGAGAATCGGGATCTCGCCAGGAGGTGTCAGTGCGAGCCAAGCGTCAAGGTGCGCATCCGCGACCCCCGACCCGCCATCGTTCAGCATCCCGACGTATCGCAGAGCGCGTACGAGGTCGCTGGGTATGAGATCACCGATCACGCAGACAACGTATCGATCAGAGGCGGCTCCGGTTATCTCGATGGCGTCTCTCATCTGCGTCGCCCACGGCAACGCCTGTCGTCGGCGATCCGGCGTCGGGGCTGCACATCGGCACTGGCGATCGAGGGACGGAGCAGGTCCCCACGTCTTGCGCCGGGTTCGTGCGTGCTCTCGTCGGCTCGCGGGATGTCTGGGCGTGCGCATCCCGCCGGCCTTCACGCCACATGCCACGTCATGCCGCGACCGCCGCTCGGCCGAGTTCGCGCACCACGGTGTTGGACAGACCCCTGCTGCCGGCGTACTCGAGAAGCGAGGTCATGCCGACATGCTGACGGCGGTTGATCGTCGTGGCCGTCAGCCACCCGAGCCCGATCAGGTCGGACATCTGATAGCGGGTCAGACCGAGCGCCCGCCTCGCGTCGTGCAACGGCACGAACCGCTCGTCTCGGCCGCCACGCACCCGCTTCATGCGCCGGGAGTGCTCGGCCACCGAGGACACGGTGACATGCCGACGCCGAGTACCCCGCGGGTCGTCTGCGAGCACCAGATCTCCGGAACGCACGAGCTTCTCCACCTGACCCACGGGAAGTCCGAGCTGGTCTGCGGCGGCCTGGAGATCGACGACATCCCGGGATGCTTCCCGCACCCGATCCATCTCCACCTCGACCTTGGCCACGGCTTCCGGGCCGAGCCGGATCGTGGTCCCCTTCTCCCTGCTCGTCGAAAGCACGCCGAGCCGCAGGCACAGGTCGCGTGCCTGGTGGTAGTTCAGCCCGATCCGCGCGGCGACGTCGTGCAGCGACGAGCCACTCCTCGCCTCCAGGTACACCCGCAGATCGCGCTCGTCCACCCGCCACGTCTGGGCCCCAGACACCAGCACCTTCGCGCCGCGGATAGCACCGCTCTGCAGCATCCGACGGACCTCGGCCTCGTGCTTGCCGACGGCCTCGGCGACCTGGCGGGTACTCAGTAGGACCGCGTCTGCTTCGACGCCCTCCGACGCAGCGAACCACCCGCGCGCGGCCATCCGTGCCAGCAGCGCCTCACGCTGGCGCCCGAGCACCGTGTCCCTCCCCCACCCCTCCCGCTTGTCCGTCGGCACGATGAGCGCGCTGATGCCTGCGGCCGCCAGCAGGTCAGCCATCGCGTCGGTCGCAGGGGTCTGCAGCTCGACTGGGACACCGTCGTCGTAGCCGGCGTGCACAGTCCGCTTCTGCTCGCCGTGCCCGACGTAGTACTCCCCGAGCCGATCGTCGACCCCGGCGTTGCGGTGGTCCGTGATCACGAACCCACGCATGTCATGCGGCACCGACTTCACAAGCCCCGCCGCCGCCTGCGCGCCGTCGAGCGCCGACCGGAAGGACGACATGCCGGAGGCCTGGTCCTTCCCCAGGCCCGGGATCAGACGGTTCTCGGCGAGCACCACCCCGTCCCGGGTGTGGAACACCTCGATCACCTCGTGCAGCAGACTCGCGAGCAGCTTCGGCACCCGGATGGTGCGCATGGACTGCTCAGTCTTCGTGCCCTCCTTGTACGGCTGGTAGACGAACCGGCCGGTGTCGCCGTCGCGCACGAGCTTCCACTCCCCGCCCTGCTTCTCGATGCGCAGCGCCCACGACCCGTCACTCACCTGGAAGAAGTCCTTGACCAGCAGACCGAACGCCTCGCCGATCCGCATGCCCGTCAGACGCAGCAGCCACAGAGTCAGCTGGTGGACCACGCTCAGGTGCCCCGCGACCAGACGGGCGGCGTGGACCGGCACGTACCCCGGGTCGATGCGTGGCTGTCGAGCCAGGTCCTTGCGGGCGGGCGTGAGGGCGTTCAGCCGCGTGTAGTTGCCGCGTATTGCCACCCCGTGGTCGTGCGCACGGAGCATCGCCTGCTTCAGCACGAACAGGACGTTCTTCGCCGACTCGCGCTTCATCCCGTGGGGCTTCTCCGGCTCGACGAGCAACCCGGCTGCTCGCAGCTCAGCAGCCTGGACGAGGATGGGTCCACGGCCCTGCTTTCGAGCCACGACTTTCCCCTCGGCGCAGGCGTCGCTGACTGCCTTCAGCCCACCATGGCTGACCTCGCCGGCCTCCTGCATCGTGAGCCAGACGCACGTGACCGCCGCGCGCTTGAGGACGTCGCCTGCGACGGTCGCGGCCGGCAGCTCGCGCTTGCCCGCCAGCGTCAGCGCAAGCGCCTGGGCCTGCGCGAAGGTCAGGTCCTCCACCGTGCGCCTGTCGGCGGGAGCGGCGAGAGCGGTCTCGATGAGGTGGGGAAGCACGTAGCGGCGCGTGTACGAGATCAGACTCTCGGCTCGTTCCCCGTCCGTGCGGGCGTGCGTCCCCTCGTACTCGATGAACCAGTCCAGGGCCAACTGCGCCGCCGTCGCCCGCGAGACGTCCGCGTCCAGGTCGAGCACCTGCTCGCCGGCGTTCGCCAAAGCGACGAGGTCGACGTCCTCCTCGCTCACGCGAACCGGCTCAAGTGCGACCAGCGCGAACAACGGCGAAGTCGACGACGTCTCGGACACAGCGCCCGCGGCGCTCTTCACCAGGCGCAGCGACGCACTCACGCCGGCACCTCCGCCGCCTGCTGCGACCTCAGGACGGAGACCAGGGTGTTGAGCGTCGCGATGTGCGCAAGCAGCTCGGACACCCGCTCCTCGTAACCGGCGAGACGCCCGGCGAGCTCGCACCGCTCCTCGCGCACGTCCTGCAGCTCCCGCCGCACCGCGACGGCGTCAGCGACCTCGCGCGCGCTGACCTGCGGGTCGAGGACCGACTCGGAGATTTTGCCAAGATCGATGAGGTCCCCGAGCCGCAGCAGTACCTTGCCGTTCTCACCCGAGCGCGTACGCAGCGCGTTGTCCCGCTGCAGCCGGCGCACGGTGTCCTCCGTGCGACCCATCAACCCGGCGATCTCGTCCCGGGTGAGCCACTCGTCGCGGTTCAGCCCACGAATGGTCGTGCTCGACATGGCGTCGGTCCTTCGTGCGGCGGCCCGACTGGCCGCGTTCGCAGGGCGACCGTGGGTCGTACGTCGAACCACGCAATGTCCGCACGCGCCGGACCTCCCCCTCTGTCTCGGCACACCCGTCGCCTCACAGCCCGTGCGACAACCGCACAGCCGAGCCAACGGACGCCTTCCGGAACGCGCGGCCGCCCCGCCGACGAGAGGCGCGACGACACCACCCGCGGACCGGCTCTCCTCAACCCCGAGCCAGCGCACGGCGATCAGATCCAACGGCTCGCGCTCGATGCGCACCCAGTAACCAGCCAAAGCGCGACCGGCCCACGGCTGACCCGCAGGTGAAGTCAGCGGTGGCAGCGGGTGGGCACCGCCACCGTGCCCAGGCACCCGGTGTGCAGCTGCACAGGCCGCAGTCGCGGGCTCAGACCCCAGATCCTCGGCCCACGGTGCGTCGAACCGGCGCGAAAACGGCGAAGGCCCCCAGGGAGATCCCTGGGGGCCTTCGGCCAAACCTGCGCTCGCAGGTCTGCGTTGTAGCGGGGGCAGGATTTGAACCTGCGACCTCTGGGTTATGAGCCCAGCGAGCTACCGAGCTGCTCCACCCCGCGTCGGTGATCACTACGTTACGCCAGGGTGACGGCCAGTCCAAATCCAGCCCCCGTGCCCTCGGTCACACCGGGCCCGCGGCGCGCGGCCCGCCGCGTCGAGGTCGGCGGCTCCGGCCGCCCGACCCCCGGCGCAACCGCCGACCTCGGGCGCAACCGCCGACCTCGTACGCGCGAGCGCGAGCTCGGCCCGGACGCGGCGGCGGGCCGGCTCCCCCGCTGGGGAACCGGCCCGCCGCCGTCGTGCGTGCGCCCCGGGCTCAGCCGCCCGAGCCGCCCAGCTCCGCGTCGGCCGCCGCGGCGTCCTCCAGGGCGGCCTGCAGCCGCGACTGCGCCTCGCCGTAGGCGGCGAAGTCGCCGTCCGCGAGCGCGGCCTGCCCGTCCTGGTACGCCTGGGTGGCCCGGTCGATCGCCTGCGTCAGCCGGGTCTGGGCGTCGGCCGCGCCGGCGCCCGTGTCACCCGTCGGGGCCGGGGTCGGCGCGGGCGTGGCGGTGCCGTCGCCCGTCCCGGTGCCGTCCCCGGTGTCCCCGCCCGTGTCGGGCGGCGTGATCTCGTTGCCGGCGTCGCCCGCGGACGTGCCGTCGTCACCGCCGAACACCTGGTCCAGCGCCTCGTCGAGCGTGCTCGCGAAGCCGATCTGGTCACCGAACGACACCAGCACGCGCTGCAGCAGCGGGAACTGGGTACCGCTCGCCGCCTGGACGTACACGGGCTGCACGTAGAGCAGGCCGCCGCCGACGGGGAGCGTGAGCAGGTTGCCGCGGATGACCTGGGAGTCGCCGCGGGCCAGGATGTTCAGCTCGTTCGACACGTCCGGGTTGGACGAGAAGTTGTTGTTCATCTGGTTCGGGCCCGGGACCGTGGAGTCGCGTGGCAGCTCCAGCAGCCGGATCTTGCCGTAGCCCTCCGCGGGTTCGCCCTCGGTCGACCCGGCCTCCGCGTCCACCGCGATGTACCCGGTCAGCACGTCACGGGCGTTGCCGCCCGCGGGCACGTACGTGGACATCAGCGAGAACGTGGCCGCGTCCTGCGTCGGCATCTCGAGCGTCAGGTAGTACGGCGGCTGCGCGACGCTCTGCCCGGAGGCCGTCGGGTCGTTCGGGGTGCGCCACGCGTCGTTGCCCGAGAAGAACTGGCCCGGGTCGGTCACGTGGTAGGTGCCGAGCAGGGTGCGCTGCACCTTGAACAGGTCCTCGGGGTACCGGATGTGGCTCATGAGCTCGGAGCTGATCTCGGACACCGGCTCCAGCGAGGTGTCGAAGACGTTGCTCCAGGCCTGCAGGACCGGGTCGGAGGAGTCCCAGGCGTACAGCGTGACGCTGCCGTCGTAGGCGTCGACCGTGGCCTTCACCGAGTTGCGGATGTAGTTGACCTTCTCGGGCTGCAGGGCCGCGATGGTGGTCGACGTCTCGGTGAGCGAGTCGACGGTGGCGTCCTCGAGGGACTGCGCCGCGGCGTACGGGTACTGGTTCGACGTCGTGTAGCCGTCGACGATCCACTTGACCCGGCCGTCGACGACCGCGGGGTACACCCGGCCGTCGAGCGTGAGGTACGGCGCGACCTTCTGGACGCGGTCGACCGGGTCGCGGTCGTAGAGGATCTGCGACTCGGCCGTCACGCGGTCGGAGAACAGGATCTGCTCGGAGCCGAACTTGATCGAGTAGAGCAGCTTGCTCCAGAACGTCCCGATCTCCGGGCCCGCCGAGATCTCGTCGGTCGGGAACGAGGTGTTCACCGCGCCGCCCGACTCGTCGTCCGGGTAGTCGAGCTCCCACTCGGAGCCCTCGGGCGCGCCGACGATCGAGTAGCTCGGCGAGCTCTGGCCGAAGTAGATCCGCGGCTCGTACTCGCCCATCTCGCCGGACGACGGGATGCCGCCCTCCCAGAACTCGGGCGCGCCGCTCGACGTGGTGGTGTTGCCGTACGCGGCGACGACGCCGAACCCGTGGGTGTACACGGTGGCGTCGTTCGTCCAGTTCCGGCGCTGGGCGTCCAGGCCGTCCAGGTCGAGCTCGCGGACCGCGATCACCGTGTCGCGGCTCTCGTCGGCCACGTCGTACCGGTCGACGGACAGGGTGTCGGGGAACGAGTAGAACCCGCGGATCTGCTCGAGCTGCCGGAACGAGTCCGACACGACCTGCGGGTCGAGCAGGCGGATGGAGGCGGTGGTCTCCGCGTCCTCGCGCAACGCGCCCGGCTCGGCGGTGACGCTGGCGTTGTAGTCGCTGGTCTCCACGTCCTCCAGGCCGTACGCCGCGAGCGTGGCGTCGATGTTCCGCTGGATGAACTCCGACTCCGCGTCCTGCTGGTTCGGGTTCACCTGGAACCGCTGGACGACCGCCGGGTAGATCCCGCCGATGGCGACCGCGCTCACGATCATGAGGCCGACGCCGATGGCCGGCAGCCGCCAGGTGCCGCGCACCGCGGTGACGACGAACATGACGGCGACGAGCAGCGCGACGCCCGCCAGGATGCTCTTGGAGGGGATGACCGCGTTGACGTCGGTGTACGAGGCGCCGGCGAACCGGTCGCCCTCCTGCGTCAGGATCGAGTAGCGGTCGAGGAAGTAGTTGGCCGCGATCAGCACCATGAGGACGGCGGCGATCACGGAGAGGTGCACCCGGGCGGCGCGCGTCATGCGCGGGGTGCTCGAGGACCCGCCGACCCGGAACCCGCCGTACAGGTAGTGCGTGGCGACGGCGGCGATGCCGGCCAGCACCGTGACGGCCATGAGGAAGCTGACGATGAACCGCATGCCCGGCAGCTGGAACATGTAGAACGACAGGTCGAGGCCCCACTGCGGGTCCTCGCGACCGACCTCGGTGCTGTTCATCCAGAGCTGGATCGAGCTCCACTGCTGGGAGGCGGCGATGCCGGCGAACAGGCCGAGCACCGCGGGACCGGCGACGAGCACGACGCGGCGCAGCGGCTCGACGGCCTCGCGGTACGCGTCGAGGCTGGCCTGCTCCTGGTTGGACGGCGCGTAGACCGGCCGGGTGCGGTAGCCGATCGCCAGGCTGGAGAACACGGCCCCGCCCATGACGAGCAGGCCGGCGAGGAACAGCGCCCCGCGGGTGAGCCACTGGGTCCAGAGCACCTGGGAGAAGCCCAGCTGGTCGAACCACAGGACCTCGGTCCAGAACTGGGCGAGCAGCAGCACGGCCACCACGACCAGGGCGAGCACCACGACGGTGATCGCGAGCGGGCTGGGCCGACGACGGCCGGCGGCGCCTCTCGGGGGCCGGGGCGGTCGTGGCCCCCGGGGCTGGCGGGCGGACGGGTTGGCGAAGGTCACGGCCTTGAGGTCCTCGTCGTCGGGTACGGGTCACGCGTGCACGCACCTTCCAGCACGCGCACGATCAGCACAACGCGCCAGGTGGGCCCCAGGTTCCCACAGCCCGCGCCCCACGCACCCGTGCCGGGTGCCGACCGCGCCGCGGCGCGCGGGTGGGAGGATGGCGCCCGTGACGCAGACCCCGGACACCCCCGCCAGCACCCCCGCCCAGCGCGCCCTCGCGGCCGCGGTCGTCGAGATCGAGCGGCACGTCGCCACGGGCGGCTGGGACGGCCCCGTGCGGGTGTTCGCCCTGGTCCGGACGCAGGCCGCCCTCGACGCCGAGCCCGCGCTCGCCTCGCAGCTGCCGCCCGACGTGCTGGCCGCCGCGGCCGCCGACCCCGACCACCTCACCTCGGTGGAGCAGGAGGGGCTGCCCGCGAGCGACGACCTGGAGGGCCTGCTCGGCGCCATCGCCTGGCCCGAGGGCGTCGACGGCGCCGCGCTCACGGTCGAGCGGGTCGTGCTGCCGCCGGAGGCCGAGGAGGGCCTGCCCGAGGACCCCGACGCCGCGCTGGCGGCGCTGCTCGCGCACCCGCAGCGGCAGGACGTGCGGCTCGCCGTCGGCGTGCTGCGCGGCGGGCCGTCGTGGTGCGCCGTGCGGCAGCGGGCCGAGGACCGGGACGACGCCGTGGGCCAGGGCGAGGACGTCGTGCCCGGGCTGGTCGAGGGGCTGCGGGCGACGTTCGCCTGAGTCCCCCCGGGGCTCAGCTCGCGTCCGCCGCCGTGCAGGTCGGCAGGTCGCCGGCCTCCCCCGCGCCGATCGCCTCGACGGCCTCGCGCGCCTCGTGCAGCGTCGCGATCCTGACCACCGTCAGCCCGTCTGGGACGTGCCCGACGACCTCGTCGCAGTTGTCCGCCGGCGCGAGGAACCACTCGGCGCCGTCCCGGAGCGAGCCGGCCATCTTCTGCCGGATACCGCCGATCGGACCGACGGCGCCGTTGAGGTCCATGGTCCCGGTGCCGGCGATGACCTGGCCGTTCGCCTCGTCCTCGGGCGTGAGCTTGTCGATGATCCCGAGCGCGAACATGGTGCCCGCGCTGGAGCCGCCGATCTGGTCGATCCGGATGGACACGTCCACCGGCGGGTCGAACGTCGGGTCGATGTACACGCCGAGCTGGCTGCCGGAGCCGTCCTCGCGGGCACCCGTGACGACGTCGAGGTCGACCTCCGAGCCGGCGCGCTGCACGCCGAGCGTGACCGTGGTCCCGGGGGTGGTCTCGTCCAGGAGGTCGATGAGCTGGCCGTAGGAGGTGAGGGCCGTCCCGTCGTAGGACAGGAGCACGTCGCCCTCCTCGACCACGCCCTCCGCGCCCGAGCCCTCGACCGCGTCGTGCACGGTGAGCGTGACCGGGACGGTGTAGCCCAGCTCCTCGAGCGCGGCGACGGTCGCGTTCTCCTGCGAGGACACCATCTGCGCCTCGTTCTGCTGGTCGAGCTGCTCCTGCGTCGCGTCCTGCGGGAACACCGACTCGACCGGCAGCACCCGCCGCGACGGGCTCAGCCAGCCCTGCAGCACGCCGAGCACGCTGGACGGGTAGCCCGGGCCCCCGGTGGTGGAGACGGTGGTGAGCCGCAGCTGCCCGGTCGAGTCGTAGGTCTCGGCGCCGTCGACCGTGATGAGCGCCTGGCCGTCGTGCTCGCCGAGGGTGTCCAGCGTCGGCCCCGGCGAGTTCACCGCGTACGGCACCGGCATCAGCAGCAGCACCACGAGCAGCACCGCCGTGAGCAGGACGCCGCCGGACAGCAGCGCGGCGCGCCGGGTCACCGGCGGGGCGGGCTCCCGGAGGTCCTCGGACGCGCCCTCCGGGGCGTCGCCGAGGGGCGGGCGGCCGGCCCCGCCGTCGAGCGGGTCGGTCCGGTCCGCGGCCGACGCGTCGGGGTCCGAGGGGCTTCCGGGCTGGGCGTGCACCGGACGATCATGCCGCACGGACCCGTGAGGGTCGCGTGCGCCCTCAGCGAACCGGAGGTGACGACCGGGTCCCGGTGCGCGGGGGTGTGGTTACGGTGGCACCACGACGAGCCCGGGAGCACCGAGATGACCGACGACCCCACCGCGCGCCAGCCCGGCGAGCCCTCCGACGGCGCCGCCTGGGAGCAGATGCTGCGCCAGATGTTCGGCCCGGGCGCGGACGAGGCGCTGCGCCAGATGCGCGAGCAGGGCCTCGACCCCGCGGAGATGGCCCGCGCGTCCGGCCTGCCCGACGACCCGATGCTGATGAACCAGGTGATCGCCCAGGTCCAGCGGATGCTGTCGTCCAGCGGCGACGGCCCCGTGAACTGGGACGTCGCCCACGACATGGCCCGGCAGCAGGCGGTCAGCGGCGGCGACCCGACCCTCAGCCCGGCCGAGCAGCGGCAGGCGACCGAGGCGCTCGGCGTCGCGGAGCTGTGGCTGGACGCGGCCACCGACCTCCCGCCCGCCGGCGGGCACGTCCGCGCCCTGTCCCGGTCCGAGTGGGTCGAGCAGACCCTGCCGACCTGGCGCACGCTGACCGAGCCGGTGGCGACGTCGATGTCGACGGCCCTGGCCGCGACCCTCGCCGACCAGCTGCCCGAGGGCATGGACCTCCCGGCGGGGTTCGGCGCCGGCGGCCTCGACCCCGCCGCGATGATGCGCCAGCTCGGCGCGCTCGTGTTCGGCATGCAGGTCGGCCAGGCGGCCGGCTCGCTGTCCCGCGAGGTGTTCGGGCTCACCGACGCGGGCCTGCCGCTGGTGGCCGAGCCCGCGACCGCGCTGGTGCCGGGCAACGTCGCCGCGTTCGCCGACGGCCTGGAGATCCCGCTCGAGGAGGTGCGGCTGTTCCTCGCGCTCCGCGAGGCGGCGCACGCCCGGTTGTTCACCCACGTCACCTGGCTGCGCGGCCATCTGCTCGCGGCCGTCGACGCCTACGCCCGCGGCATCACCATCGACGTCGAGAGCCTCGAGGAGTCGGTGCGGGCCATCGACCCGACGGACCCGGCAGCCCTCCAGGGCGCGCTGTCGTCCGGGGTGTTCGCCCCGCAGACCACGCCCGAGCAGCAGGCCGTGCTCGCCCGGCTGGAGACCGCGCTCGCGCTGGTCGAGGGCTGGGTGGACGAGGTCGTCGCCACGGCGGCGCTCCCGCACCTGCCGCACGCCGTCGCCCTGCGCGAGATGATCCGCCGGCGCCGGGCCGCCGGCGGGCCCGCCGAGCAGACGTTCGCGACCCTGGTCGGCCTGGAGCTGCGGCCCCGCCGGTCACGGGACGCCGCCGCGCTGTGGGCGCGCATCGCCCGCGAGCAGGGGCCGGAGGCGCGCGACGCCGTGTGGGACCACCCCGACCTGCTGCCGACCGCCGAGGACCTCGACGACCCCGCCGGGTACGCCGGGCGGCGCGCCGCGGCCGAGGGCGAGCACGCGGACCTGGACCGGGCGCTGGCGGAGATCCTCGGCGAGGGCCCGGCCGACGGCGGGGCCGCCGAGGGCGGTGCGCCGGGCGGCGACGAGCCCACCCGCTGAGCCCGTGCGGGCCCCGGGGCGGTCAGTCCGCCTCGGGGTCGGCCACGTCCTCCTCCGCGGAGGGTGCCTCCCCGGAGTCGTCGCCCTCCCCGGGCGCGCGCTCCGCGAACGAGTAGCCCTCGAGGAACCCCCGCGCGCGCTCGGTGCGCGGGTACGCCTCGAGCTCGGCCCAGAACTCCGGGCCGTGGCCGGCGTGCAGCAGGTGCGTGAGCTCGTGCAGCAGCACGTAGTCCGTGACCCACTGCGGCATCCCGCGCAGCCGGTCGGACAGCCGGATGCTGCCCTCCCCGACGCTGCACGAGCCCCAGCGCCGCCCCTGGTTGCCGGACCACCGGACGCTGGACGGCACGGCCCGGCCACCCAGGTAGCGCTGGCTCAGCTCGGCCGCGCGGCGCACCAGCTGGTCGTCGGACGGGCGGCGCCGCTGCTCCTGGGTGGCGAGCCGGTCGAGCATCCGGCGCACCCACTCGCGCTCCTGCGCCCGGGTGAACCGCGCGGGGATGGCGACGATGGTCCGGCCGCCCTCCCGGTACGCGGTCACGGTGCGGGACCGGCGGCGGGAGCGGCGCACCTCGACGGGTCCGAGCCGCGGGTCGCCGTCGGCCGGGCCGCCCGGGGCCGTGCCGTCGGACGGCGCGCCCACCGCGCGGGCGGCGGCGGGTCGGGCGGCCGAGGCCGCGGGCGCGGCCGAGCGCACCGGGTCGACCGGCGTCCGGGGGTGCTCCCGCGACGGCTGCACGTCCAGCACCGTAGCGGTTCGGGGCCCTGATCTGGGGCAACTGCCGCACGACGGGCGGGTGGAACCCTCCCGCGACCGCCGCACGGCGTGGATACTGGCCCGGGCGCCGGGACGCGGCGCCGCCGAACCGATGCGAGGAGACAGACATGGCCGAGACCTACGCCGGCGAGTTCTACTGCGTGAAGTGCAAGGAGAAGCGCCAGGCCGAGGGTGAGGTCGTCGTCTCCGAGTCGGGTCGCCGCATGGCCAAGGCCACCTGCCCGGTGTGCAGCACCAAGCTGAACCGGATCCTCGGCAAGGCCTGAGCAGGACCCGACCTGTGGACGACGGCGTCCGCCCCCTCCCGGGGTGCCACGGTGGTGGTTCTCGACGGGACGGGGGTGGGGCGCCGTGCAGCTCCGGCAGGGACTCCGCGTGCTGCGGCGCGCGACCGACGAGGTCCAGGTGGGCCTCGACCCGCGGTGGGCGGTGCGCATCGCGGGGTTGACCCCCGAGCAGGCCGAGCGCCTGCTCCGCGCGGGCGACCGCCGCGTCGACGACGCGCTGCCCGCGCCGGCGCTCGACGCGCTGGGTGCCGCGGGACTGCTCCGCCCGAGCGCGTCGCGCGCGCGACGGGTCCGGCCCGACCTGCGGCCCGAGGCCCTCGCCCACGGCCTCGCGCGCGCCGACGGCGACGGCGTCGACTCCGTGCGCCGGCGCGCGGCCTCGACGGTGGCGGTCGCCGGCCTCGGCCGGGCCGGGGCGGCGGTCGCGACCACGCTCGCCCTCGCGGGCGTCGGCACGCTGCTGCTCGACGACCCGCGGCCGACCGGTCCCGCGGACCTGGTGCCGGGGGGCGACGGACCCGACCGGGCCGCTGCGCTCGCCTGCGCCCTGCGCGCGCTGGCGCCGCGGACCCGCGTGCGGACGGGGCGGGGCCCCGCCGCGCTGCTGGCGGACCCGCCCGACGTGGTCGTGACCGTGGCGGCCGACGCGCCCGACCCGGCGACGGCGCTCGCGCTGCTCGGTGCCGACGTGCCCCACCTGCCCGTGGTGACCCGGGAGGCCGATGCGCTGGTGGGACCGTTCGTCCGCCCGGCTCCGCCCGGCGGGGCGCCGCCGCCTTGCGTGCGCTGCCTGGACCTGCACCGGGCGGAAGCAGACCCGGCGTGGCCGACCGTCCTCGCGCAGCTGGTCGCCCCCGCGCCGGCCGACGGCGTGGCCGAGCCCCCGGCGGCCCTGTCCGCGGTGGTCGGCGGGCTCGCCGCGGCGGAGGTGCTCGCGCACCTGGACGGCGGCGTGCCCCGGACCGCGGGGGCGCAGTACGAGGTCCCGGTGCCGTCCATGGCGCCGCGGCTGCGCCGCTGGGCCGCGCACCCCGGGTGCGGGTGCGCGGCCCTGGCCGGCTGACGGCCGCGGGGTGCGCGGGACGCGCCGCGTGCCCGGCACCCGGTCGCTCGGACCGGGTGCCGGGCCCGCGGGGCGGTCAGGCCGCCGGGCTGGCGTCCTTGCGCGGCCGGCCGCGGCCGCGCTTGACCGCGACGACCTGGCCGCCGACGAACACCTCGCCGCCCCACACGCCCCAGGGCTCCTGACGCTCGACCGCGCCGGCGAGGCAGCCCTCGAGCAGCGGGCAGGTGCGGCAGAGCGCCTTGGCCTGCTCGACCTCGGCGGTCCGCTCGGCGAACCAGAGCTCCGGGTCGTTGGACCGGCACGGGATGAGGCCGGCGACCAGGGCGTCGAACTGCACATCGGTGACGGCGGGCGTCGAGGCGGGCGGCCAGGGACCGGATCCGCCCTGGTTGACCGTGTCGAGCAGCGTCGTGAGCCGCACGATGTCCTCCTGAATGACTTGCGGGTTGAGCGAGGTGGCGGTGGATCCGCAGCTGCCTCGCCCCCCTGCAGGTGCCGGGGAAGACGAAGGCCGCGGAATCCGGTGGACTCCACGGCCTGGACGGGCTGGTCATCGACTCAGATGACCGGTCCTCCTGGGGCGGAGTCGGAGCGGGACGAGAGATCGCGCGCACGCAGCCGGAGACCGGTGCCGCCGAAGCCACGGATGCCCGTGCCCGGGGCGGCGGGGGACACAGCGGTCCCCTGGATCTCGCCGGAGATGGGTGCCACGAACGGCAGCGCGATCGCGCCGACGCCGAACTCGTCGAAGTTGTTCTTCACAGCACCACACCTCCTTCTCGTCATCGGGCCGCCGCCGCTTCGCGCAGCACGGCCTTCCAGCAGGACTCGTTCACCGTAGAGGGGCCCTCGCGGGCGGCACAACCGATTTACCGAGAGTTTTTTCCACGAGTTCTCCCGGGTCCCCCGATCGGCCGATCAGCCGGCCGCCGCCGCCTCGCCCGTCGCGGGCCTGCGACCGGCCACGATGGCCAGCAGGTCGGGCCCGTAGCGGTCGATCTTGGCCGGGCCGATCCCCTGGACCCGCGCCAGCTCCGGGACGCTCGCCGGCCGCAGCTCGGCGATGGCGGACAGCGTCGCGTCGCCGAGGACCGTGTACGCGGGCTTCGCCGTCGCCCGCGCGAGGTCGGCCCGCCAGGCGTGCAGGGCGGCCAGCAGCTCGGCGTCGACCTCCCCGGTCAGGCGCGGGACGGCGCGCGGCCGCCCGTCGCCGAACCGCGCGCGCCCCTCCTGCGGCCACAGGCCGTCGAGGAACCGCGACCGCCGCCGGGTCGCACGACCGCCCGGGGTGCGGGACCGGCCGTACGACAGCTCGAGGTGCTGCCGGGCGCGGGTGATGCCGACGTAGAGCAGCCGGCGCTCCTCCGCGAGGTCGGCGGCGGTGTCGGCGGACGCCCACGGCACCAGGCCCTCGCTGAGTCCGGCGAGGAACACCGCGTCCCACTCGAGGCCCTTGGCGGCGTGCAGCGACGCGAGCGTGACGCCCTCGACGGTCGGCGCGTGCTGGGCGGCGGCGCGCTCGTCCAGGTCGGCGATGAGGTCCTGGACCGTCGCGCGGGTGCCCGCGCGCTCCGCCGCCGCGGCCAGGTCGTCCGCGAGGGTCACCAGCGCGTGCAGCGTGTCCCAGCGCTCGCGCGAGGCGCCGCGGGCCGCGGGCGGCTCGTCCGTCCAGCCCGCCGACCGCAGCGCGTCCCGCACGGTCTCGGTCATCGGCACGTCGGCCTCGGCCGCCACCGCGGCGCCGCGCAGCCGCACGATCGCGTCCCGGACCTCCTTGCGCTGGAAGAACCGCTCCCCGCCGCGCAGCACGTAGCCGATCCCCTGGTGCGCGAGCGCCTGCTCGAACGCCTCGGACTGCGCGTTGGTCCGGTACAGCACCGCGATCTCGCTGGGGCGCGTGCCCGCCGCGACCAGCCGGCCGATCCGGGTGGCGACCCCGGCGGCCTCCGCCTCGTCGTCGTCGTAGACCGCGAACCGCACGGGTCCGGCGGACGGGCGCTGCGCGATGAGCTCGAGCGGCTCCCAGCGGGCCGCCCGGTCCTTCGGGGCGCGGCGCAGCACCTCGTTCGCGAGGCCCACGACCTGCGGGGTCGACCGGTAGTCGCGCACCAGCCGGACGACCTGCGCCTCGGGGTGCTCGGCGGTGAACCGGGTCAGGTAGTGCGGCGTCGCGCCGGCGAACGAGTAGATGGTCTGGCTCGGGTCGCCGACGACGCACAGCTCGTCGCGCCCGCCGAGCCACTGGTCGAGCAGGAACTTCTGCAGCGGGGAGATGTCTTGGTACTCGTCCACGACGAACCGCCGGTACTGGTGCCGGATCTCGTCCGCCACGGCGCGGTTCTCGACCAGCATCCCCGACAGCAGCCAGAGGATGTCCTCCATGTCCATGACGCCGCGCGCGTCCTTGGCGTCCTCGTACGCCGTGATGAGCCGGGCGACGACGTGGTGGTCGTGGCCCGCCGGCGCCGGGCGGTCGGCCGCCGCAGCGGCGCGGACGTAGTCCTCGGCGGTGATGCGGGACACCTTGGCCCACTCGATCTCGGACGCGAGGTCGCGGACCGACACCCGGTCGACGGACAGGCCCAGCCGGTGGCAGGCGTCCGCGACGACCGGCGCCTTCTGGGCCAGCACCTGCGGCGAGGGGCCGCCGACGACCTTCGGCCAGAAGTACCGGAGCTGGCGCAGCGCGGCCGAGTGGAACGTGCGCGCCTGCACGCCCGCGACGCCGAGGTCGCGCAGGCGGGTGCGCATCTCCCCCGCCGCGCGGGCGGTGAACGTCACGGCGAGCACGCTGGTCGGGGCGTAGACGCCGGTGCGCACGCCGTAGGCGATCCGGTGCGTGATGGCGCGGGTCTTGCCGGTCCCCGCCCCGGCCAGCACGCACACCGGCCCGGTGAGGGCGCGCGCGACCTCCCGCTGGTCCGGGTCGAGGGCGTCGAGGAGGTCGTCGGCAGGCATCGCCGTCGATCCTCGCACCTCCCGCCGACACGCCGGGACCGCCGTCCCCAGGGGCGCGTGCGCGCGGTCCCGGACGCGTCCGGGATGATCCTGCGGGCGCCGGGCGTTCAGACCGGTGACGCGACACCGACCATGCGAAGGCAGACGATGACGACCACGCAGGACCTGCCCGCCGAGGGCACCGTGACGATGTACTCGACGACCTGGTGCGGCTACTGCCGCCGCCTGAAGACGCAGCTCGACTCCGCGGGCATCGCGTACACCGAGGTCGACATCGAGCAGCTGCCGGACGCCGCGGCGTTCGTCGAGCGGGTGAACGGGGGCAACCAGACCGTGCCGACCGTGCTGTTCCCGGACGGCTCCGCGGCCACGAACCCGTCGCTGGTGCAGGTCCGCGAGCGCCTCGGCGCCTGACCCCCCGCTGCGGTCGCGCAGCACCCGGACCCGAGGGCCCGCCCGGCACCGCTCAGCGCGTGCCGAGCGGGCCCTCGTCCACGGGGGCGGGCGCGGCGCGCCGGCCCTGGCGCCGGGTGGCCGGGGGCTGCGCCGCGGGCGCGGGCTCCGCGTCGACCGGGACCGCCTCGGCCGGTGCGGCGGGCGCGGGCGACGCGGCCTGCTCCGCCGGCGGCACCGCACCGCGGCTCCAGCCGTCCCGCAGCGGGTCGGTGGGCAGCTCCCCGCCGTACCAGTCCTCGATCAGCGCCCGGGCGATCGAGGTGCCCGGGGGCAGCACGACCGAGCCGGACTCCACCTCGGCGCGCAGCGTCTCCCGGTCGAACCAGCGCGCGGCGCGCAGCTCGTCGCCGTCGACGGTGATCTCGGTCGACAGCGCCCGGGCACGGAAGCCCAGCATCAGCGACGCGGGGAACGGCCACGGCTGGCTGCCCCGGTACTCGACCTCGCCGACCACGACGGCGGTCTCCTCGCGCGCCTCCCGGCGGATCGCGTGCTCGACGGACTCCCCCGGCTCGACGAAGCCCGCGAGCGTCGAGAACCGGTGCGTCGGCCACGCGGCCGAGTTCGCGAGCAGCAGCCGGTCGTCGTCGTCGACGACCGCCATGATCACCGCCGGGTCCGTCCGCGGGTAGTGGTCCGACCCGTCGACCGGGCAGCGGCGCACCCAGCCGCTCGACACCGGCTGCGTCTCGGCGCCGCACCGCGGGCACCGCGGATACCGCACGTGCCACTCGTAGAGCGCGACGGCGGCCGTCGCGAGGCCGGCGTCCCGCGCCGACAGCTCGCCGCCGACCTCGCGCAGCGCGGTCCACTCGTCGCCCGCGGGCAGCGCCGCGGTCCCGCCCTCGGGCACGTGGTGCGCCAGGTAGGCGGGGCCTTCGGGCCGGATCTCGCCGGGCGCGACACCGGGGACGCGGTCGGCGTCGTCGTAGCCGAGGAACGCCCAGCGCTCCGCCAGCGACGAGCTCGGCGCGCGCAGCGCCGCCTCCTGCGGCGTGTAGAGCGCCAGGGCCAGGCGGCGGCCGCGGCGGCGGGTCACGACCCGGCCGCCGGAGACCAGCAGCACGCGGGTGGAGGCGTCGTCGAGCAGCGCGGGCAGCAGGTCCTCGTCACCGCGGAGGTCCGCGGCCCGGTCCGTGACCGTCCGCGACAGAGGGAGGTCGGAGGCGAACACGTCGCCACCGTACGCGTCGCGCGCGCCGGTCGCAGTCGACGGCCGACCGGAGGCGGTGCGACCCGCGCCACGTCGCCGGGCGACCGCGCGATGACACGCCCGGCGCCGCGCGGACCGGCCCCGGGCGCGCCGGGGTCCTACCCTGGGACGGTGCGTTCTCCCCTTGCTCTCGCCGCTCTCGCGACCGTCGCCGTCCCGGGCTTCGACGCCCGCGAGGTGCGGGCCGCCGCGGCCGCGGGGGACGACGACGTCGCCCTGGTGACCGACGGGCAGCGCCGGCACTGGGTGGTGCGCGCGCCGCGGAACGCCGCCGCGGGAGCCGCGCTCGAGGCCGAGCTGGTGCTGCTCGGCGCGCTCGGGGACCACGTCGACGCCGGGAAGCTGCCGTTCGACGTGCCGCGGGTCGCGGGCGCCGCGCCGCTCGAGGAGGGCGGCCGCGTGGTCGTGCACCGCGAGCTGCCGGGCCGCCCGGTCGACCTCGAGCGCGTCGCCCCCGGCCCCGGGATCGCCGCCTCGCTCGGCCGCTCGATCGCGGCGCTGCACGAGCTGCCCGTGGCGCTCGTCGAGGACGCCGGGCTGCCGGTCTACGACGCGGCCGCGTACCGCGCGCGCCGGCTCGCGGAGGTCGACGAGGCCGCCCGCACCGGCCGGGTGCCCGCCACGCTGCTGCGGCGCTGGGAGGAGCGGCTCGAGGACGTCGCGGTGTGGAAGTTCGCGCCCGTCGTCGTGCACGGCGACCTGTCGGCCGACCACGTGCTCGTCGCCGACGGCGCCGTGACCGGCGTGACGTCCTGGGGCGAGGCCAAGGTCGCCGACCCCGCGGACGACCTCGCGTGGCTGCTCGTCGCCGCGCCGCAGGACTCGGTCGACTCGATCATGGAGGCGTACCAGCTGCGCCGCACCGAGCTCACCGACCCGCACCTCGCCGACCGCGCGCTGCTCGCGGGCGAGCTCGCGCTGGCGCGCTGGCTGCTCTACGGGGTGCGGTCCGGCGACGACGAGGTGGTCGCGGACGCGGTCCAGATGCTCGACGAGCTGGACGAGCAGACCCGCGACGTCGCGGAGCCGGGCGCGGCCCCGCTCTGACGCCGGCTCTGGCGGCGGCGCGACGCAGTGCGCGTGCGCGTGAGATGTGAGGTCGTCGCTTCCGCCCGAGGTCGCCGCTTGCGCCACCCCTCCGGCGGCCGGAACCGACGACCTCGGCCGGCGCGGGGCGGGCGAGGTCGTCACCTGTTTCCGCCGACCTCACGCGGCCCGGCCGCGGCACGCCCCGCGCGGCGCGTCAGGCCCGCGGGCCGTCCGTGGCCGCGAGGAGCAGGCGCTCGATCTCGTCCGCGCCCAGCAGCCGCGCCGGGCGGACCGTGCGGCCCGCGCCGACGTAGCAGAAGGCCGCGCTCACCCGGTCGAGCGGGGTGCCCGTCCACCGGGACCACGCGAGCCGGTAGACCGCGAGCTGCAGCTCGCGCACCGCGGTGGCGTCCGGGTCGGTGGGCGGGGCGCCGGTCTTCCAGTCGACGACGACCACCGCGTCCCGGTCGCCCGGGCGGTCGGGGTCGCGGAACACCGCGTCGATCCGCGAGCGCAGCACGTAGCCGGCGACGGTCGTCTCGACGTCGACCTCGACCGCGACCGGCTCCAGCGCGGCCCACGGGGTCGCGAGGAACGCGGCGCGCAGCGCGGCCTCGTCGGCGTCGACCGGGACGGAGTCGTCGTCGGCGCCGGGCAGGTCGTCGAGGTCGACCAGCGCCGGCGACCCGAAGAACCCCTCGACCCACGCGTGGAACTGGGTGCCGCGCCGGGCCTGCGGCGACGGGCGGTTCGGCACCGGCCGGCGCAGCGCCCGGGCGAACTCGCCGCTGTCGGCGGCGAGCCGGACCACGGCGGACGCGGACAGGTGCGCGGGCAGCTCGACCTCCGGCCGCGGCCGGGACTCCAGCGCGCGCTCGGCGAGCAGCAGGTCGACCGTGCGGTCCCAGGCCGTCCGGCGCGCCGCGCCGTCGCCGCCCGCCGCGCCCCCGCCGGCCGCCGCGCGCTCGTCCCGTGCCGCGCGCACCGCCGCCGCGGCCGCCTCGACCGCGGCTCGCCGCACCGGGCCGCCCTCGGCCTCGCCGCCGAACGGGTCCGCGGGCCACACCGCGCCCGCCACCTCCTGCGTCCGCGGGTTCTCCGTGCCCTCGTCGGGCAGGTCGGCCCAGCCGGCGACCCGCGCCAGCCCGGCGTCGACCACCTCGGTGAGGAACAACGACGGCGGTCGCACCCGCGACCCGTCGCCCCACCACGCGCCGGTCAGCAGCAGCGCGGCCCGCGCCCGGGTGAACGCCACGTAGGCGAGCCGCCGCTCCTCGGCGACCTGGTGGTCGCCCGCGTCCAGGAGGAACTGCTTGCGCCGCTCCTCCAGGTCCTTCGGGTCGGCGGCGCCGGCGTAGGCGAGGTCGGGCAGGTCGTGCCGGTCGCCGCGCAGCGGGTACGGCAGCTCGCCCAGACCGGTGAGCCAGGCGGAGTCGGTCGGGCCGTTCGGGCCCTGGGTGCGGGTGGCGGGCAGCCCGCCGTCGACCAGGCCGGCCACGGCGACCGCGTCCCACTCCAGCCCCTTGGCCGCGTGCACCGTGATGAGCTGGACGGCGTCGGGGTCCGGCTCGGCGACCGGCATGTCGAGGCCGTGCTCGTGCGCGTCGGCCGACTCCAGCCAGGCGAGGAACCCGCCGAGGGTCGGGTCGTCGGTCGCGTCGGCGTACCGGACCGCGACCTCGCGGAACGCGTCGAGGTGCGCGCGGGCCCGGCCCGGGGCGACGCCCGCGCGGGACGCGACCTCGATGTCGAGGCCCCACAGCCGCTCGGCGTGCGCGACCAGCTCGGGGAGGGACAGGTAGGTGTGCTGCCGGACGGCGCGCAGCACCTCGCCGACGGCCGTGACCCGGGTCAGGCCCGTCGGGGTGAGGCCCCGCCCGGACGGGCTCCGCCAGCCGGGCGGGGGCGGGGAGTCGACCGCGTCGACGATGCTGCGCTCGTCCACGACGTCGGCCACGACCGGGGCGGGCTCGGCGGCCCCGTCGCCGGGGATCCCCGCCGACGGGGCGCCGTCGATCGCGACGCCGTCGCCCGCGAGGGCACCGGGGGCGCCGCCCGCCCGCCCGGGGTCCGTCCGGTCTCCCGCACCGCTCCCGGCCCCGTCCGCACCCCCGGCGCCCGCACCCGCGGCGTCCGACGTCGCCGCCCCCGCCGCCGACGCCGCCCGGTCCCGCGCCACGGCCGCCGCCGCCCGCGCGTCGAGCCCCCGCGCCAGGTGCGCCGACCAGTCCGCGAGCGCGTGCAGGTCCGCCGCGCCGAGCATCGTCCGCGCCCCGGTGAGCAGCCGCATGAGCGCGTCCCCGCGCGACGGGTCGTGCGCCGCCTGCAGGAGCGCCACGACGTCGACGACCTCGGGCGTGTTGAGCAGCCCGCCGAGGCCGACGACCTCCACCGGCAGCCCGGCCGCCCGCAGCGCCCGGTGCAGCACCGGGAACTGCGCGCGCTTGCGGCACAGCACGGCCGCCGTGACCCGCGCGCCGCCGGGCGCGGGCACGCCGCCGTCGACGCCCGGTCCGCCCTCGGGCCGCCAGCGCGCGGCGACGAACTCGGCGACGGCCTGCGCCTCCTCCTCCAGCGTGGGCGCGAGGTGCGCGACCACCTCGCCGGCTCCCGCGCCGGGCCGGGCGCCGAGCGTCGGCAGCGCCACGCGCGCCTTCTCCGGCCGGCGCAGTGGAGCGGCGACGTGGTTGGCGGCGTCGAGCACCGCGACGTCGTTCCGCCAGGAGGTCGACAGCGCGTAGACGGCCGCCGGCCGCCGGTCGCCGTCGTCGGCGACGTCCGGGAAGTCGGTCGGGAACCGCTCGAGCCCGCCCGCGCTCGCGCCCCGCCAGCCGTAGATCGACTGGTGCGGGTCGCCGACCGCCGTGACCGGGTGCCCGCCGCCGAACAGCTCCGAGAGCAGCACCAGCTGCGCGTAGGACGTGTCCTGGTACTCGTCGAGCAGCACCACCCGGAACCGGGCCCGCTCCCCCGCGCCGACCTCGGGCACGTCCCGGGCCAGCCGGGCGGCGATCGCCACCTGGTCTCCGAAGTCGAGGGCGTCCGCCGCGCGCTTGCGCTCCCGGTACGCCGCGACGAGGTCGAGCATCCGCTGCCGCTCGCGCAGCGACGCCACGAGCTCGCGCACCTTGGCGTACGGCTGCCGCGGCGGGGTGCCGGGCGGGGTCGCCTCGATGTCGTCGACGATCCCCTCGATGCGGCGGCGTGCCTCGTCGGCGTCGATGAGGTGCTCGTCCAGCGCGCCCGACAGGGTGAGCACCGCCTCGACCACGGTCGACACGGCGGCGGACGAGTCGAGGTCGGCGGTCCACGACTCGACGACCTCGCTGGCCAGCTGCCACTGCGCGGCCTCGCCGAGCAGCCGGGCGGACGGCTCGACGCCGATCCGCAGCCCGTGGTCCCCGACCAGCGACGCCGCGTACGCGTTGTAGGTGGAGATGCTCGGCCGGGCGACGGTGAGGAGCGCCGCGCCGCCGTCGGCCGCGTCCTCGGCGACGGACAGCCCGGGCAGGTGCACGCCCTCGGCCGCAGCGGCGCGCGCGAGGTGCCGCAGGCGGCGGCGGACGCGCTCCGCGAGCTCGCCGGCGGCCTTGCGGGTGAACGTGAGGCCGAGGACCTCCTCCGGCGCGACCAGCCCGTTCGCGAGCAGCCAGACGACGCGCGCGGACATGGTCTCGGTCTTGCCCGATCCCGCGCCCGCCACGACGAGCGCGGGGCTCACCGGCGACTCGATGACCGCCACCTGCTCGTCGGTCGGCGGGTCGCGCCGCAGCAGCCGCGCGATGTCCAGGGCGGACAGCGTGGCGGCGAGCGCGGGCGCGGTCACGCGACCACCTGCCCGCCCTCGTCGCGCAGCGGGCAGGACCGGCGCACGGGGCAGCGGTCGCACAGGGTGTTCGCGGTCGCGGCGAACGACGAGGCGGCCATCCGCTCCGCCACCTCCTCGATGTGGGTCCGCGCCCAGGACGGGTCGTCCGGGGCGTCCGGGCCGAGCGCGGGCTGCTCGCGGAGCGCCGCCCTGGCCTTGTTGACGTCCGACACGAAGACCAGCTGCGCCCCCGCGCTGACCGCCCCCGGCGTCAGGCCCTCGACCGCGCCGGCGTCCACGGCCAGCTGGTACGCGCCGAGCTGCGGGTTGGTCGTGGCCTCCTGCGCCGACGGCGCCGTCCGACCGGTCTTCAGGTCGACGACCCGGACCGGCACCGGCGCGCCGTCGGCCTCGCCGTCGGGGTCCACGGCCGGACCCGGCTCGGCCCGCTCCACCCGGTCCAGCGTCCCGCGCACCACCGCCCGGTCGAGCTCGAGCTCGAACCGCGCCTCGATCGCGAGCGGCTCGCCCGCCTTCTCCAGGTAGTCCGCGAGCCGCCCGACCATCGCCTCCGCGCGCCGCCGCTCCAGCGTCGCGGGCCAGCCGTGCCCGAGCCCGAGCTCCGGCCACCGCCGGTCGAGCTCCGCCATCAGCGCCTCCCGGCCGCCCCGCGGGTGGGTCTGCGCGAGGGCGTGCACGAGCGTGCCGAGCGACTGCCGCGCGCTGCTCGGCGCCGTGCCGCCCGCGGCCTCCAGCGCCCAGCGCAGCGTGCAGGTGCCGGCGGTCTCGATGCGCGACGGCGACACCGGCACCCGCTCGCCCGCGGCCCACAGCGGCGCGTCGCTCGACGGGTCGGCGAGGCCGTGCCACTCCGCGGGGTCGGCGCCCGGGACGCCCTCGTCGGCGAGGCGCGCGAGCACGGCGGCGGCCTCCGCTTCGGGGGCGCCCGCGCGCGCGGACTGCTCCAGCCGGCCGCGCAGCTGCGCCACCAGGCCGCGCAGGTCGAGCGGGGCGGGCGCGGCGGTGCGGCGCGGGTCGTCGTCCTCGTCGTTCGGCTCGACGAGGTCGAGGAACGGCGACGGCTGGTCGTCCTCGTCGGACACCGCGGTCACGAGCAGCACCCGCCGGGCGCGCGACACGGCGACGTGGAAGGAGCGCAGCTCGTCGGCGAGCACCGCGGCCCGGGCGGCGGCGCCGGCCTCGGCCGCGGCGTGCGCGTCCGCGGGGGCGGCGTCCGCGCCGGCCGCCCGGCCCGCGCCGCGCCCGGCCAGCACGTCGACCAGCGCCTGCGACCCGAGCAGCGAGTCGCGCAGCCGCAGGTCGGGCCAGACGCCCTCCTGCACGCCCGCGACCGCGACGACGTCCCACTCCCGCCCCGCCGCACCGGCGGGCGTCAGCACGGACACGGCGTCCCGGCGGGCGCGCGCGGCGATCGTGTCGGACGGCAGCTCCTGGGCCTCGACCCACTCGAGGAACGCGGCCGCGCGGGCCTGCGGCATCCGGTCGACGAAGGTCTCGGCGGCGCGGAACAGGGCCAGCACGGCGTCGAGGTCCCGGTCCGCGCGCGCCCCGCCCGGGCCGCCCGCGAGCGCCGACCGCCGCCACGGCTCGGCCAGGCCCGACGCGTCCCAGATCGCCCAGAGCACGGCCTGCGCGTCCGCCCCCGGCGCCGCGGCCGCCTCCCGGCCGGCCGCGAGCACCGTGGCGATCCGGGCGACGGGCCGGCGTACCACCGGCTGCAGCACGGCCGCGGCTGCCGGGCTCAGCAGCACCTCGACCAGCAGCTCGTCGCTCGCGCGGCCGCCGCCGAGCGCCACCTCCTCCGCCCGGAGGCTGCGCCGGAGCCGCCGCAGGCCCACCGCGTCCATCCCGCCGAGCGGCGAGCAGCACAGCCGCGCGGCGAGCTCGGCGTCCAGGGCGGAGCCGCCGGCATCCGGGCCCAGCGCGACGCGCAGGGAGTCGAGCAGCGGGCGCACCGCGGGCTCGTCGCGGAGCGGCACGTCGCTGCCGACGACCGCGACCGGCACCTGCGCGGAGCCGAGCGCGCGGCGCAGGGCGGTGACCTGGCCGCCGGACCGGGCGATCACGGCCATCTCGGCCCAGGGGGTGCCGTCCTCCAGGTGCGCGCGGCGCAGGGCGTGGGCGACCCAGGCGGCCTCCTGCGCGGGGCTGGGCAGCACCGCGGCCCGGAGCACGTCGCGCGGGACGGCGACGGCGCCGCCGGGCACCGGCGTGCCTCCCGCCCCACCGTCCGGCGTCGGCACGCGTCCCGGCTCGCCGGCCGGCGTCGGCACGCCCCCGACCTCGCCGCCCTGCGTCGGCACCCCGCCGGCAGCGGGCGCCCCGGCCCCCGGCACCGGCAGTGCCCGCCGGTGCGCCGCGCCGCCGACCACCGCGATCCGCTCGGCCACCCGGGCCGCCACGCCGCGCAGCACCGGCCCGTGCCGCCGCACGCCGTCGAGCACCAGCCGCGCCGCACCGAGCTCGCCCGGCCCCGTCCCGGCCACGTCCGCCCGCCCGACGAGCGCCGGCGTCGCCCCGCGGAACGTCTGCACCGCGGCGTCCGGATCCGCGAGCAGCAGCAGCCGCGCGCCGTTGTCCTGCAGCACGCGCAGCAGCCGCGCCGTCGCCTCGGTCGCCTCCTGGTAGTCGTCGACCACCACCAGCCGCCACCGCGGGCGGGGCCCGGGCAGCTCGTCCTCCCAGGTGCGCAGCACCTCGGCCGCCTCCTCGACGACGACCGCCGGGTCGTAGCGCGCGCCGGCGTCGGGCGTGCCCGCCCGCAGCGTGGTCACGTCCACGTACTCCTGGTAGAGCCCCGCGGCCGCGACCCACTCGGGCCGGCCGTGCCGCTCGCCGAGCAGCGCCAGGTCCTCGGGCTCGACGCCCCGCTCGGCCGCGCGCATGACGAGGTCGCGCAGCTCGCCGCGGAACGCGCGCAGCGTGAGCGCCTCCTCCGGAACGCCGGCGGGCCAGGCCAGCGGCACGCCCTCCCCCGCCGCGTGGCCGGCGAGCAGCTCGGCGAGCGCGAGGTCCTGCTCGGGCCCGGAGATGAGGGTCGGCGCCGGGTCCCCGAGGAGCGCGGCGCGCGCCCGCAGCACCGCGAACGCCGCCGCCGCCGGGGTGCGCACCATCGCCTGGCCCGTCGTGCGCCGGACCCGCGCGCCGATCCGGTCGCGCAGCTCGGCGGCCGCGCGGCGCCCGGACGCGAGCACCAGGACCTCGTCCGGCGACGGCAGGTCCGGCGAGGGGAACAGCCCGTCGTCGTCCGCCCCCAGCGCCGCCGCCACCGCCTCGACGGCGAGCAGGGTCTTGCCCGTGCCCGCCGCGCCGACGACCAGCAGTGCGGGGTCGGCGCCCGCCACGACCCGGTCGACCACGGCCCGCTGGTCCGCTCCGAGCCGGACCGGCGCCGGCACGTCCGCGAGCGCGGGCCGCACGAGGCGCAGCCCGGCCGCGGAGGGCGGTCCGGCGGGGGTCGGGGTCACGGCCCCGATCCCATCACACGCCACCGACACCCGGGGCACGCCGACCGGGCGCGTCCCGAGCCCGTCCACGGGGCCCGGCGGCCCCCCCTCGAGCGGGCGGCGACCCGGTGCGTGCGTACCCACGGACACCCCGCTGAGCGCCCGCCCGCCGTGGCTATCATCGCCCGATGGACCAGCCCCCCGCCGGCCGCGGACGCCCGGCGCGCATGCCCCGCGCGCTCCGCCGCGCGCAGGTCCTGGCGATCGCCCAGGAGCTGTTCACGTCCGAGGGCTTCCACCACGTGTCGATGGACGACATCGCCGACCGCGCCGAGGTCAGCAAGCCGGTGCTGTACCGGCACTTCCCGTCCAAGCTCGACCTCTACCTCACCGTCGTCGACGCCCGCGGGGACGAGCTGCTGTCCGCCGTCGACGCCGCCGTGGCCATGCACCCGCCGGGCGAGGTCCGGCCGCACGACGCCCGCGCCATCCTCACCGGCGTGGTGCGCGCGTACGTGGACTTCGTCGACGGCGCCGGGGAGTCGTCCGCCCTGCTGTTCGAGTCGGACGTCCGGCACGACCTGGAGGTGCGCGCCCGGGTCGAGCGGGCCACCGAGGCCGTCACCCGCCGGCTGCAGTCGGTCCTCGGCGAGGTCGCGGGCGTGCCGGCCGAGACCGCCGCCCTGCTCGCGCCGTCGGTCGCCGCGATGGCCCAGGCCGCCGCGACCCGCCGGCTCCGGGCACCGGACGGCAGCTCCGCGCGCGACACCGCCACGCTGGTCGCGCGGCTGGCGTGGGGCGGCGTCGCCGGGTTCGTCCCCGGGGCCGCCGGGTCCGACGCCGAGCCTGCCGACGGGTCGCACGACGTGTCCACCCAGGGCGAACGCGGGCCGCTCGACGACCCCGGGGACGTCGGCCCGGCCTAGGATGACCGGGCAGCGACACGACGGACGAGGAGACGACGAAGCGTGGACATCACGATCGGTGTGCAGAACCTGCCCCGCGAGCTGGTGATCGAGTCGGACCAGACGGCCGACGAGGTCACCGCCGCCGTCACCGAGGCCCTGAACGGCAAGCCGGTGCTCGAGCTGACCGACAACCGCGGCCGGCGCGTCATCGTGCCGTCCGCCTCGATCGGCTACGTCGAGATCGGCACGGAGTCGAAGGGCCGCGTCGGCTTCGGCGCGATCTGAGCGGCACCCGCAGACGCAGCGACGCCCCGCACCGGTGATCCGGTGCGGGGCGTCGTCGTCTCCGGCGGGCGCCCGGCCGTCAGGCCGTCAGGCCGTCAGGCCGTCAGGCCGTCAGGCCGCCCGGCCGTCAGGCCGTCAGGCCGCCCGGCCGTCAGGCCGTCAGGCCGTCAGGCCGTCAGGCCCAGCCGGGACATGCGGCGGGTGTGCTCGGCCGTGAGCTCGCCGAACAGCTTCGCGGGGGCCGCGCCGTCGGCCTCGGCGACCGCCGCCTCCGCTGCGGGGGCGGCGGCCGCGGCGGCGGGCTCCTCGGCCGCGGCCCGGGCCTCCGCCTCGCGGCGGGTCACCAGCCGGCCCAGGGCGGGGTGCGCCGACATCGCCTGCTGGACGACGCCGAGCGCCTCGCCGACCAGGCGGCGGCCCCACAGCGCGAGCCGGGACACCAGCACCTCGTCCTGCGCCCCGGCGGCCTCGAGCTCGCCGACGGCGAGGTTCGCGTGCGCCGCGTCGTCCAGCACCTCGAGCAGGAGCGCGCGCGACCGGTCGTCCACGGCGGACGCCGCGATCCGGCAGAAGTCGTCGGACACGCCGTCGGCCACGTAGGACCGGAGCAGCCGCTCCCACCAGGTGCTGGGCTGCGTGCGCGAGTCGAAGTCCTCGAGCAGCCGCGCGTACGCGCCGAGGCACCGCTCGGGCTCCCCGCCCAGCTCGACGACGCGGGCGAGCACCCGGTCCCGGCGGTCGACCGCGGCGGCGGCCAGCCGGCTGAGCTCGAGCTGCTGGGCGGTGGTGGGGGCGACGCGGGCGTCCTCGGCGAGCCGGTTGAACGCGACGTGCTGCAGGTGGGCGACCAGCCCGAGCAGCTCGACGGTGTCGGCGGCCTCGGGGGCGTGCTGCGCCGGCGGCTGGGCCTGCGGCTGGGCGTCGTGAGCGACCTCGGTCATCCCTCCAGGGTAGCGCCGTGCCCGCAGGGGGCCTCGCCCGGTCCGGGTGCACGCGGCTAGGATGGGGCCAGCTGAGGGACACCGGACGCGACCTGGAGGCGGGGAGGCGCGTCGCCCGTCTCGTGCACCCGGAGGGTCCCTCGTGTCCGCCCTGAACGCCTACGCGCGTCTGTTCCGCCTGGCCGGCCCGGCCTACGTCCTCGTCGCCTTCCTCGGCCGCCTGCCGATGGCGATGGCCCAGCTCGGCACCCTGCTGCTCGTCTCGACCGCCACCGGCACCTACGGGCTCGGCGGCCTCGCCGCGGGCGCGCTCGCCGTCGCGAACGCGGTCGGCGCGCCGGTCGCCGGCGGTCTCGCCGACCGGTTCGGCCAGCGCCCCGTCGTCCTCGTGCAGTCGCTCGCCGGCGCGACCTCGCTCGGCGCGCTGACCCTGCTCGCGCACCAGGGCGCGGGCGGTGCCGCGCTCGTCGCGGTCGCCGCCGTCACGGGGCTCGCGCTGCCGCAGGTCGGCCCGCTCGCCCGCGTCCGCTGGCGCCCGATCACCGCCGGCACCGGCCCCGAGCAGCGCCGCCTGGTCGACGCCGCGTTCTCCTACGAGGGCGCCGTCGACGAGGCGTCGTTCGCGATCGGCCCGGCCCTGGTCGGGGTCGTGGCCGTGTGGCTGTCCCCCGCCGGCGCGCTCGTCACGGCCGCCGGCCTGCTGGCGGTGTTCGGCACCGCGTTCGCCCTGCACCCGACCGCGCGGCGCACCGCGACCGGCCCGCACACCCGCCCCTCCGGCAGGCTGCTCACCCCCGCGTTCGCGGTGCTCGTCGTGGCACAGGCCGCGGTCGGCGTGCTGTTCGGCGCCACCCAGACCGGCACCACCGTGCTCGCGACCCAGGCGGGCCAGCCCGGGCTCGCGGGTCTGATCCACGCCGTGCTCGGCGTCGGCAGCGCGGCCGCCGGCATCGGCACCGCGTTCATCCCGGCGCGGATCGGGCAGGAGCGCCGGGTGCTCGTCGCCGCGTGCGCGCTCGTCGCGCTGTCCTGGCCGCTGCTGCTGGTCGACTCCCTGCCCGCGCTGACCGCCGCCGTCGCGGTGCTCGGGTTCGCCGTCGCGCCGTACATGATCGGCGTGTTCTCGCTGGGCGAGCGGGTCGTCCCCGCGGGGCGCACCGGCGCGGCGATGACGGCCCTCGCCTCGGCGACCGGCGTCGGCTACGCGCTCGGGTCGAGCATCGCCGGGCGGCTCGCGGACGCGTCCGGGCACACCGCCGCGTTCGCGGTCACGGTGACGACGACCGCGGTGGCGCTGCTGGTCGCGGCGACGCAGCAGCGCCGGCTGCGGGCCGCCGTGCTGGCGGCGGGGACCGCGCACGGGGCGGACGGGGAGGCCTCCGAGGAGCGCTCCCCGGAGGCGGCCGTCGCGGGCTGACGACCGGCCGCGCTCCGGATCGAGCGGGGGCGGCGGGGGGCGAGGTCGGTTCCCGGGGCGGTCCGGGCGGTCTCCGGCCGGCTCCCGGCACGCCTGCCGCCCGCGGCCTCCCCGCGGTCCGGGCGCCCCTGCGCGTATCATCGGGCGTGTTCATCGGTTGCCCGGTCGTCCCGACCACGGTGCGCCGAGCGAACCGCGGCGCCCCCGGCGCCCGGCCCGCTCTCGCTGACTTGCACGATCGGCTGCCGGACCACCTGTGGCGATGCCCGTCGCGGACCCCCTCGCGGGGCGCGACGCGCCGCACGCCACCTTCACGAGTGAAGAGCAGTCCGTGACCTCGACCGAACCCAGCACCACCGACGCCCTCGCGCCCGAGGACGTCGCCGTGGAGACCATCGACACCCCCACGGCCGCCTCCGTGCAGGCCGCCGACGTGACCTTCGCGGACTTCGACGTCCGCCCCGAGATCGTCCAGGCGCTCGCCGACGCCGGCATCAGCACCCCGTTCCCCATCCAGGCGATGACCCTGCCCGTGGCGCTGTCCGGCCACGACATCATCGGCCAGGCCAAGACCGGCACCGGCAAGACCCTCGGCTTCGGCGTCCCGCTGCTGCACCGCGTCGTCGCCCCCGGCGAGGAGGGCTTCGACACCCTGCCCGCGCCCGGCAAGCCGCAGGCGATCGTCATCGTCCCGACCCGCGAGCTCGCGGTGCAGGTGGCCGGTGACCTGGAGACCGCGTCCAAGCGTCGCTCCGTCCGCATCGCGCTGCTCTACGGCGGCCGCGCCTACGAGCCGCAGATCGAGATGCTGCAGCGAGGCGTCGAGGTCGTCGTCGGCACCCCGGGCCGCATGATCGACCTGATGAACCAGGGCCACCTGGACCTGTCCCGCATCAAGTGCGTCGTGCTCGACGAGGCCGACGAGATGCTGGACCTCGGCTTCCTGCCCGACGTCGAGAAGCTGCTGGCCCGCACCCCCGCCTCGCGGCACACGATGCTGTTCTCGGCCACCATGCCGGGCGCCGTCGTCGCGATGGCCCGCCGCTACATGACCCAGCCGACGCACATCCGCGCCAGCGAGCCGGACGACGCCGGCCAGACGGTCAAGAACATCAAGCAGGTCGTCTACCGCGCGCACGCGCTCGACAAGGTCGAGGTGCTCGCCCGCATCCTGCAGTCCGAGGGCCGCGGCCTGACCATCGTGTTCGCCCGCACCAAGCGCACCGCCGCGAAGGTCGCCGACGAGCTCGTCGAGCGCGGCTTCGCCGCCGGTGCGCTGCACGGCGACCTCGGCCAGGGCGCCCGCGAGCAGGCGCTGCGCGCGTTCCGCAACGGCAAGGTCGACGTCCTCGTCGCCACCGACGTCGCCGCGCGCGGCATCGACGTCGACGACGTCACGCACGTCATCAACTACCAGTGCCCCGAGGACGAGAAGACCTACCTGCACCGCACCGGCCGCACCGGCCGTGCCGGCAACAAGGGCACCGCGGTCACGTTCGTCGACTGGGACGACGTCCCGCGCTGGGGCCTGATCGACAAGGCGCTGGAGCTCGGCTTCCCGGAGCCGCAGGAGACCTACTCCTCCTCCCCGCACCTGTACACCGACCTCGGCATCCCCGAGGGCACCACCGGGCGCCTGCCGCGCTCCAAGCGGACCCGCGAGGGCCTCGACGCCGAGGTGCTCGAGGACCTGGGCGAGACCGGCAAGCGGCACTCGTCCGGCCGGGACTCCGGCCCGCGCGACGGCGGCCGCGGCGGGCGGGACTCGGGCGGGCGCGGCGGTGCCGGCTCCGGCTCTCGCGAGGGCGGGCGCGGCGAGGGCCGCGGTCGCTCCGAGGGCTCGCGGTCCGAGGGCGCGCGTTCCGAGGGCGGCGAGGGCGGTCGCTCGCGCAGCCGGCGCCGCGGCGGCTCGGGCGACGCCCCCGTCGCGTCGGGCGCGGTCGAGGGCTCGACCGGCCCCGCCGAGTCGACCACCGGCCCCGCCGAGGGCCGTGAGGAGGGCGCCGCCCCGCGCCGGCGCCGCAACCGCCGGCGCACCCGCGGCGGCCGCCCGGGCGCCGAGGGCGAGTCGGCCCCGGCCGCTCCCGCGGAGGCCTGAGCCTCCCGCAGCACGACGAGGGCGCCCCGGCCACCGGCGGGGGCGCCCTCGCGCTGTCTCCGGAGGGTGCCGCGAGGCCGGCGCGTGTGCGCCGAGGTCGTCGGTTCCGTCCACGGAAGGGGTGGCGCAAACGCCGACCTCGGGCGCAACCGGCGACCCCGGCCCGCGCGACCGGGCTACGCCGGGTGCGTGTCCGCCGTCGGCGGAGCCGGGGTGGTCGCCAGGGCCCAGCGGATCAGCCGGGTGATGGCGTGCCCGCCCGCCGGCGCCAGGGTCGCGTCCAGCCACGGCACGTCAGGCAGCCCCAGCGGGGCGCGCGCCGCCCGCGGCAAGCCGGCGACGGCCGCCGCCGCGAGCACCCCGTACGGCAGCCGGACCGGCACGGGCAGGGGCGGGTCGGCGAGCAGGAACTCCGCGGCCTCCCGCGCCGCCGGCGTCCCGCGGAGCTCCGGGAGGTAGGAGTCGAGCGCCGCGTGCAGCCCTGCGGCCGTCTCGGGCAGGTCCTCGGCGCCGAGCGCCCGCCCCACCCGCGCCGACTGCGCCACGTAGGCGTCGCAGCCCGCGGCGTCGAGCGGCCGCGCCCCGTACCGCTGGTGCGCGGTGAGGAACGCGTGCGCCTCGGTGATGTGCACCCAGCGCAGCAGGTGCGGGTCCGAGGCGGCGTACGGCTCGCCCTCCTCGGTGACGCCGGTGATCCGGTCGTGGATCGCCCGCACGGTCGCGACCGCCTGTGCCGCGTGCTCCGCGGTGCCGAACGTCGTGACCGCGAGGAACGTGCTGGTGCGCTGCAGCCGGCCCCACGGGTCGCCGCGGTAGCCGGAGTGCGCCGCGACGGCGGCCATCGCGAGCGGGTGCCAGGACTGCAGCAGCAGCGCGGTCAGCCCGCCGACGAACATCGACGCGTCGCCGTGCACCCGCCGGATCGCGTCGTCCGGCCCGAACCAGCGCGGCCCCGGGGTCAGGTGGATGCGGTCGCGCACCTGCGGGCCGCGCGGACCGGCGACGCGGGCGAACAGCTCGTCGCCGAGCCGCCCGCGGAGGGAGGGAGTGCTCACGCGCCGATCCTCGCCCCGCGAGCGCCGCACGGCGACCCCGGCGCCGGCGTCCGCCGCACCGAGCGAGCAACCGACGCGTCGAGGGAGTAGTCGGCGCGTACTCGTTCGACGTGTCGGTTACCCGCTCGACGGCCGGGCAGCGCGGCAGCGCGGCGCCGGGCAGCGCGGCAGCCCGACAGTGCGGGCGCGCTACGCCGCCTTGACGAACGCCGTCACCGCGTCCGCCACCAGCTGGACCGCGATCGCCGCCAGCAGCAGACCGGCGATCCGCGTCACCAGCGTGGTGCCCGAGTCACCCAGCAGCCGGTGGATGAACCCCGCGAACCGCATGGCGAGCCAGAGGCACACGTGCACCAGCACGATGCCGACCGCGATCGCCACCCAGTCGGCCAGCGTCCCGTCGCTCTGCTGCACGAACACCATCACCGCGACGATCGCGCCCGGCCCCGCGAGCAGCGGCGTCCCGAGCGGCACCAGCGCCACGTTGACCTTGGAGTTCCCGGACGGCTGCGGCTCCTCGGACTTGCCGGTCAGCAGCTCCATCGCGACGAGCAGCAGCAGCAGCCCGCCGGAGGCCTGGAGCGCGGGCAGCGAGATGTGCATGTACGACAGCAGGCTCTGCCCGAACACCGCGAACGCGAGCACGACGCCGAAGGCCACGAAGATCGCCTGCCGGGCGGCGCGGTTCCGCTGCTGCCGGGTCATCGCGCCGGTCAGGCCGAGGAAGATCGGCACCGTCCCGGGCGGGTCCATGATGACGAACAGGGTGATGAAGACCTCGGACAGCAGCCGCCAGTCGAGCACCGCGCTCATCCGCACACCACCGCCGTGCGGCCCCGGCGCTCGATCTCCGCGAGCACCTCCGGCGCCGTCGTGTTCTCGCCGAGCACGTTGTCCTTCCCCGTCCCGTGGTAGTCGCTCGAACCCGTGACCAGCAGCCCCAGCCGGTCGGCGAGCGCCGTCAGACGCGCGCGCTGCTCGGGGGTGTGGTCCCGGTGGTGCACCTCGAGCCCCACGAGCCCGGCCTCGGCCAGCTCCTCGATGTCGGAGTCCGGCACCACCCGGCCGCGGCCGTCGGCGCCGGGGTGCGCGAACACCGGCACCCCGCCGGACGCCAGGACCGCCTCGACGGCCTCGACCGCCTCCGGCGCGTAGTACGGCACGTAGTACCGGCCGCGCGCGGACAGCAGGTCCGCGAACGCGGCCGTCCGGTCGGGCACGACACCCAGCGCGACCAGCGCGTCCGCGATGTGCGGCCGGCCGACGACGGTGCCGGGCGACTGCTGCGCGAGCACGTCGTCCCAGGTGATCGGCAGGTCCTCCGACAGCCGCTCGACGATCGCCCGGCCCCGGTGCAGCCGCGCGTCCCGGGTCTGCGCGACCACGTCCGCGAGCGCCGGGTGCGCCGGGTCCTGCAGGTACGACAGCAGGTGCACGCTGACGCCGCGCGACAGGGCGGACACCTCGGTGCCGGGGACGAGGGCGACGCCGACCCGGCGGGCGGCGTCGGACGCCTCGGCCCAGCCGGCCGTCGTGTCGTGGTCGGTCAGCGCGACGACGTCGAGGCCGGCCGCGGCGGCCGAGGCGACCAGCTCCCCCGGGGTCTCGGTGCCGTCGGAGACCGACGAGTGGGTGTGGAGGTCGATGCGCACCGCGCAAGGCTACTCACCGGTACCGGTGACCTGCGCCGCCCGCCCCCTGGTCCCGTCCGCGGTGCCAGACTGGGCGCATGGCCACCGACCCCACGCCCGAGACCCCCGCGCCCGCCCTGTCCGAGCCCGCCGAGGGCGAGCAGACGCTCGCCGACCGCGGCTCGAACCGCAGCCAGCGCCCCCAGTCGGCCGCGTTCCTCGACTGGGTGACCTCCGGCTGGGCCGAGCGCCCGGCGAGCACCGCGGTCGCGGGTCCGGCGGCCCCGTTCACCGCCGCGCGGCGCGCGCGCCTGGCCGCCGCGTTCCCGGGCGAGCGCCTCGTGGTCCCGGCCGGCTCCTACAAGGTGCGGTCGAACGACACCGACTACCGGTTCCGCCCGCACTCCGCGTTCGCCCACCTCACCGGCCTGGGCGCCGAGCAGGAGCCCGACGCGGTCCTGGTGCTGCACCCCGCCGCGGACGGCGAGGGCGACGAGCTGCCCGGCGGCGGCCGGTCGACGCACCGCGCCGTGCTGTACATGCGCCCGCTCGCGGGCCGGGACACCGAGGAGTTCTTCTCCGACGCCCGGTACGGCGAGTTCTGGGTCGGCCCGCGCCCGACGCTCGAGGACATGGCGACGGTCACCGGCATCGCGACCGCGCACAGCGACGACCTGCGCGACGCCCTGGCCAAGGACGCGGGCGCCGACGGCGTCCGGGTGCTGCTGGTCCCGGGCGTGGACGAGGCGGTCGAGGCCGTCGTCGAGGAGATCCGCGCGACGGAGGACGCCGGGGAGCGCGACGCCGCGCTGGTCGAGGCGCTGTCGGAGCTGCGGCTGGTCAAGGACGAGCACGAGGTCGCCGAGCTGCGCAGCGCCGTCGCCGCGACCGCCGAGGGCTTCGCGGAGGTCGTCCGCCGGCTGCCCGAGGCCGTGGCGCACCGCCGCGGCGAGCGCGTCATCGAGGGGACGTTCCTGTCCCAGGCGCGCGTCGAGGGCAACTACGTCGGCTACGAGACGATCGCCGCCGCCGGCCCGCACGCCACCACCCTGCACTGGACGGACAACGACGGGCAGGTCCGCGAGGGCGAGCTGGTGCTGATCGACGCGGGCGTCGAGGTCGACTCGCTGTACACCGCGGACGTGACGCGGACGCTCCCGGTCGACGGCACGTTCACCGACGCGCAGCGCCGGGTCTACCAGGCGGTGCTCGACGCCGCGGACGCCGCGTTCGCGGTCGCCGTGCCGGGCAACCGGTTCCGGGACGTGCACGCCGCCGCGATGGACGTGATCGCCGACCGGCTCGGCGCGTGGGGCATGCTGCCCGTCTCCGTCGAGGAGTCGCTCAGCCCCGAGGGCCAGCAGCACCGCCGCTGGATGGTGCACGGCACGAGCCACCACCTCGGGCTGGACGTGCACGACTGCGCGCAGGCCCGCCGGGGAGATGTACCTGGACGCGGTGATCGAGCCGGGCATGGTGTTCACGATCGAGCCGGGCCTGTACTTCCAGGTCGACGACCTCCGGGTCCCGGAGGAGCTGCGCGGCATCGGCGTGCGGATCGAGGACGACGTGCTCGTGACGGCCGACGGCAACGAGAACCTGTCGGCCGCGCTCCCCCGCACCCCGGAGGACGTCGAGGCGTGGATGGCGGGGCTGCTCCCCCGCTGACGCCACGGTCCCGGCAGCACGACGGCCCGGTCCCCTCCGCGCGGGGGGACCGGGCCGTCGGTCGTCAGTCCTGCTTCTCGGCGCCCGGCGGGGTCTCGGGCGCACCCGACGGCGGCGCGGCCGGCGGCTGGGGCGCGAGCTGCCCGTAGCGCGGCTCGGCCGGGGGCTGCTGCGGCGCGAGCTGGCCGTACCGCGGCTGGGCCAGCGGCTGGCCGGGGGCGACCGGGGGCTGGCCCGGCGCGGGCTTCCCCGGCGCTGCCTGCGGGTACGCCGCGGTCGGGTCGGAGGGCCGCGCGCCCATCGGGTGCGCCGGCGGCACCGGCGTCGCCGCGCCCACCCGCACGCCGCCGACCTCGCGCAGCATCTGCCGCGCCTCGTGCGCGCGCTCGGCCCGGCACAGCACCGCGTACTGCGCGGCGACGATCTGGCTCTGCGACGTGAAGTCCCGCTTCCCGCGGCTGGTCGCGTACACGAGCACCGCGAGCAGCAGGCCCGCGGCGCCGCCGAACAGCACGGCCGCGAACAGGATCCCGGAGGAGCCGCCGGACAGCAGGAACAGCAGGCCGATGAACACGCCGAACCACGCGCCCGACCCGAACCCGCCCATCGCGACGCGGGCGTAGGTGAGCCGGCCGGTGACGCGCTCGACCATGCGCAGGTCGGTGCCGACGATCGTCACCATCTGGACCGGGAACTGGTGGTCCGAGAGGTGGTCGACGGCCTTCTGCGCCTCGAGGTACGTGCCGTAGGACGCGACCGTCTCGCCCTGGGGCAGCGTGGGCGTCTGGGGGATGCGGGCACCGCCGGTGAACGACATGCCTCCATCCTCGCCCCGCGGGGGGTCGCGGCGCCAGGCGGCACGGCCGATACGCAGGGGTTTCATGGTCCGCGTCCAGGCTCCGGCCAGGGTCGCCCGGGCTCCGGGACCACCCGCGTCGCGGCGCGCCGCACCGCCGGGCGCCGTCTACGCTGACCACCGTGAGCGGCACCGGGACCCGAGTCTTCGTCGCGCGCCTCGCCGGCACCAACGTCTTCGACCCCATCGGCGACCAGGTCGGGCGGGTCCGCGACGTCGTCGTGCTGCTCCGCCCCAAGGGCGCCCCGCGCGCGGTCGGCCTGGTCGTCGAGGTGCCGGGCAAGCGCCGCGTGTTCGTGCCGCTGACCCGGGTGACCGCGATCGACGCCGGCCAGGTCATCTCGACCGGCCTGGTGAACATGCGCCGGTTCGAGCAGCGCCCGTTCGAGACGCTGGTGGTCGGCGAGCTGTTCGACCGCACCGTGCAGCTCGCCGACGGCTCCGGCTCGGCGACGGTCGAGGACGTCGCGATCGAGCGCCAGCGCAACGGCGACTGGCTGGTCGCCAAGGTGTTCGTCCGCAAGCACACGGGGCGCGGCGGGCTGCTGCGCCGCCGCGGGGTGCCCGAGCTGCTCGACATCGAGGAGATCGCCGGGCTCGCCCGCACCGCCGCCGACGCGCAGGGCGCCGCGCTGCTGCTCCAGCAGTACGACGAGCTGAAGCCCGCGGACCTCGCCGACGTGCTGCACGACATGGGCTCGACCCGGCGGATGGAGGTGGCGGCGGCGCTGGACGACGAGCGCCTCGCCGACGTGCTCGAGGAGCTGCCCGAGGACGACCAGGTCGCGATCCTGTCCCACCTCGAGCGCACCCGCGCCGCCGACGTGCTCGAGGCGATGCAGCCCGACGACGCCGCCGACCTGCTCGGCGAGCTCCCCGACGACCAGCAGGCCGAGCTGCTGGCCCTCATGGAGCCGGAGGAGGCGCGGGACGTCCGCCGGCTGCTCGCGTACGAGGACAACACCGCGGGCGGCCTGATGACGACCGAGCCGGTCGTCCTGGGCCCCGAGACGCCGATCGCCGCGGCGCTCGCCCACGTGCGCCGCAAGGACCTCACCCCCGCCCTGGCGTCGATGGTGTTCGTCGTCCGCCCGCCGCTGGAGACGCCGACCGGCCGGTTCATCGGCGTCGTCCACCTCCAGCGCCTGCTGCGCGAGCCCCCGCACGAGGCGATCGGCGCCCTGGTCGACACCGACATCGACCCCGTGCCCGCCGACGCGCCGCTGCTCGCGGTGACCCGCCGGCTGGCGACCTACGACCTGCTCGCGATCCCCGTCGTCGACGACGACCGCCGGCTGCTCGGCGCCGTCAGCGTCGACGACGTGCTCGACCACCTGCTGCCCGAGGACTGGCGCGAGACCGACGAGGAGGTGCAGCCCGTCCCGACGGGCGAGGTGCCCGCCGTCGGCGCCCGCGGCTCCCGCCCCGCGGCACGCCCGACCCCGAGGGGAGGCCGCCGTGGCTGACCGTCTCGACACCCCGAAGACCGCGCGCCGCAGCCTGCTGCCCAAGCTCGAGGACGACGCGTTCGGCAAGGTCTCCGAGGGCATCGCCCGGTTCATGGGCACGCCCAAGTTCCTGCTCTGGCTGAGCCTGTTCTGCGCGGCCTGGCTGGTCTGGAACTCCTGGGGCCCGGAGCACCTGCGGTTCGACAAGGCCGCCAACGGGTTCACCGCCCTCACGCTCATGCTGTCGCTGCAGGCGTCGTACTCCGCGCCGCTGATCCTGCTCGCGCAGAACCGCCAGACCGACCGCGACCGGGTGCAGGCCGAGCAGGACCGGCAGCGCGCCGAGCGGAACCTGGCGGACACCGAGTTCCTCGCCCGGGAGATGGCGGCCCTGCGCATCGCCCTGTCCGAGGTCGCCACGCGCGACTTCGTCCGGTCCGAGCTGCGGAACCTGCTCGAGGAGCTGGTCGAGGAGCGCGAGGCGGCCGAGGACGACGCCGCGGACACGGCGCGCGACGCCGCCGTCCGCGACCGGGTCGACCGCGGGCGCGCGGACCGCGCCCGCGACCGGGACCGCCGGGCGGTCGCGGACGACCGCGGGCGGACGCCCACGGGCTGAGCCGCAGGCCTGACGCCGGGGTCCCGGCCGGAGCCCCCGCGCGCGCACCTACGATGGACGGCATGTCGCCCGCGCTGGACACCCGTGACCCCGAGGCCGTCGCCGCCGCCGTGCGGGAGGCCCTCACCCGGGTGCTCGACCCGGAGATCCGGCGGCCGATCACCGACCTCGGCATGGTCCGGTCGGTCGACGTCGACACCACCCCGGCGGCGGGCGCGCTCGTCACCGTCGGCATCGACCTGACGACCGCGGGGTGCCCGCTGCGGGACACCATCACGAAGGACGTCACCGCGGCCGTGCGGACCGTCGAGGGCGTGGCGGACGTGCGGATGGCGCTCGGCGTGATGAGCCCCGAGCAGCGCGCGGCCCTCACCGAGCGGCTGCGCGGCGGCGCCGAGCCCGTGATCCCGTTCAGCAAGCCGACCTCGCTGACCAAGGTGTTCGCCGTGGCGTCCGGCAAGGGCGGCGTCGGCAAGTCGTCGGTCACCGCCAACCTCGCCGTCGCGATGGCGCAGCAGGGGCTGCGGGTCGGCGTCGTCGACGCGGACATCTACGGCTTCTCGATCCCGCGGATGCTCGGCGTCACCCAGCCGCCGACCCGGGTCGACGAGATGCTGCTCCCGCCGATCGCGCACGAGGTCAAGGTCATCTCGATCGGCATGTTCGTCCCGCCGGGCCAGCCGGTCGTGTGGCGCGGGCCGATGCTGCACCGCGCGCTCCAGCAGTTCCTCGCGGACGTGTTCTGGGGCGACCTCGACGTGCTGCTGCTCGACCTGCCGCCCGGGACCGGCGACATCGCGATCTCGGTCGCGCAGCTGCTGCCGGGCTCGGAGCTCGTGGTCGTGACGACCCCGCAGCTCGCGGCGGCGGAGGTCGCCGAGCGCGCCGGGTCCATCGCCACCCAGACCCGGCAGGGCGTCGTCGGCGTCGTCGAGAACATGGCGTGGCTGGAGCAGCCGGACGGCTCCCGGCTCGAGCTGTTCGGGTCCGGCGGCGGCGCGCGGGTGGCCGAGGGGCTGTCCCGGTCGACCGGCACGACGGTCCCGGTCCTCGGCCAGGTCCCGCTCGACATCCGGCTGCGCGAGGCGGGCGACGGCGGCACGCCGGTCGTGCTGACGGACCGGGACTCCCCCGCCGCCGTCGCGCTGCGCGGGGTGGCGACGGCGCTCACGGCGCGGTCGCGGGGCCTCGCGGGGAAGTCGCTGGGCCTCACGCCCGTCGGCCGCTGACCGCACCGGGCGCTCCCGGGCGTCCCGTCCGCGACCGGGATCCGTCCCCGGTCGCTGCCGCGCGCACGCCCCCGGTCCGACGGCCGTGGTCGCGCGCCCCGGCGCCGTCCCCCCGCGGACGGACCCCCGCTCGTCCGAGCGGGCGACCCGCGGCCGGCGCGGCAGGGCGGCCCGCCTCGCCCGTCCGGCCGACCCCGGCCGCGCCGATCTCAGGGGCGGTCCGGGGTCGTCCCCCGATGTGCCGCACCCCCGCTCCCCGGGAGTGTTCTGGGTATCAGAACCGACCGGAGGAGAGACGACGATGAACGGGATCTACGGCTTCATGTGGCGGCACGGCCTGGTCCGGCCCCGGGACGGCCGGGTGCTCGGCGGGGTGTGCGCGGGACTCGCGCGGCGTGCGGGCATCGGCGACTGGCCGATGCGCTGGCTCGCGCTGATCGTGCTGGTCGTGCTGCCGGGGACCCCGGTGCTCCTGTACCCGCTGCTCTGGGTCCTCCTGCCGCACCAGTCGTGGGTCGAGCGGTGGCACGGTCCCGAGGCGTACGCGCGGGCGTTCCCCCTCGCGCCGGCCGCCGCGGCCGCCTGAGCCGGCGGCGCACCGCGGGCGTCCCTCCGACCCGCGGTGCGCCGCCACCCCGCGCCGCGCGTGGGCATGTTGGTTCGTGTGCGGTCCTGGTGGATACTGTCGCGGTGCTCGCCAGCCAGCGTCAGGACCGCATCCTCGCGGAGGTGCGCGCCCACGGGGCCGTCCGGGTCGCCGACCTGGTCGAGCAGCTCGACGTCTCCGAGATGACCGTCCGCCGCGACATCACCGAGCTCGACCGCGCCGGCCTCGTGCGCCGCGTGCACGGCGGGGCGGTGGCCGCGGACGGCGGGCCCGGCCGGCCGACCGACGAGCCCGGCTTCGCCGAGAAGAGCACCTGGGCGACCGCCGAGAAGCGGGACATCGCCGCCCTCGCCGCCCGCACCATCGAGCCCGGCCAGGCCGTCGCGCTGTCGGCCGGGTCGACCGTGCACCTGCTCGCGCAGCAGATCGCCGCCGACCCCGCGCTGCGGCCGCTGACCGTGGTCACCAACTCGCTGCCGGTCGCCCGGACGCTGCACGAGGCGGCGGGCGCGGCGGGCGGCGCTCTCGACGTGATCCTCACCGGCGGCAGCCGCACCCCGTCCGACGCCCTCGTCGGTCCCGTCGCCGACACACCGCGCTCGCGACGCTGCGTGTCGACCGGTTGTTCCTCGGCGTGCACGGGCTCGACGAGTCGGGTCTGATGACCCCGAACCTCGCCGAGGCCGCCACCGACCGCGCCCTGCTGCGGTGCGCGGCCGCGGTGACGGTGCTCGCGGACCACACGAAGTGGGGCGTGGTCGGGCTCGCCCGGATCGCGCCCCTGGAGGAGGTGGACGTCGTCGTCACCGACGCCGGCCTCCCCGAACCCGCCCGGGCGGTGCTGGCCGACGCCGGCTGCGCGCTGCTCACCCCGACCGACCACCAGCCCGAGGAGCGATGACGCGCATGGAGCAGCAGCACGAGGACACCCCGGTGTGGGTCGGGGCCTGGGAGCCCGCCGCGGGGGCCGAGCGCGTGCGCGCGCTGTTCGCCGACCGGTTCGGCGCCGAGCCCGACGGCACCTGGTCCGCGCCGGGCCGGGTCAACCTCATCGGCGAGCACACCGACTACAACGGCGGCCTCTGCCTGCCGTTCGCGCTCCCCCACCCGCACCTACGTCGCCGTGCGCCGCACCGACGGCGACACCGTGCGCCTGGTGTCGGCGCAGGAGAGCACCGGCGTCCGCGAGGTCGCGCTGTCCGAGGTCGCGCCCGGCGCGGTGAGCGGCTGGCCCGCCTACGTCGTCGGCGTCGCCTGGGCCCTGCGCCAGGCGGGCCACGAGGTCGGCGGCTTCGACGTCGCGGTCGACTCGTGCGTCCCGTACGGCGCGGGCCTGTCCTCGTCCGCGGCGCTCGAGTGCGCGGCGGCCGTCGCGCTCGACGCCCTGTACGGTCTCGGGCTCGCGGGCACCGCCGACGCGCCGGACGACGCCGGGCGCGCCGCGCTGGCCGACGCCTGCATCCGCGCGGAGAACGAGATCGCCGGCGCGAGCACGGGCGGCATGGACCAGGCGGTGTCGCTGCGCGCCCGTGCCGGCCACGCCCTGCTGCTCGACTGCCGCGACGGGTCGACCCGGCACGTGCCGTTCGACCTGTCGGCGCACGACCTCGCGCTGCTCGTCATCGACACCAAGGCCGAGCACGCGCTCGTCGACGGCCAGTACGCCGCCCGCCGCGCCGCGTGCGAGGAGGCCGCGTCCCGCCTCGGGATCGCGACCCTGCGCGAGATCGACCTGGACGGGCTCGGCGACGCGCTGGCCGCACTGGCGCACGGCACCGGGCCGGTCGGCGAGGGCCGCGACGAGGTCGAGGTGCTGGTGCGCCGGGTCCGGCACGTCGTGACCGAGATCGCGCGCGTCGAGGAGTTCGTCGGGCTGCTCGACGACGACCGCGTCGAGGAGGTCGGGTCGGCGATGGACGCCTCGCACGCCTCGCTGCGCGACGACTACGAGGTGTCCTGCCGCGAGCTCGACGTCGCCGTCGAGTCCGCGCGGGGGGCCGGCGCACTCGGCGCCCGGATGACCGGCGGCGGGTTCGGCGGCTCGGCGATCGCGCTGGTGCGCGCCGACGCGGTGGACGCCGTGGCGGCGGCCGTCGCGGCGGCGTTCGCGGCCGAGGGCCTGCACGCGCCGGCGTTCCTGGTGGCCACGGCGAGCGCCCCGGCCGCCTGACCCCACGCCGGGCCCTCGCCGAGATCGGTGCTTCTCGCCGAGATCGGTGCTTCTCGCCGAGATCGGTGCTCCGGACCACCGATCTCGGCCCGGAGCACCGATCTCGGCGCGCGACGGCGCGGGCCGCGGGCGTCCCGTTCGTGCTCGTGGGAAGTCGGGGGCCGAAACCTGCCCCGGTAGTCCGCTTCGCGCGGTAGCGTTCGCCGCGAGATAGCGTGCGGCACCCCGGACCGCGCGCGTGGACCGGAGGAGGCGCCGTGGGCGTCACGCGCCGGATCGTGTTCCCCGCGATCCGCATCGTCCTGTGGGCGGTCATCGCCGTCGCGCTCGCGAAGATCGCGTTCGCGGGCGCCGACCGGGTGTCCGCGGCGGAGGACCCGCTGCAGCCGTCCGCCCAGGTCACCGAGCCGCAGGTGCAGGTGACCACCGGCACCGTCACCAACGCCGTGACCGTCTCCGCCTCGGTGGTCGCGGACGCGCCGAAGCCGGTGCGGGCGACGCTCGCCGGCACGGTGCACCGGCTGCTCGCCCAGGACGGGCAGGCGGTCGCCGCCGACACCCCGGTGCTCGAGCTGCGCTCGGAGACCCCGGTCGACCCCACGGTCACCACCGACCCCGAGACCGGGATGCAGACCGTCACCGAGAACAAGCCGAAGGTCACCCGGCAGACGGTGCTCGCGGGCACGGCCGGGACGCTGCGCCTCTCGGTGCTGAAGGACCAGGTCGTGGCCGTGGGCGACTCCGTCGGCACCGTCACCCCGGGCACGCTGTCCGTCCAGGGCACGCTGACCCCGGACCAGCAGTACCGGCTGGTCGACGCGCCGGGCGAGGCCACCGTCACGCTCAAGGGCGGCCCCGCGCCGTTCACCTGCACCGGGCTGCGGATCGGGGCTGCCGCGCAGGACGAGCCCGCGGACCCGCAGTCCCCCGACGCCGGCGCCTCCACCTCCGGGACCGTCTCCTGCGCGGTGCCGGCCGAGGTCACCGCGTTCCCCGGGCTGGGAGCGGACATCGAGATCGTGAACGGCACCGCCGAGGGCGCGCTCGTCGTGCCGGTGACGGCCGTGCAGGGCTCCGTGCAGAACGGCAACGTGTGGGTCGTCGGCGCGGACGGCGCGAGCGAGCAGCGTGCGGTGGTCCTGGGCCTCACCGACGGCAAGCAGGTGCAGATCGCCGAGGGGCTGGCCGAGGGCGACACCGTCCTGGAGTACGCACCGGTGTCAAGCCTGACCGACGTCGACTGCACCGACCCCGCCACGGCCGACCCGAACGTGTGCGGCGGATGAGCCTCCTGGAGCTGACGGACGTCACCCGGTCCGTGCGGCTGGCCGACGACCGGGTGCTGCACATCCTGCGCGGCGTCACGCTGAGCGTGGACGCCGGCGAGCACGTCGCCGTGGTCGGGCGCTCCGGCACCGGCAAGTCGACGCTGCTCAACCTGCTCGGGCTGCTCGACTCCCCCACCGAGGGCGAGTACCTGCTCGACGGCACCTCCACCCGTCGGCTGTCCGGCCGCCGGCGGGCGCGGCTGCGCGGGGCGTCGTTCGGGTTCGTGTTCCAGCAGTTCAACCTGCTGACCGGCCGGACCGTGCTGGAGAACGTCGCCGCGCCGCTGCTGTACGCGCGGGGCCGGCAGTTCTGGTCCCGGAACCGGCTCGCGGCCGAGATGCTCGAGCGCGTCGGGCTGGGCGACCGGCTCGACGACCTGCCCGACAAGCTGTCCGGCGGCGAGCAGCAGCGCGTCGCGATCGCCCGGGCCCTGGTCCGCCGGCCTCGGGTGATCCTCGCCGACGAGCCGACCGGCGCCCTCGACGTCGACACCGGCGGCGCGGTGATGACGCTGCTGGACGACATCGCCCGGGAGTCCGGTGCGGCGCTCGTGACGATCACGCACGACCTCGCCGTCGCCGCGCGGTCCAGCCGGCACTACCGGCTGGCGGACGGCGTGCTGGTGCCGGTGACGCTGGTGGCCCCCGACCGGCCCGGGTCGCTCGCGGAGTGGGTGGGCGACGTCCCCACGCTCGGCGCGACCGCCGACGGGACGCCGGCCGCCGTCGGCGCCGGCGCCGACCGCCCCGCGCTCCCCGGCGGTGCCGCGTGACCGGGCTGGCCGGCGCGCTCGTCGAGGCCTGGGACGAGCTGCGGGTCCACAAGCTGCGGGTGCTGCTGTCGCTGATCGGCGTCGCGGCGGCGGTGACCGCGATCACCGGCGTCACCGCCGCCGTCGACATGCTCGGCCAGGCGATGCGCGAGCAGACCGAGCGGTGGAACGGCCGGGAGACCACGATCAGCGTCTCCGCGTTCTCGATGACCGGCACGGCGGACGGCTCGGCCGCGTCCGCCGCGATGCTCGACGTCGTCGACCGGTACGCCGTGACCTACGCGTCGCGCACCACCTGGGGCCAGGTCGCCGCCGAGCTGCCGGGCGGCGCGCAGGTGCTGAACGGCCAGATGGTCGACCCCGCGTACGGGATCATCCACCGCATCACGCCCGCCGAGGGCCGGTACTTCGTGCCGGGCGACGCGGACCGGCTCTCGCCGACGCTCGTCGTCAACGAGGCGTTCCTCGCCGCGCTCGGCGCGGACGACCTGTCCGGGCACCCCACCGTCGTCCTGCAGGGCCAGCAGCCCGTCACGGCCGAGGTGATCGGGGTGGTGCCGAACCAGTACACCGACGAGGCGCCGACGTATACGGTGCTGTTCGACCAGGCCGACCGCTGGGGCCTGGCGGTCGACCCCTGGGGCCAGGGCTCCCAGCCGCCGACCCTCGAGCTGTGGGTGCCGCCCGCCGACGTGGACGCCCTGCGCGAGCGGGTGACCGCCGACCTGACCGCGGCGCTGCCCGGGTACCAGGTCGACGCGTACACGTCGGAGGGCAGTCCGGCCGTGCTGGACGCCGCCTCGCGCTGGGTGGTGCTCGCGGTGAGCGGGTTCGCCCTGCTGCTCGGCGGCCTCGGGCTGCTCAACATCGCGCTCGTCACCGTCCGGCAGCGGATCCGGGAGATCGGCATCCGGCGGTCGTTCGGCGCCACGTCGGGCCGGGTGTTCTTCGGGGTGCTGCTCGAGTCGGTGGTCGCGACGCTGGTCGCGGGTGCGGTCGGGGTGGCCCTGGCCGTCGTCGCGCTCGACCTGCTGCCGGTCGACCGCATGTTCGGGACCGTCCTCCAGGACCGACCGCCGTTCCCGCTGTCGGCGGCGCTCACCGGGCTCGCCTGCGCCGCGGGCGTCGGCGCGCTGGCCGGGCTGCTGCCCGCCGTCTGGGCGGTCCGGGTCAAGGTGATCGACGCGATCCGGTACTGAGCGGCTACCCGCGCGGGAGCCGGCCGGCGTCCTCGTGCAGGGCGAACAGGATCGAGTACGGGCGCCCGTCCGGCGTCGGCCGGCGCGCGGCCAGCTCGCCGAAGAACGCGTCCACCCGGGACATGAGCTCGTCGTGCTCCGCCGCGCTGAGCCGGACCCCGAGCCGGGTCATCCGCACCGACTCGGGGTCCGCCTCGGCGACCTCCTCCACGAACGTCGACAGCATGAGCTGCCACTTGCCGGGGAAGTCGGGCGCGCGCCACGACTTCCGGGTGGCCCGGTAGGGCACCTCGCGCGAGCCCCGCGCGCCGCGGCGCACCGGGTCGGCCGCGAGGAACTCGCGGTCGACCAGCGTGCGGACGTGGTGCAGCACGGTCGCCGGGTTCTTGCCGAGGCGGTCGGCGAGCTCGCGGTTGGTCAGCGGCTCGTCCAGGCACATCCGCAGGATGCGGAGCCGCAGCGTGGACGCGAGCGCGCGGGCGTCGGCGTCGAGCCCGGCGGTGCCCTCGGGACGCGCCTCGGGGCCGGCCTGGGGTTCGGACGCGGGGTCGGGGGCCGGTGCCATGCTCCGATCCTAATCACTGATTGACTTCTCCCAATCAGTCACGCCACCCTGGTGCCATGTCGACCCCCGCACCCGCCGGCCCGCCGCTCGGCAGCACCGCGCCCGTCGAGCCGGACCCGCCCGGCAGGCGGCGCTCGCTCGCGCGGCACCCGGACTTCCGGCGGCTCTGGGCCGGCGACGCGTTCGGCCAGCTCGGCTTCCAGCTGACGAGCATCGCGCTCCCCGTGCTCGCGGTGCGGGACCTGCACGCCACCGAGTGGCAGATGGGCCTGCTGACCGCCGCCGAGACCGCGGCGTTCCTCGTCATCGGGCTGCCGACCGGCGCCTGGGTGGACCGGATGCGCAAGCGCCGGGTGCTCATCACGGCCGACCTGGTCCGGGCCGCCGCGCTCTCGGTGGTCGTGGTGCTCGCGCTGACCGGGCACGCCTCGATGGCGGTCCTGTACGCCGGGGCGCTGGTGATGAGCGTCGCGACGGTGTTCTTCGACGTCGCGCACCAGTCGTACGTGCCCGGGCTGGTCGGGCTCGCGCACATCGGCGAGGGCAACGCGAAGCTCCAGGCCACCCAGTCGGTGGCGCAGGTCGCGGGGCCGGCGATCGGCGGTGCGCTGCTGCGGGTCGTGCTCGCCCCCGTGCTGCTCGCGGTGAACGTCGCGACCTACCTGGTGTCCGCGCTGGCCCTGTCCCGGATCCGGAAGGTCGAGGAGCTGCCGCCCCGCGAGCACCGCCGGCCGCTCAAGGAGGAGATCGCGGAGGGGTGGCACTTCGTCGTCCGGCAGCCGCTGCTCCGCCGGATCGTGGCCTGCACCGCGATCGGCAACCTGTTCACCGCCGCCGCGGGCGCGGTCACGGTGATCTTCGCGCTCCGCACGCTCGGGCTCGACGAGGCCGCGTACGGCACCGTGCTGTCCGCCTCGGCCGTCGGCGGTCTGCTCGGTGCCGTCGCCTCCGACCGGCTGGTGCGGTGGTTCGGCGAGGGCCGGGTGATCCCCCTGTCCGCGCTGGCGTTCGCGCCGGGCGCCGCGCTGACCCCGCTCGCGGCGGTGCTGCCGTTCCCGCCGCAGGCCACGCTCATCGCGGGCGGGGCGCTGTTCTTCTTCGCGGTCGTCGTCTACAACGTCGCCCAGGTGAGCTTCCGGCAGCGGGTGTGCCCGCCGCCGCTGCTCGGCCGGATGAACGCCTCGGTGCGGTTCATCGTGTGGGGCACGACGCCGATCGGCGGGCTGCTCGGCGGCTGGCTCGGGCACACCTTCGGCGCGACCACCACGCTGTGGGTGGGGGCCGCCGGCGCGGTCGTCGCGGCGCTGCCGGTGCTGCTCTCGCCGCTGCTGCGGATGCGCGAGCTGCCGGGCGCGCCCACCCCGGAGTGACGCGTTCCCGCACGTCAGCGACACGCCCGGTTTGAGATGCTTCGGGCAACTTGGGCAGAGTGGGGTCCGTGCTCCGCCTGCTGCTCTCCGCCGTCATCGGGTTCTTCGTCGCCTCGGTCGTCCTCCGGGTCGCCGACCTGGACGCCGGGTGGGAGTGGGCGTTCGGCGTCTCCCTCGGGGTGATGGTGCCGCTGATGGTCCTCGTGTCGATCGGGCGCACGTTCGCCGGGTCGCGGCACGCCCGCCCGCAGGACGTCGAGGCCGCGCTCCGCGAGAACCGCGTCAGCCTGGCCAAGGTGCTCGACACCCGGGCCACCGGCACCACGATCAACGACCAGCCGCTGTGCGAGATCCGGCTCGTCGTCGCCTCCCGCACCCGCCCCGCGTACACCACGACCACGCGGAGCATCGTGAACCTGGGGCGGCTGCCCGGGCTGCAGCGCGGGGCGGTCGTCGTGGTGGCGCAGCTCGACGCCGAGCGGCCCGACGTCGCGCTGCTCGACCCGGCCCCCGCCGGCTGGCAGGAGATCGCCGACCGCGACACGTACGTCCGCGACCTGCCCGAGGCACCGGTCTGGGAGGCCGGACCCGCGCGGGGCCGCGACCGCCGCGGGCTGATCCGGATCCCGGCGGTGCTGCTCCTGGTCCTCGCGCTGGTCGGGTTCGGCGCGCGGGTCTGGCCCGTCCGCGACGAGGCGCTCGCGCTGGTGCAGGGCACGCCGCTCGAGGAGGTGCAGGCCGAGGCCGGCGCGGCGAGCGGCCCGGTCACCGACACCGAGACCGCTCCACCGGTCGACCTGTTCACGGCGGCGCACACGCGCCCGGCGGTCGACGACCTGGCCGCGGTGGCGGGCGGCACCCAGTTCACCGAGGTCGGGATCTACGGGGACTACATCGTCGCCGAGGGCCTCACCGCCCCGGGCTCGCCGACCACCGACCGGTACACCTGGCGGGACGGGGAGGCGGCCCGGGACGGCGCCGCCACGATCCAGCCCGACCCCGCCGAGCTGCCCGGCGAGCTGTTCGACGTGACCGCCGTCGACTGGTCGCTGGTCGAGCCGCTCGTCGCGCAGGTGCCCGACCTGACCGGGATCACGGCGCCCGACGGGCCGTCCGTGCTCGTGCGGCGGGCGACCGACCCGGCGGTCACCACCCCGGTCGAGTTCCACCTCTGGGTCGGTGACGAGTACTACGACGCGTACCTGACCGCCGACGCGACCGGGACGGTCGTGTCGATGCACGGCGGGCGACCGGGCTCGCCGTCGGAGGCGTGGGAGGCGGCGCACGCCGGGTGATCCCGGGGCGCCGCCGCACGGGTCAGACGTCGTAGGTGACGACCACCGGGGCGTGGTCGCTGAACCGCGCGTCGTAGGTCGCGGCCCGGTCGATCTCCACCGTCCGGGCGCGGTCCGCGAGCGACGGCGTCGCCAGCTGGTAGTCGATCCGCCAGCCGGAGTCGTTGTCGAACGCCTGCCCGCGCCAGGACCACCACGTGTACGGGCCCGGGCCCTCGCCGCCGTGCTCGCGGCCCAGGTCGCGCCAGCCCTGCTCGTCGAACCAGGTGTCCAGGTACGCCCGCTCCTCGGGGAGGAAGCCGGCCGCCTTGCGGTTGCCGCGCCAGTTCTTGATGTCGACCTCGCGGTGCGCGATGTTGAGGTCGCCCGCGACGACCACGTCCGCGCCCTCGCCCGCGAGCTCGGCGAGCCGCTTGGTCACGACGTCGAGGAACGCGTACTTCTCGTCCATCTTCGGGGTGCCGGCCTGGCCCGAGTGCACGTACGCCGAGACGACGGTGAGCACCCGCGGCTCCGCCCCGTCGGCGGCGGGCAGCTCGAGGTCGGCCTCGACCCAGCGTCCGCTGTCGGCGGGCACGCCCGTCCCGATCCCGATCCGCACCGCGCGCATCGGCAGCCGCGAGGCGATCGCGACCCCCGCGCGCCCCTTGGTCTCGCTGGCCTCGTGGGCCAGGTGCCAGTCCGCCGCGGACAGGTGGTCGCCCAGAATCTCGTCCGAGGCGCGCACCTCCTGCAGCAGCAGGACGTCCGGCCGGCGGGCCCCGACCCAGTCGGCCATGCCCCGCTTGAAGGCGGCCCGGATCCCGTTCACGTTCACGCTCGCTACCGTCAGCACGCGGACCATCCAACCTCATGCCACCGACACGCACGGACCGCCCCGGTGGCCGCCGGCGTCACCCCGCCCCGGCCGCCCGCGCCGCCTCGCGCGCCTCGGCGCGGGCCACCACCGCCGCCACGCCGTCGAGCACCAGCCGCAGCCCCCAGTCCGGCCGGCCGTCGTCGTCCTCGGCGACGGAGTCGGCGTCGAACGCCCCCGCGTCGAGCGCCTGCGCCAGCACGGGGTGCTCCTGCGGGTCCGTCACCGCGCGCAGCAGGGAGGCGTAGTCGACCAGCGCCGGGTGCGCGGCCGGCCCCGGGGTGCTGCCGTCGGCCTGCTGCGCGGCCGCGTACGCCCGCTCCGCCTGCGCCTCCGCGGCGACGACCTGCCCCTCGGCGAGCATGTGCAGCGACAGCCGGCCGACCACCGCCGTCCGCTCCGACCAGCTCAGCGGCGTGCTGTCGAGCGCCCGCAGCCCGCGCTCGAGGAACGCCACCCGCGCCGGACCGGGGAGCGCCGCGGCCGCGGGGGTCTGGACCGCCCAGGGGTGCCGCCGGGCCAGGTCGAGCTGGTCGGCGCACCAGCGCTCGAGCGCGGCCCGCCAGGCCGGGATGCCGTCGGGGGCCGCGGCGCCGGCAGCGTCGCCCGCGCCGCGCCCGCCCGCCCCGGGCCCGCCCGCGGCCGTCACCGCCTCGGCGAGCGCCGCGTCGAGCATCACGGCCAGCAGGTCGTCCTTGCTCGACACGTACCGGTAGAGCGCCATCGTCGTCACGCCGAGCCGCTCCGCGACCCGCGCCATCGACACCGCGCCCAGCCCGTCCGCGTCGGCCAGCGCGATCGCCGCCTCCGCGATCCCGGCGACCGTCAACCCCGGGCGCGGGCCGCGGCGCCCGACCGGGGCCGGGCGCCAGAGCACGGCGAGTCCGGGAGGCAGGTCCGGGCCCGCCTCCGCCTCGCCCGGCTCCCGCGCCGCGAGCGCGCGCAGCCGCGCCCGCTCGACCTGCCGGGCAGCGCGCTGCGCCGCGAGCTGCGCGTCGAGCGCGGCCCGCTGCGCCTCGCGCTCGGCGCGGTCGGCCTCGCGCTCGACCTCGCGGACGGCGCGCTCCTGCTCGGCGCGCAGCCGCTCGGCCTCCTTCTCGGCCGCGCGGGCGGCGCGGTCGCGGTCGCGCTGCGCCTTCTCGGCGTCCTTGCGGGCCCGCTCCCGGTCCTTCTCGGCCCGGGCGGCCTCCTTCTGCGCGGCGCGCTCGGCCTTCTCCCGGTCGCGCCGCAGGGCCTCGGCGTGCTTGCGGGCGTCCGGGTCGCCCGGGTCGGCGGGGTCGGAGGCGGTCGCGTCCGGGTCGGCCGGCCGCTCGTCGTCGGGCTGCATCGGGCTCCTTGACCGTGGGCGGATCAACTGTGTACAACATACACACCGCACCATCCGTGTACGACGTAGACAGAAAGGAGCCGGCGATGGACACCCCGATGATCGAGACCCGGGCGCTGCGCAAGGCGTTCGGGTCGACCACCGTGCTGACCGGCGTCGACCTCGCGGTCCCGCAGGGCCAGGTGCTCGCGCTGCTCGGGCCGAACGGCGCGGGCAAGACCACCACCGTCGAGATCCTCAGCACGCTGCTGCGTCCCGACGGCGGCACCGCGTCCGTCGCCGGGCACGACGTCGTGCGCGAGCCCGACCGCGTGCGCGAGGCGATCAGCCTGACCGGCCAGTACGCGGCGGTCGACGAGCTGCTGACCGGCCGGGAGAACCTCCGCCTCATGGCCCGGCTCGCCCACCTCCCGCGGGCCGTCGGGCGGGCCCGCGGCGACGAGCTCCTCGAGCTGTTCGACCTGGTCGGGGCCGCCGACCGGCTCGTCCGCACCTACTCCGGCGGGATGCGCCGACGCCTCGACCTCGCCGTCGGGCTGCTGACCCGCCCGGCCGTGCTGTTCCTCGACGAGCCGACCACCGGGCTCGACCCGCGCAGCCGGTCCGACCTGTGGGCCGTCATCCGCGAGGTCGTCGCGCAGGGGGCCACCGTGCTGCTGACCACGCAGTACCTCGACGAGGCCGACGCCCTCGCCGACCGCGTGGCCGTGCTCGACCACGGCCGGGTCATCGCGCAGGGCACCGGCACGGAGCTCAAGCGCGAGGTCGGCGCCGCGCACGTCGAGCTGCAGCTGGCCGGCGGGCGGACCGAGAGGGTCGCCACCGACGCCTCCGTGCCGGACGTGCGCCGCATCCTCGCCGACGTCGAGGTCCGCCGGCTGCCCGTCGAGTCCTGGCGGGTCGCCGTGCCCACGCTCGACGACGTGTTCCTCACCCTCACCGGCCGCCCGGCGGACGCCGTCCCGGCCACCGACGCGCCCGCGCCCGACGCCGCGGACCTGCTCACCCGGGAGGCGTCGTGACCGCCACCGCCCTCGCGCCCACGCGCACCGCCACGCGCCCGCCCGCCGGCGGGTGGGCGCTCCAGGACACCGCCGCGATGATCGGGCGGAGCCTGCGCCGGTCCCTGCGGACCCCCGACACCCTGATCATGGGCATCGCCCTGCCGGTGATCCTCATGCTGCTGTTCGTCTACGTGTTCGGCGGGGCCATCCAGACCGACCAGGCCGCCTACGTCGACTACGTCGTGCCGGGCATCATCCTGCTCTGCGCGGGCTACGGCGCCGCCACGACGGCCGTCTCCGTGGCGTCCGACATGACCGGCGGCCTGATGAACCGGTTCCGCACCCTCCCGGTGCGCCCGGTCGCCGCGCTGACCGGCCACGTCGTCGAGTCCGTCGTCCGCAACGCCGTGTCGACGGTCCTCGTCGTCGGCGTCGCCTACCTCACCGGGTTCCGGCCGACCGCCGGACTCGCGCAGTGGCTCGCGACCGCCGGCCTCGTGCTGCTGTACGTGCTCGCCCTCACCTGGACGGCCGTCTGCATCGGCATGGTGTCGTCGGGGCCGGAGGCCGCCAACGGCTTCACCTTCGCCATCATGTTCCTGCCCTACGTGTCGAGCGCGTTCGTCCCGCCCGAGTCCATGCCGCGGGTCCTGGAGTGGATCGCGACGTACCAGCCCGTCACGCCGGTGACCGACACCGTGCGCGCGTGGCTGGTCGGCGCGCCGGGCGGGCAGCCGCTCGTGGCGCTGGCGTGGTGCTCGGGGCTGCTCGTGGTCGCGCGCCTCACGGCGGCCTGGCTGTTCCGGCGGCGCGCGGCGCGCTGACGCGCGTCGGGGACCGCCGGCGCACCGTGCCGGTGGTCCCCGACGTCACAGCACGACGCCGAGACGCGCCGCGAGCCGCGCGGTGTCCGCGCGGTGCCGGGCGCCCTCGTCCCGGTACTCCAGGCACCACAGCAGCTGCTGGACCGCCGCGCGTCCGTCGGCGCCGTCGGGCGCTCCGGGCATCCCGTCCCAGAGGGCGGCCCGCGCCGCGTCGGCGTCGGCGGGACCGGCCCACGCGCTGTCCCAGTCGAGCACCGCCGCCAGCCGCCACCCGGGACCGTCCGGCCGCACCAGCACGTTGCCGTGGTGCAGGTCGCCGTGGACGAGCACCGCACCCGCGCCCCCGTCGAACAGGGCGCCGTGCCGGTCGAGCAGACGCTCGGCCGCGTCCAGCCGCCACCCGGCGGGGACCCGCCGACGGGTCCGCTCGCGCAGGGCGTCCCGCTCCGGCTCCCCCGGGGCGTCGAGCTCGCCGAACCCCGGCTGCACGGCCGCCCGCAGGCGCGCGAGGACCTCGGTGAGCTCGGCCAGCACCGCCCGCCGGACCGCGTCGCCCGCGTGCGGATGCACCTCGGACCACCCGCGCCCCACGACCCGCTCCGTCACGTGCACCTGCGTCCCGGCCACCTCCCGCGCGGCCACCGTGCGTGGCACGGGCACCCCGGCCGCCCGTGCGGACTCCTGCGCCCGCGCCGCCCGGAGCAGGTCGGGCGCGGCACCGGCAGGCGCGGTCTTCACGACGAGGGCCTCGCCGCCGGCGCCCGTCACGGCGCGCACCGACGCACCGCCGGCACCGGCGAGCGCCGAGGTCGTCCGGGCGCCCGGCCCGAGCACCGCCGCGATCACCTCGTCCACGAGCCCTCCTCCCGGACGCACCGGACCATCGTGGCAGCCCCGCCGCGCCGGGCGTCGTCCCCAGGACGCCACCCAGGGGGTGACCGCGGGCGTCCGCGGTGGTGGGATGGGTCGCATGACCGTCCCTCCCCCGGCGGGCGCCGCGCCCGGCCCCGTCCCCGCGCCCGGCCCCGACGCCGAGCCCGGCGGCGCCGTGCCGCCCGGCCGCGCGCTGGCCGTCGAGTCCGCCGGCGTCGACGTCATCGCCGACCGCGACCGCAAGGGCACCCCGCGCCAGCTGTTCTGGCCGTGGTTCGCCGCCAACGTGTCCGTGCTCGGCCTGTCCTACGGCGCGTGGGTCCTCGACTTCGGCGTGTCCTTCACCCAGGCCGTCGTCGCGAGCGTCGTCGGCATCGTGTTCTCGTTCCTGCTCTGCGGGGTCGTCGCGCTGGCGGGCAAACGCGGGTCCGCCCCGACGATGGTGCTGTCCCGCGCTGCGCTCGGCGTCAAGGGCAACCGGGTCGCCGCCGTGCTGTCCTGGCTGCTCACCGTCGGCTGGGAGACGATCCTCACCGCGCTGGCCACCCTCGCCACGGCCACCGTCGTGGAGGCGCTCGGCTGGGGCGGCGGCACCGGCGTCCAGGTCGTGGCCCTCGTGGTGGTCGCGGCGCTCATCATCGCGGGCGGCGTGTTCGGCTTCGACCTGATCATGCGGATGCAGACCGTCATCACCGTGGTCACCGCCGTGCTGACCGTCGGCTACGTGCTGCTCGTCCTCGACCACGTCGACACCGCCGCCGTCACCGCGCTGCCGTCCGGCACCGCCCAGGCGTTCATCGGGGCGCTGGTGTTCATGATGACCGGGTTCGGGCTCGGCTGGGTCAACATGGCCGCCGACTACTCCCGGTACCTCCCGCGGCACACCTCCGGGCGCGGCGTCGTCGGGTGGACCACGTTCGGCGCCTCGCTCGCGCCGGTCGTGCTGCTGCTGTTCGGTCTGCTGCTGGCGGGCTCGGACCCGGAGCTGCGCGCGGCGATCAGCGACGACCCGATCGGCGCGCTCACCACCATCCTGCCGACCTGGTACCTCGTGCCGTTCGCGGTCGTGGCGGTGCTGGGCCTCATCGGCGGGGCCGTGCTCGACATCTACTCGTCGGGCCTCGCGCTCGTCTCGACCGGCCTGCCGATCACGCGGCCCGTCGCCGCCGGGATCGACGGCGTGATCATGGTGCTCGGGACCGTGTACATCGTGTTCGGCTCCGACACCTTCTTCGGCGTGTTCCAGGGCTTCCTCATCACCCTCGGCGTCCCCATCGCGGCGTGGGCGGGGATCATGATCGCCGACGTCCTGCTCCGCCGGCGCGACTACGACGACCTCGACCTGTTCGACCCGCGGGGTCGCTACGGACGGGCCGCCGGGGTGCCGCTCACGCTGCTCGCGCTCGGCACCGTCCTCGGCTGGGGCCTGGTCACCAACGCGTCGGCCGGGTGGCTCTCCTGGCAGGGGTACCTGCTCGGGCCGTTCGGGCTCGGCGGGACCGAGGGCGCGTGGGCCTACGCGAACCTCGGGGTGCTGGTGGCGCTGGCCGTCGGGTTCCTCGGGACGGTGCTGCTGCGGCGCGGGGCGGTGCGACGGCAGGAGGCGCTGCCGCCGACGGCCGGCGCGGTGCGGGCGGGCGCGGGCTCGGATGAGGGCGCCGACCTGGGGATCACGCGGTGACGGCCGGGCAGGGGCACGAGGACGCGGGTGGCGCGGCGTCGGCGGGCGAGCGGGGCGCGGCGGTGGACCAGCACGGCGCGGCAGCGGCCGGCGAGCACGGCCCGGCCGGCGCGACGCCGGGGCGGGCGGTGCTCGTCGTGATCGACATGCAGCCCGTGTTCGCCGACCCGGGCAGCCCGTGGGCCGCGCCGCGGTTCGTCGAGGCGCTGCCCGTCGTCCGCGCCCTCGCGGAGCAGGCCGGCGCCGACCGCACCGTGTTCACGCGGTTCGTCGCCCCGGAGCACCCCGAGGGTGCGTGGGTGGCGTACTACGCCGACTGGCCGTTCGCCCTGCAGCCCGAGGACGCCCCGGCGTACGCGATCGTCCCGGAGCTGGCGGACCTCGCCGCGGCGTCGTCCGTCGTCACGGCGACGACGTTCGGCAAGTGGGGCCCGGACCTCGCGGCGCACCTCCGCCCGGGCGACACCATGCTGTTCGCCGGCGTCTCGACGGACTGCTGCGTGCTGTCGACGGCGCTCCCCGGCGGCCGACGCCGGCGTGGCCGTGCGCGTGGTGGCGGAGGCGTGCGCGGGCGCCGACGACGCGAGCCACGCCCGCGCCCTGGACGCGATCCGCCTCTACGCCCCGCTGGCCGACGTGATCGACGCGACCACGGCGAGCGCGATCCTGGCGACCACCACGGCCCCGCCGGCCTGACGTCCCCGGCCGCGCCGGCCGCACCGGCCGCACCGGCCGCGCCGGTCGCACCGGTCGCAGCGGTCGCGCCGGTCCCGCCGGCCGTCCAGGTCGCGCCATCGCGCCGAACACGCGAACACCGCGCTGCACCACGCGGCGGGCCTCGCGCGCCCGCCGCATCCCAGACCCGCGCGAGGTCGGCGGTTCCGCCCCGAGGTCGTCGGTTCCGCACCGGTCGCCGTGGCCGCAACCGCCGACCTCGGCGGGCGACGCGTGAGGTCGTCACAACCGAGCGACGTCGGTGGGAACCAGTGACGACCTCGTCCCGATGTGCCGACCTCACGCTCACGACACCGCGCCGGCGTGACGCGCCGCCGGCAGCGCGACGCCCGGGGCGCGCCCGACCCCGTGGGGCCGGGCGCCCACCCGGGCGTCGACGGTGCGTGCGACTCAGGCCTGGCGCTCGGCGGACTCCACGACGTTCGCCAGCAGCATCGCGCGCGTCATCGGCCCGACGCCGCCGGGGTTCGGCGACACCCACGCGGCCACCTCGGCCACGCCGGCGTCCACGTCGCCCGCGATGCGGCTCTTGCCCGTCTCGGGGTCCGACACCCGCGAGACGCCCACGTCGACCACCACGGCGCCCGGCTTCACCAGGTCGGCCGTGAGGATCCCCGGCACGCCCGCGGCGGCCACGATCACGTCGGCGTTCCGGGTGTGCTCGCCGAGGTCGGCCGTGCCGGTGTGCGTGAGCGTCACCGTGGCGTTCACGGCGCGCCGGGTCAGCAGCAGCCCGATGGACCGCCCGACCGTGGTGCCGCGCCCGATGACCGTGACATCCGCGCCCGCGAGCGAGACGCCGTGCCGGGTGAGCAGCTCGATGATGCCGCGCGGCGTGCAGGGCAGCGGGGAGTCGATCTCCTCGTTGACCCGGAGAACCAGCCGGCCCAGGTTGGTCGGGTGCAGGCCGTCCGCGTCCTTGTCGGGGTCGACGAGCTCCAGCACCCGGTTGGTGTCGATGCCGCGCGGCAGCGGCAGCTGCACGATGAACCCGGTGCAGGCCGGGTCCTCGTTCAGCCGCTGGACCGCGGCCTCGATGTCCTCCTGCGAGGCGTCGGCGGGCAGGTCCTCGCGGATCGAGGCGATGCCCACCTCCGCGCAGTCCCGGTGCTTGCCGGCGACGTAGGACACCGAGCCCGGGTCCTGCCCCACCAGCAGCGTGCCGAGCCCGGGCGTGATGCCGCGCTCCGCGAGGGCCGCCACCCGCTCCTTGAGCTCGCTCTTGATCGCGGCGGCCGTGGCCTTGCCGTCGAGCGTCTTCGCCGTCATGTCGCGGCCCCGGTCAGTACTGCTGCAGGCCGGGGTACAGCGGGAACGCGTCGGCCAGCTTGGCCACCCGCGCCCGCAGGCCCTCGACGTCGGCGGACGCACCGGCGGTCAGCGCGGACGCGATGATGTCCGCGACCTCGGTGAACTCGGCGTCGCCGAACCCGCGGGTCGCGAGCGCCGGGGTGCCGATCCGCAGGCCGGAGGTGACGCGCGGGGGGCGCGGGTCGAACGGCACCGCGTTGCGGTTCACCGTGATGCCGACGTCGTGCAGGAGGTCCTCGGCCTGCTGGCCGTCGAGCTGCGAGTTCCGCAGGTCGACGAGCACCAGGTGCACGTCGGTGCCGCCGGTCAGCACGGACACGCCCGCGGCGGCCACCTCGGGCGACACCAGCCGGTCGGCGATGATCCGGGCGCCGTCGATGGTGCGCTGCTGGCGGGCCTTGAAGTCCTCGCCGCCGGCGATCTTGAACGACACGGCCTTGGCGGCGATGACGTGCATGAGCGGGCCGCCCTGCTGGCCCGGGAACACGGCGGAGTCGATCTTCTTGGCGTACTCCTCGCGGCTCAGGATGAAGCCCGAGCGGGGGCCGCCGATCGTCTTGTGCACGGTGGACGACACGACGTCCGCGTGCGGCACGGGCGACGGGTGCAGACCCGCGGCGACCAGGCCGGCGAAGTGCGCCATGTCGACCCAGAGCTTCGCGCCGACCTCGTCGGCGATCTCGCGCATCGCGGCGAAGTCGAGGTGCCGCGGGTAGGCGGACCAGCCGCCGATGATCACGGCCGGGCGGTGCTTCAGCGCGGCCTCGCGGATCGCCTCGGGCTCGATGAGGAAGGTGTCCGGGTTCACGCCGTACGCGCCGACGTCGTAGAGCTTGCCGGAGAAGTTGATCTTCATGCCGTGCGTCAGGTGGCCGCCGTGCGCGAGCTCGAGGCCCAGGATGCGGTCGCCGGCGTTGGCGAGGGCGTGCAGCACCGCGGCGTTCGCGGTGGCGCCGGAGTGCGGCTGGACGTTGGCGTGCTCGGCGCCGAACAGCTCCTTCGCGCGGGTGATCGCCAGCGTCTCGGCGATGTCGACCTGCTCGCAGCCGCCGTAGTACCGGCGGCCCGGGTAGCCCTCGGCGTACTTGTTGGTGAGGACGGAGCCCTGCGCCTGCAGGACGGCGCGCGGGACGAAGTTCTCGCTCGCGATCATCTCGAGCGTGCCCTGCTGGCGGGCGAGCTCCCCGTCCAGGACCGCCGCGATCTCCGGGTCCACCTGGGACAGGTTCTGGTCGAGCAGGGGCGTGTTCTCGGCGCTCATGCGTCTCCTCGGCAGTCGGCGGGCGCGGTCTGTCGACCGCACACCGATCGATGGTGTGGGGTGACCGCGGGGCCCAGGCGTCCGACCCGACGTCGTGCTGCTGCGTCGCTCCCCGGTGGTGACCCACCTGTGCGCCAGTCGCGACCGGGTCAGCCTAGCAACGTCGCCGCCGGGGCGGGACGGGCCGTCCGCGGACCGGTCGCGGGACCGGGTTCACGCCGAGGCGGGCGCCTCCGCGTCGGCCTCGCCGAGGATCCGCCGCAGGTACGCGTACGTGAGGTCCCCGACCGTCTGGTCGTGCTCGTGCGTGTAGCCGTGCTTCTCGTACAGCGCGAGGTTCTGCACCGAGTCGCGCCCGGTGAACACCCAGATCTCCTCCACGTCCTCCGGCAGGTGCGGCAGGATCGCGAGCAGCAGCTGCGTCCCGATGCCGTGGCCCTGCTGGTCGGGCGCGACCGCGAACCGGCCGAGCGTGGCCTTCTTGCCCTCGAGCACGACGCGGATCGAGCCGACCAGGCGGTGACCGGCCCAGGCGCCCAGCGTGACGACGCCCTCGGCCGCGAGGTCCGCGCGCAGCTCCGACAGGGTCTGGGTCAGCGGCGGGATGTGCGGGTCGTCGTACTGCTGGGCCTCGGTGACGAACGCGGCGCGGCGCAGCGTCAGGAGCTCGCCGGCGTCGGCGTCGGCGATGGGCCGGATGGTCACCTCGGTGTCGCTCATGCCCCCATCGTCTCAGGACGTGCGCGAGGTCGACAGCCCGGAGGTCCCGATGTCGCCCGGATTCCACCCGGTGGACACCTCCGGCCCGCGGACGCCCCGGGCCGCCGCGCGTCGCGCGCGGGTACCCTCCCCTGCGTGACGACCTCGACCCCTGCGGCCACCTCCTGGGTGCTGTCGCTGTCCTGCCCCGACCAGCCCGGCATCGTGGCCGCCGTCGCGGGGCTGCTGGCCGAGCACGGCGGGAACATCACCGAGTCGCAGCAGTTCGGCGACCCGCTGTCGGGGCTGTTCTTCATGCGCGTCGAGGTCGCCGCCGAGCGGACCCGCGAGGAGCTGGAGCAGGCGCTGGCCGCGCTCGCCCCGCGGTTCTCCATGGACTGGTCGCTGGACGTCGCCGGCCGCAAGATCCGCACCCTGCTGCTCGGCTCGACCGCCGCGCACTGCGTCAACGACCTCGCGTTCCGGCAGCGGTCCGAGGGCCTGCCGATCGACATCGTCGGCCTGGTGTCGAACCACACCGCGCTCGCCGACCTGGCCGCGTTCTACGACATCCCGTTCCACCACGTGCCCGTCACGAAGGACACCAAGGCGGCCGCCGAGGCGCGGCTGCTCGAGCTCGTCGAGGAGCTGGACGTCGAGCTCGTCGTGCTGGCCCGGTACATGCAGATCCTGTCCGACGACCTGTGCCGCGCGCTGGCCGGGCGGGTCATCAACATCCACCACTCGTTCCTGCCGTCGTTCAAGGGCGCGCGCCCCTACGCCCAGGCCCACGACCGCGGCGTGAAGCTCATCGGCGCGACCGCGCACTACGTGACCGGCGACCTCGACGAGGGCCCCATCATCGAGCAGGACGTCGAGCGCGTGGACCACTCCCGCGGCGTCGCCGACCTGGTCGCGCTGGGCCAGGACGTCGAGCGCCGGGCCCTGGCCCGGGCCGTGCGCTGGCACGCGGAGCACCGGGTGCTGCTGGACGGGCACCGGACGATCGTCTTCCGCTGAGCGGGGTCTGATACTTTTTCATCAGACCTGATGAAAAAGTAGTAGACCGCGAGGTCACCCGTGAACCTGAGCGACCCGATCTCCGCTGTCGTCCCCAGCCTCGAGGGGCGGGTGCTCGTCGTCCTCAGCAGGGCCCAGGCGCCGCTGACCGGGTCCCGCGTGGCCGACCTCGTCCCTGGGGCGTCGAACCCCGGGGTGCGAGCGGCGCTGGGGCGACTCGTCGAGCAGGGCACGGTGCTGGCCGCCCGGTCGTCGCACGCCGTGCTCTACCGTGCGAACCGGGAGCACCTCGCCTGGCCCGCCATCGAGGCCGCGGTCCGCTTCGCCGCGCACACCCTCGACGCGCTGCGGGAACGGCTCGTCGCTCTCCTCGTCGAGCACCTGGGCCCGGATCGCGCGGCTCAGACCACCGTCGCGCTCTACGGCTCGGTCGCACGCGGGACGAGCGACCGGCGGAGCGACGTCGACCTGGTGGTGCTCACCCCCGACGATGTCACCGCCGACCAGGCGGAGCACCTGCTCCTCGACATCACCGTGGGTGTCGAGCGGTGGACCGGCAACGCCTGCTCCGTGTACGAGCTGTCCACAGATCGCCTGACGGCCCTTGTCCGGGCCGCCGACCCGATGGTTCGTTCGTGGCTGGACGATGCCACCACGATCAGCGGCCCAGACCTGAGGGAGCTGCTGCGAGCCCACGGAGCGTGACCACATGCCGCCACGGACGACGCGGATGACCCCGGCGTCCGCCCGCGAGCGCGCCGAGATCGCGCGCGAGCACCTGCGCGTCGCGGAGGAGCGGCTCGCGGCGTGCGCCGACGGGCCGTCCCGGGAGGCGAGCGTGTCCGCGGCGAACGCCATCAGCGCCGCGATCGCCGCGGCCGATGCGATCTGCGGCATCGCGCTGGGCCACCGCAGCAGCGGCCCCGACCACCGGGCGGCCGCGGCGCTGCTCGCGCAGGTCGCGGACGGCGCACCGCTCGCACGACGGCTGGTGCGGCTGACAGCGCAGAAGTCCCAGGCCCAGTACGGCGACTACGTCACCGCCCGGGTCGCGCGGGACGTCACGGCGTCCGCCGCCCGCCTCGTCTCGGCACTCCCCCAGTACGGCGTCTGACGCCGGCCGACGGCTCAGAGCGTCGCCGGCCGGGTCGTCGGCCGCGCGGCCCGCCCCGTCGGCGTGATCCCCGTGATCGCCGCGATGAGGTCCTCGTACGACGCGTGCTCGGCGTCGAAGTCGCCGTTGATCTTCCCGAGCCGCAGCACGACGATCCGGTCGGCGACGGCCTGCACGTCGACCATCGAGTGGCTGATCATCACGACGCCGAGACCGCTCTCGCGGAGCCGCTCGACCATGTTGAGCACCTCGGCGGTCTGGGAGATGCCGAGCGACGCCAGGGGCTCGTCCAGCACGACCACGCGCGGGTTCCCCACGAGGGTCCGCGCGACGGCGACCGCCTGCCGCTGGCCCCCGGACAGCGCGCGGACGGGCGCCCGGACCGACGGCACGCGGGCGGCGAGCTGGCTGAGCACCTCCCACGCGCGGCGCTCCATCCGCCGCTCGTCGAGGATGCCCGCGCGGCGGAGCTCCTGGCCGAGGAACAGGTTCTGGACGACGTCGAGGTTCTCTGCGAGCGCGAGGTCCTGGAAGACGGCCGCGATGCCGAGCTCCCGCGCGGCGCGCGTCGACGGCATGGTCACGGGGACGCCGCCGACCTCGATGTGGCCGGAGTCGGGGGCGAGGGCGCCCGACATCACCCGCGCGAGGGTCGACTTGCCGGCGCCGATGTCGCCGACGATCGCCACGACCTCATGGGCGTGGATGTCGAGGTCCACGTCGACGAGCGCGCGCACGGCGCCGTAGTTGCGGGAGACGCCCCGCACCGACAGGACGGGGGTGCCCGGTGCCCTGGTCATCGGTCCTCCTCCGCTGCGTCCTTGCCGCGTGCCGTGCTGCACCGGCTCATCCTGCCACCGCCATGGACTGGGCAATACCGGCGTGGTCCAGCGCGAGCGCCAGCGCCCCCCGCACCTCGGCCGCGGTCCCGAGCTCGGACACGACCACCTCGACCGGCCCGGCGGTGCTCGGCAGCGTCCGCTGCGCGAGCACGCTCCGGAACGTGTCCAGCAGGATCGGGCCCGCGTCGGCGAGCCGCCCGCCGACGACGACGAGCTCCGGGTCGAACAGGTTGCAGGTGTTCGCGGCGGCGACCGCGAGCAGCCGCCCGGCGTCCGAGATCACCCGCCGGCAGCCGGGGTCGCCGTCCTGGGCGCGGGCGATGACGTCCGACAGCGTGAGGTGCCCGTGGCTGGACTCCAGCATCCGCAGCAGGGCGGGCGCGCCGATGAGCGCGTCGAGGCAGCCGCGGTTGCCGCACCGGCAGATCGGGCCGTTGTCGTCGATGGTGATGTGCCCGAACTCGCCGGCCGCGCCCGTTCGACCGTGGAAGACGCGCCCGTCGACGATCAGGCCGCTGCCGACGCCGTGCGAGACCTTGAGGTAGGCGACGTGCCGCTTGCCCCGGGCGGCGCCGTGCCGCAGCTCGGCCAGCGCGCCGAGGTTGGAGTCGTTGTCCACCTGGACGGGCACGCCGAGCCGGCGCTCGAGCACCTCGGGCACGGACACCCCGTCCCAGCCGCGGAGCACGCCCACGGACACGATGCGGCCGGTGACCGGGTCGACGGGGGCCGGCACCCCGACCCCGACGGCGAGCACCTCGGACATGGTGGCGCCGACCGAGTCGACGAGCTCGGTGAGCAGCAGCGACGCGCGCTCCAGGCCCGCGTCGGCGCGGTGGTCCGGGGGCAGCGGCATGCGCTGGTCGGCGACGACGCGCTGGGCGACGTCCGCGATCGTGACCCGCAGCGACCGGGAGCCGAAGTGGATGCCGCCGACCAGCCCGAGGTTGCGCGCGAGGGTGACCTGCTGGGCCCGGCGGCCGCTGCGGGAGGTGGGCGCCGTGGCGAGCACGCCGGCGCCGGTGAGCTCCTTGACGATGTTCGACACCGTGGCGGGTGACAGCCCCGTGACACCGGCCAGCTCGACCTGCGTGAGTGAGCCACGCTGCTGGACGGCACTCACGATCCGGGCCCGGTTGGCTTCACGGAGTGAAGATTGCGATCCCGGGGTCACTCTCTCGGTGCCCACGTAGCCGAGGATACAGGCGCCACGACCCCGATCCGCACGCCGCACACCACCCACGCAGATGCGTTCGAGAGGTGACGACACCGGCGTCCTGGACACGGCGACGGCCGCCGCCCGCGGGGTGCGGGTGGCGGCCGTCGAGGGTCGTGCGGCGCGGGGGTCAGCCCAGGCGCGCGGCCAGGTTCTCGTCGAGGGCCGCGAGGAAGCCCTCGGTGGTCAGCCACTCCTGCTCCGGGCCGACCAGGAGCGCGAGGTCCTTGGTCATCTTGCCGCTCTCGACCGTCTTCACGACGACGTCCTCGAGCGTCTCGGCGAACTGGGTCACCTCGGGGGTGCCGTCCAGCTTGCCGCGGTGCTTGAGGCCGCCGGTCCACGCGAAGATCGACGCGATCGGGTTGGTCGACGTCGGCTTGCCCGCCTGGTGCTGGCGGTAGTGCCGGGTGACGGTGCCGTGCGCGGCCTCGGCCTCGACGGTCTGCCCGTCCGGGGTCATCAGGACCGAGGTCATCAGACCGAGCGAGCCGAAGCCCTGCGCGACGGTGTCCGACTGGACGTCGCCGTCGTAGTTCTTGCACGCCCAGACGTAGCCGCCCTCCCACTTCATGGCCGAGGCGACCATGTCGTCGATGAGGCGGTGCTCGTAGGTCAGGCCGGCCTCGGCGAACGCCGCGGCGTACTCGGCGTCGAAGACCTCCTGGAACAGGTCCTTGAACCGGCCGTCGTAGGCCTTGAGGATCGTGTTCTTGGTCGACAGGTACACGGGGTAGTTCCGCTGCAGGCCGTACGCGAACGAGGCGCGCGCGAAGTCGCGGATCGACTCGTCGAAGTTGTACATGGCCATCGCGACGCCGCCGCGGTCCGGGTAGGTCACGACCTCCTGGCGGATCGGCTCGGAGCCGTCCTCCGGCGTGAAGGTCAGGGTCAGCGTGCCGGCGCCCTGCACCACGAAGTCGGTCGCCTTGTACTGGTCGCCGTGGGCGTGACGGCCGATGATGATCGGCTTGTTCCAGCCCGGCACCAGGCGCGGGATGTTGCTGATGATGATCGGCTCGCGGAAGACCACGCCGCCGAGGATGTTGCGGATCGTGCCGTTCGGGGAGCGCCACATCTTCTTGAGGCCGAACTCCTCGACCCGGGCCTCGTCCGGGGTGATCGTCGCGCACTTGACGCCGACGCCGTGCTCCTTGATCGCGTGCGCCGCGTCGACCGTGACCTGGTCGTCCGTCGCGTCGCGGTTCTCGATCGACAGGTCGTAGTAGCGCAGGTCGATGTCGAGGTACGGATGGATCAGGCGGTCCTTGATGAACTGCCAGATGATCCGCGTCATCTCGTCACCGTCGAGCTCGACGACCGGTCCAACCACCTTGATCTTCGCCATGCGGGCCAGATTACTTGACGTCGAGAGACTTCGCGGGCGGGCCGGCCGCGAACCGACCCGCATCCAGGCGACGCACAGCGATCGGTGGCATGCTCGAACCGTGTGCCCGACCGGGCGGTGCGCTGCGCGCCCGCAGGTCGGACCCGGTGCGGGGCCGCCGAACGGCGCGGCCCGCGCCCGTCATCGCACCCGGACGAACGGATGATCATGTCGCAGGACAAGCCCGAGCCCGACGAGGCCCCGGACGCCCCCACCGGCGCGACCGACCCGCAGCAGGGCACCCCGGCCGAGCCCACGGCCCCGGCCGCCCCCGTGACCCCGACGCCGTCCGCGCCGCCCGCCGGCTCGGCCGTCCCCGCACCGGCGCCGGTGAGCGCCCCGGCGCCCACCTCCACGGCCCCGGCCGCGGCTCCCACCGCAGCCCCCGCACCCGCGGCGGCCCCGGCCCCCGCGGCGATCCCCGTCGGGTACGGCGCCGCCAGCGGCTACGGCACCGCGTCCGCCGTCGCCGACGAGGACGAGATCGAGATCGAGGCCGTCCGCGCCACCCTGACCGGGCCGTCGCTCGTCGCCCGGGTCGGCGCCGAGGTGTTCGGCACGTTCGTCGTCGTCCTCGCGGGCGTCGGCTCGGCGCTGTTCGCGTCGGTCAGCGGTGCCGGCCCCGTCGGCATCGCGCTCGGGTTCGGCTTCGGCACGATCGCGGCGTTCGTCGCGGTGTCGCACGTGTCGGGCGGGCACTTCAACCCGGCGATCACGCTCGGCAGCACCCTCGCCGGTCGCACGCCGTGGTCGCACCTGGTGCCGTACTGGCTGGCGCAGCTCGTGGGCGGCGCGCTCGCGTCCGCCGTGCTCTTCGTGACCGCGACCTCGCTGCCGGCGCTCGAGGGCAACGAGCGCACCTTCTTCAGCAGCACCGCCAACGGCTACGGCGCGCACTCCCCGATCGCCCAGTCCACGGGTGGCGAGGGCTTCAGCATGGTCGCCGCGCTGCTGCTCGAGGGCGTGCTCGCCGCGGTCCTCGTCGGTGTCTACCTCGGCGCCACGGACCGCCGGGGCCGCACCCGCCAGCAGGCCGCGTTCGCCGTCGGCCTCACGGTCGCGTTCGGGATGCTCGTGGCCTACCCGGTCACCGGCGGCTCGCTGAACCCGGCACGCTCGACGGCCGCGGCGCTCTTCTCGGAGTCGTGGGCCTGGGGCCAGATCTGGGTGTTCTGGGTCGCGCCGCTGGTCGGTGCCGCGCTCGCAGCGCTCCTGTACCGCGCGTTCGCGACCGCCCCGGCGGACGACGACGTGCTCGACGAGGACCTGGAGATCGACGAGGTCGAGGTCGAGGTGCAGCCGGCGCGCTGACGCCTGCACGCGCCCGCGCAGGGCGGCGATCCCGGACGGGGTCGCCGCCCTGCGTCGTCCCCGGGGCCCGCCCCCGCGCGGCTCGCTCCCCGGTCCGGTGGTTCCCGCCGGGTTCGGCGGCTCTCGCCGGGTGCGGGGGCCGGAGGCACCGAACCGGGGTGCCCGGCGCCGCGCGGCACCGGGCCGCGGGGTCAGAGCGAGGGCACGACCTGCGACAGCACGCCGATCGCCAGGGCGAGCCCCGCGAGCACGGTCACGTCCACGGCGCGCCGCCGCACGACGAGCGACGCCGGCGACTTCCGCACGACCGCCCGGACCACGGCGCAGCAGGCGAGGAAGCAGGCCAGCGCGAGGGCGCCGGTCGGGGTGCCGGCCGCGAGCGAGAGGGCGACGCAGAACAGCACCGCGCCGGCGATCACCCACAGCGACCAGTTCCGGTCGGCCGCCAGGGACGCGCGCGCGATCGCGCGCGGGTCGAGCGGCTCGCCGTCGGGACCGAACCGCTCGTCCTCGGGGGACGGCCGGTCGACGGGCGGGGTGAGCGGCGCGGGCGGGTCGGCGGCGGGCGCGGGCGCGGTCCGGGCGGCGGGCGTCACGGCACCGTCGTGGCTCACGCGCGTCTCCCTCCCGCGGCGCGCGAGGAGCCGCGCGCCGTCACCGCCGAGGCTACCGCGCCCTGCCCGCAGGCCCGGCGCGGCCCGCGTCGCCGCAGGCTACGGTGGCCGGGTGCCTGAAGCCGGTCCCGCCGCCGCCCGCCCCGACCACGGCTCCGGGACGCCCGGCCCGCCGCGCTCGGTCGTGGTGGTGGGCGCCGGCATCGCGGGCGCCCGGACGGTGCTCGAGCTGCGCGCCCAGGGCTTCGACGGCCGGGTGACGCTGCTCGGCGCCGAGGGGGTCGCCCCGTACGACCGGCCGCCGCTCTCCAAGCACCTGTTCGACCGGCCCGCGCCCGCGTGGCTCGCCGACGAGCTCGGCGCCGACGCGCTCGCCGCCGCCGACGACGTCCGGCTGTCCGCACCCGCGACGAGCCTCGCGGTCGACGACGACGGCGTCCGGGTCGGCACCGCGGCGGGCGACGTGGCCGCCGACGCGGTGGTCGTGGCCACCGGGGCCGCCGCCGTCCGGCCGCCCGGGTGGGAGCACGCGGTGACGCTGCACACCGCGGCGGACGCCGAGCGGCTTCGCGCCGCGCTCGGGTTCCCGCACGGGCTCGCCGCGGCCGGCGGCCCGACCACGGGTGGCCCGGCGACCGGCGGCCCGGACGAGGGAGGCCCCGGCGCGACCGCCGCGGACCCCGCCACCGCCCGGCGGCTCGTGGTCGTCGGCGCGGGCTGGGTCGGTGCCGAGGTGGCGACCGTCGCCGCCGCGGCCGGGGTGCACGTGACCGTCGTCGAGGCCCGCGAGGCGCCGCTGATGACCGCGCTCGGCGCGGAGGTCGGCGCGCTGACGGCGCCGTGGTTCGCCCGAGCGGGCGTGCGGCTGCGGACCGGGGTGCCGGTCGCCGCGGTCGAGCCCGGCGCGGTGCGGCTGGCCGACGGGACGGTGCTGCCCGCGGACGTGGTGCTCGCCGCGATCGGCGCGCGCCCGGCGACGGGCTGGCTGGCGGGCGCGCTCCCGCTCGAGCCCGACGGGTCGGTGGCCGTCGACGAGCGGCACGCCCCGGTCGGCGGCTCGTGGCGGGTGCGGGTGGTCGGCGATTCGGCCCGGCGCCGGTCCGCCCGGCACGGCTGGGTGCCGGGCGGGCACTGGGACGCCGCGCTGCGCGGCCCGGCCGTCGCAGTCGCCGGGATCCTCGGCCGGGACGCCGCCGAGTCGGACCTCGCCCCGTACGTGTTCTCGACGCAGCTGGGGCACGAGCTCGCGCTCTACGGGCTGCCGGGCGCCGGGGACGACGTGGTGCTGCGCGGCGACCCCGCCGGCGACGACGGCTGGACCGCGCTGTGGTTCGCCCCGGGTGGCCCCGAGGGGACCGGCACGCTGACGGCGGTGTTCGCGGTCGACCGGCCCCGGGACGTGGGGGCCGCGCGCCGGCTGCTGGCGGGCGCCGCGCTCCCGGTGCTCGACCGGGCGCGAGCGGCCGACCCCGCGGTGCCGCTGGCCAAGGCCCTCGCGGGCTGAGGCCCGGCGGGCCCCGCCGACGCTGTCCCCGGGCTCCCGTCTCCCGCGGTGCCCCCGCTACGGACCGGTGGTCTCCGTGACCTGCGGGGACGGCTCCTGGGACGCGCCCTCGGTGGGCGACTCCGTCGGCGACACGCTCGGCGAGGCGGACGCCTCGGCCTCCGCGGCGAGCTGCGTGCTCACCTCCTCGATGAACGCGAGCAGCGCGTCCGCGTCGCCGAGGTCGCCGGTGTACTGCTGCCCACCGACCAGCACGACCGGGCTCGTGGTGACGCTGCCGACGTCGTACGGCACGGAGCCGGCCGCGCGGGTGGTCGCGTCCTGGGCCCAGTCGGTGAAGTCGCCGTTCGTCACGCAGTCCGCGACGGCCGTGTCGGTCACGCCGGCGTTCTGCACGAGCGCGACCAGGTCGTCGTCGGCGAGGCCGTCCTCGTCGAGGTCGGGCTGCGCGGCGAGCAGGGCGTCGTGCACGGCGAGCGCGCTGTCCGGGGTGGTGTCGGCCACGCACGCCAGCGCCCCGGCGGCGCGGGCGGAGTAGTCGCCCGTGGTCTGCATGGTGCCGAGCAGCGAGTCGTCGGCGGCCGCGGTCGCGGACGGTGCCGGGGACGCCGTCGCGGAGGGCGACGGCGAGGCGCCCGTGCCCGTGCGCACCGCCGCCCCGTCGAGCAGCGCCAGCGGGTGGATCTCCAGCGTCGCGTACCCCGCGGTCACCCACTGCTCGACCGACGCCGAGTTCGCCGCCCAGAACGTCTCGGCCTCGGGCGACCGGTAGTCGAGGTAGAGGACCAGGTCGAGCACGCCGCTGCTCCGGTCCACCACCGTCGCGACCGGCGACGCCCCCGGGTCGAGCGCGCTCGTGCGGCTCGCCGCCACCGCGCTGCCGTCGCCGGTGAGCACGAGCCCGTCCGACAGCATGTTGTGCGGCCCGACCTGCCCGGCACGGACCGACGCCTGCACCGCGAGCGCCGCGACCACGCCCACCGCGACGACGGCCGTCCCCGTGCCGGCCCAGCCGAGCCGCCGGTTGCGCCGCCGGCGCAGCGCCTGGCGTTCGCGCTCGAGGCGCGCGAGCTCCCGGGCGAGCGCCTTGCGGTCCTTCTTGGGCAGCTTCTCCTGGGCCGGGGGTCGAGAGCTCATCGGTCGCTTCCTGTGCGGGGTCGGGCGTCGGGCGCGCCGCCGCACCGCGGCGCCGCGCCCACCAGCGCCGACGCTCCCGCCCGCACCTGCCGGGACGCTGGGCCGCACCTGGGCGCGCCCTGTGCGTCCCGCGCGCGGCCGCGCCCTCACGCCGCGCCGCCGCACCGGCCCGGCCCGGCCCCGCCGCCGCCGAGATCGGACCGTCCCGCCGAGGTAGGACCGTGGACGGCCCGATCTCGGCGAAGAGGTCCGATCTCGGCGCAGAGCAGACGAGCCGGGCCAGGAGCGAAGCGGCCGTCAGGCCCGGCGGAAGCGGAGGGTGACGAGCTGGAACGGCCGGAGGTCGAGCGCGACCGCCGCGCCCGCCGCCCCGGCCGCCCCAGCGGCCTCGTCGCCGGCCCCGGCCACCACGGCCCGCGGCTGGACCTCGCGCTCCAGCAGGTCCACCTCGGTCACCCCGGCGGCGTCGAAGCCCGCGGTCACGGTCGCCCGCGCCCGCCCGCCGTGCGCCTCGTACAGCCGGACGACCACGTCGCCCGAGCCGTCGTCCGCGAGCTTCACGGCCTCGACGACCGCCCCCGGCCCGTCGACGGTCACCAGGGGCGCGACGTCCCGGCCGCCGCGGACCTCGCGCACCGGCAGGTTCGCCCGGTACCCGTCGACGACCGCCTCGGGGATGCCCGCCCCGACGTGCAGCACGGACAGGAACCGGTGCCGGCCCTGGTCGGCCTCGGGGTCCGGGAACAGCGGGGCCCGCAGCAGCGACTGCCGGAGCACGGTGGCGGTGCCGCCGTCCTCGCCGACCACGCGCGTGACGTCGTGGCCGTAGGTCGCGTCGTTGGCGACCGAGACCCCGTACCCCGGCTCGCCGACGTGCAGCCAGCGGTGCGCGCAGATCTCGTACCGCGCCTCGTCCCAGGAGGTGTTGGTGTGCGTCGGCCGGTGCACGTGGCCGAACTGGGTCTCCGCCGCGGACCGGTCGGCGTGCACGTCGAGCCCGAACGCGAGCTTGAGCAACCGCTGCCGCTCGTGCCAGTCGACCTCGGTGACGATCTCGACCGCGCGGGTGCCGGGCCGGAAGGTCAGCTCCTGCACGATCGTGGAGTCGCCGACGGTGCGCGAGGTCCGGACGACGGCGCGGTCGGGCTTCTCGGCGACCACCTCGACCGAGTCCGCGTCGAGCAGGTCCTCGACCGTCCGCCGGTACTCGGCGTCGATGTCCCAGGCGTCCCACTGCCGGGGCACGTCGCGGTGCACCTGGAGCAGGTTGGCCAGGTGCCCGGGCGCGACGGCCTCCCGGTCGGCGGCCAGGTCGCGGACGGACGCGAGCTGGCCGCCCGGCGTGAGCCGCACGTCGAGCGCGTCGGTGCGCACCCGCAGCGCGTCGCCCTCGCGCAGCACCTCGACCGCCCCGGCCGCACCGACCGCCCCGGCCGGGCCGCCGACCGCGCCGTCGACCGCCACCGTCCCGCCCAGCGCCGGCACCCCGTCCCGCGCGTGCGGCGCCGCGTTCAGCCGCACCGTCCGGTCGCCGTCGCCGACCAGGGCCGCGAGCGCCGCGTCGATCAGCACGGTCGCCCGCGCCTCGACGTCGGCGTACGCCTCCTCCGCCTGCCGGTACACCCACCCGATCGACGACCCGGGCAGGATGTCGTGGAACTGGTGCAGCAGCACGACCCGCCACAGGGCGCGCAGCTCGTCCGCCGGGTAGGCGGCGCCGGCCCGGACCGCCGCCGTGGCGGCCCACAGCTCGGCCTCCCGCAGCAGGTGCTCGCTGCGCCGGTTGCCGCGCTTGGTCCGCGCCTGCGAGGTGTACGTCCCGCGGTGGTACTCGAGGTACATCTCCCCCGACCACGCCGCGGGCGGGCCCCCGGCGTCGGCGAGCTCGGCCTCGGCCCGCGCGAAGAACGCGTTCGGCGAGCCCAGCTCCACCTCGGGCAACCCGCCGAGCGACCGCGCCCGGTCGGCCGCCGCGAGCATCTCGCGCGTCGGCCCGCCGCCGCCGTCGCCCCAGCCGAACGGCACCAGAGACTCCGAGGCGACGTCCTTGTCCGCGAAGTTCCGCTCGGCGTGCGTGAGCTCCTTCGGCGACAGGTCGGAGTTGTAGGTGTCGATCGGCGGGAAGTGCGCGAGCACCCGCGACCCGTCGATGCCCTCCCAGTGGAAGGTGTGGTGCGGCATCCGGTTGGTGTCGTTCCAGGACAGCTTCTGCGACAGGAACCACCTCGAGCCCGCGGCCCGCACGATCTGCGGCAGCGCCCCGGTGTAGCCGAACGAGTCCGGCAGCCACACGTCCTGCGTCTCGACGCCGAGCTCGTCGAGGAAGTACCGCTTGCCCTCGACCATCTGCCGGGCGAGCGCCTCGCCGCCGGGCATGTTGGTGTCCGACTCGACCCACATGCCGCCGACGGGCACGAACTGGCCGGCGGCGACCTTCTCCTTGATCCGCCCGAACAGCTCCGGGTGCCGCTCCGCCACCCAGGCGTACTGCTGCGCCGACGAGCACGCGAACACGAAGTCCGGCCGCTCGTCCATCAGCGCGACGACGCTGGCGAACGTCCGCGAGCACTTCCGGACCGTCTCCCGCGCCGGCCACAGCCAGGCCGAGTCGATGTGCGCGTGCCCGGTCGCGAGCACCCGGTGCCCGCCCGGCGCGGCCGGCACGTCGAGCACGGGTCGCAGCACCGCCCGGCCCGCCGCGGCGGTCCCGGCGACGTCGGCCGGGTCGACCGCGTCCACGACCAGGTCCAGCGCGCGCACCACCCGGGCGTGCCGGGTCGAGGCCGGGTCGACGACCTCGACCAGCCCGAGCACCGCGAGCAGGTCCTGCCACAGCTCCCAGACCTCGACGTCCCGCAGCACCACCTCGGCGGAGCGCAGCGCGTACAGCGGGTCGGTGCCGGCGGTGAGCGGGTCGCCGAGCGGCGTCGGCCCGTACCAGGTGCTGCTGCCGACGTCCGGGTTGCCCGCGGCCTCGACGTAGACGTCGACCCGGTCCTCGGACCACGGCACCGCCTGGTTCCGCGGTGACAGCCCCTTGACGGCGACGCCGTCCGGTCGGAGCACCAGGCCCTCCGCCTGGAAGCCCGGTTGGGTCGTCGTGAACCCGAGGTCGATCGCGAGCTCGACCGCGTGCCGGCCGGCGCGCACCTCGTCGGAGCCGAGCCAGCCCGACGGCACGTCGCCGGTCATCCGGAACCACGTCGTGCTCCACGGCGCGCCCCACGGCGTCCCGGGCGGCGCCGCGGCGTACTCCTGCGCGACCGCCGTGCCGAACGGCACCGGCTCCCCCGGCGCGGTCCAGGCGGTGACGTCGAGCGGCGCGCGGCCGGCGACGACCGCCGGGGCGAGCCGCTCGTGCAGGAACCGCTGGACGCGCTGGACGACGGCGGCAGAGTGCTCGACGGGCATGGTGGACCTTCCTGACGGCGTGCGGTGATCGAGTCGAGAGGGCGGGGGCGGGCGTCAGCCCTTCACGGCCCCGGACATGGCGAACGAGCCCCCGGAGAACCGCTGCACCAGCAGGTACAGCACGAGCACGGGGACGGAGTAGAGGATCGAGAAGGCCGCGAGCCGGCCGTACGCGACCGTCCCGTAGGTGCCGAAGAAGCTGTAGATCGCGACGGCCGCCGGCTGGTTGTCGGGCGAGAACAGCAGCACGAACGGGACGAAGAAGTTCCCCCAGGCCTGCGTGAACACGAAGATGAACACCACGGCGATGCCCTGGCGCATGAGCGGGACGACGATCCGGCGCAGCGCGGTCATGGAGCCCGCGCCGTCGACCCAGGCGGCCTCTTCCAGGGACACCGGCACGGAGTCCATGAAGTTCTTGGTCATCCAGATCGCCATCGGCAGCGACGTCGCCGCGAGGAAGAAGATCGTGCCGGGCACCGAGTCGAGCAGCCCCAGGTACACGAACAGCGCGTAGACCGGGACCATCATCGCCGTGATCGGCAGGCAGGTGCCGAACAGGATCGAGTACAGGAACGGCTTGCGGAACCGCATCTGGTAGCGGGACAGCGGGTAGGCGGCGAGCACCGACGCCAGCACCGTGAGGACGCCGGTGCCGAGGGACAGCACGAGCGAGTTCCACAGCGGCCGGAAGGTGGCCTCCCAGGTGAGGATCTCGGTGAAGTTGTCCGTGGTGATCGACTCGGGCAGCTTGACCGACACGGTCGCGGCGGGGTCGAGCGACGCGAGGACGATCCACGCGAGCGGGACCAGGAACGCGATGCCGACCAGCACCAGGGCGAGCATGACCAGCAGCCGGCCGGTGCGGCGCCGGGGCGACGCGACGGACGGGACGTTGCGGCCGGCGCGCCGGCGGGCCGACGACGCGACCGGGGCGGTGGGGGCGGTGAGCGCGGCCATCAGTCCACCTCCGGCTTGAGCACGCGGATGTACACGATCGAGAACACGGCCCCGACCAGCAGCGTCACGGTCGCGATCGCCGTGCCGTAGCCGACCTGCGCGAACTTGAACGCCTCCTGGTAGGCCAGCACGGGCAGCGTCGAGGAGTCCGTGCCGGGCCCTCCTCCGGTCATCACCCAGATCAGGGTGAACACCGCGAGGGTCTGCAGGGTCGTGAGCATGAGGTTGGTCGAGATCGACCGGCGGATCATCGGCAGCGTGATCCGGAAGAACCGCTGCGGGCCGGTGGCGCCGTCGATCGCGGCCGCCTCCGTGACGTCCGGCGGGACCTCGGACAGCGCGGCGCCGTAGACCATCATCGAGAACGCGGTCCCGCGCCAGATGTTCGCCAGGATCACCGCGAGCATCGGCACCGAGATGAGCCAGGTCGGGCCCTCGAGCCCGAACCACCCGAGCACCTGGTTGAGCGTGCCGTCGGTGGAGAAGAACGCGTACAGCGCGAACGCCGCGACGATCTCCGGCAGCACCCAGGCCACGACGACCAGCGCCGACACCACCGCGCGCAGCGGCTTCGCGGCGGCCCGGAGCAGCAGAGCCAGCGCCATGCCGAGCACGTTCTGCCCGATGACCGCCGACGCCCCGACGAACACCACCGTCAGCACGACGGCCTTCCAGAAGCCGTCGTCGGTGAGCAGCTCGGCGTAGTTGTCCAGGCCCACGAACTCCGGGTTCGCCGCCTTGTAGCCGGTCAGCGCCTGGTTGGTCAGCGAGCCGTAGAACGACCACAGCACCGGGCCGGCCAGGAACACCAGCATGAGCGCGACCGCGGGCAGCAGCGGCAGCAGCCGCAGCGCGGTCCGGCCGGGCCGGCGGCGGGGGCGGCGGAACCCGCCCCCCGCCGCCGGCAGGGCCGGCGTGGCGGCCGTCATCAGCCGGCGGCCTGCGTCGCGTCGTCGCCGACGATGGAGACCAGCCCGTCGTCGTAGGTCGCCGCGGCCTCCTCGGCCGTGGCCTGCCCGGTCGCCACGGACTCCGCGGCCACCTGGATGTTGGACGAGATCTGCGAGTAGTCCGGGGTCGCCGGGCGGAAGTGCGTGTAGTCGACCAGCGAGCTGAAGAACTCGAACGACGGGTTGAAGCCCAGGTACTCCGGGTCCTCCGCGACGTCGGTGCGCACCGCGATCTGGCTGTTCTCGGTGTCGTACTTGAGCGAGTTCTCCTTGTTCAGCGCGGTGGCGATGAAGTCGAACGCCGCCTGCGGGTCGCCGGCGTGCGCGCCGACGGCGAGGGTCCAGCCGCCGGACATCGAGGTGAAGCCGGGCTCCTGCCCGTCCTGGGTCGGCATGGCGGCCATGCCCAGGGTGTCCTCCCACTCGGGCCAGGCGTTGTCGCCGGTGATCCAGCCGCCGGGCAGCCACGAGCCGTCGACCGCCATCGCGAGCTCGCCCTGCGGCAGCAGCTCGGTGGCGACGCGGGCGCCGACCGACGCGTCGAGCGCGATGTCCAGCGACGGCGCGAGGCCCTCGCCGTAGATCGTCTCGAGGAACGCCAGCGAGTCGGTGAAGCCCTGCGAGCCGGTGATCCACTTCTGGGTGTCGGCGTCGTAGAGCTCGTCGTCCGTGCCGTAGAGCAGCATCTCGAAGCCCTGCATCGTCGTGGCCTCACCGGCCGCCTTGCCGGCGTACACGTTGATCGGGGTGACGTCGGGCAGCTTCTCCTTGATCGTGCGCGCGGCGGAGAGGATGTCGTCCCAGCTCTCCGGCTGCCAGTCCGTCGGGAGACCGGCCTGCTCGAACAGGTCCTTGTTGTAGTAGAGCCCGCGCGTGTCGGTGCCCATCGAGACGCCGTAGACCTTGCCGTCGTCGCCGAGCCCGGCCTGCCGGGCGGTGTCCGGGAACTGGTCCCAGTCCTCCCACGCCTCGACGTACTCGTCGATCGGCTGCAGGTAGCCGGCCGCGGCGTCCGAGCGGATCTGGAAGGTGTCCTCGTAGATGACGTCCGGCGCGGTGTCCGCCGAGCCGTTCATCAGCGCGAGCTTGGTGAAGTACTGGTCCTGCTCGGCCTCGATCGGCACCAGGTCGACGGTCATGCCCTCGTTGGCGGCCTCGTACTCGGACTTGGCCTTCTGCAGCAGGTCGTCGAGCTGCACGAACTGCGCGGTCTTCTGGTACGCGACGGTGATCGTCGAGTCGTCGGCGGCGCTGTCGCCGCCGCCGCTGCTGCACGCGGCGGTGAGGCCGAGCGCGACGACGGCCCCGGTTGCGATGACGGTCCTCTGCAGACGCATGGATGCTCCTTTGCTCCACGTGCACGGCCCCGGGCGGCGCTGCCCCGGGCACGGATAACTACAACGTCTGGATGAATTGCTGTCAAGGGTCCGGGGCGCGCCGAGACGCAACCGTGACGTCCGGAGATGTCAAAGATGTTTGACATCGGCCGCGGCCCGGTCCTACGGTCGCCATGTCAAACATCTTTGACATCTCGGCGACGCGGGAGCGAGGGGCCATGTCCTACCAGGAGAAGAACACCTGGGCGTTCGGCGTCATCGCCGTGCTCGGGTACACCGCGTACCTCGCGGTGGTGCTGAGCCGGGCCGCCGGGGGTCCGCTCACCGACGTCGCCTACGCCGGCCCGATGCTCGTGTCGATCGGCGCGGCGGTGCTCGCGGGGATCCTGGCCGGCACGGTGCTCGGCGCCACGTCGCGGGACAGGGCGGTGCGCGACGAGCGGGAGCGCGAGATCGAGCGGATGGGCGAGCGCGTCGGCCAGTCGTTCCTCGTGCTCGGCGGGCTGGGCGGGCTGGTCCTCGCGCTGCTGGAGGCCGACCCGTTCTGGATCGCGAACGCGCTCTACCTCGGGTTCGTGCTGTCGGCGGTGCTGTCCGCCGCGGCCCGGGTCGTCGCCTTCCGCCGGGGGGTCGGCCCGTGGTGAGGCCGACCGCCGTGACCAACCGGATCCGGGCGCTGCGCACCGACCGGGGGCTCACGCAGGCCCAGCTGGCGGAGCTGCTGGGCGTGACCCGGCAGACCGTGATCGCCGTCGAGCAGGGGCGCTACTCCCCCTCGCTCGAGCTGGCCTTCCAGATCGCCCGGGCGCTCGGACGGTCCATCGACGAGGTGTTCGCGTACGAGCCGGACGGAGGACGGTCATGACGACAGGGGCGAGGACGACGGGGACGAGGACGACGGGGACGACGGTGCGGGCGGTCGTCCGGGAGCGGTACGGGGACCCGGGGGTGCTGCGGGTGGTCCACCGCGCGCTGCCCGCCCCGACGGGCGACGAGGTGCACGTGCGGGTGGCGGCGGCCGGGGTCGCGATGGGCGACTGGCACCTGGTGACCGGGCTGCCGTCCGTGATGCGGCTGGTGACCGGGCTGCGCGCGCCGCGCGAGCACGGCGTCGGCCTCGACCTGGCCGGGACCGTCGAGGCGGTCGGGCCGGACGTGCCGGACCTCCGCCCGGGCGACCGGGTGCTCGGGTGCGGGCGGGCCGCGTTCGCCGAGGTGGCCGTCACGCGGGGACGGCGGCTCGCCGCGCTGCCCGCGCACGTGCCGGCCGAGGTCGCCGCGGCGGTCCCGACCAGCGGCACCACCGCCCTGCACGCGTTGCGCGCCGGCCGGGTCGGCGCCTGGACCCGGGTGCTGGTGCTCGGCGCCGGGGGCGGGGTGGGGACGCTGGCGGTGCGGCTCGCGGTGCTGGCGGGCGCCGAGGTCACAGCGGCGACGGGACGGCCCCGGCTCGCCGACGCGCTCCGGGCGGCCGGGGCCGTGGCCGTGCTGGACCGGTCGGCCGGTGCGGCGCCGGGCGCGGGCTACGACGCGGTGCTGGTCACCGGCGGGCTGACGCCGCTGCGCGACCTGCGCCGGCTGCTGGCCCCGCGGGGCTCGCTGGTGCTCGTCGGCGCGGAGGGCGGCGGCCGGGTCCTCGGCGGCGGCCTCGCGCGCCAAGCCCGGGCCGCGGCGCTCGACCCGTGGGTCCGGTACCGGCTGCGCAGCGTGGTGTCCCGCGAGAACCCGGCCGACCTCGCACACCTGCGGGACCTGCTCGCCGACGGCGCGCTCGCGCCGGTCCTCGACCGGACGTTCCCCCTCGCGGAGGCGGCCGCCGCGATCGACCACGTGGCGTCGGGCGCCGCGCGCGGCAAGGTGGTGCTGACGGTCAGCTGACCAGCAGCAGGTCCGTCGGCCGCGGGGTGAACGCGCGGCCCAGCAGGATGCAGCCCGCTCCCACGGCGCCGACCTGCGGCCCGAACGCCGACGAGGCGACGGTGAGCGCGTGCCCGCCGGGGACCACGTGCGCGGCGATCTCCGCTTCCAGCGCCGCCTCCGCGTGCGGGGCGATCCGGTCCCACAGCGGGCCGCCGACCAGCACGGCCGGGACGTCGAGCAGGTCGGTCAGCACGCCCGCGGCCATGCCGACCCGCCGGCCCGCGAGCGCGAGCACCTCCCGCGCGCCGGGGTGTCCCGCGTCCGCGGCGGCGCACAGGGCGGTCACGGCCTCGTCGACGGCGCGCGGGTCGGTGCCGTCGCCCCAGCCCGGCAGCGCGACGCCCGCGTCCCGGCCCTGCTCCGCGAGCGCCTCGGCCCGCAGCACCGCGCCCAGGCAGCCGCGCCGGCCGCACCAGCACCGGGCACCCTCGGGGTCGGCGACGAGGTGCCCCGACTCCCCCGCGTTGCCCGAGACGCCGCGCACGACCTCGTCGTGCAGCACCGTCGACACGGCGACGCCGGTGCCCAGGTAGAAGAACACGAAGTCGGACGCGTGCTCGCCGGGGTGCCACAGGTGGGCGCTCGCCGCCGCGATCACGTCCTTGTCGAGCACCGCGCGCAGCCCCGTGCGCTCGGCGACCGCGTCCCGCAGCGGCACGTCGTGCCAGCCGGGCAGGTGCGGCGGGTCGACCACGACGCCGGCCTCGACGTCGATCGGCCCGGGGGCCGCGATCCCGACGCCGAGCACCCGCTCGCGCGCCACACCGGCACCGGCGATGAGCCCCTCGATCTCGGCGACCAGGCCGGCGACGACGGCCTGCGGGTCCTCCGGGACGGGCGTCGGGACCTGCGCGCGGGCGACCACGGCGCCCGACAGGTCGAGCAGCACGAACGTCATGGTCGCGGGGTCCAGGTGCACGCCGACCGCGAACCGGCTGCCCGCGGCGAGCCGCAGCAGCGTGCCGGGGCGGCCGGGGCCGCGGCGCGCCGCCTCGCCCTCCTCGACCACCAGGCCGAGGTCGAGCAGGCGGCGCGCCACGTTGGTCACGGTCTGCGGGGACAGCCCCGTGCGCCGGGCCACCTCCGCGCGGGCGAGGCCGCCGCCGGCGCGCCGGACGACGTCCAGCACGACCGTCTGGTTGAAGTCGCCCATCCGCGGCAGGTTGGTCCCGCGACGCATCGTGCCTCCGTCCGTCCGCCGGGCGACCGGGGCGCGGCGGCGCGCCCGGGTCGGCTGGTCGCATCATGGCAGACGGTCGGCCACCCCCTCGCGCGCGGCCACCGCGGCCACCGCGGCGGCCCGGGCGCGGGCCCGCACCAGCCAGGTGCCGCCGCCGCCCGCGGCGAGCGCCGCGAGCAGGCCGAGCAGCAGCTGCGCGCCCGTGACGGCCAGGGGCCCGCCGCCGCCGGCACCCGGGCCGGAGGCCGCGGGGTCGCCGTCCGGGGTGCCGCCGGGGGTGCCGGCCGGGTCGCCACCGCCCGGGGTGCCGGGCGCGCCCGGGCCCGGGTCGAGGGGGGCGGCGCCGTCGGCGGCCCGGACCAGCACCGCCACGGTCCGCGCGGGCACCGTCACGGTCCCGCTCGCCGCGTCCCAGGTGGTCGTCCGCACCACGTCGTCGCCGCCCGCGGCCTGCACCGGCGACAGCGCGTAGGCCGCGCCGGCCAGCGCCGGGAGCTCCTGGGTCACGGCGTCCGGGGACGCGTTGAACACCACGAGCAGCCCGTCGAGGTCTGCGTCGACGTCGGGGCCGACCGTGTCGTCCACGTGCATGACGATCACGCCCGGGGTGGCGTCCGCCCCCGCGTCGGGGAACGTGAGCTTCTGCCGGATCAGGTCGGCGTCGCCGAGCCGGAACAGCGGGGTGGAGAACCGCAGCCGCAGCAGGTCGTCCGCCGCCGCGCGGGGCGGTGGCGATGTGCGCCGCGGTCGGCTTCAGCGCGGCGTCCTGCAGCAGCGGCGTCATCTGCGGCCACTTCTCCGCGTTCGCCCACGCGCCCGGCAGGCCGCGGCCGAAGCCGTTGTCCTGGCCCGTCCAGTCGATCGCGTTGAACCAGTCGCCGGAGTCGTAGCTGTCCCGGTCGAGCGACTTGGACCGCAGCTGGTCCGTGCCCGCGTGCCAGAACGACACCGTCTGGGACAGGGCCGCCGTGGCCTGCGACAGCGTGTTCATCCGCACCCGGTCGTCCATCGAGGTGGCCTGCGGCAGCTTGATCGTCAGCAGGTCGAACAGCGTCTCGTTGTCGTGCGCGTCGACGTAGCTGACCACCTCCTCGGGCGAGGTCCGCGTACCCGGCGGGCGCCCCGCGGTAGTCGATCTGGTCGCCGCGCAGCACCTCCCCGGTGTGCGTCGTGAGCACGTAGTCGCGCAGGTTGCCGGCCAGCCCGAGCCGGACCACGTCGGTCGCGAGGCCGAGGTCCTCGAACTCGGCGGCCGAGCCGGTGTTCACCGAGGCCGCGTCGCCGAGCTGGGCCTGCTGCCCGTTCGGGTCGGTCGCCAGGCCGGTGCCGAAGCCCTGCGTGAACATCGACGAGCCCTCGACCGGCGACCCGCCGTGCACCGCGTCGCGGAGCCGGTCGGAGAACGTGCCGATCCCGGTGCCGCCGAGCTGCCCCTGCGTGGCCTGCTCGAACAGCGCGTTGCCGGCGACCTCGCCGAAGTCCCAGCCCTCGCCGTACAGGTACACCGCCGAGCCGTCGACGCCGTCCGCCTCGACGGTCAGCGCGTCCAGCGCCGCCCGCACGGCCAGCATGTTCTCCCTCGAGTGGTGGCCCATGAGGTCGAACCGGAAGCCGTCGACCTTGTAGTCGCGGGCCCAGGTGACCACCGAGTCGACCATGAGCTTCTCGGCCATGGCGTGCTCGGTCGCGACGTTCTGGCAGCAGGTGCTGGTCTGCACCTGGCCGGTGCCGTCGAGCCGGTGGTAGTACCCGGGCACGACCCGGTCCAGCACCGACTTGGCGTCCTGGCCGCTCGCCGCGGTGTGGTTGAACACCTGGTCGAGGACGACGCCCAGCCCCATGTCGTGCAGGGCGCCGACCATCGTGCGGAACTCGGCGACCCGGGCGCCGCCGTCCGGGTCGGTGGCGTACGAGCCCTCGGGCGCGGTGAAGTGCCACGGGTCGTAGCCCCAGTTGAAGCCGTCGCGCTCGCGGATCGCGCCGACGGCGGCCTGCTGCTCCGTACCCGCCGGGCCGAATCCGGTCAGGTCGCCGGTGACCGCCTGGGCGTCCCGGTCCTCCTCGATCGACGCGATGTCGAACGTCGGCAGCAGGTGCACCGTGGTCAGCCCCGCGTCGGCGAGCTCGCGCAGCCGCGCGGTGCCGTCCGAGTCCCGGGCGAACGCCAGGTAGGTGCCGCGCTCGGCCTCGGGCACGGTCGGGTCGGCGATCGAGAAGTCGCGCACGTGCAGCTCGTAGATCGTGTGGTCCACGGCCCGCTCGGCGACCGGCTGGGCCGTGTCGGCCCACAGCGCCGGGCGGTACGCCGGGTCGGCCAGGTCGACCGCGACGGCGTGCGACGAGTTGAGCGTCAGGGCGACGGCGTACGGGTCGGTGACGACGTTCGTCTCGACCCGGCCGGTCGACGGGACGTACACCTCGACCTCGTACCGGTAGCGGGCGCCGGCCCAGGTGGCGTCGCCGGTCACGGACCAGGTGCCGTCCGCCGCGCGGGTGGTCGCGACGCGGGTCGGGGCGGCCGCGAGGTCCGCGCCGGGCGCCCAGGTCAGCAGCGTGACGTCCTGCGCGGTCGGTGCCCAGAGCCGGAACGTCGGGGCGCCGCCGGACCAGGTGATCCCGAGGTCCGCGTCGGCGGCCGAGGCGTACAGGTCGTCGAGCACGCCCGGGACCTGGACGCCGGTGAGGGCGGTCAGCCCGTCCGCGTCTGCCTGGGAGACCTGGACCTCGCCGGGGAGGAGCGCCGCGGCGTCGGTACCCGGGTCGAGGCGCAGCGCCACGGCGCCCGCGAGCGCCGGGACGTCGGCGCGCACGTCCGCGGGCAGCCCCGCGGCGTCGTAGGTCAGCGGGACCTCGCCGGTCCCCGCGGGCCCGGTCACCGCGCCGTCGGTCACGCCGATCCCGCCCTCGGGCGCGTGGTGCAGCGCCCAGGTCAGGTCCGCCGGGTCGGCGCCGCCGAGCAGGTCGCGCGGCCAGGCGAGCAGGTCGGCGCGCACCCAGTGCGCCCGCTGCTGCCCGACGCCGGTGAGCGGCGGGTTCTCGACGGTGATCTCCAGCAGGTGCGTCGCGACGTCGTACGCGAACGACACCTGCTCGCCGTCGGACGTCGCGAACGTGTAGTTGTCGCCGCCCACCGCGCCTCCCTGGCCGTAGTTGACGTCCCACGACATCCCGTGGGCGACCTTGACCTGGTACGAGCCTGCCGGGATCTGCGTCGTCGACCACTCGTACACGCCGTCGCCGTCCGAGTCCCTGGCCCACGTGGCCAGGCAGTCGGGGGCCCAGTCGCCGGGGCAGCCGACCGCGGCCTGGTACGACCCGGGCAGCGTGACGACCGGCCCCTGGGCCGTGTTCTGGAAGTCGCCGGACACCGGGTCCCAGTAGAACGTCACGTCGACGGGCGCGCCTCCCGGGTCGCCGGGGCACCGTGTACGCCACGTTCGCGCCGCCCACGACGCCGCCCGCGCCGTAGGCCACGTCCCAGGTCCCGTCGAGGGCGACCTTGTACTCGTAGTCGCCCGGCGGCAGCGCGAACGTGCCCTCCCAGACGCCGTCGGGGCGCTCGGCGAGCTGGGCGCCGTCGCAGTCGGGCTGCCAGTCGCCGGTGCAGCCCATCGCGGTGTTGTGGCTGCCCGGCACCGAGACGGACGTGAACGCGGCGGCCGGGTCGGCGGCTGCGGGACCGTCGGCGTCGGCGGGGTCGTCCGCGCCGGCGGTCGCGGCGCCGGAGACCAGCAGCGCCCCGGCGGCCAGCAGGGCGAGGACGCGGCGGGCGCCGCGGTGTTCGAGGGGGGTCCGGGGCACCACGGAAGGGCGCCTACGGGCGTGCGTCATCACAGGACTCCATCGTCGGGGGTGAGCGTCAGCAGCGCGGCTACCTGCGACTGTATCCGCTTGCAGAAAGGTGCGGCAACGACTTGCAGGTGCCGGCTGCGCCCGCGACGGCACGAGGCCTACGCCCTCCGGCGCGACCCCCCGAGATCTCCGGGAGGCGTGGCCGGAGACCGGAGGCCTCGTGCGGGACCGCCCCGCGTCAGTGGGCGAAGTGGCGCGTGCCCGTCAGGTAGAGGGTCACGCCCGCCGCGGCCGCCGCCGCGACGACCTCCTCGTCCCGGACCGAGCCGCCCGGCTGCACGACCGCGCGCACGCCGGCGTCCAGGAGCACCTGGAGCCCGTCGGCGAACGGGAAGAACGCGTCCGAGGCCGCGACCGCGCCACGCGCCCGCTCGGCGTCGCCCGCGTTCGCCCGCTCGACCGCGAGCCGGCACGAGTCGACCCGGTTGACCTGGCCCATGCCCACGCCGACCGACGCGCCGCCGTCCGCCAGCAGGATCGCGTTCGACTTCACGGCCCGCACCGCGCGCCACGCGAACGCCAGGTCCGCGAGCGTGGCGGGGTCGGCGGCCTCCCCCGCGGCGAGCGTCCACGTCGTCGGGTCGTCGCCCTCCGCGTCGATGCGGTCGACCTGCTGCATGAGCAGCCCGCCGCTGATCGGCCGGAGCTCGACGCCCGCGGACGGCGCGCCCTCGACCACGAGCAGCCGGATGTTCTTCTTCCGGCTCAGCACCTCGAGCGCCTCGGGCTCGTACGCCGGCGCGACGACGACCTCGGTGAACACCTCGGCGATCTGCTCCGCCGCCGCGCGGGTCACCGTGCGGTTGGCCGCGATCACGCCGCCGAACGCCGAGACCGGGTCGCAGGCGTGCGCCTTCGCGTGCGCGTCCGCGATGTCCGCGCCGACCGCGATGCCGCACGGGTTGGCGTGCTTGATGATCGCGACCGCCGGGCCGTCGTGGTCGTGCGCCGCGCGCCAGGCCGCGTCCGCGTCGACGTAGTTGTTGTACGACATCGCCTTGCCGTGCAGCTGCTGCGCCTGCGCGAGCCCGGCCGCGCCGTACCCGGAGGTGTAGACGGCGGCGCGCTGGTGCGGGTTCTCGCCGTAGCGCAGCACGTCCGCGCGGTCCCAGGTCGCGCCGACCCAGGCCGGGAAGCCGGTGCTCACGCCGTCGACCTCGTCGGTCGTGGTGGCGACGTTGCCCATCCAGGACGCCACCGCGACGTCGTAGGTGGCCGTGTGCACGAACGCCTGCGCGGCGAGCCGGGTGCGCTCGGCCAGCGTGAAGCCGCCGCCCTGCACCGCGGCGACGACCTCGTCGTACCGGGCGGGGTCCACGACGACCGCGACGCTCGGGTGGTTCTTCGCCGCGGCGCGGACCATCGACGGGCCGCCGATGTCGATCTGCTCGACGCACTCGTCGGGGGTCGCGCCCGAGTCGACGGTCTCCGTGAACGGGTACAGGTTCACGACGACCAGCTCGAACGGTGCGACGCCCAGCTCGTCGAGCTGCGCCAGGTGCTCCGGGCGACGGGTGTCGGCGAGGATGCCGGCGTGCACGCGCGGGTGCAGCGTCTTCACGCGGCCGTCCAGGCACTCGGGGAAGCCGGTCAGCTCCTCGACCCGGGTCACCGGCACGCCGGCGGACGCGATCGTGCCGGCGGTCGACCCGGTGGACACGAGCTCGACGCCCGCGGCGTGCAGGGCGGTCGCGAGCTCGACCAGGCCGGACTTGTCGTAGACGGACAGCAGCGCGCGGCGCACCGGGCGGCGGGTGCCGCCGGCGGTCGGGTCGGCGACGGGCTCGACGGGCGGCAGGGCGTGGGACATGGCGGTCCTCCGTGTGGTCGGTCGGGCACCACGGGGGTGCCGCTCGGGACCTGCGCACCCAGGCGGACGGTGCATCGGCGGGACTGCCTCGGCCGCTCCCTGGTGGTCAGTTCCACCTCGACGCCAGTCACGACCGGGGACGAGCCTAGCCGACCGCGCCGCCGGCGTCGGCGGCTCAGTCCGTCCGGCGGCCCTTGGCGAAGTAGGCGATCGGGCCGACCCAGTTCACCAGGATCGCGAGGCCCCACGCGGCCTTCGGGCCGTTGACCTGCGCCGGCGGCCGCTTCGCCAGGTCGCGGTAGGCCGCGGCCGTCAGCGCGAGCTGCGCCGCGGTGAGGACGACCGTGCCGATCTTGCGGCGCGTGCTGAGCTCGGACCAGTGCTTCCCCGCGCGTGCGTGTCCCATGGCCCGACGCTACGCGGGCGCCTCGCCACGCGGCAGGGGCCGGAGGTCCCGCACCGGGTGCGGCCCTACCCGACGGTGACGGTCCGGCCGTCGACGGTCAGCCCGCCCGCGACGATCCGGCCCACCCACTCGACGAGCAGGCGGCGCTCCGCGACCTTGATCCGCTCGTGCAGCGCGGCCTCGTCGTCGCCGGGGCTCGACCGGCACCGCGACCTGCGCCACGACCGGGCCGGTGTCCACCCCGGCGTCGACGACGTGCAGCGTGCAGCCGGTGACCTTCGCGCCGAACGCGAGCGCGTCCCGGACGGCGTGCGCGCCGGGGAACGCGGGCAGCAGCGCCGGGTGCGTGTTGACGACCCGGGCGGGCCACCGGTCGAGAACGGCGCCGCCGAGGATCCGCATGAACCCGGCCGACACGACGAGGTCGGGCCGGAACACCGCGATCGCCTCCGCGAGCGCGCGGTCCCAGGCGGCGCGGTCGTCGAAGTCGCCGGGCGCCACGACGGCGGTCGGCACGCCCGCGGCGCGCGCGAGGTCCAGGCCGCCGGCGGACGCGCGGTCGGCCACGACGCCGACCACGCGGCCCGGGTAGGCGGGGTCGTCGTGCGCCGCGAGCAGCGCCGCGAGGTTGGTCCCGCCGCCGGACACCAGCACGACGAGCCGGCCGGCGGCGCGGGTGGCGGGTCGGGGCGCGTCGGGGGTGCTGGGGGTGGGGGCGGCCATGACCGCACACCCTAACCGCGCGCCCCGACCGCCTGGGCACACCTCCACCGACCTGCCCGCTCGCCTGCCTGCCCCCCACCTCCGCCGAGATGGCAACTCTCGGCTGCGCCGAGCCGCTCACCGACAGCCGAGAGTTGCCATCTCGGCGAGCGGGTCCGGGTGCGGCCGCGCGCGGGTGGTGCGCGAGAATGGCCCGCGTGAGCAACCCGTACGCCCCGCCCTCGTCCGACCGCGCCGCCGCGGACGGCCGCGGGGGTGCCGCGGGCGGCCCCGGGCGCACGGCGGGCGGCGACCCGACGGACCCCGGCGACCCGACCGGCCCGGGCCCCGTCGGCCCCACCGGACCCGGCCCCGGCCCGTCCGGCCCCGGCCATCCGCTGCCGCCGCACCCCGCCCCGGGGCCGCACCCGCCGCGCCCCCACCCGGGCCCGGCCGCCCCGCCGCCGTCGCCCGAGGCGCTCGCCCGCGTCGGGCGGCTCGTGCGGCACTTCGGCGTGTGGCTGCTCGCGGGCGTCGCGGTCACCCTGCTGCCGCTGCCGTGGCGGTTCGCCTCGATCGTGTTCCTGGTCGGCGCCGTCGTCACCGGCGTCCGCGCGCTGCTCGCCGTGGTCCGCTCGGGGCTGCGCGGCGGCGTGGGCGCCATGCTGGTCGCCGGGCTGCTGATGACGGGGCTCGTGCTCGTCGGCTCGCTGGGCTCGCTCGCGACCTGGCGGGTCGACGCCGACCGGCAGGCGTGCCTGCAGGGCGCGCTGACGCGGTCGGCGGAGGCGGCGTGCGAGCGCGCCTACGACGACGCGGTGGGCGACCTGACGAACCGCCTGACCGGCGGGCGCGGCTGAGCCGGGCTCAGCCCTTTCGCCCCGACCCCGTCACCCCGGCCCACGCCCGGCGCGCCGCCCGGGCGACCGCCGCGCGCACGTGCCGGTCGCCCGGCAGCAGCACCACCAGCGCCCCGACGGCGACCCCTGCGGCGACCGCCAGCGCCACGAGCGCCGGCTCCGGGCCCAGCTCCGTCATCCGCCCCGGACCGATCCCCCCGCGCGCGAGCGCCGCGAGCACCAGCGCGCCGAGCCCGGCGGTCGCGGCGGACACCAGGCCGGCGACCGGGGCGTCGAGCGCGCGCTCGGTGACCAGCCGGCGGCGCAGCACGAGCGCGGCCGCGGCGCCGGCCAGCAGCGTGACGACCGGGACCGCCACCAGGACGCCGCCCACCACGTCCGGCGCGGGCAGCGCGCCCAGCAGCGGCACCGCCGGCAGCGCCCCGGCCTGCACCCCGCCGACGGCGAACGACGTGCCCGTGCCGACCGCGAACCCCGGTCCCACGAGCCAGGCCAGCGCCCACAGCACGAGGGTCGGCGCGTACGCGAGCTGCGCCACGGCGAGCACGATGCCGCCCACCGCGTCGAGCCGCAGGCTGCCGACCACCTCCGCCACCGCGCTCCGGCCCGTCAGGACCCACAGGGTCGCGAGCACGGCCGCCAGCAGCACCAGCGTCGCGAGCGCGGTCGTCCCGGCGGCGACGCCGTGCGCGACGGGCTCGGGCAGCCGCGCGCGCACCGGCTGCACGACGTCCCGGAACCGCGGCGCCTCCGGGCGCCGGAGCAGCCCCGCGCCGAGCCCGGTCGCCGCGACGACCGCCGCGCCGAGCAGGCCGACCCCGACGTGCAGCAGCGGCACCCCCGTGGCGAGGCCGACCACGAGGACCACCCCGACGTACGCACCGACGCCGGCCCCGAACGCGGAGCGGGTGGCGTACCCGGACCGGCGCGCGGAGGCGTAGCAGCCGAACACGGCGAGCGCGGTCAGGCCCAGCGGCACGAGCGTCACGGACGGGGCGTCGGTCAGCGGGACGCCGTGCGCGAGCAGCCACAGCCCGGCGGCCACCTCGACGGCGCGGGTCCACGGGATCCCGGTCGTCGCCGGCGCCGCCGAGGTGGCGACGTAGGCGGCGATCGCCGGCAGCACGACCACGAGCAGAGACAGCAGCGCCGCCTGCAGGCCGGCCAGCATGCCGCCGACCCAGCGCGGGGCGCCGTCGAGGTCGCTCACGAAGAACCGCGGCGGGGCGGCGTCGTCGACCACCCGGCGCCGCGGCCGGCCGCCGGGCGCGCCGGAGCCGCGTCCGTCGGGGCGGGTGCCGGGCGCGTTGCTCACCGGTCCATGGTCCCCGCCGGACGGCGCCGGGCGGCCGAACCGGCCCGGCGCGCCGCGGGGTGGCGTGCCCCACGCCGCGGCGCGCCGGCGGGCGGGACGGTCCGGGGACGCCGACGGGCGCCGCACCCCGGGGGGGGTACGGCGCCCGTCGTGCGTGCGTAGGTCAGCTGAGCAGCGCGCGCGCCAGCTCGGCCGTCTCGGTCGGCGTCGTGCCGACCTTCACCCCGGCGGCCTCGAGGGCCTCCTTCTTGGCCTGCGCGGTGCCGGCCGAGCCGGACACGATCGCGCCGGCGTGGCCCATCGTCTTGCCCTCGGGGGCGGTGAAGCCCGCGACGTAGCCGACGACCGGCTTGGTCACGTGCTCGGTGATGTACGCCGCGGCCCGCTCCTCGGCGTCGCCGCCGATCTCGCCGATCATCACGATGAGGTCGGTCTCGGGGTCGGCCTCGAACGCGGCGAGCGCGTCGATGTGCGTCGTGCCGATGATCGGGTCGCCGCCGATGCCGACGGCCGTCGAGAACCCGAGGTCCCGGAGCTCGTACATCATCTGGTAGGTCAGCGTGCCGGACTTCGACACCAGGCCGATCCGGCCGGGGCCGGTGATGTCCGACGGGATGATGCCGACGTTCGACTTCCCGGGGCTGATGAGACCCGGGCAGTTGGGGCCGAGCAGCCGGACACCCTTGGCCTGGGCGTAGGCGAAGAACTCGGCCGTGTCGGCGACCGGGACGCCCTCGGTGATGATCACGATCAGCGGCACGCCGGCGTCGACGGCCTCGATGACGGCGGCCTTGGTGAAGGCCGGCGGCACGAAGATGACCGACACGTCGGCCTTGGTCGCCTCGACGGCCTGGGCCACCGAGCCGAACACCGGGATCGCCACGGTCAGGCCGGAGCCGTCGCCGCGGGGGAACTCGACGCTGGTGCCCGCCTTGCGCGGGTTCACGCCGCCGACGACGGTGGTGCCCGACGCCAGCATGCGGGTGGTGTGCTTGCTGCCTTCGGACCCGGTCATGCCCTGCACGATGACCTTGGAGTCCGCGGTCAGGAAGATCGCCATGGTGGGTTGTCTCTCGTCTCTCGCGTCGCTGCGGTCGGTCAGGCGGTGGCGGCCAGGCGGGCGGCCTCGGCGGCGCCCCCGTCCATGGTCTCGGCCAGCGTGACGAGCGGGTGGGCCGCGTCCCGGATGATCCGGCGGCCCTCGAGCACGTTGTTGCCGTCCAGGCGCACGACCAGCGGCTTCGTGGCCTCGTCGCCCAGGATGCCGAGCGCCGCGACGATGCCGTTGGCGACCGCGTCGCACGCCGTGATGCCGCCGAACACGTTGACGAACACCGACTTGACCTGCGGGTCGGACAGGATGATGTCGAGCCCCGCGGCCATCACCTCGGCCGAGGCGCCGCCGCCGATGTCGAGGAAGTTCGCCGGCTTCACGCCGCCGTGCTGCTGCCCGGCGTACGCGACGACGTCGAGGGTGCTCATGACGAGCCCCGCGCCGTTGCCGATCACGCCGACCTCGCCGTCGAGCTTGACGTAGTTGAGGCCCTTCTCCTTGGCCTTTCCCTCCAGCGGGTCCGCCGCGGCCGCGTCCTCGAGGGACGCGTGGTCCTCGTGCCGGAAGTCGGCGTTGCCGTCCAGCGTCACCTTGCCGTCGAGCGCGACGACGTCGCCGGCCTCGGTCAGCACGAGCGGGTTCACCTCGACGAGCGTGGCGTCCTCCTCGCGGTAGACGTCCCACAGCGTCGTCAGCACCGCGGCGACCTTCGGGCCCACCTCGGCGTCGAAGCCCGCGGCGGCGACGATCTCGTCGGCCTTCGCCTGGTCGATGCCGACCCGCGGGTCGACCGGGACCTTCGCCAGCGCCTCGGGGCGCTCGACCGCGAGCTGCTCGATCTCCATGCCGCCCTCGACGCTCGCCATCGCGAGGTACTGCCGCTCGGCGCGGTCGAGGAGGAGGGAGAAGTAGTACTCCTTCGCGATGCTCGCGCCGGCGGCGATCATCACGCGGTGGACGGTGTGGCCCTTGATGTCCATGCCGAGGATCTCGCCGGCGCGCTGCTCGGCCTCCTCCGCGGAGCGGGCGATCTTGACGCCGCCGGCCTTGCCGCGGCCACCGGTCTTCACCTGCGCCTTGACGACCACCACGCCGGTCGCGCCGTCGGCGCCCAGCAGGGTCTCGGCCGCCGCACGCGCCTCGGAGGGCGTCGTCGCGACGATCCCTCCCAGGACGGGTACCCCGTGCCGCTCGAAGATGTCACGTGCCTGGTACTCGAACAGGTCCACCTGCTGCGGTCCTTCCCTCGCCCTGCGGTCCCGTGGGTGGGATCTGGCTGCTCTGCCGCGGACGATCGTAGCCCGGGGCCCCGGGTTTATCTCCACGTCGAGATATGTGACCCAGGTCGCACGGTTTTCGTCAACGTGCCTTGACACGCTGACCGCGCGTCAAGCAGAGTTGACACATGACCGGCACCGACCCCACCACCGACTCCGCCGACGGCGCGCTCGCCGCGGCGACGGCCGACGACCCCGCCACCGGGCTGCGCGCCGTGCGCTCCCTGCGGGTGCTCGCCGACCGCCTGGAGACCCTGCAGGTCGTCCGGGCCCGCGAGCTCGGCTGGTCCTGGCAGGACATCGCGGACGCCCTCGGCGTGAGCCGGCAGGCCGTCCACCAGAAGCACCACCGGAAGGCCTGAGGGCCGCCGGCGCGGCCGGGCCGCCCGGCGCGTCCCGCCACCCCCGAGAGGAGACGACGATGTTCGAGAGGTTCACCGCCGGCGCCCGCGCCGCGGTCGTGCAGTCACAGGAGATCGCCCGCGACCTGGGCGACGCCCGCATCTCCCCCGCGCACCTCGTGGTCGCGGTCGCGTCCGTCCCCGATCCGGCGGCCGAGGCGCTCGCCGCGCAGGGCGCCGACCGGGCCGCGCTGCTCGACGCGTTCGACGGCGACGGGCTCGACGCCTCGGCGCTGGCGGCGCTGGGGATCGACCTGGACGCCGTGCGCCGGCGCGCGGACACGGTGTTCGGGGCGGGCGCGCTGGACCGGGCCGACCGGGCGCGCCGGCCGGCGTCGGGCGGGCGGCGCGGCATCGCGGCCGGGCACGTGCCGTTCACCCGGGACGCCAAGAAGACGCTCGAGGTCGCGCTGCGCGAGGCGATCCGGCTCGGGCACAAGCGGATCGAGGCCGGGCACGTGCTGCTCGCGGTCGTCCGGCTGTCCGACACCGACGGGTACGCGCTGCTCCGCCGCGCGGGCGTCGACCCGGCGGCCCTGGCGGCGGACGTGACGGCCCGCCTGGCCGCCGCCGCGGCGGCCTGACGTACGACACCCGGCCCACGGTGTCCGGCCCCGCCCACGACGATCGTCGTGGGCCAGGCCGGACGCCGTAGGCGGCGCCCTGGGAGCGCCGCGGGTCAGGCGGTCGGGACCGGGTAGCCCTCGGAGGGCTGGACGACCACGAACCCCGGGCCGTGGAACGCGTACTGGAACGCCTCCCCCGTGCCGCCCCGCAGCAGCGAGCTGACGTTCATGCTCGACACCACGCCGGGCGTGAGGTTCGCCGACCAGCACACCGCCGCGTTCGGGTCGACGAACGTCGGCTGCTGCGAGCAGTCGAGGATCATCGGCTGGCCGTGCGAGGTCAGCGCGACGGTGCCGTGCCCCTGGATCAGGGTGTTCCAGAACCCACCGGTCATCATCCCGGCGCCCTTGGTGCGGTGCATGTCCCACTGCAGCGCGGCGTCGAACGCGAGCAGCGAGGAGCCGCCGACGCTGATCGCGTCACCCTCGAGCTGGAGCAGGAACACGTGCTCGGCGGCGCGCGCGAAGAACACCTCGCCGGGGCCCGAGACCCGCATGAGCGGCTGGTCGTCGGCGCTCATCGCGCGCTTGACGAACCGGGCGAGCGAGCCGGACGACTCGTGGTGGAACTGCACCTGGCCCTGGTGGGCGACCATCGCGCCCTTCGCCGCGAGGACGTCGGGGCCGAGCGTGACCTTGAGCATCTTGGTGCTCTGCAGGACGAACCGCTCGGCGGTCTGCACCTCGGCGTTGGCCTGGTCGAAGATCGGGCTGCGCATGCGCCGATCATGCCCGAGATGCGCAGGTGGTGGCGTCGCGGCCGCCGCGCGGACGGCGGGGATCACCCGTCCGCCCGCGCGTCGGTCAGAGCTTGGTGACCGGCGAGTACCGCAGCAGCAGCCGCTTGGTGCCCTCGGTGCCGAAGTCGACCTTGGCCACCGCGTTCGGCCCGCCGCCCTCGACGGCGACGACCGTGCCGAGCCCGTACGCGTCGTGCGTGACCTTGTCCCCGACGGTCAGCGTCGGGATGGCCGCGTCCGGGCGCGGGGTGGCCGAGCCGAACGTCGCGCCGCCCGACCCGGGGGCCTTGCGGGGCGGCTCGCCCGCGCGGGACGCCGCGGAGCTCTTCTTCCAGCTCTGCGTGGACCCGGACCCCGACGACGACCGCTCGCCGTAGCCGCCGCCCGAGGCGTACCCCGAGCGTCCGCCCAGGAACCCGCCCGGCCCGCGCAGCCGGTCGTTGGACGACTCGCGCCGCCGCCAGTCGATGAGGTCCTCGGGCAGGTCGTCGAGGAAACGGCTGGGCGGGAACTCGTTCGGCACGCCCCACGCGGTCCGGACCGCCGCGCGCGAGATGTAGAGCCGCTGCCGCGCGCGGGTCAGGCCCACGTAGGCCAGCCGGCGCTCCTCGGCGAGCTGGTCGGTGTCGGCGAGCGACCGCATGTGCGGGAACGTGCCGTCCTCCATGCCGGTGAGGAACACGACCGGGAACTCCAGGCCCTTGGCCGTGTGCAGGGTCATCAGCGTGATGACGCCCTGGTCCGGCTTCGGCTCGCCCCCCTCGTCGTCGCCGCCGTCGTCGGACGGGATCTGGTCGGAGTCGGCGACCAGCGACACCCGCTCGAGGAAGTCGGCGAGGTCACCCTCGGGGTCGGACTGCTCGAACTCGGAGGCCACGGCGTGCAGCTCGGCGAGGTTCTCGACCCGGGTCTGGTCCTGCGGGTCCTCGCTCGCGCGCAGCTCCGCCAGGTAGCCGCTGCGGTCGAGCACGACCGACAGGATCTCGGCCGGGCCGGCCCCCGACTCGGTGAGCGCCCGCAGGTCGGCCATCATCTCGGCGAACGCGCGCAGCCCGGTGATCGCGCGCGTGCCGAGCCCGGGCACCTCCTCCAGGCGCTCCAGCGCGGTGCCGAACGACACGCGCTCGCGCTCGGCGTAGCCCGCGACCATCGCCTCGGACCGGTCGCCCAGCCCGCGCTTGGGCACGTTGAGGATGCGGCGCAGGTTGACGTCGTCGTCCGGGTTGGCGATCGCGCGCAGGTACGCCACGGCGTCCTTGATCTCGCGCCGCTCGTAGAACCGGGTGCCGCCGACGACCTTGTACGGCAGGCCGACGCGGATCAGCACCTCCTCCAGCGCGCGGGACTGCGCGTTGGCCCGGTAGAAGATCGCGACGTCGCCGGGGCGGACGCCGTCGGAGTCGCCGAGGCGGTCGATCTCCTCCGCGACGAACCGCGCCTCCTCGTGCTCGTTGTCGGCGACGTAGGCGACGATCTTCGGCCCGGAGCCGGAGTCCGTCCACAGCCGCTTGGGCTTGCGGCCGGGGTTCTTGCTGATCACCGCGTTGGCGGCGGACAGGATGGTCTGCGTCGACCGGTAGTTCTGCTCGAGCAGGATGGTCGTGGCGTCCGGGTAGTCGGCCTCGAACTCCATGATGTTGCGGATGCTGGCGCCGCGGAACGCGTAGATCGACTGGTCGGCGTCGCCGACGACCGTCAGCTCGCCGCGCGGGACCGCGGCGTCGGCGCCGGGGTCGGCCGCGCCGACGCCCGCGAGCTCGCGCACGAGCACGTACTGGGCGTGGTTGGTGTCCTGGTACTCGTCGACCAGCACGTGCCGGAACCGGCGGCGGTAGTGCTCCGCGACGGCCGGGAACGCCTGCAGCAGGTTGACCGTCGTCATGATGAGGTCGTCGAAGTCGAGGGCGTTCGCCTGGCGCAGCCGCTGCTGGTAGCGGGTGTAGACCTGCGCGAGCGCCTGGTCGAAGTCGTTGGACCCGCCCGCGGTGGCCGCGAACGCGTCGGGGTCGACCAGCTCGTCCTTGAGGTTGGAGATCTTGGACTGCAGCGCCTTGGGCGGGTACTTCTTCGGGTCCAGGTCGAGCTCGCGCGCGACGAGGCTCAGCAGCCGCTGCGAGTCCGCGGAGTCGTAGATCGAGAACGACTGCCGCAGGCCGAGCGTGGTGGCCTCGCGGCGCAGGATCCGCACGCACGCCGAGTGGAACGTGGAGACCCACATCATCCGGGCGGACGGGCCGACCAGGGACGCCACGCGCTCGCGCATCTCGGCGGCGGCCTTGTTGGTGAAGGTGATCGCGAGGATCTCCCCGGCCCGCGCCTGGCGGGTCGCCAGCAGGTGCGCGATGCGGTGCGTGAGCACCCGGGTCTTGCCCGAACCGGCGCCCGCGACGATGAGCAGCGGGCCGCCGTGGTGCAGCACGGCGGCGCGCTGCTGCGGGTTCAGGCCGACCAGCAGCGCGTCCGCGTCGATCGACGGTGCGCGGCCGCGGTCGCGCGGCGCGTCGCCGTCCCGGGGCGCGTCGGCGCCCGAACCGTCGCCGGGCAGGTCACCGCGCGGCGGCACGGCGGCCGGCAGGCGACCGAGGTCGGAGAGGGCGAGTCCGGGCAGCGGCAGGTTCTCGAAGAGCGACGTCATGGCAGGGCCAAGCCTAGGCGCCCCCACCGACACCCGCGGCGTCTCAGCCCCGCGCCAGCAGGACCTCGCGCAACGCGGACAGCAGCGACGCCGGCAGGTCCAGCGCCTCCAGGTGCGACAGCCGCACGTGCAGCGGCCGGTCGGACGTCGCCGCGGCCAGCGCCCGGGTCAGCAGCGCGTTCTCCGTCCACGCCCCGCGGAGCACCCGCAGCACCTCGGCGTCGGGCTCGGGGCCGGCCAGCGGGACCGTGCCGCACGTCACCTCGAGCCGCGCGCCGGCGGGCACCCCGCGCACCTCGACCCGGGGGCGGCCGTCGTCGGTGACGCGCACCTCGGCGGGCACCGGCGCCCCGTCGACGGTGGCGCGCACGGCCCCCGCCGCGTCCTCCGTCGCCCCGGCGGTCACCAGCGTGAGCGTCCAGTCCCGCTCGGCCGGCACGCACGCCGTCGCGCCCGCGACCGGGCCGACCGCGAGCGTCCCCGGCGCGTCGGCCCAGGTGATCGGCGTCCGGGCGATCCCGGCCGGGTCCGTGCCGTCGCCCGCCCCGTCGTCCTCCACCAGCGTGAACGCGCCGTCGGCGCCCGGCACGACCAGCAGCTCCAGGTGCGCCGGGTTCACCGGGTCGTTGCCCGGCACCTCGGCGCCGTCGAGCGGCACGACCGCGCCCGGCCGCGCCAGCACCGGGATCGAGTCGAGCGTCCGGTGCAGGTCGAGCAGCCGGTCGCCGTCGTACACCGCGCCCGTCAGCACGTCGACCCAGGTGCCCGGCGGCAGCCACGCCCGCACCGCGGACGCGCGGGTCACCGGGTCGGTGGGCGTCGTCACCGGCGCGACCAGCAGCTCCGAGCCGAACAGGAACTGCTGCGGCGCGTCGTACGCCTCGGGGCGGTCCGGCCACGCGTGGTAGAGCGGGCGGACCAGCGCCTGCGACTCCGCGGCGGCCCGGTGGTTCATCGTGTGCAGGTACGGCACGAGCCGGTGCCGCAGCCGCAGGAACGCCGTCTGCACCTGGCGGGCGTGCGGCCCGAACGACCACGGCTCCTTGCTGGTGAACGGGTTGTCCGACGAGTGCAGCCGCAGCACCGGCGAGAAGGTGCCGAGCTGCACCCACCGGGTCGCCAGCTCCTCGTCGCGGACGCCGAAGTAGTGCCCGCCGATGTCGTGCGACCACCAGCCGTAGCCGATGTTCGCGGCCGTCGCGGTGAACTCCGGCTGGAACGCGAGCGAGTCCCAGGTGATGACGGTGTCCCCGGAGAAGCCGACCGGGTACCGGTGGCTGCCCGGCCCGGCGTACCGGGAGAACGTCAGGCCGCGGCGGCCGTCCCGGGCGCTGTCGACGTAGTGGAAGTGGTTGAGCATCCACAGCGGGTCGATCCCGGCGACGCGCGAGTGCGCGCCCTGCTGCCAGTCGACCCACCAGAAGTCGACGCCGTCCCGCTCGAGACCCCGGTGCAGCACCGAGAAGTACGCCGCGAGGAACTCCCGGTCGGTGACGTCGAACGCGATCGGGTCCCCGTCGGGCTCCCGGCCGAGCGCGGCGCACATCGCGGCGTACGCGTCCTCGTGCGCGCGCACGCCGTCCGCCGGGTGCACGTTCAGCGTGACCCGCAGGCCCCGGTCGTGCAGCCAGGACAGCAGGGCGGGCGGGTCGGGGAACAGGTCGCGGTTCCACGTGTACCCGGTCCAGCCGGAGCCGAGCGCGGGGTCCACCTCGGTGACGTGCCAGTCCATGTCGAGCACCGACACCGACAGCGGGATCTGCTCGGCGGCGAACCGCTCGACGACCTCCCGGTAGCCCTCGGCGGTGTACCGGTGGAACCGGCTCCACCAGGTGCCGAGCGCCCACCGCGGCAGCACCGGCACGGGGCCGGACACGGCGTGGAACGCGCGCAGCGCCTCGGCGTGGTCGTGGGCGTAGCCGAACACGTACAGGTCCTGCCGGGAGCCGTCGCGCGGGGCCACCCAGCCGTCGGCCTCGAACACCATCGACCGGGAGTCGTCGAGCACCGCGTAGCCCTGCCGGGACACCACGCCGCCCTCGAGCGGGACCCGGCCGTCCGCCTCGTCGAGCGTCCGCGCGGTGCCGCCCAGGCCCTCGGCCGGCTGCCCGTACCGCCACGTCGAGTGGTACGCGCTGACGCCGCCCGTGACCTCGACCGACAGGCCCGCGGTGCTGAACGGGCCGCGGTCGTAGACGACCCGCAGCCGCGACGTGACGACCTCGACGACGTGCCCGCGGTCGACGACGCGGAACTCCGGGACCGGGAGCGCGCGGTGCCGGGCGAACGTGCTCGGGCGGTCCTCGAACCGGCCGTCCTCGGCGCGCTCCAGCCGCACCAGCCCCTCGTCGAGCACCGTGATGCGCCAGCGGTCGCCCTGGACCACCGCGCGCGGGTCAGCGGTGCCGTCGGGCGCGGGGCCGGTCGCGAGGGCGAGAGGGCCCCCGGGCTGCCGGGGACGGTCGGGCTGGGGCTGCGTCGGCGCGGTCACGCCTCCTGTTTAGCGTTGAACTCCGACCAGCGTCAACGGGCCGCGAGCCGCCGCGGTCCCCGTCCGGAGGAGGCCGCCGGTGGACCGCGTCACGCTCAAGGACATCGCGCGCGAGGTCGGCGTCAGCGTGATGACCGTGTCCAACGTGGTGAACGGCCGCGCCGAGCGGGTGTCCCCCGCGACCGCCGCCCGCGTCGAACGCGCCGTCGCCGACCTCGGCTACGTCCCCAGCGCCGCCGCCCGGTCGCTCGTCGCGCGCCGCTCCCGCCTCGTCGGCCTGCTGCTGCCGGGCCGCCCCGACGGCGTCACCCTGCTCGGCAGCCCGCACGACGTCGCCGTCACCGGCGCGCTCGAGGCCGCGCTGCGCGGCCGGGACCACCACCTCATGCTGCGGGGCGTCGGCGACGCGGACGACGTCCGGGACTCGGTGCGCCGGTGGGGGCTCGACGGAGTGGTCGTCATGGGCTTCACCGACGACGCGCTCGCCGCGCTCGACCTGCCGGGGACGCTCCGGGCCGTCCTGGTCGACGCCGAGGGCGGTCCCGCCGACGCCGGGCCGCGGCACGCGCGCGTCCGGTCGGACGACCGCGCCGGCGGCCACCTCGCCGGCACGCACCTGGCCGGGTTCGGGCACCGCCGGCTGCTGCTGTGCGGGCCCGTCGACGCGGCGAGCCGGGTGGTCGCCGAGCGGCTCGCGGGGTTCCGCGCGGCCGCGGCCGAGGCCGGGCTGCCCCCGGAGGCGGTGCGGACGGCGCACGCCCGGACGACCTACGACGAGGGGGTCGTGCTGGGCGGGCGCCTGGCGGCGGACGTGCGCGCCGGGTCCGTGACCGCGGTGTTCGCGACCGCCGACGTCCTGGCGGCCGGCGTGGTCCGCGGGCTCGCCGACGCCGGGCTGCGGGTGCCCGACGACGTGTCGGTGCTCGGCTACGACGACGCCGAGCTCGCCCGGCAGGTCACCCCGCGGCTGTCGACGGTCGCCCAGGACACGGCGGGCAAGGGCCGGCTGGCGGCGGAGCTGCTGCTCGGCCTGGTGACCGGTGACGACGCGGCCCCGCGCTCGGCGACGGTGCCGGTCGCGCTGGTGGCGCGGGAGTCGACGGGGCCGGCGCCGCGCTGACGGCGCCGGCCCGGCGCGCGGTCAGCGCCAGAGCACCGCGACCAGGATGTTCACGAGGGTCAGGCCCAGGGTCGCGCCGACCAGGCCGCGGGTGACCTTCTCCGGCTTGCGGGTGCCGTACCAGACCAGCCCGGTCACGACGAGCGCGACCAGCAGCTTCACGCCGATCTTCGCGTTGTCCGGCGGCTCGAGCCCGGCGACCTCGGCGGACCGCAGCCCGACCATGACGATCCCGGTGACCAGCGCGGTCAGGGCGCCGTGCAGCGCGCCCTTCGGGAACGCCGGCTGCCGCAGCGTGACCAGGCACCCGCCCAGCACGATCGCCCAGCCGACCAGGTGCAGCACGACGAGCAGGCCGTACACGACGCTCATGGGACTTCCCTCGCTCGGTGCCCGGTGCGTGCAAGGATCCCCTGCGCGGCCTCGCCGGCCGCGCACCGCTGTGCCCGACGACCCCGAGCCACGAGGATGTCATGACCACCCCCGAGCACCCGAACCCCGGCGAGTCGTCCCCCGGCGCGTCGCAGCCGACGCCCGCGACGCACCCGGCGGCCGGCGCGTACCCGCCCCCGGCGGCGCAGCCGACCCCCGGGGCGTACCCCGCTCCCGGCGCCTACCCGACCCCCGCCGCGCCGCAGCCCGCCGCCGGTTACCCCGACCCCGCGACCCCGCCCGGCCCCTACCCGGTCGCGCCGCAGCCGGCTCCGTCGCCCACGCTCGCGATCGTCGGCCTGGTCACCGCGCTGATCCCGTGCACGGCCCTGGTCGGCCTCGTCATCAGCATCGTGGTCCTGGTGCGCGGGCGCCGCGGCGGCGTCCCGGGCCGCGGCCTGGCGGTGGCGGGCGTGATCGTCGGCGCGCTGTGGCTGGTCGCCGGGGTCGTCGCCCTGGCGCTCGGCGCGTTCGGCGTCGCCTCGCTCGTCGAGACCTGCGCGGACCTCGGGAACGGCGTGCACTACGTCGACGGCGTGCGCTACGAGTGCAACATCGGCTGACGCCCCGCCACCGCGCGGCCGCGGCGGCGCGCCCGGCTCAGAGCAGCCGGCGCGCCGCCGCCCACCGGGTCAGCTCGTGCCGCGAGGACAGCTGCAGCTTCCGCAGCACCGCCGACACGTGCGTCTCGACCGTCTTGATCGAGATGAACAGCTCCCCCGCCACCTCGCGGTAGGAGTACCCGCGCGCGATCAGGCGCATGACCTCGCGCTCGCGCGCCGACAGCCGGTCGAGCTCGTCGTCGCCCGTCGCCACGTCGCCCGCGGCCGCGCCGAACGCGTCGAGCACGAACCCCGCGAGCCGCGGCGAGAACACCGCGTCGTCGCCGGCCACCCGCAGCACCGCGTCGCACAGGTCGGGACCGGAGATCGCCTTGGTCACGTAGCCGCGCGCGCCGGCGCGGATCACCGCGACCACGTCCTCCGCCGCGTCCGACACCGACAGCGCGAGGAACCGGGTCCCGCCCAGCAGGTCGGTGCACGCGCGGATGACCTCGGCACCGCCGCCGCCGTCGCCGCCGGGCAGGTGCACGTCGAGCAGCACCACCGGGGGCTGCGTCGCCCGCACGACCTGGATCGCCTCGTCGACCGTCGCGGCCTCGCCGACGACGTGCACCCGGTCGTCGAGGGACGCCTTGACGCCCGCGCGGAACATCAGGTGGTCGTCGACCAGCACCACGTCGACCGGAGCGTCGTTCATCCCTGCATCGTCCTCTCGTCGTCCGCCGTCGCGCGCTCGCGCACCAGCGGCATCCGCAGCCGCACCTCGGTGCCGCCGCCGTCCTTGCACACCACCGACGCCGTCCCGCCCCGGCGGCGCACCCGCCCCAGGATCGACTCGCGCACGCCGAACCGGTCGTCCGGCACGGCGTCCGGGTCGAAACCGTCCCCGCGGTCGCGGACGAACACCTCGACCTCGCCGGGCCCGGCCTCCAGGTAGAGCGACACCGGCGGTCGCCCGTGCCGCACCGCGTTCAGCAGCGCCTCGCGGGTCGCCTGCAGCAGCGCGTCGGTGCTGGCGTCCGGCTCGGTGTCGCCGACGACGACCGTCTCGATCGTCACGGCCTCGCCGTCCGGGCCGGTGCGGGTGTCCTCGATCTCCGCGACGATCGCCGCCAGCACCGCCGCCACCGAGGTGCCCGGCGCCGGGCGGTCGTCGTACAGCCACGCGCGCAGCTCGCGCTCCTGGGCGCGGGCCATCCGGGCGACCTCCGTCGGGTCGTCGGCCCGGGCACGGATCAGCGCGAGGGTCTGCAGCACGGAGTCGTGCAGATGGGCGGCGATGTCGGCGCGCTCGGACTCCCGGGCGCGGGCGGCGCGCTCGTCGCCGAGCTCCCGGACCAGCCGCAGCCACCACGGCGCGAGCACCAGGGCGACGCCGCCGAGCACCGCCACGGCGGCGACCGTCGACTGCACCAGGGTGCCCGGCGTCGCCTCCTGGCCGACCAGCAGCAGCACGCCCACGCCCGCGATGACCAGGCCGCCGACCAGGCGCAGCACGCTCACCGGGCCGCGGCCGCCGCCCCGGCGCCCACGCTGCACCGCGTCGAGCTGGCTCCACGCGAGCGCCGCGCCCGCCACCAGCAGCAGCACCGGCACCACCCAGTTGCCGACCACGTCCGTGCCCGCCCGGGCCAGCAGCATGGCCACCGCGCCGGCGAGCAGCGCGACCCCGACCGCGATCTCGGTCCACGGCAGCCGGCGCAGCCGCTGCACGGCGTCGCGCTCCAGCGGGCGGTGCAGGCGGGACAGCTCGGCGGGACGCCCGGCGCCCGCGGCGGCCGCGGGGTCACCCACCGGGATCGTCACCCACCAGAACACGTACAGGGCCACGCCGATCCCGCCCACCGGGGTGAGCAGCGCGAACAGCACGCGCACCAGGCGCACCGGCACGCCCAGGTGCAGCGCGAGGCCGGCCGCGACACCGCCGACCACGCGGCCGCGCTCCGGGCGCCGCAGCGGCAGGCGGGACAGGGACTCCATGCCCTGATCGTCACACGTCCCGGACCCCCCGGGCGCCCCTCGGGGCCCAGGATCAGGGACCCCCGGGGCACATTCAGGGGCGGGTCAGGGGGGTACCCGATGCCGCCGGGGGTGCCCCGCGCGTCAGGATCGAGCCATGACGAACGACAGCGCCGACCGCGGGTCGGGCACCGTGCCGCCGAGCGGCAGCGGCGCACCCGGCCCCGTGCCCCCACCCGTTCCCCCGACCGGCGGCCACGCGATGGCCGGGTTCTTCGCGGCGATCCGCCGCGCCGGCATCTCCCGCTCCCAGGACCGCTGGGTCGGCGGCGTCGCCGGCGGGCTCGCCACCCGGTTCGGGATCGACCCGCTCCTCGCCCGCGGCCTCGTCGGCGTGACCCTGCTCATGGGCTTCGGCTTCGTGCTGTACGGGCTCGCCTGGGCGCTGCTCCCCGAGGAGTCCGACGGCCGGATCCACCTCGAGGAGACCATCCGCGGGAACTTCGACGTCGCCCTGCTCGGCGCGATCGCCCTCGTGGTCGTCGGGTTCAGCGCCGGCGACTGGTGGTTCAGCTGGGGCCCGTTCCGGTCCGGCTGGTTCAGCGGCTTCGCGTGGTTCGCCGCCGTGGTCGCCGGGATCGTCGTCCTCGTCACCGCACTGCGGCGGGGGGCGGGACGGCCAGCCGCCCACCGCGTCGTGGCAGCCCCCGTACCCGGAAGGACAGCGTCCGATGACCAGCCCCAGCACCCCGCCGGCCCCGCCGGCCGACGCCGCCCCGCGCCCGGCGGCGCCCTACGCGGCCGCCGCACCGGCCGGCGCGAGCGCCTCGGCCCCGGCCGGCGCCCCGTACGGCTCCGGCCCCGCCGCGCCGCCCGCCGGCCCGCCGCCCTACGGCTCGGCCCCGGCCGGCTCCGGCGCGCGGCGCCACCAGGGCCCGCCCAACCCGCGCCCTCTCCCCCGAGCCGCGGCTGGACGCCGCCGCCCCCGGCGCCGCCCACGCCCCCGCGCCCGCCGCGACCCCCGCGCCGTGGCCCCGGCGCCGCCGTCACCGGCGTGGTCGTCGCGCTCATCCTCATCGGCCTGGCCGCGCTGCTCGCGGCCGACCGCGCCGGCGTCTACGACGGCCCCGTCGCGGCCGTGGTCGTCGGCGGTGGCCTGGCTCTCGTCGGCCTGGCGATCATCGTCTCCGGGCTCCGCGGTCGCACCGCGGGCGGCCTGACCGCGCTGGCGATCGTCGGCATCGTCGTCGCCGGCCCCGCGGCGGTCGCGGACGACGCCCGCTGGGGCGACTGGGACCGCTGGGACAACGGCAGCGGCCCGGTGCAGAGCATCGACACCGCCGTGACCTCCCGGGCCGTGGCCGAGCGCGGCTACTCGTTCGGCGTCGGCGACGCCACCGTCGACCTCACCGGGGTCCCGCTCACGGACGACACCCTGGTCGTGCCGATCAGCGGCGGCCTCGGCGACGTCACCGTCGTCGTCCCGGAGGGTGCCGCGGTCGTCGCGGACGTCAGCTCCGGTGCCGGCAACGTCACCTGGAAGGTCGACGGCAAGAACGAGCGCAGCGACGGCGTCGGCCACGACCGCACCTTCACCAGCGAGGCCATGTCGGGCCGCGAGGACGCCGAGATCGAGCTCACGGTCGAGGTCGGCGTCGGCAGCATCACCATCGAGGAGGACTGATGACCAGCACCGGCCCCGAGGCCCCCCGCCCCGACGGCGCGGACGAGCCCGTCACCGAGCACATCGCGCGCACCGACGCCGAGAGCCCGGAGGACGCCACCGAGCAGATCGACCGGGTCGACGCGGCCGCGGCCGCCGAGGACGCGGACGACGCCACGCAGCAGATCGACGCCGTCGGCGACACGGCGGTGATCGAGACGCACGACGCCGGTCGCCCGGCCGAAGCGGCGGACGACACGGCCGTCATCGAGACGCACGACGCCGGCCGTCGGACCGACGACACGGCGGTCGCCGCGACCCAGGGCGCGACGCAGCGGATCGACGCGGTGGGCGACACCGCCCGCCTCGAGACCGTCGCGGGGACCGCCCCGGGCGACGACGAGCCGGCCGCGACCGGCGCACCGCTGGCGCCTGCGGCGCCCGTGCGGGAGTCGTCCTGGGCGGCAGCCCCGGCGGCAGCCTCGTCGGCAGCCCCGGCGACCGGCCCGTCGACCGGCCCGTCCCCGTACGGCTCCGCGCCCTCGGGCACGCCGGCGTACGGCGCACCCGCGGGCGGCGGCGCGGGGTACGGCGCCCCCGCGTACGGCACCCCGGCGCCCCCCGCCCCGGCCCCCGTGCCGGAGCCGGAGGACCGCGGCCCGCGGGCGGGCACCGTGGTGTGGGGCCTGATCGTCGCGGCGGTCGGCATCCTGGTGCTCGCCGTGGCGGCGGGCGTCAGCATCGACCTGCAGCTCACGCTCATCGTGCTGCTGGCCGCGGCGGGCGTCGCCCTCCTGGTCGGCTCGCTCCTGACCGCGGGCCGCCGCAAGCGCCGCGACCAGCGCGCCGCCCGCTGACCCCGTCGGCGCCCGGCGCTCCGCGCCGCGCGCAGCCGGCGCACTGCCCACGCCCCGTCCACCGAGCAGTCGACGCGTCGAGCGAGTACTCCACGAGTACTCGCTCGACGCGTCGACTGCTCTCTCGGCGTCGGGTGGCCCCGGCGGACGCTGGACCTCCGAGGCCGGCACGCGGGATCGGCCTGTGGACGACCGCCGCGCCGCAGGCGCCGTCCGGCAGGGTGGAGGCATGGGCAGCGCCAGGGCACTCGCAGAACCGCGCGCACCCGTCCTCGGCCCCGTCACCGCCGACGACGTGCGCACGAGCGGGCTGGCGGGTGAGGACCTCCGCCGCGCCGTGCGGGCAGGGGCGTTCGTGCGCGTCCGGCACGGCGCGTACGTGCCCGCCGCGACCTGGGAGTCCGCTGACCGGGCCGAGCGCCACCGCCTCCTCGTCCGCGCCGCAGCCCGCAGCCTCGCAGCGCCCGTGTTCGGGTACGAGTCGGCCGCCGCGATGTGGCGGCTCCCGCTGCTCGAGGGATGGCCGTCAGATGTGCAAGTCCTGGTCCTGGACGCGCGGGGCACTCCTTCGACCCGCGGCGTGCGGCGACACCGGCTGGCCACCCTTCCGGACGTGCGCGCCGTCGACGGCGTGACCGTCACGACCCTCGCCCGTACCGTCGTCGACCTGTCTCGGACAGGGTCCTTCGCGCGCGGGCTCGCACTGGCCGACGACGCGCTGCACCGGCACCGGGTCGACCCGGACGACCTCGCCCGGGAGCTCGCCGCCGCGGGGAGCGGGCGCGGGGTCCGCGCGGCCCGCCGGGTGCTGGCCGAGGCGGACGCCGGTGCCGAGTCTCCCGGGGAGTCGCTCAGTCGTGCACGGATGATCGAGCTCGATCTGCCGCGGGCTTCGCTGCAGCGCGAGGTGCGCGACAGCAGCGGGCTCGTCGGTCGCGTCGACTTCCTCTGGGAGGAGCTCGGCGTGGTCGGCGAGTTCGACGGCCGGCTGAAGTACCGCGTGGACGGGGTCGGCGACCGCGCCACCGTCGAGGACAGGGTGTGGGCGGAGAAGCGACGCGAGGACCGGATCCGCGCCACCGGCCTGCGGGTCGTCCGTTGGACGTGGCGCGACGCCCTCGACGCTGGCCGCCTGGCGCGCGTCCTCGCGACCGCCGGAGTCCGGCCCGCCCCCTGACGCACGCCGGCGCGGCGCGGCGCTCGGCCGCGTTCACCCGCCGGCGCACGCCAGCCCCGCCGCGCGCCCGCGCCGCGCGCCGAGCGGGCAACCGACACGTCGAGGGGGTAGTCAGCGACTACTCGCTCGACGCGTCGACTACTCGCTCGGCGGCAGGTGCCGCGCGGCGAGCGGCAGGCGGGCGCGGCGCGGGCGCACGGCGCGGGCGCGGGCGAGGGCCGGGACCCCCTCGGGGTCCCGGCCCTCGGCCGTGCGGTGCGCGGGTGTCAGGCCCGCACGTTCTCCTCCACGCCCGGCGCGGTGCCGGCGGGGCGGGTGGTGTCCGTGGTCGCCACGGCCTTGCGGCCGCCCAGGGCGAACAGCGCCCAGCCGACGAGGATGAACAGGACGCCCAGGCCCATGACCAGGGCGGCGACGCCGAAGGCCACGACCGAGGTGAACAGCGAGGCCCGCAGGAAGGACGCGTTCATCGCGACGTCGCGCAGCGGGTCGTCCTGCTCGAGCTCGGCGTAGGTCTTGCCGCCGGTCGCCTCGAGGGCGTGGTGCTGGATGATGTCGGCCTGCGCGAACGCCGTCCACGGGCTGGTGACGGCCTGGCCGCCGAAGTTCGCGGCGTCCTCCGAGACGGTGATGTTCTCGTCGGCGAGGTGGCTGGAGACGGAGCCCCAGGTGACGCCGCCGGCGATGATGAGGACGATGCCGGCGATCGCCGTGATGATGCCGATGACGCGAGCAGCCTTCGAGCCGCCCGTCGCTGCCACGGTTGCCATGGTCGTGTTCCCTTCCGATACCCCCGGTGCGGGACGACCGTCGGTCGACCCGGTGGAACCTGTGAGCCCCACGTGGAAGAGCCTGTCTCCCCCGTCGGCCGCGCCGTGGGACCAAGGTCACGGAAACGGCCACGATCCTGCTTTGTGAAGCCGGGCACAAAGACCGGATTTCCGCTGGTCGGGCCCTTGGTCCCAGCTATGACACCCAGTCAGCCTAGGACATAGGTCCTGGTCGGCGCCCACCCGCTCCGGACGATCGGGACGCACGACGGCCCGGCACCCCTGTCGGGGCACCGGGCCGCGGCGCGTCAGCTCACTCCCACTCGATGGTGCCCGGCGGCTTGCTCGTGACGTCGAGCACCACGCGGTTGACCTCGGGGACCTCGTTGGTGATGCGGGTGGAGATCGTCGCCAGCACGTCGTACGGCAGGCGGGTCCAGTCGGCGGTCATGGCGTCCTCGGAGGACACCGGGCGCAGCACGACGGGGTGGCCGTAGGTGCGGCCGTCGCCCTGCACGCCCACGGAGCGCACGTCGGCGAGCAGCACGACGGGGCACTGCCAGATGTCGCGGTCCAGGCCGGCGCGGGTCAGCTCCTCGCGGGCGATGACGTCCGCGGCACGGAGCACGTCGAGCCGCTCCTGGGTGACCTCGCCGATGATCCGGATGCCCAGGCCGGGACCCGGGAACGGCTGGCGCCAGACGATGGCCTCCGGCACGCCGAGCTCCAGGCCGACGGCGCGGACCTCGTCCTTGAACAGCGCGCGCAGCGGCTCGACCAGCTCGAACTGCAGGTCGTCCGGCAGGCCACCGACGTTGTGGTGGCTCTTGATGTTGGCCGCGCCCTCGCCGCCGCCGGACTCGACGACGTCCGGGTACAGCGTGCCCTGGACGAGGAACTTGACCTCGTCGCCGTGGGCGCCGGCCTCCTCGACGACCTCGCGCGCGGCGTCCTCGAACACGCGGATGAACTCGCGGCCGATGATCTTGCGCTTGGTCTCGGGGTCGGTGTGGCCCGCGAGCGCGTGCAGGAACCGCTCGCGCGCGTCGACGACCTTGAGGTTGACCCCGGTGGACGCGACGAAGTCCTGCTCGACCTGCTCGGCCTCGCCGGTGCGCAGCAGGCCGTGGTCGACGAACACGCAGGTGAGCTGGTCGCCGACGGCCTTCTGCACGAGCGCGGCCGCGACGGAGGAGTCGACGCCGCCGGACAGGCCGCAGATGACGCGGGCGCTGCCGACCTGGGCGCGGATCCGCTCGACCTGGTCGGCGATCACGTTGCCCGGGTTCCAGTCGGGCGCCAGGCCGGCGCCCTCGTAGAGGAAGTGCTCGAGGGTGCGCTGGCCGAGCGGCGAGTGCTTGACCTCGGGGTGCCACTGCACGCCGAACAGCCGGCGGGCGCGGTCCTCGAACGCGGCGACCGGGGAGCCGGCCGACGTCGCGAGCACCTCGAAGCCCTCGGGCGCGGCGTGCACGGCGTCGCCGTGGCTCATCCAGACGGTCTGCTGCTCGGGGCTGTCGGCGAGGACGGTGCCGTTGGTGACGACCTCCACCGGGGTGCCGCCGTACTCGCGGTTGCCGGTCTGCGCGACCTCGCCGCCGAGGGCCTTGGCCATCGCCTGGAAGCCGTAGCAGATGCCGAGCACCGGGACGCCGGCCTCGAACAGGGCGGGGTCGACGAACGGGGCGCCCTCGGCGTACACCGAGGACGGGCCGCCGGAGAGGATGATCGCCGACGGGTCCTTGGCCAGCATGTCCTGCACCGAGGCCGTGTGCGGCACGATCTCGGAGTAGACGCTCGCCTCGCGGACGCGGCGCGCGATGAGCTGCGCGTACTGCGCGCCGAAGTCGACGACGAGGACGGGGCGGGGCGAGTCGGTGGGCGGCGGCGCGGGCGTGTCGGGAGCGTCGGTCACCCCACCAGGGTAGTGCGCCCCGCCGACAGCCCGGGACGCGCCGGGACGCCCCGGCGACCCCGCGGGGCGCCGGCCTCAGGAGCCGGAGCGCTCGCCGATGCGGCGCTGCCGGCTGATCTCCTTGCGGAGGCTCTCGTGGAAGTCCTCGGCGACGGCGAGCTGCTCGCGCAGCGCCCGGGACCGCTCCTCCGCGGCCAGCCGGTACATGCGCAGGCGCTCGAGCAGCGCCTCGTGCTCCTCGGCGTCGATGCCCGGCTCGTTGATCTTGTCGAGCACGCCGAGCAGGTCGCCCATCTCGTCGAGGGAGAAGTCGAGCGGCTTCATGCGCTTGATCAGCTCCAGCCGTGCGATGTCGGGCTCGGTGTAGAGGCGGAAGCCGCCGTGCGTGCGGGCCGAGGGCCGGACGAGGCCGACCTCCCCGTAGTACCGGATGGTCCGCAGCGACAGGCCGGTGCGCTCGGCGACCTCGCCGATCTGCATGTGGTGCAGGCTCACGGCCACCTCCTTCCGCACCGGGCGGCGTCAGCATAGCCACGCGGGGTCGGCGCCGGCCGGACCGACGTCCCGGCGGCGCCGGGCGTCGCGGCCGGGACGCGCGTCCCCACCCTCCTGTCACGTGAGCGTCGGGTGCCCGTGTGAAGATCCGGTGCCGGTCGTCACCCGCACGGCGCAGCACCCTTCTCAAACCTCGCAAAGCGGACATACCTTCCGTTACGTGAGGGATGACGCACCGGCGAGCGCGCCGACGACGACCACCGGCACCGGCCTGCCCGGCACGGGCCTGGCGTCGCCGGTGCCCGCCTCCCCCGCCCCGGGTGCGCCCGCGCGGCCCGCGCGGCTTCCCGGCCTCGACGCGCTCCGCGGCCTGGCGGTCGGCCTGGTGCTGCTGAACCACGCCGCGCCCGACGTCTTCGGTGCCGCGGGCGTCCTCGGCGTCACGGTGTTCTTCGCGCTGTCGGGCTGGCTCATCACCGGCGTCCTGATGCGCGACCTCGACCGCGGCGGGCGGATCCGGTTCGGCCGGTTCTACGGCCACCGCCTGCTCCGGCTCTACCCGCCGCTGCTGCTGATGCTCGCGGGCTACGTCGTCGTCGAGGGCGCGTTCGACCTGCTCGGCCAGGCGCACCTGGTGCCGGAGACCCTGGTCGCCGCGCTGACGTACACGATCAACATCCCGGGCCTGCCGCACGGCAGCGAGTCGGTCTACCACTTCTGGACCCTCGCCGCGGAGGAGCAGTTCTACCTGGTGTGGCCCCTGGTGCTGGCCTGGGCGTGGCGGCGCGGGTGGCTGCGCGCCACCACCGGGGTCGCCGTCGCCGCGGCGCTGGCCGCCTGCATCGTGACGCTCCTGCTCGTCGTGCCGGACGTGGCCCGGGTGTACGCCCTGCCGACCTCCTGGGGGGCGGCGCTGCTCATCGGCTGTGCGGGGTACCTGGGGCGCACGGCGCTGGCCGCCCGGCTGCCGCAGACGGTCCGCGCCCGTCGCGCGGTGCAGGCCGGGATCGTGGTGGCGCTGCTCGGCGGCACGCTGCTCACCGGGCTGGCCGGGCACACCGCCTGGTACCTGCTGGGCGTCCCCGCGGTGGCCGTCGCCACCGTCGTGCTGATCAGCTACGTCGGGGGCTGGCGGACGCTGCCGTCGCGCTGGCTCCGGCCCGCGGTCGCGCTCGGCACGGTGTCGTACGCGGCGTACCTGTGGAACGGCGCGATCGTGCGCTGGCTCGGGCACCCCGACGACCTCGGCGGGATCGCGCTCGGCATCGGGCTGACCCTGCTGGCGGCGACCGCGAGCTGGTGGCTCGTCGAGCGCCCGGTGGCGCGGTGGCGGGCGCGCCGCCCGGCCGCCGCCACGGCCTGACCAGGCGGCTCAGCCCAGGCGGGCCTGCGCGTCGGCGTGCACCCGGCGCTCGAGGATGAACGACATGACCGGCACGACGCCCGCGAGCGCCATCGTCACGAGCCGGCCCAGCGACCAGCGCATCGCCGACCACAGCTGCACGACCGTGAACAGGTACACCACGTAGATCCAGCCGTGCACGATGGCGATCCAGGTGCCCAGGACCGGCAGCGGCGACCCGGTCGCCGGGTCGACCCCGTTGGCGTGGAACACGTACTTGAGCACCATCTCGAGGCACAGCACCAGCAGCATCGTGCCGGTGACGAACGCCATCACGCGGTACCGCGTCAGCCGGCCGGCCGCGGCGGGGTGCACGGGGGCCGGGCGCGCCGCCGGGGCGGCGGGGGCGGGCGTGGGCTGGCCGGTGGGCTCGGTCATCGCAGCAGGTCTCCTCGGGCGGGGGCGGGACGCTCCGACGATTCTCGCTCACGCGGCGGGCGTCGTGACCGACGGCGGCGCCCCGCGGTGGCGTCCACCGGTCAAAACGCTTGCCGCTGTGTCGGGGGTCACCCGTAGCGTTGACCGACGTGCGACCCCTCCCCCAGCCCGACCCCGGCCGACCGCCGCTGACCGGCCCCTGGCGCCTCATGCTCTGGCAGGGACGCCGGCAGCTCGGCGTGCTCGCGGGCGCGACCGCGGTCGCCGTCGTCGGCAACGTGGCCGCCGCCCTGCTCCCGTGGCAGCTCGGCCGCGTCGTCGACGACGGGCTCGACGACGGCCTGGGCGCCGCGCTGTGGCTCGGCTGCCTCGGCGTGTTCGCGCTCGGCATGGTGCAGGTCGGCACGAACGTGTGGGGCCACCGGCTCGACGTCGAGAACTGGCTGCGCGCCGCGTTCGCGTCCTCACAGCAGGTCGGCCACCACGTGACCCGGACCGGCGACGCCGTCACCGACGAGCTGCCGACCGGCGAGGTCGTCGCCACGGTCGCCTCCGACGCGCTCCGGATGGGCGAGGTGTACGCCATCCTCCCCCGGCTCGTCGGCGGCATCGCGGCCTACCTGGTGCTCGGCGCGGTGCTGCTGAGCACGTCGGTGCCGCTCGGCCTCCTCGTGCTGCTGGGGCTGCCGGTCGTCGTCGCGGTGCTGTCGCTGCTCGTCCGCCCGCTGCAGAAGCGGCAGGCGGAGCAGCGCGAGGCGACCGGGCGGCTCACCACGCTCGGCGCGGACACCGTCTCCGGCCTGCGGATCCTGCGCGGCATCGGCGGCGAGGACGTGTTCGCCGGCCGGTACCGCGCCCAGTCGCAGCAGGTGCGTGCGGCGGGCGTGCGGGTGTCGCAGACCCAGTCGCTGCTCGACGCGCTGCAGACGCTGCTGCCGGGGCTGTTCCTGGCGGTGGTCGTGTGGGCCGGTGCGCGGCTCGCGATCAGCGGCGACATCACGCCGGGCCAGCTCGTCGCGTTCTACGGCTTCGCGGCGTTCCTCACCCAGCCGCTGTGGACCGCGAGCGAGGCGATCCGCGTGGTCACCCGCGCGGTGGTCGGCGCGCGCAAGATCATCCGCGTGCTGTCCGTGCGCGTCGCGGGCTCCGACGACCCGGTGACCCCGGCACCGTCGCCCGCGGCCGGCGAGCCGCTGGTGGACGAAGGCAGCGGGCTGGTCGTGCGGCCGGGCCGGATCACCGCGCTGGTGAGCGCCGACCCGGACGAGACCGCGCGGCTCGCGCTGCGGCTGGGCCGGCTGGGTCCGGCGCGGCACGGCGGGGCGGACGACGAGGACCTCGACGAGTCGGGCCAGGACGGGACGCTGGTCGACGCACGCGCCGGCGCCGCCGACGACCCCGGACTGTCCCGCGTCCGCTGGGGTCGCGCGCTGCTCACCGAGCTCGGCCTCGCCGAGGTCCGGGACCGCGTCGTGGTCGCCGAGTCGACCCCGCACCTGTTCACCGGCCTGCTGGCCGACGAGCTCGACGTGCGCGGCGGCGCCGACCGCGAGGCCCTGCTCGAGGCCATGCGGGTCGCCGACGCGGGCGACGTGCTCGACTCGGTGCCCGGCGGTCTGGACGGCGAGGTCGAGGAGAAGGGCCGCTCGCTCTCCGGCGGCCAGCGGCAGCGCGTCGCCCTCGCCCGCGCGCTGCTCACCGGCGCGGAGGTGCTCGTGCTGATCGAGCCGACCAGCGCCGTCGACGCCCACACCGAAGCGCGGATCGCCCGCCGGCTCGCCGACGCCCGCCGCGGCGCGACCACGGTCGTCGTGACGGCCAGCCCCCTGGTGCTCGACGTCGTCGACGAGGTGGCGCTGGTCGCCGGCGGGCGGGTCGTCGCGACCGGCACGCACCGCGACCTCGTCACGGCGCGGGACGCGACCGGCGCGGCCTACCGCGCGGTGGTGTCTCGCGCGGAGGACGACCACGCCGACGCGCCCGCCGGGACGCCGGCAGCGGAGGGTGCGACCCCCACCGCCACGACCACGACCACGACCACCGCGACGACCGACGAGGAGGACCGCCGTGAAGCTGCCCGTCGCTGACGCCCCCGCGCTGCGCCGGCACACCGCCGCGCTGCTCCGCCGGCACCGCCGCGGCCTCGGCGTCGTCGTGCTGCTGCACGTGCTCGCCGCCACCGCCGGCCTGGCCGGCCCGTGGCTGCTCGGCCGGCTGGTCGACGCGGTGGTCTCCGGCACCACCACGTCGGTCGTCGACCGGACGGTCCTCGTCCTGGTCGTGGCCGTGCTCGCCCAGACCGTGCTCATCCGGTACGCCCAGCGCGCCGCGATGGTGCTCGGCGAGTCGGTGTTCGCCGAGCTCCGCGAGGAGTTCGTCGCCACGGTCACCCGGCTGCCGCTGTCGACGGTCGAGCGCGCCGGCACCGGCGACCTCGTCGCGCGCACGACCACCGACATCGACCGCGTCCAGTACACGGTCCGGTTCGGCGTGCCCCGCCTGCTGGTCACGGCCGCGACGATCGTGCTCACGCTGGTCGCCGCGTTCGCCACGAACGCGCTGGTCGCCGTCGGCCTGCTCGCGGGCGTCCCGCTGCTGCTGGCCGTCACCCGGTGGTACCTGCGCCGTGCGGCCCCGGCCTACCTGCGCGAGTCCGCCGCGTACGCCGCGCTCAACGGCACCATCACGGAGTCCGCCGAGGGCGCGCGCACCGTCGACGCCCTGGGCCTCGGCGCGCGCCGCCGCGCCCGGGTGGACGCCGACCTGCGGGAGGCGTTCGCGGCCGAGAGCGCCACGCTCAACCTGCGCTCGGTGCTGTTCCCCGGCGTCGACACGTCGTTCGTGCTGCCGGTCGTCGCGGTGCTCGCCTGGGGCGCGTACCTCATCTCGACGGGCCACGCCACGATCGGCGCGGTCACGACCATCGCGCTGTACGCGACGCAGATCATCCACCCGATCGGCGAGCTCATCTTCTGGCTCGACGAGATCCAGGTCGGTGCGACCTCGCTGGCCCGGATCCTCGGCGTCGCCGACGTCGCCCCCGACCGGACCGCGCGCGACGCGCGGCCCGCCGGCTCGGACGTGACGGCCCGCGCGGTCCGGTACGCCTACCGCGAGGGGCACGACGTGCTGCACGGCATCGACCTGGGCCTGCGCCCGGGCGAGCGGCTCGCGGTCGTCGGGCCGTCCGGCGCGGGCAAGTCGACGCTCGGCCGGATGCTCGCCGGGATCCACCCGCCCACGGGCGGGTCGGTCACCGTGGGCGAGGTGCCGCTGGTCGACCTGCCGCTGGACGAGCTGCGCGGCCACGTCGCCCTGGTCACCCAGGAGCACCACGTGTTCGTCGGCCCGCTCGCGGACAACCTGCGGCTCGCCGACCCGGAGGCCGACGACGCGGCGCTCGAGCGGGCGCTGCGCGCGGTCGACGCGTGGGACTGGGTGCGGGCGCTGCCCGAGGGCCTCGCCACGCCGGTCGGCTCCGGCGGCACCGCGCTGACCCCGGCGCAGGCGCAGCAGATCGCCCTCGCCCGGCTCGTGCTGCTCGACCCGCACACCCTGGTGCTGGACGAGGCGACCTCGCTCCTCGACCCCCGCGCCGCGCGGCACCTGGAGCGGTCGCTGTCCGCCGTGCTCGAGGGCCGCACGGTCGTCGCGATCGCGCACCGGTTGCACACCGCCCACGACGCGGACCGGGTCGCCGTCGTCGACGCGGGCAGGATCAGCGAGATCGGGCCGCACGACGAGCTGGTCGCCGCCGGCGGGGACTACGCCTCGCTCTGGCACTCCTGGCAGCGGGAGTAGGGCGGGCGGGTCGCGCGCGGCGCGAGCACGGCGGTCGGGGTCAGGTGCTCGGCGTCCGGTCCCCGGGCGCCGGCTCCTCCTCCGGGTCGAACGCCCCCGACAGCCGCAGCACCTCGTCCTTGAGCAGCCGCACCCACAGGAACACCGCGAACCCGCCGAACACGAACCACTGCGCGGCGTACCCGAGGTTCTGGATGTTGAGCCCGGTCCCCGACCGGGTGGGCGGCGGCAGCAGCTCGATCGTGACGTCCTGCGCGGGCTGCGAGCTGGTCAGCACGGCGTAGCCGGTCCAGATCGGGCCGCCCCACACGCCGAGCAGCTCGGCGGACGAGATCGAGTCGGTCGTCCCCGCGTCCTGCGTCCCGTGCTCGGCGCCGGAGTCCTCGGACGCCTGCAGGTACCCCGTCACCGTCACGGTCCCGGTGGGCACCTCGAGCCCCGGCGCCGCGGGATCGTCGCCCGCGACCCAGCCGCGCACCACCGGCAGCACCGCCCCGTCGACGGCCGGGTCGTCGGACGCCACCCGCAGGGGCGTCAGCACCAGCGAGCCCGTGCGGCCGTCCAGCGCGCGGTCGCGCACCAGCAGCTGCCCGTCGGCCTCGTACTCCTCCCCCGTCACCTCGACGCGGCGCCCGACCAGCGCGCCCTCGAAGGTCGTCTGCGGCAGCAGCACCTCGGCGATCGGCACGGGCTCCTGGGCCTCGACCTCGGCGAGCTTCGCGGCCTGGGCGGCGGCGCCCCGCACCTCCGCGCGCTCGAGCTGCCAGGCGCCGAGCCGCCCGCAGACGGCGGCGACGGCGAGGAACAGCACGAGCAGCCCGATCATCCGGGGCGTGCGGGCGACCCGCCACAGCGTCGGCGGCGGCTCCGCGGGCGGGGTCGGGGGCACCCCGTCACGGTACCCGGCGCGGCTGGGCGAGCGTTCCCCGCGACCGCCCCGGAGGCACGTCGTCGCAGGTGACGCGACCCACAGCCACCCGGCGACCCAGGCCTGGTGCGCCCGGAAGGGGGATGAGGTTGGATGGTTGACGGCCGCCTCGCGCGGCCACGGGGCGCCCTAGGTCGGACGTCCCGGCTCGCGACGCGAGGCGCCGCAAGGCTGGTGTGGCCCCGGCGGGGGGTGCTCGACCGGGCCCACGGCACATCCGTGGTTCTGCGAAACGGGGAGAGAGCATGACTACGACGACGTCGAGGCCCGAGACCTGGCGGGCCGGTTCCGGCCAGCCGGTGTCGGACGAGACGCTCCGACGGATCGACGCCTGGTGGCGGACGGCCAACTACCTGTCGGTCGGGCAGATCTACCTGCTGGCCAACCCGCTGCTGCGCGAGCCGCTGACCAAGGACCACGTGAAGCCGCGGCTCCTCGGTCACTGGGGCACGACGCCGGGTCTGAACTTCCTGTACGCGCACCTGAACCGCGTGATCGCGGAGCGCCAGCAGTCGACGCTCTACCTGACCGGCCCCGGCCACGGCGGCCCGGGCCTGGTCGCCAGCGCCTACCTGGACGGCACGTACTCCGAGGTCTACTCGGACATCACGCCGGACGAGGAGGGCGTGCGCCGCCTGTTCCGCCAGTTCTCGTTCCCGGGCGGCATCCCGTCGCACGTGGCGCCGGAGACCCCCGGGTCGATCCACGAGGGCGGCGAGCTCGGCTACGCGCTGTCCCACGCGTACGGCGCGGCGTTCGACAACCCGGACCTGCTGGTCGCGGCGGTCGTCGGCGACGGCGAGGCCGAGACCGGCCCGCTGGCGACGTCCTGGCACTCGAACAAGTTCATCGACCCGGCCAAGGACGGCGTCGTGCTGCCGATCCTGCACCTCAACGGGTACAAGATCGCGAACCCGACCGTCCTGGCGCGCATCCCGGAGGAGGAGCTCCTCGACCTCATGCGCGGGTACGGCCACAAGCCGCACCTGTTCGTCGGCGGCTTCGACGGCGAGGACCACGCGGCCGTGCACGCCCGGTTCGCCGAGCTGCTCGACGTCGTGCTGGACGAGATCGCGGAGATCAAGGCGCGCGCCGCGGCGGGCGACGAGTCCCGCCCGGCCTGGCCGATGATCGTCTTCAAGACCCCCAAGGGCTGGACCTGCCCGCCCGTCATCGACGACAAGCAGGTCGAGAACTCCTGGCGCTCGCACCAGGTCCCGCTGGCCAGCGCCCGCGACACCGACGAGCACCTCCAGGTCCTCGAGGGCTGGCTGAAGTCGTACCGCCCGGAGGAGCTGTTCGAGGCGGACGGCTCGGTCAAGGCGGACATCACGGCCCTGTCCCCCGGCGGCACGCTGCGCATGAGCGACAACCCGCACGCCAACGGCGGGCTGCTGCTCAAGGACCTGCGGCTGCCCGACTTCCGCGACTTCGCGGTGGACGTGCCGGTGCCCGGCGGCTCGATCTCCGAGGCCACGCGCGAGCTCGGCAAGTACCTCACCGAGGTCATCCGGCGGAACCCGGACAACTTCCGGATCTTCGGCCCGGACGAGACGGCGTCCAACCGCCTGCAGGCCGTGTTCGACGTGACCAACAAGCAGTGGAACGCCGAGTACCTGCCGACGGACGTCGACGACCACCTGGCCCGCATGGGCCGCGTCGTCGAGATGCTGTCCGAGCACCAGTGCCAGGGCTGGCTCGAGGGCTACCTGCTGACGGGCCGGCACGGCCTGATCACCAGCTACGAGGCCTTCATCCACATCGTCGACTCGATGTTCAACCAGCACGCGAAGTGGCTGAAGGTCACCAACCACATCCCGTGGCGCCGGCCGATCGCGTCGCTGAACTACCTGCTGTCCAGCCACGTGTGGCGCCAGGACCACAACGGGTTCAGCCACCAGGACCCGGGCTTCATCGACCACGTGGTCAACAAGAAGGCCGAGATCGTCCGGGTGTACCTGCCGCCGGACGCGAACACCCTGCTGTCGACGTACGACCACTGCCTGCGCAGCCGGCAGTACGTCAACGTCGTGGTGTCCGGCAAGCAGCCGGCGCCGAACTTCCTGTCGATGGACGAGGCCGTCGCGCACTGCACCCGCGGCCTGGGCATCTGGGAGTGGGCGGGCACCGAGGTCGAGGGCGAGGACCCGGACGTGGTCCTCGGCTGCGCCGGCGACGTGCCGACCCTGGAGGTGCTGGCGGCGGCGCACATCCTGCGCGAGGAGCTGCCCGACCTCAAGGTCCGCGTGGTCAACGTCGTCGACCTCATGCGGCTGCAGGACGAGCGGGAGCACCCGCACGGCCTGTCGGACCGCGACTTCAACACGCTGTTCACGACGGACAAGCCGATCGTGTTCGCGTACCACGGCTACCCGTGGCTGATCCACCGCCTGACGTACCGCCGCAAGGGGCACAAGAACCTGCACGTGCGGGGGTACAAGGAGGAGGGCACGACCACCACGCCGTTCGACATGGTCATGCTCAACGACCTCGACCGGTACCACCTGGTGATCGACGTCATCGACCAGGTGCCGTCGCTGGGCTCGAAGTACGCGGGCCTGCGGCAGCGCATGGTCGACGCGCGGCTCCGCGCCCACGACTACACCCGGGCGCACGGGGAGGACCTCCCCGAGGTGCGCGACTGGGTGTGGCCGGACGCCGGCGAGACCGGCACCGAGGAGGGCGGCCCGCAGCAGTCGACCGCCACGCTGTCGACGGGCGGCGACAACGAGTAGTCCCGACGTGGCCGATGGCCCGCACCACCCCGGTGCGGGCCATCGGTCTTCTGGGACCTAGGTCACACGGGGCGGCCGTCAGACGGCCGGGAGGGACCCCGGGTGGCCCGCGTCACCCGGGCTCCGGCGCGATCCGGCGCCGGACGTCCGGCAGAATTCATCCCACCACCTGACGGCCGGCGACCCCGGCCCAAGCCGACGAGGAAGAAGCCCACCCGTGGCCCGCAGCATCTACGTCACGTCCCCCGAGGGGGACACCGGCAAGTCGACCGTCGCCCTCGGCCTGGTCGACCTGCTGACCCGCACCGTGCAGAAGGTCGGCGTGTTCCGGCCCATCGCGCGCTCCACCGAGACCCGCGACTACGTGCTGGAGCTGCTGCTCGCCCACGACGGCGTCGACCTGTCCTACGAGGACTGCATCGGCACCAGCTACGAGGCCGTGCACCACGACCCCGAGGCCGCGCTCGCCACGATCGTGCAGCGGTACCACGCGGTCGCCCGCGACTGCGACGTCGTCGTCGTGGTCGGCACCGACTACACCGACATCGCCGGCCCGGCCGAGCTCGGCTTCAACGCCCGGATCGCCGCCAACCTCGGCGCCCCCGTCCTGCTCTGCGTCAAGGGCCAGGGCCGCTCCCCCGAGGAGGTCCGCCAGGTCGCCGAGGTCGCCGCCGCCGAGCTCGAGGCCGGGCACGCGCAGGTCGTCGCGATCGTCGCCAACCGGTGCGACCCCGACAACCTCGACGCGGTCCGCGCCGAGCTGTCCACCCGCGCCACCGCGTGGGCGCTGCCCGAGGAGCCGTTCCTCGTCGCCCCCACGGTGCGCCAGCTCATGGAGTCCGTCGACGGCACCCTGATCGGCGGCGACGCCCAGCTGCTGCCCCGCGAGGCCACCGACGTCCTGGTCGGCGCCATGTCGATCGAGCACCTGCTGGAGCGCCTGTCCGACGGCGTCGTCGTGATCGTCCCCGGCGACCGGTCCGACATCCTGCTCGGCCTGCTCATGGCGCACGCCGCCGACGGCTTCCCGTCGCTGTCCGGCATCATCCTCAACGGCGGCTTCGAGCCGCCGGCGACGGTGTCCCGCCTGGTCGACGGCCTCCGCAGCCGGCTGCCGATCATCCGCACCGACCTCGGCACGTTCGGCTCCGCCTCCGCTGCCGCCGGCACCCGCGGCCGGCTCTCCGCCGACTCGCAGCGCAAGGTCGACACCGCCCTCGCGCTGTTCGAGAAGCACACCGACGCCGAGGAGGCCCTGGCCGCCCTCGAGGTGCCGGCCCCCGAGGTCGTCACGCCGCTCATGTTCGAGTACGAGCTGCTCGACCGGGCCCGGTCCGACCGCAAGCACGTCGTGCTCCCCGAGGGCAGCGACGACCGCATCCTGCGCGCCGCGTCCACCCTGCTGCAGCGCGAGGTCGCCGACCTGACGATCCTCGGCGACGAGGCGTCCATCCGGACCCGCGCCACCGAGCTGGGCCTCGACCTGTCGGCGGCGAAGGTCATCGACCCGAAGGCCGGCCAGCTGCTCGAGCGGTTCGCCGCGGAGTACACCGAGCTGCGCAAGCACAAGGGCATGACCGTGGAGCGGGCGCGCGAGATCGTGTCCTCGGTGTCGTACTTCGGCACGATGATGGTGCAGCTCGGCCTGGCCGACGGCATGGTCTCCGGCGCCGCGCACACCACCGCGCACACCATCAAGCCGTCCTTCGAGATCATCAAGACCACCCCCGGCACCTCCGTGGTGTCCTCGGTGTTCCTCATGTGCCTCGAGGACCGCGTGCTGGTCTACGGCGACTGCGCCGTGAACCCCGACCCGACGGCCGAGCAGCTCGCGGACATCGCGATCTCCTCCGCCGAGACCGCCGCGCAGTTCGGCATCGAGCCGCGCATCGCGATGCTGTCCTACTCCACCGGGTCGTCCGGCTCGGGCGCCGACGTGGACAAGGTCCGCACCGCCACCGAGCTCGTCCGCGAGCGCCGCCCCGACCTGAGCGTCGAGGGCCCGATCCAGTACGACGCCGCCGTCGACGCCTCGGTCGCCCAGACCAAGATGCCCGACTCCGCCGTCGCCGGCCGCGCCACCGTCTTCGTGTTCCCGGACCTCAACACCGGCAACAACACCTACAAGGCCGTGCAGCGCTCCGCCGGTGCCGTGGCCGTCGGCCCGGTGCTCCAGGGCCTGCGCAAGCCCGTCAACGACCTGTCCCGGGGCGCCCTGGTGCAGGACATCGTCAACACCGTCGCCATCACGGCGATCCAGGCCCAGGCCATGGGCGCGACCCCGGAAGGCTCGAAGTGAACCACGTCCTCGTCATCAACTCCGGCTCCTCGTCCATCAAGTACCAGCTGGTCGACGCCACCTCCGGCGACGCGCTCGCCTCCGGCATCGTCGAGCGCATCGGCCTCGAGGTCGGCAAGGTCAAGCACGAGGGCCCGAACGGGGCGACCGTGCTCGAGCAGCCCGTCCCGGACCACGAGACCGGCATGCGCCTCGTCCTCGGCCTGTTCGAGGAGCAGGGCCCGCAGCTCCGCGAGGAGGACCTCACCGCCGTCGGCCACCGCGTCGTCCAGGGCGGCGACGTCTTCGACGGCCCGGCCGTGATCGACGACGCCGTCCTCGCGCAGATCGACGAGCTCTCCCCGCTCGCGCCGCTGCACAACCCGGCGAACGTCGCGGGCATCCAGGCCGCGCGGCACGCGTTCCCGAACATCCCGCACGTCGCGATCTTCGACACCGCGTTCCACCGCACCATGCCGCCGGCCGCGTACACCTACGCGATCGACGAGCAGGTCGCCAAGGAGTTCAAGATCCGCCGGTACGGCGCGCACGGCACGTCGCACCTGTACGTGTCCCGCGCGACCGCCGAGTTCCTGGGCAAGCCGCTCGAGGAGCTCAACACGATCGTCCTGCACCTCGGCAACGGCGCCTCGGCGTCGGCCGTCCGCGGCGGCGCCTGCATCGACACCTCGATGGGCCTGACCCCGCTCGAGGGCCTGGTCATGGGCACCCGGTCCGGCGACATCGACCCCGCCGTGCTGTTCCACCTGGCCCGCGTCGGCGGCTACACCATCGACCAGCTGGACGAGCTGCTCAACCGGAAGTCCGGCATGCTCGGCCTCTCCGGCTACACCGACATGCGCGACGTGCACGACGCCGTGGCCGCGGGCGACGAGCGGGTCAAGACCGCCCTCGACGTCTACTACCACCGCATCAAGGGCTACGTGGGCAAGTACTACGCCGAGCTCGGCCGCGTCGACGTCATCACGTTCACCGCCGGCATCGGCGAGAACGACGACATCGTCCGGCTCAACGCCCTGGCGGGCCTGGAGCGCCTCGGCATCCGGGTCGACCCGGAGCGCAACGCCGGCCGGATCAAGGAGCCGAAGGTCATCTCCCCCGACGGCGCCGAGGTCACCGTGCTGGTGATCCCGACGAACGAGGAGCTCGAGATCGCCCGGCAGTCGGTCGCGGCGATCGCCTGACGCCGCGGCGTCAGCGCCGCACCGCACGACAGGGCCCGTCCCGGCACGTCCGGGGCGGGCCCCGGGCGTCTCCGGGGCCGGCGAGCCGCGCCGTTCCTGACGCGTCACCCGTTCGGTCCCTGCCGCGTCACCTTCCCGCCCGCCGGACGTCACCTGTCCGCCCCGCGGACTTCACCCGAACGACCGCTCCAGCCCTCGGGGGTCGTCGCCGATACGACGAGCATGACGCATGCCCGAGCCACCGCCGAGGACCGCGAGTCCTACTGGCGCTCGGAGCTGGCCCGCGTCGACCGGCTGTGCGACGCGGCCCCCGCGCTGTGCGTCGCGGCCCTGCCCGCGCTGCTCGACGAGGCCCGCGCGGAGGGCGCCGTGGCCGTCGAGATCGAGCTCGAGTACAACGGCGGCTGGGCCCACCACCTGCTCGGCGAGGACCCTCTCGCGCTGCGGGCCATCGAGCACGCGCTGGAGCTCGCGACGACCCACGGGATGCGCGCGTGGGAGGGCCGGCTGCTGCAGGGGCTCGCGGCCGTCTACAACGGCTTCGGCGACAACCTGTCGGCCCTGGAGCTGCTGGACCGGTCGCTCGGGATCCGGCGCGAGCTCCACGACACCGAGGGACTCGCCGCGGCGCTGAACAACCTCGCCGACACCTACATCTCGATGGGCCGGTTCCCGGAGAAGGCGCGCGAGCTGCTGGACGAGGCCGCGCGGCTGTGGCCCGAGCTGGACCGCCCGGACGGCACCTGCGCCACGCTGTCGGGCCTGGCCAAGCTCGACACCGACGAGAGCGAGGCCCTGCGCGCCACCGACCCCGTCCGCGCGCGGGCGCTCGCCACCCGCGCGGTGCAGCTCGCGCTGCGCGGGCTCGAGGCGGCACGCGGTGTCCCCGACGCCGACGGCGGCGACTCCGGCAACCCGCGCATGGCCGTCGAGGCCCAGGTGCGCCTGGCCCGCGCGCACATGGCCGGGGGCGACCTGGACGCCGCCACGGCCGCGCTGGCCGAGGCCGAGGCGGCGCTGCCCCGCGTCGCGGCCCGCTACCTGACGATCCGGTACCACGCGGCCCTCGGGAGGCTGCGCCGGCTGCGCGGCGACCACGCCGGCGCCGTCGCCACCCTGCACGAGGGGCTGCTGCTGACCGAGCAGTCGCTGCGGCCGATGGAGCGCGCCGACGTGCTGCTCGAGCTCGTCCAGGTGCACGAGGACGCGGGCGACCTGCGCGCCGCGCTCGACACCCACCGCCGGTACCACGAGGCGGTCATGGCCCAGCGCGACCAGGCCGCCGAGCGCCGCGGCATCGTCGTCAACGCCCAGCTGGACGTCGAGCGGGTCCGCCAGGCGCGCGACCAGGCCCGCAAGCGCGCCGCCGAGCTCACCGCGCTCAACGAGACCCTGCAGCACGACGCCGCGCACGACCCGCTCACCGGCCTGCTGAACCGCCGCGGCCTCGACGCGGTCATCGCCGCGCGGCTCGGGCGTGAGGCCGAGCTGGCCTACGTGGTCGCGGACATCGACCTGTTCAAGGCGGTCAACGACGAGCACTCGCACCCCGTCGGCGACGAGGTGCTGCGCCGGGTCGCGCAGATCATGACCAGCGCCGTCCGGGTCGGCGACGCCACGGCGCGCATCGGCGGCGAGGAGTTCACGCTCGTGCTGCTGGACTCCCCGCACGAGCAGGCGCTGGCCGTCTGCGAGCGCATCCGGGCGACGATCGCCGGGTACCCGTGGCACGAGCTGTCGCCCGGCCTGCGGGTCACGGTCAGCTTCGGCGGCGCGATGGCCGCGGACGGCGAGGCGCGCGACACCCTGGTGTCCCGGGCGGACGCGGCGCTCTACCGCGCGAAGCGCGAGGGGCGGAACCGGGTGGTGTTCGACGGCACGCCGTCCTCGCCCGCGCCGCTCCCCGTGCCGGTCCCGCGCACGGGCGGCACGGCGCCCCGCACCCCGTCGGCGGGCACCGCGGCGGCCTGCCAGCCGAGCTGACGCGCGGGGTTCAGCGCAGGCGTACGGCGCGCGCGGCGCGGAGCGCGGCGGTGACCGTCGCGGTCCAGCGCTCCGGGTCGCCCGCCAGCAGCCGGCCCGGCCCGAGCGGCGGGACCAGGGTGCGGCCCGCGACGCGCACGCCGTGCACGCCCCGCTGCACCGCGACGGTACGGGTCGCGGTCAGCGCCAGCAGCCCCTCGCGGCCGTGCCGGTGCCCCCAGCCCGACGCCCCGCGGCCGCCCTGCGGCGCCGCCACCGAGCCCCAGGCGGCCTGGTAGCCGTCGTTGACGTTCACGCTGCCGGCGCGCAGCCGGGCCGCGAGCGCGGCGCCCCGCCGGGTCGACCGGGTCCACACGGACGCGTTGAGGGCATAGGCCGAGTCGTTCAGCGCGGCCACCGCCTCGTCGTCCGAGGCCACCGGGGACAGCGCCACGACGGGCCCGAACGTCTCCTCGCGGAACGCCCGGGCGTGCGGGCCGACGCCCTCCAGGACCGTCGGCTCGTACACGTACGGCCCGAGGTCGGTGCGGTGCACGCCGCCGGCGAGCACGTGCGCGCCGCCGGACAGCGCGTCCTCCACGTGCTCGACGACGCGGGCCAGCTGCTCGGCCGAGGTGAGCGACCCGACGTCCGACCGGTGGTCGAGCCCGGTGCCGACGCGCAGCGCCCGGGTCCGGCGCGCGAACGCCGCGGCGAAGGCGTCGTACACGTCCCGGTGCACGTACAGCCGCTCGACGGACACGCACAGCTGCCCGGTGCCGCCGAAGCAGGCGCGCACGGCACCCTCGGCGGCGACCTCGACGTCCACGTCCTCCGCGACGTACATCGCGTTCTTGCCGCCGAGCTCCAGCGTGCTCGGCACCAGCCGCTCCCCCGCCCGCGCGGCGACGAGCCGGCCGGTCTCCGTCGACCCGGTGAACACGACGTGGTCCACGTGGTCCACGACCGCCGCCCCGACCGTCGGGCCGTCGCCCAGCACGACCTGCACCAGCCCCCGGGGCATCCCGGCGTCCTCGAGCAGCTCGACCGCCCACAGCGCCGTCAGCGGGGTCTGCGGGTCCGGCCGCAGCAGCACCGCGTCCCCAGCCGCGAGCGCCGGGAGGACGTCCCCGAGCGTCAGGCTCAGCGGGTAGTTCCACGGCGCGACGACCCCGACGACCCCGACCGGGTCGTGCACGACGCGCACCGACGTGAGGCCCGGCACCAGCCCCGGGCGCCGCTCGGGCGCGAGCGTCCGCGGCGCGCTCCGGCCGAGGTGCCGCGCGAGCAGCGCGACGTCGACGACCTCCTCGTACGCCGCGCCGCGCGCCTTGCCGTTCTCGAGCTGGACGAGGTCGAGCACGTCGCTCTGCCGCCGCAGCAGCAGGTCGTGCACGCGCAGCAGCAGCCGCGCGCGGTCCCGGGCGGGGACGGCCGCCCACCGGCGCTGGGCCGCCCGCGCCGCGCGCGCCGCCCGGGCCACGTCGTCGGGCGTCGACTGCGGGAGGGTGGCGAGGGGCGCGCGGGTCCACGGCGCGTGGTGCGTGCGCGTCCCCGCGGCGGGCGAGCTCACGACCCGGTCCGCCAGGTCGCGCAGGTCGTCCGGTTCCAGGACGAACGTGGCGAGGGGGTCGGTCTCCGGGTCGAGGACGCCGTGCTCGGGCACCATGCGGCCAGGCTACGCGCCGCGCCGGGACAGGTCCCGGACCCGGCGCCCGGTCACGGGTCCCCGGGTCGCGGCGCCCCGGGTCGCGGCGCCCCGGGTCGCGGGCCCACGGCCCGTCAGCCCTGCGCCGCCTGCTCGGCCGCCCACGCCGCCACGCGGCGCGCCGACTCCTCGGGCGACAGGTCCTCCACCCGGGCCATCACGGTCCACCGCACGCCGAACGGGTCGGTGACCGAGCCGTACCGGTCGCCGGACACGAACGTCGTCACGGGTTCGCGCAGCGTCGCGCCGGCGGCGACGGCGCGCTCGACGGTGGCGTCGACGTCGCGGACGTGCACGGCGAGCGAGTAGGTCGCGGCGTCGGGGTCCGGGGTCGTGATGCCGTAGGCGGGCATCGGGTCGCCCAGCGTGAACCGGCCGTTCCCGAGGTCGAGCGAGGCCTCGCCCACGAGGTCGCCCATCCGGAACACGTCGACGACCCGGGCGCCGAGCACCCGCTCGTAGAATCCGATGGCCTCGGCGGCCGGGTGCACGACGAGGTGCGGGGTCAGCGACGTGATCCCGTGCGGGACCCCGTCGGTGGTGTGCGCGCCGGTCGCGGGGGTGGTGGCGGTCGTGGGTGCGGTGCTCTCGGTCATGCCCCGAGCCTCGCCCGCCCGGGACGCGGGGTCTTGTACGAACGGGACAGGAGGGCGGCGCGTGGTCGAGTCGGCGGGGCACCTCAACCCGGGCGACCCCGGGGTCGCGTTCTCGCGGTTCGTGCTGGCGGGTGGGCCCGGCGAACCCCTCGACGACCTCGTCCGGCACGTCTGGGTGGCCCGCTGGGACGTGCCGTCCGGCGAGGTTCGGACGCAGCGGGTGCTCACCTACCCCGCCGCGAACGCGGTGCTCCAGCCGGCGGGCGCGACCCTGCACGGCCCGTCCCGGGTGCTGACGACGCAGGATCTCGCCGGCCGGTCGTGGGTCGTCGGTGTGCTGCTGCGGCCCGCCGCGACCCGCGCGCTGACGACGACGGAGCCCACCCGCCTGGTCGGCCGCTGGGAGCCGCTGCCGGGAGCGCCCCTGCCCGCCGTCGCCGCCGCGATGGCGCACGCCCCGGATGCGGCCGACGCCGCCGTCGCCGCGCTGCTGCGCGCCTGGCTCGGCCCGGCCGCCGCGCGCGTGGACGACGCGGGCCGGCTCGCGAACGCCGCGTGCCGGGTCGCCGAGGAGCGCGCCGACGTGCTGCGGGTCGCCGACCTGGCGGACCTGCTCGGCACGACGACGCGCACGCTCAGCCGGGTCGTCCGGCAGCACACCGGGCTGACGCCGAAGTGGCTGATCGAGTGCCGGCGGCTGCAGGCCGCGGCGACGACGCTGCACGCCGACCCCGGCGCGGACCTCGCGGGTCTCGCGGCGGACCTCGGCTACACGGACCAGGCGCACTTCACGCGCCGGTACCGGGCGGTGGTCGGCGAGACCCCGGCGCGGACGCGGCGGCACGCCCCGGCGGCGGCCTGAACCGGCCGCCGGGTCCCGGTCTCACACCCCGAGCGTCGCCCGCGCCTCCGGGTCGAGCAGCCCCGCCACCGCCGCACGCCCCGCGACCGGGTCGGCCGCCGCCAAGGCCGCGTCCGCCATCGCCCGGCACGCGTCCAGCGTGTGCCGGCGCAGCGCGAACCGGACCGCGGGCAGCGCGGCGGGCGACATGGACAGGCTGGTGACGCCGAGCCCCGTGAGCACGAGCGCCATCAGCGGGTCGGACGCGGACTCGCCGCACACCCCGACCGGCCGGTCCTTCGCCGCACCCGCCCGGGCGGTCGCCGCGACGAGCTCCAGGACGGCCGGCTGCCAGGCGTCGAGCAGGTCGACGAGCTCGCCCCGCAGCCGGTCGGCGGCCATCGTGTACTGCGCCAGGTCGTTGGTGCCGAGCGAGACGAAGTCGACCTCGTCGAGCACCGCGGCGGCGCGCAGCGCGGCGGCGGGCACCTCGACCATGACGCCGGCGGTGCGCAGGCCCGCGGCGTGCACGGCGTCCGCGAACGCCCGGGACTCCGCGGGGGTCGCGATCATCGGCGCCATCACCCACGGCTGGGTGCCGGTCTCCTCGCCGGCCCGCGCCAGCGCGGTGAGCTGGTCGGTGAGCAGCCCGGGCGCGGACCGGACGAGCCGGTACCCGCGCACGCCGAGCGCCGGGTTCTCCTCCGCGTGCAGGTTCGCGAACGCGAGCGGCTTGTCGGCGCCCGCGTCGAGGGTCCGGACGACGACCTTGCGGTCCGGGCCGAGCGCGCGCAGCACCCGGGCGTACGCGGCGGCCTGCTCGTCGACCGTCGGCGCCTGCTGCCGGCCGAGGAACAGCACCTCGGTGCGGAACAGCCCGACGCCCTCGACGGCCGCGCCGACGAGCTTCTCGGCGTCCTCGGCGGTGCCGATGTTGGCGAGCAGCTGGACCCGGTGCCCGTCGACCGTGCCGCCCGGGTCGGTGTCGGACTCCAGCGCGCGCTCGGCGGCGGCGCGGGCCTCCAGCGCGGCGCGGTCGTCGGCGGACGGCTCGACGAGCACGGTCCCGCCCGCCGCGTCCACGCCGACCACCACCCCGTCCGCGAGCGCCGACGCGCCTGTGGTCCGGACGACGCACGGGATGCCGTTCTGCCCGGCGATGATCGCGGTGTGCCCGGTCGGGCCGCCCTCCTCGGTGACGAGGGCGAGCACGCGCTCGAGGTCGAGCGCGGCGGTGTCGGCCGGCGCGAGGTCGAGGGCGACGACCACGGACGGCTCGCGGAGCTCGGGCACCCCGGGCGCCGGCAGCCCGGCGAGCCGGGAGACGACCCGGTCCCGGACGCTGCGCAGGTCGGTGACCCGCTCGGCGAGGTAGCCGCCCGCCTGCTCGAACATCGCGGCGAAGGTGCCGACCACGGCGTCGATCGCCGCGACCGGGGGCTCGCCGCCGCGGACCCGGCCGAGCACCTGGTCCCGCAGGGCGGGGTCGTCGGCCATCATCGCGGTCGCGCCCAGCACCTCGGCGACCGTGCCCGTGGCGCGGGCCGCCTGCTCGCGCAGCCCGTCGCCCACCGCCGCGAAGGCGGCGGCCACGGCGTCGGGCAGCTCGTCGGCCGGCACCGGCCCGCCGTCCCGGAGCACCGGGGCGTCGCCGGGCACGGCCGGGACGGGGCGCACCCGCACCACCGGGCCGACGGCGACGCGGCGGCCGACGCCCACCCCCTGGAGCACCGTCCCGGCGGCGGGCGGTGCGGTCGTCTCGGTTCGCGTGTCGGTCATGGTGCGAGCGTCTCCCCGTCGAGATCGGTCTGTGAAGGGGCGGAGGTCCCGCCCCGGGCGTCCCCGGGCCGCGGCGGGCCCGGGGACACCAGGATGCCGTCAGGCGACGGCGGGCTGGGCGGCGGTCGGCGCGGTCGCGGCGGCCGCGGCGTCGGCCTCCCGCTCGGCCTCGACCAGCGGGCTCGGTCGCAGCCCCTTGAGCACGACCACGATGCCCGCGGTCACCACGGTGCCGACCGCGACCGCCAGGAGGAACCCGAGCGCGTCCGAGATGAGCGGCAGCACCCAGATGCCGCCGTGCGGCGCCCGCAGCCCCGAGCCGACCGCCATCGTGATCGCGCCGGCGGCGCTGGACCCGACGACCGAGGACACGATGACCCGCCACGGGTCGGCCGCGGCGAACGGGATCGCGCCCTCGGAGATGAACGACAGGCCGAGCAGCCAGGCGGCCTTGCCGTTCTCCCGCTCGGCGTGCGTGAACAGCGCCTTGCGGACGACGGTCGCCAGGGCCATCGCCAGCGGGGCGACCATGCCCGCCGCCATCACCGCCGCCATGATCCGGTATTGCACGGCGTCCCCGGTCAGCCCCTCGGTCGCCAGGCCGGTCACCGCGAAGGTGTACGCGACCTTGTTGATCGGGCCGCCGAGGTCGAAGCCCATCATCGCGCCGAGCAGCGCGCCCATGAGCACGAGGTTCGAGCCGGACAGCCCGTTGAGCCAGTTCGTCAGCCCGTCCATCACGTCAGCGATCGGCCTACCGATGACCACGAACATGAGGAAGCCGGTGACCAGCGAGGACAGCAGCGGCGTCACCACGACGGGCATCACGCCGCGCACGCCCTTCGGCACCCGCCACCGGCTGATCCACAGCGCGAGGAAACCGCCGACGAACCCGGTGACCAGGCCGCCGAGGAAGCCCGCGCCGATCACCACGGAGATCGCGCCGCCGACGAAGCCGGGCACCAGGCCGGGCCGGTCGGCGATCGCGTACGCGATGAACCCGGACAGCACCGCCACGAGGAACCCGAACGCGGCCGCACCGGTCTGGTAGAGCAGCACCGCCCAGTCCTGGCCGGAGGTGATGCTGAACGAGGTGATCAGGTCCTCGACCGGCACCGCGGTCACCGCGACCGGCCCCTCGTTCCCGGGCCAGGCCGCCTGCGCGATCATGAAGCCGAGGGCGATGAGGATCCCGCCGGCGGCGACGAACGGGATCATGTACGACACGCCCGTCATCAGCCACTGCCGGATCCGGGTGCCGACGCCCGCGTTGGGGTCGACCTTGACCGCGGGGCGCGGGGCCCCGCCGGCGGTGGGTGCGGCGCCCGCCGCTGCGGCGTCCGCCGCGGGCACACCCGCCTCGACCGCCGCGACGGCCTGGGCGAGCACGCCGTTCGGGTCGTGCACCGCCTTCTTCACGCCGACGTCGACGAACGGCTTGCCGGCGAACCGGTCCTTCGCCTGGACCTCGAGGTCCGCGGCGTAGATCACGCCGTCGGCGGCGGCGATGATCGCCGGGTCCAGCGGGGTCGAGCCAGCAGCGCCCTGCGTCTCGACGTGCACCTCGTGGCCGGCAGCCTTGCCGGCCTGCTCGAGGGCCTCCGCGGCCATGTACGTGTGGGCGATCCCCGTGGGGCACGAGGACACGGCGACGAACTTCATGACGGCACCACCTCTCGCTGGACGATGTCGGCCACCGTCGCCGCGTCGGGCGCGTCGAGCAGCGACTGCCGGAACGACTCGTGCACCAGCCGGCGGGCGAGCGCGGCCAGGATCTGCAGGTGGTCGGCGTCCCCGCCCGCGGGTGCGGCGATGAGGAACACCAGGCGGGCCGGCCCGTCCGGGGCACCCCAGTCGACGGGCTCCCGGAGCTTGCCGACCGCGAGGCTCGGGGCGGACACGTGCTCGGACCGGGCGTGCGGCAGGCCGACGCCGCCGGGCATGCCGGTGGCCATCTGCGCCTCGCGGGCGCGGACATCGGCGTGGAAGCCCTCGGCGTCGGTCACCCGGCCCGCGGCGGCGAGCAGGGCGATGAGCTGGCGGGTCGCGTCGTCGCGGTCGGCCGCGGCCAGGTCGACGCCGACGAGGTCGGCGGAGGTCAGGGGCAGGCTCATGGTCAGAGCTCCTTCAGCGCGAGGGCGGGGTCGGGGTCGGCCACCAGGGCGACCTCGTCGGGTCGGACGTCGGACGGGCGCGGGACCGCGCTGCCCGGGAGCAGGACGGCGGCGCGGCCCCAGGCGACCGCGCGGCGCAGCCGGTCCGGGGGCGGGCCGTCGGCCGCGAGGTAGCCGGCGAGGGTCGAGTCCCCCGCGCCGACCGTGGACACGGGGACCAGGCCCGGGCCGCCGGCCCACCAGGAGCCCCCGTCCGCGACCAGGAGCGCGCCGTGCGCGCCGAGGCTGACCAGCACGGCGGCGGTGCCGAGGGCCTGGACCGCCCGCGCGGCCGCGAGGACGTCGCCGACGGTCACGAGCTCGTGGCCCGCGAGCTCGGCGAGCTCCTCGTCGTTGGGCTTCACCAGCGCGAGGCCGCCGTGCCGGACGGCGGCGGCGAACGGGGCGCCCGAGGTGTCCAGCACGACCGGGACGCCGTGCCGCGCACCCAGGTCGGCGACGGCGGTGAAGAAGTCGTCGCCCAGCCCGGCCGGCAGGCTGCCCGCCGCGACCACGGCGGTCGCCCCGGCGAGCTCGGACTCCACCGCGGCGAGCAGCGCCGCGACCTCGTCGGGGGTCAGGGCGGCGCCCGGCGCGTTGATCTTGGTCGTCGCGCCGCTCGACTCGGTGAGCGTGATGTTGGACCGGGTGTCGCCGGCGACGGGCACGGGCCGCGCGTCGACGCCCTGCGCGGCGAGCAGCGCGACGACCTGCGCGCCGTCCGGCCCGCCGGACGGCATGACCGCCCGGGACGCGACGCCGTGCGCGGCGAGCGCGCGGGACACGTTGATGCCCTTGCCCCCGGGGTGCAGGTGGGTGGCCGCGGCGCGGTTCACCTCGCCGACCGCGAGCCGCTCGAGGTGCAGCGCGCGGTCCAGGCTCGGGTTCGGGGTGAGCGTGACGACGCGCGGCGCGCCCCCGGCGGTCATGCGCGCACCACCCGCGTGCCGGCGGCCTCGACCTCGTCCGCGAGCTCGGGCATCACCCCGGAGTCGGTGACGAGCGTGTCGACCTGCTCCAGCGACGCCACGTGCGCGAAGTCCGCGCGGCCGAGCTTGGTGTGGTCGGCCAGCACGACCGTGCGCCGCGCCGCGGTCACGAGCGCCCGCTTCACGGCGGCCTCCGCGAGGTCCGGCGTGGTCAGGCCGTGCTCGACGCTCAGGCCGTTGGTGCCGAGGAAGGCCGTGTCCACGTGGATGTCCGCGAGCTCGCGCAGCGCCCAGGTGCCGACCGCCGCGAGCGTCCGGCCGCGGACCGTGCCGCCGACCAGGTGCAGCGTGATGCCGGGCCGGGTCGCGAGCACCGTCGCGACCGGCAGCGCGTGCGTGACGACGGTGAGCTCGCGGTCCGTCGGCAGCAGCTCCGCCAGCCGGACCGTGGTGGTGCCCGCGTCGAGGATGATCGCGCCGCCGGCCGGCAGCTCCTCCAGCGCGGCCTTGGCGATCCGGTCCTTCTCCCCCGACAGCAGGCCCTCGCGCTGCGCCAGGCCGGGCTCGAAGCCGAGCTGCTCCACCGGGATCGCACCGCCGTGCACCCGGCGGACCAGCCCGTGCCGCTCGAGGACGGTGAGGTCGCGGCGCACGGTCTCCGGCGTGACGTCGAGGGTGGTCGCGAGCGAGGCGACGTCCACGCGCCCGTCCCGTCGCGCGGCCGCCAGGATCTGCTGCTGGCGCTCCGTTGCGTACACGTCGCCTCCGTCGGGTCCGGGTCGTCTGCACGGCCGACCCGGGCGCCGAGGGGGCCCGGCGCTGGGCGGCTGCGCGATCCAGCATGCCGCAGTCGGACACGGAAACGCAAGCAATCAAACCGACTCGGACTCAAACACGAACGAAACGGGCATCCGCCCACGCCCGGGACCCGCGCCCGAGCCTCGAGTGGACCGGGGTGGAGCGTTCTGCCCGACACGCCGGGGTGTGCCGGGCAGAACGCTCCACCTGCTTCCGGTGACGCGTGCCGCACGCCCCCCGACACGACGAGGGCCGCGGCTCCCCCTCGGGGAGCCGCGGCCCTCGGTGCGCGGGTGCCGGCGTCAGCGCGGCTGGTACGGGGAGACCACGATCTCCACGCGCTGGAACTCCTTGACGTCCGAGTACCCGGTCGTCGCCATCGCCCGACGCAGCGCGCCGATGAGGTTGAGCGAGCCGTCGGCGGTGTGGCCCGGGCCGAACAGCACCTGCTCCAGCGTGCCCGCCTGGCCGACCTGCACCCGCTCGCCGCGCGGCAGGTGCGGGTGGTGCGCCTCCGGGCCCCAGTGCCAGCCGCCGCCGGGGGCGTCGGTCGCGCGGGCCAGCGCGGCGCCGAGCATGACCGCGTCCGCGCCGCAGGCGATCGCCTTCACCAGGTCGCCCGAGCGCCCCACGCCGCCGTCGGCGATGACGTGCACGTACCGGCCGCCCGACTCGTCGAGGTAGTCCCGGCGCGCGGCCGCGACGTCCGCGACCGCGGTCGCCATCGGGGCGTGGATGCCCAGCGACACCCGGGTGGTGTGCGCCGCGCCGCCGCCGAACCCGACGAGCACGCCTGCCGCGCCCGTGCGCATGAGGTGCAGCGCGGCGGTGTAGGTCGACGCGCCGCCGACGATCACGGGCACGTCGAGCTCGTAGATGAACCGCTTGAGGTTGAGCGGCTCCGCGCGGCCGGACACGTGCTCGGCCGACACCGTGGTGCCGCGGATGACGAACAGGTCGACGCCCGCGTCGACGACGTCCTTCCAGAACTCCTGCGTGCGCTGCGGCGACAGCGCGCCGGCGACCGTCACGCCGGCGTCGCGGACCTCGCCGACCCGGCGGCGGATCAGCTCGGGCTGGATCGGGGCGGAGTAGATCTCCTGCATCCGGGCGGTCGCCTCGGCGGCCGGCAGCTCGGCGATCTGCGCCAGCAGCGGCTCCGGGTCCTCGTACCGGGTCCACAGGCCCTCGAGGTCGAGCACGCCCAAGCCGCCCGCGCGGCCCAGCGCGACCGCGGTCGCGGGGCTCATCACGGAGTCCATCGGCGCCGCCAGCACCGGCAGGTCGAAGTGGTACGCGTCGATCTGCCAGCCGACGGACACCTCCTCGGGGTCCCGGGTGCGCCGGGAGGGCACCACGGCGACGTCGTCGAAGGAGAATGCGCGCCGTCCCCGCTTGCCGCGGCCGATCTCGATCTCGTTGCTCACCGGGACAGGCTACCGGCGCGGGCGCACGACGCGGGCCCCGCCGCGGCGCGCGACGGGGCCCGGGTGGGTGGTGCGGCTCAGCCCGCGACCGCGTCCACGACCGCCGCGCTGAACGCCGGCAGGTCGTCCGGGTTGCGGGACGTGATCAGCGTGGCGCCGGCGGCCTGCGACACGACGACCTCCTCGTCGACCCAGGTGGCGCCGGCGTTCCGGAGGTCGGTGGCGAGGCTCGGGTACGAGGTGAGCGTGACGCCGTCCACGACGCCGGCCTCGATGAGGGTCCAGGGGCCGTGGCAGATCGCGGCCACCGGCTTGCCGGCACCGAGGACGGCCTTCACGAGCGCCTGCGCGTCCTCCTGGGTGCGGAGGGTGTCGGCGTTCACCGTGCCGCCGGGGATGACGAGCGCGTCGATGTCGTCCGCGGACACCTGGTCGAGCGTGCGGTCGACCGGGTACTCGCCGCCCGGGTCGAGGTCGTTGTTCACCGCGCGGACGGTGCCGGCCTCGGCGGACACGAGGACGGGGGTGCCGCCCTCGTCGGCGACGGCCTTCCAGGGCGTGGTGAGCTCGGGCTCCTCGATGCCCTTCGAGCTGGTGAGGAACGCGACGGTGCGGCCGGTCAGGCGGGCCATGACGACTCCTTTCCGTGGGGCTCCCCGCGGTCCGCGGGGTCTGCCTCCACCCTCACCCGGACGGCCGCCGGTCGCATCCGGGCCGGGCCACACGCCGCGCGGGGTCCCCGGGAGCGTCGGTGGCCGGTGCGATGCTGGCCGCGCAGGAAGGAGAGGGAGACGCATGACCTGGACCGACGGGCCGCTGCTGGGGTTCGACACCGAGACCACCGGCGTGGACACCGACCACGACCGCATCGTGACGGCCGCGCTCGTCCGGCGGGACCGCGACGGCACCCACGTGCGCACCTGGCTCGTCGACCCCGGCGTCGAGATCCCCGAGGGCGCCAGCGCCATCCACGGCATCAGCACCGAGCACGCCCGGGCGCACGGCGTCGAACCGCGCGGGGCGCTGGACGAGATCGCCGCCGCCATCGCCGAGGCCGTCCGCGAGGGCGTGCCGGTCGTGGCCTACAACGCCTCCTTCGACCTGTGCCTCCTCGAGTCCGAGCTCCGCCGGCACGGCCTGCCGACCGTCGAGGACCGCCTCGACGGCGAGCTGCGCCCGGTCATCGACCCGCTCGTCCTCGACCGCGCCGAGGACCGGTACCGGTCCGGCAAGCGCAAGCTCGTGGACCTGTGCGGCGTCTACCAGGTGGTGGACACCGGCAGCCTGCACACCGCCGACGTCGACGTGGTGGCGACCCTCGACGTGCTGGAGCGGATCGTCGGGCGGTTCCCGCACCTGGGCGACCTCGACCTGGTCTCGCTGCACGACTACCAGGTGACCGCGCACCGGGCGTGGGCCGAGGCGTTCAACGCCTGGCGCGCCGAGCGCGGGCACACCGGCCCCGGCGCGGAGTCGACGTGGCCGAGCCGCGCGGCGTCGCGGGCGGCGGCCGCCGCGGGGGCGCCGGGGACGGGCGCACCGCTCGAGCCGCTGCCGGCGCGCCGGAGCCGGCGCCCCAGACCGTCGCCGCCGCGCCGGCCGCCGCCGCGCACGTCGCCGCTCCCGTCGCCGCCGCGCCCGCGCCGAACCTCGCCGCCCGGGTCACCGGGCGGATCGCCACCCAGCCCGCGCTCCCCGTCCGCGTGACGCCGGAGCCGGTCGCCATCCGGCACGACCCGGCCGCGACCGCCGGTTCGCCGGCCGCCCGATCCAGGACACGCTGATCGCCTGACCTGCGTCGTTCGCCTGGGCGCAACGCCGCCCATGAGGTCGGGATCAGCGCAGCCGCGGGCCGCGCACACGATCTCCCCATCCGACGCCGTGCCGATATCTCATCCATGAGTTAACGTCGTCGTCGTGACCCTGACCAACCCGACGACCGGAGCCGTCCCCACGGTGACCTCGTCCATCCCCGTCGTCACCCCCACCCTCCCCGAGCAGCTGGCCCACGTGGGCTCGCTGGTCCGGTCCGCGCGCCGCCACCGCGGCCTGACGCAGACCCAGCTCGCCGAGCTCCTCGGCACCAGCCAGTCCGCCGTGCACCGCATCGAGCAGGGCGCGCAGAACCTCAGCCTCGACATGCTGACCCGGATCGGCGCCGCGCTCGACTCCCCGATCGTCACCCTCGGCGGCCCGCAGCACACCCCCACCTGCGGGTGCGGGGCGGCGCGCAGCTGTCCGGCCGGCTCGACGTGAACACGTCGAAGAACGGCGCGGTCGCCCTGCTGTGCGCCTCGCTGCTCAACCGCGGCACCACGCGGCTCAAGAACGTCGCGCGGATCGTCGAGGTCGACCGGATCGTCGACGTGCTGCGGTCCGTCGGCGTCCGCGCCACCTGGTCCGCCGACGGCCGCGACCTGGAGATCGTCGTGCCGAAGGACCTCGACCTCGAGGCCATCGACGTCGACGCCGCCCGCCGCACCCGGTCGATCATCATGTTCTTCGGTCCGCTCCTCGGGCAGCGGGACGAGTTCCGGCTCCCCTACGCGGGCGGCTGCGACCTCGGCTCCCGCACCGTCGAGCCGCACATGATCGCGCTGCGCCCGTTCGGCCTCTCCGTCACCGCGAGCGGCGGCCGCTACCTCGCCCGCGTCACCGACCCCGGCACCGAGAACCTGTCGATCGTGCTCACCGAGCGCGGCGACACCGTGACCGAGAACGCGCTGATGGCCGCGGCCCGGCGCCCGGGCGTCACCACCATCCGCAACGCCAGCCCGAACTACATGGTCCAGGACCTGTGCTTCTACCTGGAGCTGCTGGGCGTCCGGGTCGAGGGCATCGGCACCACGACGCTGCGGGTGCACGGCAGGGCCGACATCGACGCCGACGTGGAGTACGCGGTCTCGGAGGACCCGGTCGAGGCGATGAGCCTGCTCACCGCCGGCATCGTCACCGGCTCCGAGATCACGGTCGGCCGGGTGCCGATCGAGTTCATGGAGATCGAGCTCGCGACCCTGTCCGAGATGGGCCAGCGCTACACGCTGTCCGAGGAGTACACCGCGCACAACGGCCGCACCCGGCTCGTCGACATCACGGTGCACCCGAGCGAGCTGCGCGCGCCGCTGGACAAGATCCACCCGATGCCGTTCCCCGGCCTCAACATCGACAACCTGCCGTTCTTCGCGGTCATCGCCGCGTGCGCGACCGGGTCGACGCTGGTGCACGACTGGGTCTACGAGGGCCGGGCGATCCACCTGACCGACCTCACGCGGCTCGGCGCCGACGTGCGGCTGCTCGACGCGCACCGGCTGCAGGTGTCCGGCCCGACCCGCTGGTCCGGTGCCGAGGTGTCCTGCCCGCCGGCCCTGCGCCCCGCCGTCGTCATCCTGCTCGCCATGCTGGCGGCGAAGGGCGAGAGCGTGCTGCGCAACGTCGACATCATCGCCCGCGGCTACGAGGGGCTGCAGGAGCGGCTCGTCGAGCTCGGCGCGCAGATCGAGACGTTCCGGGACTGACGCCCCACGCACGACGAAGGACCGGGAGCGCGTGCTCCCGGCCGTTCGTCGTGCGGCGTGTGCTCAGCGCACCGTGTAGTTCGGCGACTCCGAGATCATCTGCACGTCGTGCGGGTGCGACTCCTTGAGCCCCGCCGGCGTGATCCGGACGAACTTCCCGCGCTGCTGCAGCTGCGGGATCGTGCGCGCGCCGACGTAGAACATCGACTGGTGCAGGCCGCCGACCAGCTGGTGCGCCACCGCCGCGAGCGGGCCGCGGTACGGGACCTGGCCCTCGATGCCCTCGGTGATGATCTCGTCGTCGGTCAGGTCGCCCTGGAAGTACCGGTCCTTGGAGTACGACCGGCGGTCGCCGCGGCTCTGCATCGCGCCCAGCGACGCCATGCCGCGGTAGCGCTTGAACTGCTTGCCGTTGACGAACACCAGGTCGCCCGGCGACTCGTCGCAGCCCGCGATGAGGCCGCCGACCATCACGCTGTCCGCGCCGGCCACGAGGGCCTTCGCGATGTCGCCGGAGTACTGCAGGCCGCCGTCGGCGATGACCGGGACGCCCGCGGGCTTCGCGGCCAGCGAGGCCTCGTAGACCGCCGTGACCTGCGGGACGCCGACGCCGGCGACCACGCGGGTCGTGCAGATCGAGCCCGGGCCGACACCGACCTTGACCGCGTCCACGCCCGCGTCGACCAGCGCCTGCGCGCCCTCGCGGGTCGCGATGTTGCCGCCGATGACCTGGACGTGCCTCGTGCCCGGGTCGGACTTGATCCGGCGGACCATGTCGAGCATGAGCCGGGCGTGGCCGTTCGCGGTGTCGACGACGAGCGCGTCCACGCCGGCCTCGACCAGGGCGGACACGCGGTCCCAGGCGTCCCCGAAGAAGCCGACGGCCGCGGCGACGACCAGGCGGCCGCTCGCGTCCTTCGTGGCCATCGGGTACTGCTCGGACTTCACGAAGTCCTTGACGGTGATGAGGCCCTGCAGGCGGCCGTCCGCGTCGACCAGCGGCAGCTTCTCGACCTTGTGCTTGCCGAGCAGCGCCGCGGCGTCGTCGTTCGAGATGCCGACCGGGCCGGTGATCAGCGGCATCGACGTCATCGTGTCGCGGACCCGGCGGGTGGTGAACTCGGCCGGCGGCACGAACCGCAGGTCGCGGTTGGTGATGATGCCCAGCAGGCGGCGGTCGTCGTCCACGACCGGCAGGCCGGACACGCGGTACTTGGCGCAGAGCGCGTCGAGCTCGGCCAGCGTCGCGTCGGGGCCCACGGTCACGGGGTCGGACACCATGCCGGACTCGGAGCGCTTCACCAGGTCGACCTGGTGGGCCTGCGCCTCGATCGAGAGGTTGCGGTGCAGCACGCCGATGCCGCCCTGGCGGGCCAGGGCGATCGCCATGCGCGACTCGGTGACGGTGTCCATCGCGGCGGACACGAGCGGGATCGACAGGGAGATCTCACGCGTGAGCCGGGTCGTGGTGTCGACCTCGCTCGGGATGACGTCCGTCTCGCCCGGGAGCAGCAGGACGTCGTCGTAGGTGAGACCGATGAAGCCGAACGGGTCGGCGGGAGCGGCGGATCCAGGGGTGCCCAGGTCGGTCATCCCCCGATGATACGGCCGCCGGTCGGAGGACCCGGCCGCCGGCCGGGGTGACCTGCGCGACGCCGGGCGCGCGCGGACGCCCCGTCCGGGGGCGTCCGCGCCGGGCGTCAGCGGATGAGGCCCTTGCGCAGCCCGATGGCCACCGCCTGCGCGCGGTCGGCGGCGCCGAGCTTGCGGAACAGCCGGCGGGCGTGGGTCTTGATCGTGTCCTCGGACAGGAACAGCTCCTGGCCGATCTGCGCGTTCGACCGGCCGTTGCTCATGCCGACCAGCACCTCGACCTCGCGCTTCGTGAGCGAGACCTCGTCACGGCCGGTGGACTGCGCGGGCAGCTCCACGCGGGCGACCACCGGGGTCGGGGCGCTCGCCACGCCGCCGTGGGCGTGCGCGGCGGCGAGGCCGTCGTGCGGCACCGCACCGGGCGCGCCGGGGATGCCCGGGCTCGCCAGGATGTGCGCCGCGACCGCGGCGAGCTCCGCCCGGCCGACGTCGGGGGCCAGGTACCCGCGGGCGCCGAGCGCGATCGCCCGGTCCAGCGCGATCTCGTCGCCGGGCACCGCCAGCATCACGACCGTCGACTGCGACGGCACCGCGCGCAGCCGGCGGATCGCCTCCACGGGGCCCGGGGTGGGCAGGTGCGCGTCGAGCAGCACGATGGTCGGCGGCACCCGCCGCGCCAGCGTGACCAGCTCGTCCACGGACGCCGCCGCGCGCACCGGGGCCAGCGCGGGCACACCGAGTGCCGTCAGGACGATGCGCTCGCGCACCGCCGTCGATCCGTGGCACACCACGACGCCCGCCATCGACCTCCGCCTTCCGCCTGTGCCAGGACCCTGGCGGATCCGGCTTCCTTCCTGTATCGGCCGGATCGGCGCCGACGTTAGCGTCCAGGAAGAACCCAGGTGTCAGGCGGAGACGGCCAGCACCTCGTGGACCAGGCCCGGAACCGTGCGCACGCGGTGCACCTGACGACCCAGCGGGACCTCCCCGGCCGCCTCGTCCGGCACCATCACGAACACCGGCAGCTCGGCGTGCGCCTCCGCCACCGCACCGACGAGCCCCAGGTCGGGGGCCGTCTGCTCGCTCAGCAGCACCACCGCCGACGGCGAGGTCATGGCCGCGATCTCGAGCAGCCGGTGCCGGCCCGTGGGCCCCGCGACCACGCGCGCGTCGACGCCGGCGTCGGCCAGCGCGCCCGCGAGCACGTGCAGCGACAGCGGCCGAGGTTCACCCGGTGCCGCGAGCAGCAGGACGATCCGGCGGCGCGACGGGTGCCGCGGGACGCGACCCGAACGGTCGCGGAGCACCGCCAGGGCCGCGGCGGACACCAGCGCGTCGGGCTCGTCGCCCGGGCGGGCGAGCACGGTCCGGGACGCGATGCCCGCGCGGGCGGGCGCGACCAGGTCGGACCACCAGCGGACCAGGTCGCCACCGGCGGGGAGCGCGAGCTGCCGGGTCACCTCGGCGGCGTCGGCCCGGAGGGCGGCGTCGATGACCGAGGTGGGGGTGGCGGGCCGGGGCGGGCGCCCGGCGCGACCGCCCGGCGCCGCGGGCGCGCGGGACGAGGCCGGGGCGCCGGGGCGCGGGTCGCCGGTCGCCGCGTCCTCGGGGGCGCGCGCGGGCGCGTCGGGGACGGCGCTGAGGTGGCGGCCCGGGCCGGCGGGCGTGCCGGGCGCGTCCGGGCCGGGCGTCGCACCGGAACCGGTGGTCGCGTCGGGACCGACGCCCGAGCCGGACCCGGCGGCCGCGCCGGGACCGGCGGTCGCGTCGGGACCGCCGGTCGCGCCGGGGCCGGGAGCCCCGACCGGGCCGTCGGCGTCCGCGGCGGCGCCGTCGGCGCGGTGCCCGCCGTCCCCGGCCCCGCGGTGGGCGCGGACGCCGTCGTGCTCCGGCGACGTCACGGGGTCGGGCACGACCCCCGGCGCGCCCTCGCGGGCCAGCCGGGCGGCGTCCGCCGGGGGCACCCCGTCGAGGGTCAGCGAGCGCATGGCCATCAGCCGCGCCAGGTCGGCCGCGCTGTACCGGCGGTGCGCGCCCGCCGTGTGCTCCGACGGACCGAGCCCGTAGCGGCGGTCCCAGGTGCGCAGCGTGGCGGGGGCGACCCCGAGGCGCGACGCGACGGCGGCGACGGTGAGGATCGGCCCGTCGAGCTCGACCGCCTCTGTCGCGCGGTCGTCGGGGCCCCGCCCGGCGTCGCCGGTCGGCTCCTCGTCCTCGCTGTGCTGCATCTCGTCCGTCTCGTCCCCGCCGCCGGTCCCGCGGCCCGTCCTCGATTGTGCCGGGGATCTGGCGCGGTTTCCAGCGGCGGCGGACCGGACCGCGCCAGCACGCACGACCGCGCCGGACCAACCGCGCCACGAATCGCGTCAGTGCTGGTCGACGCGCTGAAGCGATTCGCGCCGAACCGATTCGCGACACGGTCTTGAACAACTGCTGGCGCGGTTGTACTGTCCTCATCAGTGCAGTTCAGCCGACGCACCAGGGACCTCGGTCCCAGGGAACGGTCGTCGGACGGACCGCCCCCCGCACGTCATCAGAACGGCGCCACCGCGCCGAGTGGATGGAGGACCCCCATGGCCGAGATCTCCCGCCTCCCGGGACCCGTGATGGAGCTCTGGGAGTGGCAGTACGAGGGTGCCTGCCGCGACGCCGACCAGGACCTGTTCTTCCACCCCGAGGGCGAGCGGGGCGCCGCGCGCCGCCGCCGCGCCGAGGCGGCCAAGGCGATCTGCGCGACCTGCCCGGTCATCAACGAGTGCCGCGAGCAGTCGCTCGCGGTCCGCGAGCCGTACGGCGTCTGGGGCGGCCTCTCCGAGGACGAGCGCACCGCCGTCCTCGCCGAGCGCGCCGGCCGGACGACCCACCAGGCGATCTGAGCCGCGCGGCGTCCGAGCCGCCGACGGCCCGGACGCCGCCACCTGAGCGTGGCGACCGAGCGCGGTGCGACACCGCGCGGTCGCCGTCCACGAGCGACGGGGCCCCTCCGCATGCGGAGGGGCCCCGTCGTGCTGTCAGGCCCGCGCCCGGCCGCGGGAGGCGCGCCGCCGACCGCGCCCGTCCGGCGCCCCGCCCGCCCGCGCGCGCCGAGCGGGTACCCGACACGTCGAGCGCGCAGCCGGCGACGACGCGCTCGACGTGTCGGTTGCCCTCTCGACGGCGGGACGCGCCGCGCACACAGGGGCCCCGGACGCGACGAGGGCCCCCTCCGTCCACGGAGAGGGCCCTCGTCAGGCGTCCGCCGGCCCGCGCGGGCCGGCGGGGGCGTCACCTGGTGACGACCGCCAGGATGTCGCGCGCGGAGAGGATGAGGTACTCCTCGCCGTCGTACTTGACCTCGGTGCCGCCGTACTTGCTGTAGATGACCTTGTCACCGACCGCCACGTCGAGCGGGACGCGGTTGCCGTTGTCGTCGATGCGACCCGGACCCACGGCCAGGACCTCGCCCTCCTGGGGCTTCTCCTTGGCGCTGTCCGGGATGACGAGACCGGAGGCGGTCGTCTGCTCCGCCTCGAGCGTCTTGACGACGATCCGGTCCTCGAGCGGCTTGATGGAGACCGACACAGCGGACCTCCCCTTCGCGTGTGAGTGCTGCCTGATGTCCGTTGTCGCCCCGTCGGTCCTGCCGTCGTCGCGGGTGCCGGCCGAACTGCGGTGCGCTGGCACTCCCACGAGGAGAGTGCCGATCAGCACTCTAGGAACCCGTCAGCACTCGGTCAAGGCGAGTGCCAACGTCCGGGGGTCGCGCGTCACATCCGTCCGCCCCGGCCGCGGCGCCCGTCGTCGGCCCGCGCCGCCGTGCGAGGATCGCGGGATGGACGCGTCCGGCCTCGCCAAGCTGCTCAGCCCCGAGGGCTGGGCCCTGCTGTCCGCCCTCCCCCCGTACGACGAGCGGCACGCGATGGCCCTGTCCGAGCGCCTGCGCAAGGACGGCTTCGACGCCGACCTGGTCGCGGCGGCGCTGACCCAGTCGCGGCTGCGAGCTAGGGCGCACGACAAGCTCGGCGAGTTCGCGGACGGCATGCTGTTCACCCCCGCGGGCCTCGAGCAGGCGACCCGGCTGGTGGTCGCCGCCCGGCACGCGCGCCGGTACGCGGCCGCGGGCGTCACCCGCGTCGCCGACCTGACCTCGGGCCTCGGCGCCGACGCGATGGCGTTCGCGGGCGTCGGGCTGCGGGTGCTCGCCGTCGACGCCGACGAGACCACCGCCGCCCTGGCGACGATCAACCTGCGCGCGTTCCCCGAGGCCGAGGTCCGGCACGGCGACGGCCTGGCGGTCGACCTCGCCGCCGAGGGCGTGGACGGCGTGTACGCCGACCCCGCGCGCCGGACGTCGGGCGGGAGCCGGGTGTTCGACCCGGCGGCCTACGCCCCGCCGCTGGACGACGTCCTCGCCCTCCGCGAGCGCGTGCCGGCCCTGGGCCTCAAGCTCGGCCCGGGCGTGCCGCACGGCGCGCTGCCGGACGACGCCGAGGCGCAGTGGGTGTCGGTCGACGGCGACGTCGTCGAGCTCGGCCTGTGGTTCGGCCCGCTCGCACCCGAGGGCCCCGGCCGGTCGGCGCTGCTGCTGGGGGCCGCCGGCGGGTCCGCCGTGCTGCGCGCCGCCGGCGAGCGGTCCCGCGCCGAGGTCGGGCCCGTCGGCGCCTACCTCTACGAGCCCGACGGGGCCGTGATCCGCGCCGGGCTGGTCGCCGAGGTCGCCGCCGAGGTGCAGGGACGGCTCGTGGACAGCACGATCGCCTACGTGACCTCCGACGCGCTGCACGCGACCCCGTTCGCCACGGCCTACCGGGTGCTCGACACCCTGCCGTTCGGCCTCAAGCGGCTGCGGGCCTACCTGCGCGAGCGCGGCGTCGGGTCGCTGACGATCAAGAAGCGCGGCACCGCGGTCGTCCCGGAGCAGCTGCGCCGCCAGCTCGACCTCCGCGGGACGGCCGCCGCGACGATCGTGCTCACCCGCGTCGCCGGCCAGCAGCAGGTGCTGCTCGTCGAGCCCGTCGGCGCCGCCGCGTGACCACCCCGACCCGGCTGCCGTTCGCGCGGTCCGAGCGGTCGACCGTCGGCATCGAGTGGGAGCTCGCGCTGGTCGACGCCGACTCCGGCGACCTGCGCCAGGTCGCCAGCACCGTCCTCGACGCGGTCCGCCCCGCCGGCGCGGCCGAGCACCCCGCGATCAAGCAGGAGCTGCTGCTCAACACCGTCGAGGTCGTGTCCGGCGTCTGCCGCACGGTCGGCGAGGCCGGCGCGGACCTGCAGCGCGCGGTCGACGAGGTGCGCACCGTCACCGACCCGCTGCGCGTCGAGCTGATGAGCGCCGGCACCCACCCGTTCGCGCGCTGGGCCCAGCAGAAGGTCACGGACAAGCAGCGGTACGCCACCCTGATCGACCGGACGCAGTGGTGGGGCCGGCAGATGCTGATCTACGGCGTGCACGTGCACGTCGGGATCGAGGACCGGGACAAGGTGCTGCCGATCTCCCGTGCCCTGCTGACCACGTTCGCGCACCTGCAGTCGCTGTCCGCGTCCAGCCCGTTCTGGGGCGGCAAGGACACCGGGTACGCGTCGAACCGCGCGCTGATGTTCCAGCAGCTGCCGACCGCCGGGCTGCCCTTCCCGTTCGAGCGCTGGGACCAGCTCGAGGCCTACGTCGGCGACATGCTGCACACCGGGGTCATCGACGCGTTCGACGAGGTGCGCTGGGACGTCCGGCCGTCGCCGAGGTTCGGCACGATCGAGGCCCGGATCTGCGACGGCTCCCCCAGCCTGCTCGAGGTGACGGCGCTCGCCGCGCTCACGCACTGCCTCGTCGAGCACTTCTCCACGCTGCTCGACCGCGGCGAGGAGCTGCCGACGATCCCGCCGTGGTTCGCCCAGGAGAACAAGTGGCGCTCGGCGCGCTACGGCATGGACGCCATCATCATCACGAACGCGGCGGGCGACGAGGAGCTCGTGACCGACGCGGTCGCGCGGCTGCTGGTCGACCTGGAGCCGGTCGCCGAGCGGCTGGGCTGCGCGACCGAGCTCGACGCCGTGCGGGTCATCCTGCGCAAGGGCGCGTCCTACCAGCGGCAGCGGGCCGTCGCCCGGCGGAACGCCGGCGAGCTCGACGCGGTGGTGGCGTCGCTGGTCGCGGAGATGCGGGCGGGTCGCCCGCTCTGACCTCCGCGCGCGGGCCGCGCCAGGTCAGACCGTGACGGTCTCCAGCGGCATCGTCGAGTCGACGCCGATCGCGAAGTCCGACGCCGGCAGCCCGCGGCGCACGACCGCGGCACCCAGAGCGGCGATCATCGCGCCGTTGTCCGTGCAGTACTTGATCGGCGGGATGCGCAGGTCGATCCCGGCCGCGGCGCACCGCTCGGCGGCCATGTCCCGCAGCTGCGAGTTCGCGGAGAACCCGCCGCCGACCACCAGGGTGTCCACGCCGTGCTTCCGGCAGGCCGCGATCGTCTTCGCGGTGAGCACGTCGGCCACGGACGCGGCGAACGACGCCGACACGTCCTCGAGCGGGATGGGCTCGCCGGCGTCCTCGCGCGCCTCGACCCAGCGGGCCACGGCGGTCTTCAGGCCGGAGAACGAGAAGTCGTCCGCGTGCTTCGCCTGGTCCTTCGCGGCGGTGAGGCCGCGCGGGAACCGGATGGCCGTCGGGTCGCCCTCGCGCGCCAGGCGGTCGATGTGCGGGCCACCGGGGTAGGGCAGCCCCAGCAGCCGGCCGACCTTGTCGAACGCCTCGCCCGCCGCGTCGTCGAGCGTCGAGCCGAGCTCGTGCACGCCGGTGACGACGTCGTCGATCAGCAGCAGGCTGGAGTGCCCGCCGGACACGACGAGCGCCATGACCCGGTCGGGGAACAGGCCGTGCACCAGCTCGTCGACGGCCGCGTGGCCGATGACGTGGTTGACGCCGTAGAGCGGCTTGCCGAGGCCGTACGCGAGCGCCTTGGCCGCGGCGGTGCCGACGGTGAGCGACCCGACGAGGCCGGGCCCGGCCGTGACGGCGACCGCGTCGACGTCCACGAGCGTGACCCCGGCGGTGTCGAGCGCGCGCTCGATCGTCGGGATCATCGCCTCGAGGTGGGCGCGGGAGGCGATCTCCGGGATGATCCCGCCGAACCGCGCGTGCTCGTCCATGGAGGACGCGACGGCGTCGACCAGGAGCTCGCTGCGGTCGGCGTGGGCGCGGACCAGGGCGACCCCGGTCTCGTCGCAGGACGTCTCGATCCCCAGGACGAGGGGCGCTTCAGGCATGTCCCCGAGTCTAGGCCGCGCGCCCCGGTCCCCTTGCGCGTGCGGCGCACGCCGCGCGCGCGCGCGGTGTGACACGGTTCACGCAGGCAACAGGAATGACCTCGTAGATGTTGCGCATTCAACCGATCATGAGCATCGACACCGCACCGTCGTCCGCCGCCGCCGACCTCCGCGTCCCGCAGGAGATCGTGGACCTGGTGTTCCGGGACGCCCGCACCGTCAACACGTTCACCGACGGCGAGGTCACCGACGAGCAGGTCCGCGCCGTCTGGGACGTCGTCCGCTGGGGCCCGACCGCGATGAACTCGCTGCCGCTGCGCCTGCTGCTCGTCCGCTCGGGCGAGGGCCGCGAGCGCCTCGTCGACCACATGAACGAGGGCAACAAGGCCAAGACCCGGCGCGCCCCGCTCAGCATCGTCGTGGCCGCCGACGTCGACTTCCACGAGCAGCTCCCCCGCCTGGCCCCGCACATGGCCGGCGCCCGCGACAACTTCGCCGGCATCGAGGACGTCCGCGCCCGGATGTCCCGCGACAACGCGTTCCTGCAGGCCGGGTACCTGATCGTCGGCCTGCGCGCCGCGGGGCTGCACGTCGGGCCGATGACCGGCTACGACGCGCCCGGCCTGGACGCCGACCTGCTCGCCGGGTCGGGCTGGCGCTCGATCATGGTCCTCAACGTGGGCAGCGCGCCGGAGGACGTCGAGGGCTTCGGCATGCCGGCCTCGCACCCGCGCCAGGGCCGCCTCGACTTCGAGGACGTCGCGCGCTCGATCTGACACCGCGCGCCGGACGGCGACGCGCGAGGGCCCCGCACGGTTCGTCCGGTGCGGGGCCCTCGCCGCATCCGGCGCGGCCGCTCAGGCCCTGCGGCGCATCGTCCAGGCGTCGACGTTCTCGGGCTGGTAGTAGCCCTTGCGCCGGCCGAACCGCTCGAACCCCGCGCGCTCGTACAGCCGCAGCGCCGGCTCGTTGTCGACCCGCACCTCCAGGAGGACGTCACCCGCGCCGAGCTCGCGCGCGTGGTCGAGCAGCGCGTCCAGCAGCATCCGGCCGATCCCGCGGCCCTGCGCGTCCGGGCGGGTGCCGACGGTCATCACCTGGCCGTCGTAGCCGTCGAACCACAGCCCGGCGTACCCGACGAGCTCGCCGGACGCCCGGTCCTGCGCGCCGACGTACCACCGGCCCGGGCCGGTGATCTCCTCGGCCAGCGACGTCCGCGACCAGGCGCCGGCGCCGAACAGCGCCTCCTCCATGTCCTCGAGCGCGTCGAGGTCGTCGGGGACGAGCGGCCGGAGCAGGACGTCGGCGGTGCGGCCGGCGTCGGCGGCGCCGTGCGCCACCGAGGCGTCCCCCGGCACGGTCGCGTCCTCCGGCGCCGGACCGCCCGCGTCCGCGGCCCCGTCGCGGGTCCGGTCGTCGGGCGAGGTCACGCCCGCGCCCGCTTCGCGGCGGCCGGCGGCACGGCGTCCGGGCGGCGCAGGTACAGCGGCTCCGTCGGCAGCACCACGCCCGCACCCGCCACCGCGAGCCGCGCGAGCGCGACCCGGGCGAGGTCCGCCGCGTCCACGGCGTCGGGCGTGCCGGGCACCGGCGGCAGCAGCTCCGGGTACAGCGCGGTGCCCGGGCCGACGAGCAGCAGCCCCTCGAGCCCCTGCTCCGCGACCGCGGCCGGCGTCGCGACGCCGGGGCCCTCGACCGCCTCGACGGTCGGGGCTGCGCCCGCGCCGACCACCGCGCGGTACCGGGCCCAGTAGACCTCCTTGCGGCGCGCGTCCGTCAGGACCAGCACCTCGCGGTCGTCGAGGGCCGGGCCGGTGCCGGACGCCGCCGCAGCGACCGCGGCCAGCGCCAGCGCGTCGAGCGAGGACACCCCGTGCACCGGGACGCCGAGCGCCAGGCCGAGCGTGCGGGCCGTGACCAGGCCGACGCGCAGGCCGGTGAACGGCGCGGGGCCGGTGCCCGCCACCACCGCGGTCAGGTCGGTGCGGGCGACGCCCGCCTCGGCGAGGACCTCGTCGAGCAGCGGGGTCAGCGTCTCCGCGTGCCGGCGGGACTCGCCGGTCGACCGGGTGGCCAGGGTGCGGCCCGCGTCGTCGACGACGGCGGCGGACGCGGCGGCGGAGGTGTCGAGCGCGAGGACGGGCACCGGTGGGGTTCCTTCGGGGTCGGGGTCGGGGCGAGGGTCGAGTGCTGCGGGTCGGCGGTCCGCCGTTCGCGGCAGGTGGTCGATCAGGTCGGCGCGCGGCGGCGCCGGTGCGTCAGGCGGAGGGCGCTCCCGGCAGCGCGACGCCGCGCCAGCGGTCGCCGCGCGCCCGGACGGTCACGGCGCGGACGCCCGCGGCGGCGTCCTCCGCGTGCTCGGCGTGCGGGGCGCCACCGGCGGCGTCGGCGCCGCGGGGGCGGCGCAGCGCCACCTCCAGGCGGTCGTCCGCGAGGGACTCGACGAGGCCCTCGCCCCACTCGACGACCGTCACCGACTCGTCGAGCGAGGTGTCCAGGTCGAGCGCGTCGACCTCGTCGAGCGAGCCGAGCCGGTACGCGTCGACGTGCACCAGGGCCGGGCCGGTCGCGCCGTCGGGCTGCGGCAGGGGCGGGTGCACCCGCGCGATCACGAACGTCGGCGAGGCCACCGCCCCGCGCACGCCGAGCCCGGTGCCGATGCCCTGGGTCAGGGTGGTCTTGCCCGCGCCGAGGTCGCCGGTCAGCACGACCAGGTCGCCCGCCCGCAGCAGCCCCGCCAGGGCCTCGCCGTACGCGCGGGTCGCGTCCGCGTCCGCCAGGTCCACCGTCACCTCGGCGACCGTCGCGGTCGCCCCGTCCTGCTCGCTCACGCCACTCCCTCCGCGACGCGCTCCGCGCCGCTCGCCGGGACCTCCCGGCCGCCGTCCACGTACACCCGCGGCACCCGGGCACCGAGCCGGGTCACGATCTCGTAGCTGATGGTGCCCGCCGAGTCCGCCCAGTCCTGCGCCGTCGGCCCGCCGTCCGCGCCGGTGCCGAACAGCACCACGCGGTCGCCGGCCTGCTCGGTCGCGCCGGGGCCGAGGTCCACCATGACCTGGTCCATGCAGACCCTCCCGGCGATCGCCAGGCGCCGGCCGCCGACGTCCAGCGGGGCACCCGGGGCGCCGTCCTGGCCCGAGGCGTGCCGGGGGACGCCGTCGGCGTACCCCAGCGGCACGACGCCGACCACGGTGTCGCGCGGCGTCACGTAGTGGTGGCCGTAGGACATGCCGTGCCCGGCGGGCAGCCTCTTGACGTTCGCGAGCTCGGCCTCGACCGTCATCGCGGGCACCAGCCCGAACCGCTCCGGGCCGCCGAGCTGCGGTACCGGGGTCAGGCCGTACAGCGCGATGCCCGGGCGCACCAGGTCGAGGTGCAGCTCCGGGTCCGTCAGCGTCGAGGCGGAGGCCGCGATGTGCCGCACCTCGAACCGGGCGCCGCGGGCCTCGGCGTCCGCCGCCGCGGCGCGCAGGACGTCGCCCTGGGCGTGCAGGCTCGGGTGGCCGGGCTCGTCGGCGAACGCCAGGTGCGACCAGATGCCGACCAGGCGGACGACGCCCTCGGCCTCCAGCCGCAGCGCCTCGTCGACGACGGCCGGCAGGTCGGCCGGGGTTAGCCCGTTGCGGCCGAGGCCCGTGTCGACCTTCACGTGGATCCGGGCCGTGCGGCCCGTGGCGCGGGCGGCCCCGGCGACCTCGCGCAGCGCCCACGGGGCGGCGACGGACAGGTCGACGTCCGCGGCCACGGCCTCGGCCAGCGGGGCGCCCGGGGCGTACAGCCAGGTCAGCACGCGGGCGGTGACGCCACCGGCGCGCAGGGCCAGCGCCTCGGACACCTGCGCCACACCCAGCCAGGTCGCGCCGCCCTCGACCGCCGCGCGCGCGACGGGCAGCAGCCCGTGCCCGTAGGCGTCCGCCTTCACGACCGCCATGAGCTGCGCCGTCGGGGCGAGGTCGCCCAGGGTCCGCGCGTTGGCACGCACGGCCCCGAGGTCCACGACCGCCCGCGCGGGAAACCTGCTCACGTCCCCAGTGTCCCACCGGCGCGCGGGTGCCTCGCGCGGCGGCGCGCGGCGCGGCCGGTCAGTCGACCGTGACGACCGCGTCCGCGCGGGCCCGGGTCGCCGCGACCAGGTCCGCGTTCCGCTGGTCCGGCCCGTGCGTCCACGCGTACGCGGCGGACGGCGGCTTGCCGAACAGCTCGTGCCGGGCGACCAGCCGCTCGGCCCGCACCTCCTCCGGCAGGTCGACGAACCAGCAGGCGTCGAGCTGCTCGCGGACCGGCCCGAACCCGTGCCGGTCGAGCAGCAGGTAGTTGCCCTCCGTGATCACGAGCGGCACGTCCGCCGGCACGCCGATCGCCCCGGCCACGCCGTTGCGCAGGTCCCGGCGGTACTCCGGCGCGTACACCGTCTCCCCCGGCACCGGCGCGCGCAGCCGGCGCAGCAGCGCGACGTACCCCGCCGCGTCGAACGTGTCCGGCGCACCCTTGCGGTCGGCCCGGCCCAGGCGCTCGAGCTCGGTCTGCGCGAGGTGGAACCCGTCCATCGGCACCACGACGCACCGGCCGGGGAACGCCGCGAGGATCTGCGCGCTCAGCGTCGACTTGCCGGCGCCGGGCGCGCCCGCGATGCCGAGCAGCCGGCGATCGGGGCCGGTCGTCGTGCCCGGCGCGTCGAGCAGTGCCGCGACCCGGCGCCGCAGGTCGTCCCGGAGCGGGGCGTCGGCGGCCGGGGTGCGGGCGCGCAGGCCGTCGGGGGGAGCGTCGGCGGCGCCGGTCGGGGTCTCAGCCACGCAGCAACCCTGCCACGGTCGCCGGGATCGCGTGCGCGACACCCAGCGCCGTGACCGGCCCGCCCGGCACCGCCTCCTCGGCCGCCCGGCCGTGCACCAGCGCCGCCGAGGCCGCGAGCGCCGCCGCCAGCGGCGGGTCGTCCAGCACGTCCGCGGCCCGGCCCGCGAGGAGCGCGCCGAGCACGCCCGCGAGCACGTCGCCCGCGCCGGCGGTGGCGAGCCACCCCGGGGCGTCCGCCTGGGCGTACACCGCGCCGCCCGCGCCCACGACCACCGTCGTCGAGCCCTTGAGCAGCACCGTCGCGCCCGTCAGCTCGTGCGCGCGGCGAGCCCAGCGCAGCGGCTCCGCCTCGACCGCGGCCCGCTCCACGTCCTCGCCGAGCCGGCTCAGCAGCGTCGCGAGCTCGCCGGCGTGCGGGGTGAGCACGCACCACGGCGCCAGCTCCCGGGGCGCCAGCGCCAGCGCCCCGGCGTCGAGCACCGCGGGCAGCCCCGCCGCCAGCGCCGCCTGCAGCGCACCCGTCACCCGCCGGGCCTGCTTGGCGTGGCCCGGGTCGACGCCCGGCCCGAGCAGCCAGGCCTGCACCCGGCCGGTCCCCGCGACGACCTCGGGCCGGGCCGCCAGCACCGACCGCGCGACCGCCGACGGCCCCACGAACCGGACCATCCCGACGCCCGACAGCGCCGCGGCCGACACCGTGAGCACCGCCGCGCCCGGGTACGCCGGCGTCCCGGCGACGACGCCGAGCACGCCGCGGCTGTACTTGTGGTCCTCGGGCCCGGGCACCGGCCAGAGCGCGGCGACGTCGGCGGGCGCGAGGCGCGCGACGGCGGGCCGCTCGGGCAGCGCCAGACCGAGGTCGACCACCTCCACCCGCCCGGCCCGCCGGGACGCGGGCGGCAGCAGCAGCCCGGGCTTCGCGGCGCCGAACGTCACCGTGACCCCCGCCGGCAGCACCGGGCCGTCCGGGAGCGACCCGTCGTCCACGCCCGCGCCGCTCGGCAGGTCGACCGCCACGACCAGCGGGCCGCCGCCCGCTTCGGACGCGCTCCGGGGGCCACCGCCGGCGCTGCCCGCGTCCTCGGACTCGAGGAGGTCGGCGAGCAGGCCGGCGAGCAGGCCCGCGACCCCGCGCGGCGCGCCCCGGCCGCCGATGCCGAGCAGGCCGTCCAGCACGACGTCGGCGGCGTACGCCTCGGCCACGGCGTCGCCGAGCCAGACGCCGGGCAGCGCGGCGGTGTCGTCCGGGCGGTCGCCGTCGGCCGCTCCGGGCTCCACCGCGCGCACCGCGCGCCCGCCCGCCCGGCGCAACGCCGCCAGCCCGTCGGCGTGCGGCGCGTCCGTCGCGCAGACCGCGACCACCCGCACGCCCCGCCGCGCCAGGTACGCACCGGCGTGCAGCGCGTCGCCGCCGTTGTTGCCCGACCCGACCAGTGCCACCACCGTCGCGCCGCGCACGTGCCCGCGACGGTCGGCGAGCTCCGCCGCGACCCGCGTCGCGAGGGCGAACGCCGCGTGCTGCATCAGCGGCACCCCGTCGGCGAGCAGCGGCTCCTCCGCCGCGCGGACCTCGGCTGCCGTGTACCCCAGGATCATGCGTCCATCCTGGCCGAGCCCGGCGGCGGGCGCGCGTGGTCGCGGACGCAGCCTGCGTGCGTGGTCGCCGTCCGGCGCTCGATCGGCTCCGGGGATAGGTTGCGGCCCATGCGCTTCGGACTCTTCATCCCCCAGGGCTGGCGGCAGGACCTCACGGGCATCGAGGCCCGCGACCACTGGTCCGTCATGAGCGGCCTCGCCACCCACGCCGACCAGGGCGACGCCTTCGACTCCATCTGGGTCTACGACCACTTCCACGCGGTGCCCCAGCCCAACGGCGAGGCCACGCACGAGGCCTGGAGCCTCATGAACGCCTACGCGGCGACCACCAGCCGCGTCACGCTCGGCCAGATGTGCACCTGCATGTCGTACCGGAACCCGGCCTACCTCGCGAAGGTCGCGGCGACGGCCGACATCATCTCCGGCGGCCGCGTCCAGATGGGCATCGGCGCCGGCTGGTACGAGCACGAGTGGCGCGCCTACGGCTACGGCTTCCCGAAGCCGGGCGAGCGGATCGCCATGCTCGACGAGGGCGTGCAGATCATGAAGCAGCTGTGGACCAACGGCGTCGCGACCCTCGACGGCCGGCACTACCAGGTCGACGGCGCCCAGCTCGCCCCGCTCCCCCTCCAGGTCGACGGCCCGCCGCTGTGGATCGCGGGCGGCGGCGAGCGCAAGACCCTGCGCGTCGCGGCCGAGCACGCGGCGTACACGAACTTCGACGGCACCCCGGCCGGCTTCGCGCACAAGAGCCGCGTCCTGCAGGAGCACTGCGCCGCGATCGGCCGGAACTACGACGAGATCACGCGCTCGGCCAACTACAACGTGGTGATCGGGTCGACGGAGGCGGAGGTCGACGACCGGATCGCCTGGATCGAGGAGCACTACGCCCGCACCGTCCCGGACAAGGCCCCCGAGGTCGCCGAGGAGTTCCGCCGCGGTCCGCTCGTCGGCACCCCGGAGCAGATCGTCGAGAAGCTGACCGAGCTCCGCGGTCTGGGCATGACCTACGCGATCACGTACTTCGCAGAGGCCGCCTACGACCGCTCGGGCATCGAGCTGTTCGAGCGCGAGGTCGTCCCGGCCCTGCGCTGACGTATGCGCCGCGCGGGTGCGCGTGCGCGCGGGTCAGTCGGACTCGGCGACGACCATCGCCGACGCGATGCCGGCGTCGTGGCTCAGGGAGAGGTGGAAGCGGGTCACGCCGCGGGCCGCCGCGGCCGCCGCGACGGTACCGGTCACCTCGACCACCGGCTGCTCCCCGCGCACCCGGCGCACGGTGGCGTCCTGCCAGGACATCCCGGCGGGCGCGCCGAGCGACTTCGCGATCGCCTCCTTGGCGGCGAACCGCGCCGCGAGCGACGCCGGCGCGAGCTCCCGCTCCTCGGGCGTGAACAGGCGCTCCCGCAGGGCCGGGACCCGCTCGACCGTCGCCAGGAACCGGGCGACGTCGACCACGTCGATCCCGACGCCGACGATCACTCGACCGTGACCGACTTCGCCAGGTTCCGCGGCTGGTCGACGTCCAGGCCCCGGGCCGTGGCGAGCTCGCACGCGAAGATCTGCAGCGGCACGACGGACAGCAGCGGCGCGAGCAGCGTCGGGCTCTGCGGCACGTAGAACACCTCGTCGGCGTACGCGCGCACCGCCTCGTCGCCGTCCTCCGCGATGACCAGGGTGCGGGCGCCGCGCGCCCGGATCTCCTGGATGTTGGAGACGACCTTCGAGTGCAGCGAGTCGCGGCCGCGCGGGCTCGGCACGATGACGAACACCGGCTGCCCGGGCTCGATCAGCGCGATCGGGCCGTGCTTGAGCTCGCCGGCCGCGAAGCCCTCCGCGTGGATGTACGCGATCTCCTTGAGCTTGAGCGCGCCCTCCAGGGCCACCGGGAACCCGACGTGCCGGCCGAGGAACAGCACCGAGGAGGTGTCCGCCATCCACCGCGCGATCTCCCGCACGCGGCCCGAGCGGTCCAGGACGTCCTGGATCTTGTCCGGCATCGCCCGCAGGTCCTCGAGGATCTCGCCGATCTCGTCCGCGAACTTGTTGCCCCGCAGCTGCGCGAGGTACAGGCCCAGCAGGTACGCGGCGGTGATCTGGGCGAGGAACGCCTTGGTCGACGCCACGGCGACCTCGGGTCCGGCGTGCGTGTAGAGCACGGCGTCGGACTCGCGCGGGATCGTCGACCCGTGCGTGTTGCAGATCGCCAGCACCTTGGCGCCCTGCTCCCGGGCGTGCCGGACGGCCATGAGCGTGTCCATGGTCTCGCCGGACTGCGAGATCGCGACGACCAGCGTGCGCTCGGTCAGGATCGGGTCGCGGTAGCGGAACTCGTGCGCCAGCTCGACCTCGACGGGGATCCGGCACCAGTGCTCGACGGCGTACTTGGCGACGTGCCCGGAGTACGCCGCGGTGCCGCAGGCGATCACGATGATCTTGTCGACGGAGCGCAGCACCGACTCGGAGATCTTGAGGTCGTCGAGCACCAGGCGGCCCTGGACGTCCGTGCGGCCGAGCAGGGTGTCCTGCACCGCCTGCGGCTGGTCGGCGATCTCCTTCTCCATGAAGGAGCGGAAGCCGCCCTTCTCCGCCGCGGCGGCGTCCCAGTCGATCGTGTACTCGCGGCCCTCGGCGGGGTTGCCGTCGAAGTCCGTGACGGTGACCGAGCGCGGCGTGATGACGACGACCTGGTCCTGCGCGAGCTCGAGCGCGCGCCGGGTCTCCGCGATGAACGCGGCGACGTCGGACCCGAGGTAGTTCGCGCCGTCGCCGAGCCCGACGACCAGCGGCGAGTCGTGCCGCGCGCCGACCACCGTGTCCGGGTGGTCCTCGTGGACCGCGAGCAGCGTGAAGGTGCCGTGCAGCCGGCGGACCACCTGACGCATGGCCTCGCCCAGGTCCTTGACCTCGGCGTAGGCACGGGACAGCAGGTGCGCGACGACCTCGGTGTCCGTCTCGGAGAGCAGCTCGGCGCCGTCGGCCAGCAGCTCCTCCTTGAGCACGGCGAAGTTCTCGACGATGCCGTTGTGGATCAGCGCGAGGCCGCCCGCGACGTGCGGGTGCGCGTTGACGTCCGTCGGGCCGCCGTGGGTCGCCCAGCGGGTGTGCCCGATGCCGGCGGTCGCACCCGGCAGCGGGCGCTCCTCGAGCAGCCCCGTCAGGTTGACGAGCTTGCCGGCCTTCTTGGCCGTGGCCAGGCCCTCGGGGGTGACGAGGGCGACGCCCGCCGAGTCGTACCCGCGGTACTCCAGGCGGCGCAGGCCCTCCAGGACGACCCCGAGCGGCCGGGCGTCCGGGCCATGGTCACCGACATACCCGACGATTCCACACATGCGCGGGAGTCTAGCCGCGGCGCGGACCGCACCGCCGCGGCGCAGGTCACGTCCGCGCGACCCCCGCTCCCGGAAGGCGCGACCCGCGGCATCGTGCAGAATCGTCGGGTGCGCGCCACCGACGTCCCCGGGCAGACCTCCCCGTACGTGGAGCTCGACCGGGACTCCTGGGTCCGCCTCTCGGAGTCCACGCCGCTTCCCCTCACCGACGAGGACGTCACCCGGCTGCGCGGGCTCGGCGACCCGATCGACCTGGCCGAGGTGGACGCGATCTACCGGCCGCTGTCCCGGCTGCTCGACCTGTACGTCACGGCGACCCGCCGGCTGCACGCGGCGTCGTCGACGTTCCTGCGCGAGGACACCCCCCGCACCCCGTTCGTCATCGGCGTCGCCGGGTCGGTCGCGGTCGGCAAGTCGACGACGGCCCGGCTGCTGCGCGAGCTCATGGCCCGGTGGCCCGCGACCCCGAACGTCGCCCTCATGACGACCGACGGGTTCCTGCACCCGAACGCCGAGCTCGAGCGCCGCGGCCTCATGGACCGCAAGGGCTTCCCCGAGTCGTACGACCGGCGCGCGCTGCTCCAGTTCGTGTCGAAGGTCAAGGCCGGCCACGACGAGGTCCGGGCGCCGGTGTACGACCACGTCACCTACGACATCGTCCCCGGCGCCGAGGTGGTCGTGCGCCGGCCGGACGTGCTGATCGTCGAGGGCCTCAACGTCCTGCAGCCGGCCCCGTCCGCCGCGGGCACGTCGAGCACCTCCAACCTCGCGGTGAGCGACTTCTTCGACTTCTCGATCTACGTCGACGCGCGGACCTCCGACGTCCGGCAGTGGTACGTCGAGCGGTTCCTGTCGCTGCGGTCGACGGCGTTCGCCCGGCCGGAGTCGTACTTCCACCGGTACGCGGGCCTGAGCGACGCCGAGGCCGTCGCGCGCGCCGAGAGCATCTGGGACGCGATCAACGCGCCGAACCTGGTGCGCAACATCCTGCCGACCCGCAGCCGCGCGACACTCGTGCTGACCAAGGGCGGCGACCACTCGGTCCGCCGCGTGCGGCTCCGCAAGCTCTGAGCCGACCCGCGGGTCCGGTCAGCCGCCTGTCGGCGCCGCCGTCGCGCGCGGCCCGACCAGCTCGACGGGGTAGTGCTCCACGTCCACGGCGTCCAGCGCGTCCAGGCCCTCCGACACGGCGACCGGGAGCGTCCCGCAGCCCCCGGAGGGCAGCGCCACGCGTACCGCCGCGCCCAGCGCGTCCACCAGCCAGAGGTCGGCGCGGCGCGCGTCCTCCCCGCACGGCGCGGGCGAGGTCCCCGCGGCGGGGACGGTCGCCGACGCCGTGAGCGCGGTGATCAGCGGCCGGACGTCGCCCTCGAGCCGTGTGGCGGTCACCGCGGCCCAGCGGCCCGCGGCGTCGGTCAGCGTCTCCCCGGTCGTGCACAGCACCGCGGACACCGCGGTGAACGCGTCCGGGACCGGGCCCGCCTCCGGCACGTCGGGGTGCGCCGTGCTGCTCGCGCCCGCGCCCGCGAACCCGAGCGCGGCGAGCACCTGGGGTGCCAGGCAGTCCGCGCCGGACGACACCGACGCCCCGGAGGCGGACCGCCGGGCGGCGTCGGCGGTGGAGGCGGCGGGGTCGCCGCCCGCGCACGCGGCCAGCACGGCCGCCAGAGCGAGGGCCAGGAGGCCGGCGAGCCCGGCCCGAGGGCGAGGGGACCGCCGCGGCGCGACCCGGGGAGAGCGGCCGGGCGACGGACTCCGGGGTGCGCGAGGACGCGGTGCTGCCATGTCGCCGCCGCCCTCCGTCGCCCGTTCCCCTGCCCAGGGCGAAGGCGCGGGCGCGTGCCCGGCCTCCGCCGTCGGGGGCGACGCCGTTGTGGCCCGGGTCGAGCGTAGGCACGGCGACCGGCCCGGGCGGCCGACGATGCGGGATCGTTAGCGGACGGGGCCGGATCGTTGCCGGGACGTGACCCGGCGGTCCGGGACGGCGGCACTGCGCTGCGCCGCCGCGGCCGACGGGACCGCGCACAGGGCCCCGGTCGCTGCGGCGACGGGAGCGCCGGCGACCTGCCCGGGGAGGTCACGGTCGACCGAGTCCTCGCGCCCGGCGGCGTCCCGGCGCCCGGCGGGGTCCTGGCCTCCGACCGCCTGGCCCGCGGTGTCCTCGCCACCCGCGCCGCTCTCCTGCGCTCCTGCCATCGGCGCGGGCGTCCGGTCCAGCCCGGTCCAGCGGCGCAGCACCCAGTCGATCCCGACCCCGACCAGGGTGCCCACGACGACGCCCGCGACCACCGCGATCGTCGGGTGGTCCTCGAGCCACAGGCCCGCCCCCGCGCCGACGGCCGAGCCGTACACGGCCCAGGTCACGGCGGCGAGCGCGGTGAGCCCGACGAACCGCTTGCGCGGGTACCCGAGCGCCCCGGCGGTCATGTTGACGGCCACCCGGCCCACCGGGATGTACCGCGCCGCCAGGATGAACGACGAGCCCCGGTGCTCGAGCGCGTGCTCGGCCCACGCGAGCGCCTTGCGACCGCGCGCGGTCCGGAACAGCCGGAGCCGGTGCACGTCGACCTTCGAGCCGATCGTGTAGGCGATCTGGTCGCCGACGAACGCGCCGAGCGCGGCGGCCAGCGCCACCAGCACGATGTTCGGCGCGCCGTGCGCGACCGACAGGGAGGCGAGCGCGATCACGACCGACTCGCTCGGGATCGGCGGGAAGAAGCCGTCGATCGTAGCGAACAGGAACAGCGCCGGGAACACCCACACCGAGTCCGCCAGCATCGGCACCCAGCCCTCGATGGCGCTGATCCAGTCCTGCAGCACGTTCATCAGCTCCCGGGTCGTTCGACGGCTGCCCTCGGGCGGGTCGGCCGTCGTCCACGCTAGGCGCGCGTCGCCGGCCGTGACATGGGGGACTCCCCCGAGTCCACCCTGGTCCTCCCCCCATCCTGACCGGGACGGTCGCACCGGGCATCGGCCCCCGGGACGACGTGCCGCCGACCCGGGTCCGCCTCCCGGCGGAGCGGCGCCACCCCCTCGGACGACCCCGTGCGCCCAGTGCACCACGGAGGTCCGACACGGGTCACGGGGATTCGGTGACGTCCCGGTGAACGCTGCGGTCCGTGCCGGGGGCCGGGCGGGCGGGGCCGACGGGGCCGCCGCCGGAGCAGCGCCCGGGGCCGCGCGGCGGGGGCCTCAGCCGTCGAGCGGGAAGCCGAGCGTGCGCGCCGCCTCGGCCGGGCGGGGCTCCGTCGCCCAGTGCGCGCCGAGCTCGTCCGTCGCCGACAGCGACCGCGGGTGCGCCCGGTCCAGGTACAGCGTGCCGTTCAGGTGGTCCGTCTCGTGCTGCACGATGCGGGCGGGCCAGCCCTGCACCACCTCGTCCAGCGCGGCGCCCGTCTCGTCCTGCCCGGTGAGACGCAGCCGGCGCAGCCGCGGCACCACCGCCTGGTAGCCGACCACGCTCAGGCAGCCCTCGTAGAAGGACACCCGCTCGGGCTCCTCGCCCGGGACCGACCCGTACGCCGGGTTCACCAGCACGCGGAACGGCAGGGCGGGACGCTCGCGCACCCGGCCGGTCTCCGTCTCGCCCGCGCCGGGGTCCGCGAGCACCGCCAGCGCCAGCGGCAGGCCGATCTGCGGCGCGGCGAGGCCGACGCCCGGCGCCGCGTGCATCGTCCGGCGCATGAGCGCGACCAGCGCCGCGAGCTCGTCGTCGCCGACCTGGCCGTCGAACGGCACCGCGCGCATCCGCAGCGCGGGGTGCCCGGCCTGGACGATCGGCACGGTGCCCGACGGGTCCGCCGCACCGGCGTCGAGCAGCCGCAGCACGTGCTCGCGCACGACGGCGGCGGGCCAGGTCGCCTGCGGGGCCTCCCCGGCTCCCGCCCCGCTCGTCGTCACCGCGCGGCTCAGAGGGCCAGGCGGTCGCGCACGACGTCGGCCAGCTGCGAGGCGACCCGGTCGGCGTCGTCCTGCGTCGCGGCCTCGACCATGACCCGGACCAGGGGCTCGGTGCCCGAGGGGCGCAGCAGCACGCGGCCGGTCGACCCGAGCGACGTCTGCGCAGCGCCGACGGCGGCGGCGACGTGCTCGTCCGAGCCCGCGCGGTCCTTGTCGACACCCGGGACGTTGACGAGCGTCTGCGGCAGCCGGCGCACCACGGCGGCCAGCTCGCTGAGCTTCTGACCCGTCGCCGCGACGCGGGACGCGAGCTGCAGCGCCGTGAGCGTGCCGTCGCCCGTGGTCGCGTGGTCCGCGAGGATCACGTGGCCGGACTGCTCGCCGCCGAGGTTGTAGCCGTGCGCGCGCATGGCCTCGAGCACGTAGCGGTCGCCCACGCCGGTCTCGACCGTGCGGACGCCCGCCGCCTGCATCGCGAGGCGCAGACCGAGGTTGCTCATCACGGTGACGACGAGGGTGTCGTGCGCGAGGACCCCCCGCTCGCGCAGGTCGAGCGCCAGCACGCCCATGATCTGGTCGCCGTCCACCAGCGCGCCGGTGTGGTCCACCGCGAGGCAGCGGTCGGCGTCCCCGTCGAACGCCACCCCGAGGTCCGCGCCCGAGGCCACGACCGCGGCCTGCAGCTGCTCGGGATGCGTCGATCCGCACGCCTCGTTGATGTTGCGGCCGTCGGGCGACGCGTTGATGACCACCACGTCGGCGCCGGCCTCGCGGAGCGCCGCGGGACCGACCTCGGACGCCGCGCCGTTCGCGCAGTCGACCGCCACCCGCAGGCCCGCGAGGTCGTGCCCGAGCGTCGACACCAGGTGCTCGATGTACTGCTCCCCCGCGCGACCCGTGTCCGAGCGGATCCGGCCGACGGCCGCGCCGACCGGGCGCTCCCACGCGCCTCGCAGGCGCTGCTCGATGGCGTCCTCGAGCTCGTCGTCGAGCTTGTGGCCGCCGCGGGCCAGGAACTTGATGCCGTTGTCCGGCATGGGGTTGTGCGAGGCCGACAGCACGACGCCGAGGTCGACGTCCAGCGCGCCGGTCAGGTGCGCGATGGCGGGCGTCGGCAGCACGCCGACGTTCAGCACGTCCACGCCCGCGCTCGCCAGGCCCGCGGCCACGGCGGCGGACAGGAACTCGCCCGAGGCGCGCGGGTCACGGCCGACCACGGCGCGCGGCCGGTGGCCGGCGAACTCGCCACGCTGGCCGAGCACGTGCGCGGCCGCCACGGACAGGTCGAGCGCCAGCTCGGCGGTCACGTCCCGGTTCGCCAGGCCACGCACCCCGTCGGTGCCGAACAGTCGTGCCATCGAGGACCCCCTCGTCGTCGGGGCCGCCGGTGCGGCCCCCTGCATCGTGCCAGCCCCGCGCGTCACCGCGCCGGGCCCGGGCACCGGAACGGCCGGTGGCCCCGAGGACGGAACCTCGGGACCACCGGCCGCGGTCGCTGATCGGTGGATCAGCGCTTGGAGTACTGCGGGGCCTTGCGGGCCTTCTTGAGACCGGCCTTCTTCCGCTCCACGACGCGCGGGTCGCGGGTCAGGAAGCCGGCCTTCTTCAGGGCCGGGCGGTTGTGCTCGGCGTCGATCTCGTTCAGCGCGCGGGCGATGCCCAGGCGCAGGGCGCCGGCCTGGCCGGTCACGCCGCCGCCGCTGATGCGGGCGATGACGTCGAAGCGGCCCTCGACCTCCACCAGCTTCAGCGGGGAGTTCACGAGCTGCTGGTGCACCTTGTTCGGGAAGTAGTCCTCGAGGGTGCGGCCGTTGATCTTCCACTGGCCGGTGCCGGGCACCAGGCGCACGCGGGCGATCGCCTCCTTGCGGCGGCCCAGGGCCTGGCCGGGAGCCGTGAGGCTCTGGCCCCGGCCCGCGGGGGCCGCGGTCTCGGAGGTGTAGCTGCTGGGCGTCTCGCCGCCCTCGAGGTCGATGTCGACCGTGGTCTCGGCCATGTGTTTCGCGTCCTGTTCCGGTGTGCTCGAGGGCGTCAGCCCTGCGCGACCTGGGTGATCTCGAAGGGCTTCGGCTGCTGGGCGGCGTGCGGGTGCTCGGCACCGCGGTAGACCTTCAGCTTCGAGAGCTGCTGGCGGGCCAGCGAGGTCTTCGGGAGCATGCCACGCACGGCCTTCTCGACCGCACGCTCGGGGTGCTTGTCGAGCAGGTCGGTGTACGTGGTCGCCCGCAGACCACCCGGGAAGCCCGAGTGGCGGTAGGCGAGCTTGGTCTCGCGCTTGTTGCCGGTCAGCGCGACCTTGTCCGCGTTGATGACGATGACGAAGTCGCCGCCGTCCACGTGCGGGGCGAAGGTCGCCTTGTGCTTGCCGCGCAGCAGCGTGGCGACGTGGGTGGCGAGGCGGCCCAGGACGACATCGGTCGCGTCGATGACGTACCAGTTCCGCTGGACGTCGCCGGGCTTCGGGGTGTACGTGCGCACGGTCGTTGCCTTCTCTATGTCTCTGACTGTGTCCACGGCAATCCCGTAGAAGCCGGGGTCAGCCGATGAGTACCGTCGGTGCGTCGTCCGTGGACCGGTGAGTGGGAACGCACCAGGGTCGACACCGACGGACGCACAACGACTCACCAGGGTAGCCGCCGGTCCGGGGGGCGGTCAAAGCGACGTCGGTCACCGACCGGCCGCCCTGCTCAGCGCACCGCGCTCCCCACCTCAGCGCGACCGGGTCACCCGGCCCGCGTCCCACACCGGCTCCGGGGTCTCCACGACCGCCCCGTCCTCGCCGAACACGAGGAACCGGTCGAACCCCCGGGCGAACCAGCGGTCGTGCGTCACCGCCAGCACCGTGCCCTCGAACGCCGCGAGCCCCGCCTCCAGCGCCTCCGCCGAGTGCAGGTCCAGGTTGTCCGTGGGCTCGTCGAGCAGCAGCAGCGTCGCTCCCCCGAGCTCCAGCAGCAGGATGTGGAACCGCGCCTGCTGCCCGCCCGACAGCGTCTCGTACCGCTGCTCCGCCGACGCCACGAGCTCGTAGCGGTCCAGCGCCTTGCTCGCGGGCTCCCGGCCCATGCCCGGCCGGCGACCCTCCCCGCGGTGCAGGATCTCCAGCAGCGTGCGCCCGGCGAACGCCGCGTCCTGCGCGTGCTGCCGGTTCTGCGCGAAGAACCCGGGCACCACGCGGGACCCGAGCCGGGCGACACCCGTGTGCGTGACGGGGTCGATCGGCAGCTCCCCCTCGGCCGGTGCCTGCTCGGGCTGGGGGTCGCTCCCACCCGCGGCCAGCAGCCGCAGGAAGTGCGACTTGCCCGACCCGTTCGACCCGAGGACGGCCACGCGCTCGCCGAACCACACCTCGAGGTCGAACGGCTTCATCAGGCCCGTCAGCTCGAGACGCTCGGCGACGACCGCGCGCTTGGCGGTCCGCCCGCCGCGCAGCCGCACCCGCACGTGCTGGTCGTGGGAGACGACCTCCGGCGGCCCGGCCTCCTCGAACTTGCGCAGCCGCGTCTGCGCCGCGGAGTACCGCGACGCCAGCCCGTCGTTGAACGCCGCCTTGGTCTTCAGCGTGTTCACCAGCGTCACGAGCTTCTGGTGCTCCTCGTCCCACCGGCGCGCCAGCTCGGCCAGCCGCTCCCGCCGCGCCTCCCGCGCCTCGGTGTACGTCGTGAACGTGCCGCCGTGGACCCAGACCGTCGCGCCGGCCCGCGCGGGCTCCAGAGTCGCGACGTGCGTCGGCACCCGGGACAGCAGCTCGCGGTCGTGGCTCACCAGCAGCACCGTCTTCGGGCTGTCGAGCAGCCGCCGCTCCAGCCAGCGCTTCGTGGGGACGTCGAGCGCGTTGTCCGGCTCGTCGAGCAGCAGGACCTCCTGCGGGCCGCGCAGCAGCGCCTCCAGCACCAGCCGCTTCTGCTCCCCGCCCGACAGCGTCCGCACGCCCCGGTGCTGCGCCCGGTCGAACGGGACCGACAGCACCGCGTCCGTCACCCGGTCCCAGTCCGCCTCGACCTCGTAGCCGCCGACGTCCGCCCAGTCCGCGAGCGCCTGCGCGTACCGCATCTGCGACGGCTCGTCGTCGACCTCCATCATGTGCAGCTCCGAGGCGGTCAGCTCCGCCGCAGCCGCGCCGATCGCGCCCGTCGCCAGCGACGCCAGCAGGTCGCGCACCGAGCGGTCGTCCGCGATGCGCCCCACGTCCTGCCGCATCACGCCGAGCCCGCCCGTGCGGACCACCGCGCCGTCGTGCGGCTGCTCGTCGCCCGCCACGATCCGCAGCAGCGTCGACTTCCCCGCGCCGTTCGGACCCACCAGCGCGGTGCGCTGCCCCTCGCCGACCCGCAGGTCGACACCCCCGAGCAGCGGACGGCCGTCGGGGAGCACGTAGCGCACGTCGTGCACCTCGAGATGACCCATGGCGCCGATCGTCCCAGGTGTCCGGCCGAGCTCCCAACCCGATATCCGTGCGGTGGCAGGGCGGGAGGTGCGGTGCCAGGCTCGACGCATGAGCGAGAACACCCCTGCCACGAGCACCGACGCCGCCACCGGCGCCGAGGGCGACGCGGACCAGCTCCCCGCCGAGGACACGCTGGTCGGACGCGGCGTCGACGACCTGCTGGACGAGGGCTACAGCCCGCCCGAGCGCCCGCGCCCCGCCTCGAGCCATTTCGGCGAGACCGCCTGGGAGGAGTCCCGCGGCGAGACCCTCGACCAGCGCGTCGCCCAGGAGGAGCCCGACGTCTGGGACGACCCCGACCGCGCGCCCGACCCGTCCCGCGAGCCCGACCGCGCCGGCCGGCTGCTCGAGGACGACGACGCCGTGGAGGCCGGCGGCAACGACCAGTTCGCGCTGGACGCGGGCGTCGACGGCGGCGCGGCGAGCGCCGAGGAGGCCGCCGTCCACATCGTCGACGAGGAGGACTGACTCCACGCCTCCTCCCGGCGGGTGAGGGCGGGCGGCGGGCACGGGTGCGGGGGCACCGGCGTCCGCCGTCCGCGTCACTCCTCCGCGGGATCCACCGGACCGGTCGCGGGGGCGCCGGCCCGGGTGGCGGGGGCGGCGTGCACGTCGTCCGCCGAGCGCATCGCCCGCGTCCGGAGCTGGCGCACGGCCAGCTCCGCGTCCGGCGGGTACACGACCTCCTCCAGCGTCAGCCCGTGCGCCGCGACCACCGCGCTGCCCGGGTCGCGCCGCCCGCCGACCAGCAGCTCCGCCGGCCAGTCCACCGGCCGCCGGCCCTCCCCCACCGCCAGGCTCGCGCCCACCAGCGCCCGCACCATCGAGTGGCAGAACGCGTCCGCGCGCACCGTCGCCACCACCAGCCCGGCGTCCGGCCCGTCCGCGGGCCGCTCCCAGGTCAGCTCGTCGAGCGTGCGGATCGTCGTCGCCCCGGGCCGCGGCTTGCAGTACGCCGCGAAGTCGTGCCGGCCCAGCACCCGGGCCGCCGCCTCGTGCATCGCCTCGACGTCGAGCGGGCGCCGGGTCCACAGCACGTGCGCGCGGCGCAGCGGGTCGCGCAGCGCCGGGTCGTCGCAGACGCGGTAGACGTACCGCCGAGCCACGGCCGAGAACCGCGCGTCGAACCCCTCGGGGGCGATCCGTACCGCCGTGGCGACCACGTCCGGCGGCAGCACCCCGCCCAGCCGGGTCAGCAGCGACTCCTCCGGCGTCCGGTCCGACCGCCCGGGCACCGCGGCCCACGCGCCCGCCGGGACGTCCACGTGCAGCACCTGGCCCCGCGCGTGCACGCCCGCGTCCGTGCGCCCGGCGACCGTCACCCGCGGCGGCGCGTCCCCGCGGTGCTCCGAGCGCAGCACCAGCGCCAGGGCGTCCTCGACCACGCCCTGCACCGTGCGCAGGCCCGGCTGGCGGGCCCAGCCGGCGAAGTCCGTGCCGTCGTACGCAAGGTCGACGCGGACGCGGACGGGGGCGGGGGCGGGGACGGGCGCGTCGGGGGTGGCCGGCGGGGTCGGCGAGGTCACGGGACCACCACCGCGTCCGGGGCCTCGTCGACGGGGAGCTGCACCACGATCCCGCCGAACCGCGCCTCCGCCGCGCGCAGCCGACGCCCGTCGATCCGCACCTCGCCCGCGAGCACCTCCGGCGAGGCGGTCGTCCCGTCCTCGTACTGCGCGGTGTACCCGCCGGTGAACGACTCGTTGTACAGACCCACCGGCCGGCCCGCGGCGTCCGTCACCCACCCGGCGCACCAGGCGCACACGTGGCCCGCGTACCGCTCGAAGAACGGCTCGCGCGTCCCGCACAGCGGGCAGACCTGGTCCCCGGGCGTCCCCGGCACCCCGGGTCCGCCCTGCGCCGTCGCCCTGCCGAGCGCGCCCAGGCGTCGCCCCGCGAGCCCGGGCCAGCCGTGCACCGCACGCGCCCACACCCTCGGCACCGCACCGCCGCCGTACCGCGCCCCCAGCAGCGCCCCGGCGATCGCGGCGACCGTGTCCGTGTCGCCGCCGATCCGCACCGCCGCGGCCAGCGCCAGCGGCAGGTGCACGCTCCCGGGCACCTCCACCCCTTCGGGCAGGGGTGGCAGCGACCGGACCACCGCGTGCCACGCCGCCTGGAGCGCGGTCACGGTGAACCCGTTCGCGCGCAGGTCCGCCGCAGGACGCGGCGACGCCGCGTCGTCCAGCCAGCTCCGCCACACGTCGCGGCGCTCCGGCGGCAGCAGGTCCAGCCCGGCGTGCACGTCCAGGCGCCGCTCCCCGACCGCCAGCCGCACCGCCTCCGACCACAGCACGCACGAGTCGCCCGCCAGCGGGTCCGGGTGGGTCAGCTCGGCGACCGCGCGCGCCGCCGCGGCCGTCGCGTCGCGGTCGTCCAGCGCCACCAGGCCCACCACACCCGTCCGCATCAGCGCGCCGTTGCCCGCCGTGCGCCCCGTCGCCGCGTGCAGCTCCGCGGCCGCCGCCCGCAGCCGGGCGGCCGGCCGGCCCGTGCGCCGACCCGCACCCGCGAGCACCGCCGCCGTCTGCGTCCCGACGTCGCTCGCGCCACCCGTCCGCCAGCCCTCGAACCCCGCGGCGACCTCGTCCAGCTCCTCCTCCGTGCGCAGCCCGCCTCCGCGCGCCGCCACCCGAGCCACCACGACCGACATCTGCGTGTCGTCGCTCCACTCGCCCGGTGCGTACGGGCCGAGCCCGCCGCCCCGCATCTCCGGCAGCTCCCCGGGCGCCGGAGGCGCCGTGAACTCGTACGGCACCCCGAGCGCGTCGCCCGCCGCCTGGGCGAGCAGCACGCCGGAGGCGCGGTCGAGCACGCCGCGGTCGAGAGGGCGGGGGCCGGGGGCCGTCGCGGGCTCCGTCTCGGCGGCGGTCGGGCGCAGGGACTGGTCGGGCACGCCCCCGAGGGTACGGGCCGGGTGCCTGCTCTACCGTGGTCCGGTGCCCACGCCCGACCCCGCCCCGTACACCCTCGCCGTCGACTGCGGGGGCGGCGGCATCAAGGCCTCCGTCCTCGACACCTCGGGCACCCTGCACGCCCCGGCCGTCCGCGTGCCCACCCCGTACCCCCTGCCGCCCTCGCGGCTCGTCGACACCATCGCCGACATCGCCGACCGGCTCCCGCCGTTCCAGCGGGCCACCGTCGGCATGCCCGGCATGATCCGGCACGGCGTCGTCGTGGCCACCCCGCACTACGTCACCCGGTCCGGGCCGCACACCCGCGTCGACCCCGAGCTCGTCGAGGCCTGGTCCGGCTGCGACATCCGCGCCGCCGTCTCCCAGCGCCTCGGCGTCCCCGCCCTCGTCCTCAACGACGCCGAGGTGCACGGTGCGGGCGTCGTCTCCGGTACGGGGGTCGAGCTCGTCCTGACGCTGGGCACGGGGCTCGGCTCCGCCCTGTTCGACGGCGGCCGGCTCGCCCCGCACCTCGAGTGGTCCCACGCCCCCGTGCGCCGGCTGACCACCTACGACGAGTACATCGGGCAGATCCAGCGCGCCCGGCTCGGCGACGGCCTGTGGTCCCGCCGCGTCCGCCAGGTCGTCGAGGGCCTGCGGCCCGTCGTCCTGTGGGACCGGCTCTACCTCGGCGGCGGGAACTCCCGGCAGATCACCCCGCAGGTGCTCGCCCGGCTCGGCGACGACGTCGTCGTCGTGCCGAACCAGGCGGGCATCGTCGGCGGCGTGCGGGCCTGGCAGCTGGGCGGCGACGCCTGACCGCACCCGGCTGCGCCTCGTCCGCCTAGCCCGCGTACGGCACCGCGACGTCGAGCACCCAGGTGACCCCGAAGCGGTCCCGCACCATCCCGTACAGCGGTGCCCAGCCGGACGGCCCCAGCGGGACCACCACCGCGGCCCCCGCCGCGTGCTCCGCGAGGCGCTCCCAGAGCGCGGCGATCTCCTCCGTCGATTCCCCGCGCACCGACACGTAGAACGCGTCCGTGCCCGGATCCCAGGGGCGCGAGCCCGGGACGTCGAACGCCATCACGTGGAACCCGTCCGCCGCCCGGACCTCGCCCCAGATCACATGGTCCGCCTCCGCAGGATCCACGATGGCGCCCGCGTCGGCGTACGTGGCGATGTTCAGCGACCCGCCGAACACCTCCCGGTAGTGCTCCAGCGCGGCGCGGGCGTCGCCTCGGAAGTTCAGGTGGGTCGTGGTCGTGACGGCCATGGTGGCTCCTCGGTCGAGGGGGTGCACCGGCCGGTCGACCGGTGCGTGCCCACTCTCACGGCCCATCCGGACAAGTCGTGTCCGGAAGACGTGGGCACACTGGCGACGTGCCCACGACCGCGCCCCGGCTGCTCGCCCTGCTGTCGCTGCTGCAGACCCGCCGCGACTGGCCCGCCGCCCTGCTCGCCGACAGGCTCGACGTGACCGACCGCACCGTGCGGCGTGACGTCGACCGGCTGCGCGAGCTCGGCTACCCGATCACCAGCACCCGCGGGCGCGAGGGCGGCTACCGTCTCGACGCGGGCGCCCGCCTCCCCCCGCTGCTGTTCGACGACGAGCAGGCCGTCGCCCTGACCCTCGCGCTGCGCGCCGCTGCCGCCTCGGGGGCGGGCATCGGGGAGGCGGCCGAACGCGCGCTCCGGACCGTGCGGCAGGTCCTTCCCTCGCGGCTCGCGCACCGGGTCGACGCCGTGCCGGTCACCGTCGTCGCGGGACCGGGTTCCCCGGTGGTGGACCCGGCTGTCCTCACCACGATCGGCGCGGCCGTGCGGGCGCGGGAGGTGCTGCGGTTCGGGTACGTCCGCCCGGCGCAGGCAGGGGCCGGCGCCGGCGCGACTCCCGACGCCGACGCGCCGACCCGGCGCGTCGAGCCGCACCACGTCGTCGCGCGGGCCGGCCGCTGGTACCTCGTCGCCTGGGATCTCGACGTCGGCGACTGGCGGGTGTTCCGAGCCGACCGCCTCCGACCGCGCACGCCCGGCGGGGCACGGTTCGACCCGCGGGAGCTCCCGGGTGGGGACGTCGAGGCCTTCGTCGCCGCGCGGTTCCGCGGCGCTGCCACGATGGACGGCGCCTGGCCGTGCCGTGGGACGGTCGTCCTCGCCGCCGATGCCTCGGACGTCGCGCCGTTCGTGACGGACGGGGTCGTCGAGGACGTGGGCGGAGGGCGGTGCCGCGTCACGCTGGGGTCGTGGTCGTGGGTCGCGCTGGCCGCGGCCGTCGCGCGGTTCGACGTCGCGGTGCTCCAGGTCGAGCCGCCGGAGCTCGCCGGCGCCTGCGCCGTGCTGGCCGACCGGTTCGCCCGGGTCGCCGCGACCTCGGACCGCCCGGGGACGCCTGGCTGATCTCCTGCACGGTCGTGCTCCTCGAACGACGCTGACGTCGGCGCGGCACCGACCCACGCCGACGCGACCACCGGTGCGATGTCCACGACACCTCCCCCGGACTGCACACCGGGTACGCCCCGCTCAGAAGGGCAGCGGTGGGTCCGGCGGGTGTGGCGGTGCGCCGAGGTGGAGGGTGGGTTCGTCGGTGCCGGGTCTGACGCGGAAGGCGTGGCCGGTCGGGGTGCGCCAGATGAACTCGCCGGCGGTGGGTTGGTGGACGCGCAGGATGCCGGCGGTCTTGAGCCGGTGGTGGGTGCGGCACAGCGGCCCGAGGTTGTGGGCGCAGGTGGTGCCCAGCGGTCGGGTTGGTGTGCCGTCGGCGGGTGGGTGGTAGGCGCGGGTGTGGTCGAGGTCGCAGCGGGTGGCGGGCACGGGGCAGCCGGGTGCGGTGCAGTACTTGTCGCGGTGCCGGACGTGGTCGGCCAGGGCGGCCGGCGGCCGATAGGTGGTGCGTCCGACGTCCAGGACGGTCCCGGACAGCGGGTCGGTCACGACGCGCTGCCAGGTCGATCCGAGGTCCAGGGCCATCGCCCGGGCCTGCTGGGCGTCGATCGGGCCGTACCCGGCGAGGTCACCGGGTGCGTCGTCGGCGCCGAGCAGCGTGCCCAGGGACATCGTCAGGTGGACCACGGTCCGCGGGCCGGCCTCGCGGCCGTCCCGAGGGCGGGCGGCCACGAGGTCCGCCGGCGCGGGCGCGACCTCCGCCCGCGTGGGCGCGACACCCGCCGGCGCGGCAGCCTCCGCCTGTGCGGGCTCCGCGTCGGAGCCGGCGACCAGCCCGAAGGCGTCGTGGTGCTCGTGGGCGCCGTCGCGGTGCGAGGGCGCCACGGTGCCGCCGGCCGCGGCCGGGTGCGCCGTGCGTCCGAGGACCCGGTCCAGGAGCTCGTCCGCGCGCAGCTGGTCCAGGGTCCGCGGGTCGCCGGCGTGCCGGGACCGGCGGGCCAGGGCGTCCAGCATCCCGTCGAGCCGCACGGCGTCCGCCGCGGGCAGCACGGCCCACAGCCCAGCCATGCCGTCCTGCAGGATCCGCGGCCGGGACACGGTCCGCGCGGCGCGGGCGGTGCGGTGCCGGTCGGCGGCCCCGTCGGGGTCGACCCGGTTCAACGCCCGGGCGACGTCGGCACGGACCTGCTTGACCGACCGGCCCGCGACCCGCGGCAGGACCTCGGCCTCGACCGCGGCCGCGACGTGCGCGGGCTCGTCCCCGGCGCCCTGCACGATCGCGCGCGCCTTGGCCGGTTCGATCCGCCCGTCGGCCAGGGCGGCACCGGTGTCCGCCAGGGCACCGGCGTAGGCGCGGCCCTCACGGATCAGCAGCTTGGCCTCGCCCGGGGACACCAGCAGCCGCGCGGACAGGTCGGCCGCGGCCAGGTCGGCGTGCACGAACGCGGTGCCCTCGGGCAGCGACCGGCACACCGCCGCCAGGTCCGGGTGCCGCAGGTCCGGGTGCCGGGCCAGCGCCGCCGCGGCGGCGGCCTCGAGGGCGTGCGCACGCGCCGCGACCCGCCGGGCCTGCACGACCACCTCGGGCAGCTCGAACGACGGCAACGCCCCCAGGTCGAGGGCCTCCAGCTCCGCCAGCAACCCCGGACCCGCCGCCATCGCGTCCAACCGCTCACCGAGCCCCTCACCCGCAGCCGGCGCACCCGCGACCACCGCAGCACCACGGCCACGGTCGTCGGGGTCGGGCGCGATACGCCCCAGCGGGTCATCAGGCATACAGCCACGCTACGAACCGACACCGCCCCGCCACCGCCCCACCCGGACCGTCCTGGGGACGACGGCACGGCCTCACGCCTGTGGACGACTCGGCACCCGCTCACCGAGCGCCGACACCGCGTCCACGGCCCCCAGCACCGCCCGCGTGAACCCGACGGGCGCCGTCAGCGACACCAGATGCGTCGCCCCCGGCACGACGACGAGCCGCCCGTCCCGGCAGGCGCGCAGGAACCGGCGCTCCTCGCCCCGGAAGTGGTCGTACCGCCCGTTCACCAGCCACACCGGCGCCTCGACCCGCGCGAGGTCCTCGACGGGCGTCGCGGCCCGCATGGCGCGCAGCACGTCGTCCATCACGTCGAGCGCGAACCCGCCCGCGGCGACGTCCGCCGCCGCGGACGGCGACAGCACCCGCTCGACCATCCCCTGGTTCAGCCCCGCGCCCGCGTCCGGCAGTCGCGCGATCCCCCGGGCGAGCAGGGCCCACCCGTCGACGAGCGCCACGAGCGGCCGGGTCGAGCACGCGGCCGCGACGAGCCCCGCCACCTGGTCCGGCCGCCGCGCCGCGTGCGTGATCCCGACGTACCCGCCGAGCGACAACCCGACGACGAGCGCGCGCCCGCCGACGGCGTCCACCCCGTCGGCGACGGCGGAGACCGCCCCGTCGAGCGTGAACCGCTCCCCCCGCCGCTCCCCGTGGCCCGGCAGGTCGACGGCGAGCGACCGGACCCCGTACGCCCGCAGCGCCTCGACCTGGGCGCGCCACATCGTGCGCGACGTGCGCAGCCCGTGCACGAGCACCACGGGGACCGTCATGCCCGCCACGCTACCCATGCCGTCCGCGGCAGCACCCGACCCGGCTCGAACCGGCCCGTCGCGGCACACGGGAGGGCCCGGGCCCCGCGAGCGTCTGCTCGCGCGACCCGGGCCCTCCCGGTGCTGACGTCAGGTCAGGCCTTGTCGGCCTCGTCCTTGGTGTCGGCGGCCTCGGCCTCGGGGGCGTCGGTCGCGGTCTCCTCGACCGTGGTCTCCTCGGCGGGGGTCTCCTCCGCCGGGGCCTCCTCGGCCTTCGGCGCCGCCTTCTGCGCGGCCTTGGTCGCCTCGCGGACGACGGCCTGCTTCGGGGAGACGGGCTCGAGCACGAGCTCGATCACGGCCATCGGCGCGTTGTCACCCTTGCGGGGGCCGATCTTCGTGATGCGGGTGTAGCCACCCTGGCGCTCGGCCATCTGCGGGGCGATCTCCACGAAGAGCTCGTGGACGACCGACTTGTCGCGGACGACGGTGAGGACGCGGCGGCGGGCGTGCAGGTCGCCGCGCTTGGCGAACGTCACCAGGCGCTCGGCGAGCGGGCGCAGGCGCTTGGCCTTGGCCTCGGTCGTCGTGATGCGCTTGTGCTCGAACAGCGAGGTGGCCAGGTTGGCCAGGATCAGCCGCTCGTGCGCCGGGCCGCCACCGAGCCGGGGACCCTTGGTGGGCGTAGGCATGTCGTTACTCCTTGGTTCCAGTGATGGGCCGGCGGGTCACGCTCGTGCGCGTGCCCGCCTCCCCGGCATCAGTACTGCTCGTCCTCGGTGAAGTCGCCCTCGTCGCCGTCGTAGTACGCGGCGGCGGTGGGGTCGAAGTCGAGCGGGCTGTCCTTGAGGGACAGGTTGAGCTCGGCCAGCTTCTCCTTGACCTCGGTGATCGACTTCGCACCGAAGTTGCGGATGTCGAGCAGGTCGGCCTCGGAACGCGCCACGAGCTCGCCCACGGTGTGGATGCCCTCGCGCTTGAGGCAGTTGTACGACCGGATGGTCAGCTGCAGGTCCTCGATCGGCAGCGCCAGGTCGGCGGCCAGGGCCGCGTCGGTCGGCGACGGGCCGATCTCGATGCCCTCGGCCTCGACGTTCAGCTCGCGGGCGAGGCCGAACAGCTCCACCAGCGTCTTGCCGGCGGACGCCAGGGCGTCGCGCGGGCTGATCGCCGGCTTGGTCTCGACGTCGACGACGAGCTTGTCGAAGTCGGTGCGCTGCTCGACACGGGTCGCCTCGACCTTGTAGGTCACCTTGAGCACCGGCGAGTAGATCGAGTCGACCGGGATGCGGCCGATCTCGGCCTCGAACGACTTGTTCTGGTTGGCCGACACGTAGCCACGGCCGCGCTCGACGGTCAGCTCGATCTCGAGCTTGCCCTTCTCGTTCAGCGTGGCGAGGTGCAGGTCCGTGTTGTGGACCTCCACGCCGGCCGGCGGCACGATGTCCGCCGCGGTCACGTCACCCGCACCCTGCTTGCGCAGGTACATCACGACCGGCTCGTCGTTCTCCGAGGAGACGACGAGGTTCTTGATGTTGAGGATGATCTCGGTGACGTCCTCCTTGACGCCCGGCACCGTGCTGAACTCGTGCAGCACGCCGTCGATCCGGATGCTCGTCACGGCCGCGCCCGGGATGGACGACAGCAGGGTCCGGCGCAGGGAGTTGCCGAGCGTGTAGCCGAAGCCGGGCTCGAGCGGCTCGATGGAGAACCGCGAGCGGTACTCCGAGATGACCTCTTCGGTCAGGGTGGGGCGCTGTGCGATGAGCACTTCGGGGTTCCTCTCAGCGTGCGTCCGCCATATGACGCAGCGCAGGTACTCGCTGGGCGGCGCGGGTCTCGGTCCACCCGCGCGACCGGCCGGCACCGCCGCGGGCGGGGGATCGCTCCCCCGCCCGTGGCGGCCCGGCTACGGGTCAGACGCGGCGGCGCTTCGGCGGACGGCAGCCGTTGTGGGCCTGCGGCGTCACGTCCTGGATCGAGCCGACCTCGAGGCCGGCCGCGGTCAGGGAGCGGATCGCGGTCTCGCGACCGGAGCCCGGGCCCTTGACGAAGACGTCGACCTTCTTCATGCCGTGCTCGGCGGCCTTGCGCGCGGCGGCCTCGGCGGCCATGCCCGCGGCGTACGGGGTCGACTTGCGCGAGCCCTTGAAGCCCACGTCGCCGCCCGACGCCCAGGAGATCACGGCGCCGCTGGGGTCCGTGATCGAGATGATCGTGTTGTTGAAGGTGCTCTTGATGTGCGCCTGGCCGTGGGAGACGTTCTTCTTCTCCTTGCGGCGCGGCTTGCGCACGGAACTGCGGGTCTTGGGAGGCATGTGCTCGTTCTCTCTCGCTGCTGGTCGTGAGGTCGGTGCCCCGTCGCGGCGCGGGCGGCTGTCCGTGGACAGGCCCGGCGGGCCGCGGGCGGGTTACTTCCGGCCGGCCTTCTTCTTGCCGGCGACGGTGCGCTTCGGGCCCTTGCGGGTGCGCGCGTTGGTCTTGGTGCGCTGACCGCGCACCGGGAGGCCGCGGCGGTGACGCAGGCCCTCGTAGCTGCCGATCTCGACCTTGCGGCGGATGTCCGCGGCGACCTCACGGCGGAGGTCGCCCTCGAGCTTGAAGTTGCCCTCGAGGTAGTCACGGAGGGTGACGAGCTGGGAGTCGTCCAGGTCCTTGACGCGGGTGTCCGGGCTGATGCCGGTCGCGGCCAGGGTCTGCTGGGCGCGGGTACGGCCGACGCCGTAGATGTAGGTGAGCGCGATCTCGAGCCGCTTCTCGCGGGGGAGGTCGACGCCGACAAGACGTGCCATGTGCCTTTCGGCTCCTTGGACTTCGATCGGAGGTCTGCCGCACCGTCCTCCCGCGGGTCTGCGGGCCCCGGCCTCCGAGCCGGGGGTTCACCGGTGGCGACCCGCCGTGGCGGGTGCGCTGCCGGTTCGGCGATGCGCTGGTGCCGGTCCGTCAGGATCCGGCGGCGGTGCTGCTCAGGTGCGTCCCGAGCGGCAGGGCGTTCAGCCCTGGCGCTGCTTGTGGCGCAGGTTCTCGCAGATCACCTGGACGCGACCGTGCCGGCGGATCACCTTGCACTTGTCGCAGATCTTCTTGACGCTGGGCTTGACCTTCATGGCCTGTTCCTCCGCCGCCGATGCGCCGTGGTCCCTCGCGGGACGCAGGCCGACGGCGATGCTCGTTCGGTCGGTTACTTGTAGCGGTAGACGATGCGCCCGCGGGACAGGTCGTACGGGCTCAGCTCGACCACCACCCGGTCCTCGGGGAGGATCCGGATGTAGTGCTGGCGCATCTTGCCCGAGATGTGGGCGAGCACCTTGTGACCGTTGGTGAGCTCCACGCGGAACATCGCGTTGGGGAGAGCCTCGATCACGCTGCCCTCGATCTCGATGACACCGTCCTTCTTCGCCATGTCCTCCGCTAACTCTTGTCCTGAACTGCCGGTCCACGCCGTCGTCTCCCCCCGGCGGTGCCGACGGGTCCGGTGCGGACGTGGTGGACGTGCCCTGGTCCTGACGTCCGGCGACCGGCCCGCACGCGCGCGACCGCGGTGCGGTCGGCTCGGGCGGGACGTGCGACAGCGCGAGGGCGCACACCCAACGGACGATCATACGCCATCCGGCGGCGTCCGAGAAACGCGGTGCGGTCCGTCAAGCGGACGCGCCGGTGCCGGGCACGACGGGGTCAACGCCCGTGGCGCGCGGGTTCTTCCCGCGCGCCACGGGCGCCTCGCCGCCCTCGTCGGTCCCGGTGCCGGCTCCGCCGTCCCGGGCCCTCGTCAGGCCCGGTGCCGGTTCCGCCGCCCCGGGGACGCCACCCGCACCCCGCGCACCGGGCGCCGGCCCTGCGCGAGCGCGATCAGCGCCGCGCCGAGCGCGAGCAGCACGCCGGCCGCGACGAGCGGCCACGCGGCGTCGGAGCCGGTGGTGGCGAGGTCGCCGCCGGGCGCGGTGACGGTCGCGCCGCCGGTGCGCTCGACGGGCTCGCTCCACGCCACGTCCTCGGCGGCGAGCACCTCGAACCGGTAGCCGCGCCCGTCGACGTCCACGGTCGCCGTGTTGGTGACGTCGGCGCCCGCGGCGGTCAGACCGGTGACGATCCGCACGGTGGCGGACTCCCCCGCCGGCAGCGAGCCGTCGTGGTCGCAGGTCACGACCCGGTCGACGGCCACGCACGCGAACCCGGTGCCGGAGGCCGACCGGAAGGCCAGCGACCCGGGCAGGGCGTCGACGACGGTGAAGCCGGCGTAGGCGTCCTGGGTGCCGGTGGACATCACGGTGACGTCCCACGTGATGCTGTCCGCGGTCCGCGCGACGGGGACCTTGCGCAGCGCGAGCTGCACGTCGTCCGCGAGGACGAGGCCGAAGTCGAGCGTCGTGTCGGACTCCCCGCCGACGAGGACCTGGGAGGTCGCCGTCCAGGTGGACGAGTCGAGCGCCCGGTCGGCGCCGGCGCCCGCGACGGTCGGGGCGTAGCCGGCCAGCGCGTCGGCGGAGGCGATCCGGTCGATCCGCACGATGTACTCGCCCGGCAGCAGGCCGTCGAAGGCGTAGGCACCGTCGGCGTCGGTGGTCACCGGTCCCACGGCCGCGCCGGAGGCGTCGGTGACCGGACGCCCGTCGGCGGTCCGCAGCTCGACGACGACGCCGGGGACGCCCGGCTCGCCGCCGCCCTGCAGGCCGTCGAGGTCCTCGTCGAACCAGAGGAGGTCGCCGACGGACACGGGGCGCTCGACGAGGCCCGCGTCCCACGTGTCGTCCACGAACGCGGCGGTGAGGCCGTCCGCGGCGGTGGCGGGGCGCACGCCCGGGGTGCCCGGCCCCACGGTGATCGCCGGGGTGCGGGCGACGCCGGGGGTGGTCTCCTCGACGTCCGAGTCGGCGTCGGCGCGCGGGGCGGCCGGGGAGCGCGGGGTCGTCCAGGTGTAGCGGGCCGCGTCGGACGCGTCGAGCTCGAGCTCGACGCGGTACGTGCCCGGCTCGAGCAGGTCGAACCGCCAGCGCCCGTCCGCGTCGGTCGCCGTCCGGGCGACCTCGGCGTCGGACGCGTCGAGCAGCCGGACGGTGACGCCGGGGAAGGACGGCTCGCCGGCGTCCTGGACGCCGTCGCGGTCGGTGTCGAGCCACACCCGGTCGCCGAGCGCCCACAGGGGTCGGAACCCGAAGTCCAGGGTGTCGTCGGCCTCGCCGCCCACGAGCGGGGCGGCCGTGGACGCGGAGCCCGCGGCGGAGTCGGTCGCGGGGTCCCCCGCCCCGGTGGCGGTCGGCACGTACGGCGCGAGCACGGCGGCGGAGGCGGCCGCGCCGACCGTCACGGTGTACGAGCCGGGCAGCAGGCCGGTGAAGGCGTACGCCCCGTCGGCGTCGGTGGTGGCCGGGCCGACGGGCGCGCCGGCGAGGTCGGTGACCGGGTCGCCCGCGGCGTCCGCGAGCGTGAGCACCACGCCGGGCAGGCCGGGCTCGCCGGCGTCCTGCACGCCGTCGCCGTCGACGTCGACCCACACGCGGTCGCCGACGCGCACGGGCAGCTCGGCGAGGCCGGCGTCCTGGGTCGGGTCCGCGTAGTCGGCGTCGACGCCGGCCCAGACCGGGTCGCCGGCCAGGTCGGAGACCGCCGCGAGGGACGCCCCGGGCGCCAGGGTGAACGCCGCGGTCCGGCCGACGCGCGCCGTCGCGGCGATCACGGACGAGTCGCCCGCGGGGTCGCCCACGAGTGCGGACGTGAAGGTCCACCGCGCGGCGAGGGCGTCGGGCAGCTCGACCTCGACCCGGTAGGTGCCCGGGTCGAGCGCGTCGAAGACGTACGAGCCGTCCGCGCCGGTGACGGTCGTCGCCAGGACGGCGTCGCCGCTGCCGAGCAGGCGCGCGGTCGCGCCCTCGACGGCGGCCTCGCCGGCGCCCTGGCGGCCGTCGCGGTCGGCGTCGAACCACACGCGGTCGCCGACGGCCAGCGGCCGCCACTGCAGGCCCGCGTCGTGCGAGACGTCGACCTGGGTCGCGACGAGGTCCAGGTGGGCGTCCTGCCAGGCCTGCGGCATGGACCCGACGGCGGTGGTCTCGCTGCCGCCGGCGCCGAGCACCACGCCCGCGTCGACGGCGGTGGCCGGCGCGGCTGGGTCCACGACGGCGTCGGAGTCGACGGTGTCGTCGAGGCCCGCGCCGACCCCCGGTGTACCGGTACTGCGCGGCGAGGGCGCCGGGCAGGGTGTACGCGAGGTCGTAGGTCCCCGCGGGCAGGCCGTCGACCAGCCACTCGCCGTCCGCGTCGGTCTCCGCGGAGGCGACGTACGTCGTGCTGCCGCCGGAGACGGCGAGCACGTCGACGGTCACGCCGGGCACGCCGGGCTCGGCCGCGGTGTCGGCGGACTGCCGGCCGTCGCGGTCGGCGTCGAGCCACACCCGGTCGCCGACGGCGACCAGCGGGTCGGCCCCGACGGCGGCGAGGGCGAACCGGGCGCCGGCCTTGAGCGGGACGGACGTGACGTCGGACGGCCGCCCGGCGGCGTCGTCGGCCGGCACGCGGAAGGCGAAGGAGCTCCAGGTGTCGGCGGCGGCGCGCGCCCCGGACAGCGGGGGGTGCGCATCGCCCACTGGACGCGGACGGACTCGCCGGAGGAGAACCGGTCGGCGGAGGCGAAGCGCACGACGAACTTCAGGCCGGTCACGCGCGCGGCCTGGGCCGCCGGCACCTGCTGGCCCGGGGTCAGCGCGGTGGCGGACCACGTCGAGGGCACCGGGTCGAACGCGGGGCTGGCGGCGACGCCGCCCTGCCGGTAGTCGGCCGTGGTGGTGTAGACGGCGACGGTGGCGCCCGCCGGGAGGCCCGCGGCGGTCACGAGGGTCGGCACGACGCCGTCCCAGACGGGCCGCCACTGGCTGCCGCGGCTGCCGGACGCGGTGCCGTCCATCGCCGGGTAGTCGCCCGTGGTCGGGAGCATGGAGATCATCTCGAGCCGGTCGGTCGCGATGGTGGCGCGGCTGGTGACCTGCACCTGCCACTGCGTCGTCGAGCCGGCCGTGGTCACGGCGGAGCACGGGAACCGGTACCAGTCGCGGTCGTCGGCGCCGGTGCCCCGCGGGGCGCAGTCGGCGGTCTGGCCGGCGCGCGCCGGGGTGGTGCGGACGGCGCCCTGGCTGCCGGCGGCGTCGCGGACCCACTCCTCGGAGACGTAGACGTTCGCACCGCCGATGGTGACGGCGCCGGCGCGGGCGAGGCAGGACGCGGTGGCCGCGTCGTAGCTGCCCGGCGCGCAGGCGGTGCCGCCGTCGTTGCCGGTGGGCGCGGCCTGCACGGGGCGGGTCGCGGACGCGGCGGTGGCCGTGTTCACGATGGACGTCGTCGACAGGTCGGTCGCGATGCGGAGCCAGACCAGGACCTCCACGCCGGCGCCGGGCGCGAGCCGGCTGTCGGCCGGGAAGGTCACGGTGAGGAGGCCGTCGCGCTCGGCGACGTCGGGGTCGCCGAGCGGGTTCGCGCCGCCGCCGGCGGCCTGGACGACCACCGGGGCCTGGCCCTCGGGCGCGGCGCCGTAGACCAGCGAGCCGTCCTCGGGCAGGCGGTCGGTGACGACCAGGCCGGTGAGGTCGGCGGCGTTCGTGCCGCTCGCCGTGTTGGTGACCGCGATCCGGTACCGGACGAGGTCGCCGGGCGCCCGGGACGCGGCGTCGAGCTCGACCTTCTGCACCCGGATCGTGGCGGCGCCCGCGTGCACGGTGGTGCCGACGGGTCCGGCGGTCTGCGCCTGCGAGCCGAGGTCGGCGCGCAGGGCCTGGGCGGTCACGGAGTTGCTGATCGTGCCGCGGGCGCTCTCGCCCGGGTTCGCGGTCAGCTCGGCCCGGCCCTGGTACCGCCAGCCGTCCGCGCCGACGGCGCTGGGCAGGCCGCCGGTGCGGAGCTCCTCGCGGAGGGTGCCGGCGAGCACGACGCGGCCGTAGCCCTGGCCGGGGGCGGGGATCGTCGAGCCGTCGGTGTCGAGGAACCGCACGCGGACGCCGATGACGTCCGCCGCCTGGACGCCGTGCTGCGGCGCGAGCGCGGCGAGGTCGAACGTCCCCGTCGGCACCACGGCGCCCCAGGCCTGCCAGTTCAGCGCGCCGGCGTAGCTGCCGTCGGCGGCGACGTCGAGGTCGGCTCCGGCGACGAGGACCTCGAGCTCGGCGCGCTCGACCCCGGACGGCACGGACTGCACGGCGACGGTCCGGAGGCCGACCGCGTTGAAGAACCGCGGGTCCGCGTCGGTGAGCAGCAGCTGGTCGGCCGGGGTGAGGCCGAAGTTCTGCACGGACAGCGTGCTGGTGACCGCCGGCGTCGCGGCGTCGCGCTGCACGTCGACGGGCGAGACGGCCACGGTCGGGAACGCCTCGAGCTGGGCACCCCGGAGGGTGACGGCGTCGTGGGCGGTGCCGGAGGCGGTGCCCGGCGCGCAGGTGGGGGTGCGGGACATGCCGCGGGTCTCGTCCGCGCAGACGCGCGCGTCGGTGACGCGGGCCTCGGCGACGTTGGCGACGGTGACCTCCTCGCCCTGCCCGGAGACCGCGCTCGCCTCGGGGACGTCGCCGGAGACCCGGTTGTGCGGCAGGAGCCGGGTGCCGAGCACCAGGCGGGCCTGGTTCGTCCAGGCGATGCGGCCGGTGTACCGGACCTGCACGCCGACGACGGCGGCCAGCGCGGCCTCGTCCGCGTCGAGCAGCTCGGCCCGCGGGACGGTCCGGTGGGTCACGGCACCGTCGGCCGCCCGCTCGTACACGACGACCTCGACGGCGGAGGCGCCCGGCAGGCCGGACGCGTCGGTGAGCTCGCGGACGTCGGTGATCGCGAAGGCCGCGAACGGCGCGTCGGCGTCGATCGAGGTGGCGGTGTCGATGCCCTGCGGCTCGGTCAGGACGAGCTGGTCGACCCGGGTCCCGGAGGCGCTGGCGGCAGTCGCGGTCAGGGTGGCGGTGGGCCAGGCCGACGGAGGCGCGGCCGAGGGGTCGACGGGCAGCGCGAGGTCGTGCAGGTTGCTGCTGCCGGTCAGCGGGCTGCCGTTGGCGTCCCGGAGCCAGGTCTTGGTGGCGGTGGCGCCGAGCGAGGCGGGCTGCACGGTCACGGTGCGCTCGCCGACCGGGTTCACCGGGCCGCCGAGGTCCACGGCCGAGCCGTCGGACGACGCGGTCCCGGTCACGGCGCCGGAGTTCTCGACCGCGCCGGGTGCGGAGCCGGTGTAGGTGTACGCGTCGTTGACCGGCTCCCCCGTCGCGCGGGAGGTGTCCCGCAGCGCGAAGGTGAGCGCGACCTTGCGCGCGGGCGCGTCCGTCGTCGCGACGGCGCCCGTGGTGAGCGTGCCGAGCAGGCCGCGTCGCCAGTCGGAGGCGGCGAGGGCCTGCCGCTCGGAGTCCGGGCGCGCGGCGTACACGAGCTGCACGCCGCCGATCCGGGCCCGCAGGCTGTCCGACTGCACGGCCACGCCCGGGAACGAGCCCGCGTACGGGAACGCACCCTGCGTGGCTGCCCCGCCGAACGCGACGTCGGAGCGGGCCGCGGCGGGGTTCGTGCGGTCCGCCCAGGCGGAGCCGTTCCACACGCGGGTCGCCAGCGACTCCCAGCGGTCGTCCACGACGTCGAACACCCGCACGTCGGTGACGCGGTCGAACACGAGGTACGGGTCGTAGACGCCCGAGGCGGCGGCGCCGGAGGTGATGGGCTGGACGCCGGACAGGTCGAGGGTGTCGTAGAAGCTGCCGGCGGCGCCCGTCGCCGGGTGCTGCTGCGCGCCCGTGACGCCGTTCGCGTCGGTGACCGTCACGCTCGACAGGTCCTCGCCGCCGGTGCCCCAGGTGAGCGTCGCGGTGGTCGCGTCGCCGTTGCCCTCGGTCCGGTCGCGGTTGTCCATCGTCTTGACCAGCGCGGGGTAGCCGCCGGTCCCCGAGCCGCCGAGCATCTGCACCGTGTCGGAGACGCGGCGGACCGCGCTGGTGACGACGAAGCCCTCGATGGCCGCGGACGAGGTGATCTGGGCGACGTTGGTGCGGCCGTCGTCGTCCGCCCAGGTGCCGGCGGTGACGCCGGAGCGGAGGGCGAAGGTGATCCGGACGCGCGCGCGGTCGCCGTTGGCGAACGTCCCGCCCCCGGGGCGCGTGACGACGACCCGGACGCCGCGCCAGGCGGAGGTGTCCCCGAGGGCGGCGATGGAGCCGGTGTGGTCGACCCACTGCGGGTCCGTGGCGGTGTAGTACTGCAGCTGCGCGGACCCGCCCGCGGGCACGGTGGCGTCGACCGAGGTGGGCGCGAACGCGGTCCACCACGCGGCGCCGGTGGTCCCGCCGGTGGCGGCGGTGCGCGACGCGGCGCTGTCCTCGAGGGTCAGCGTGTCGGGCAGGTGCCCGCTCCCCCCGCTGAGCGGACGGGCGGTCGCCTCCAGCACGGCGTTGACGGTCGCGCCCGCGGTGCGGGTGACGTACGGCTCGGCGACGTACTTGGCGCCGGCGACGTCGACGGTCGGGACGGCGACGGACACGGTGGCCGCGGTGACGGGGCGGTTGCCGCTCGCCTGGGTGCGCGGCGTCACGGCGGAGGTGTCGGTGCCGAGCCGGGTGGTCGCGACGGTGTGCACGGCGTACGTCGTGGCGGTGCTCGAGGTCGCGGTGCGGGCGAGGTAGGGCAGGGTGACGGAGGCGCCCATCGGGACCGCGGCGCCGGTGCCGCGCACGGTGGCGCGGAAGCCGGTGACCTCGGACCAGGACGCGAGGCCGAATGCCGCCGGGTCGGTCGGGACGGCCGGCGCCGTCGCGTCGAGGTCGACGGTGTGCTCGGTCGTGCCCACGAGCACGGTCAGCTCGAGGCGCGCGGGGCCGGTGAGGCCCTGCACCGCGACTCCCGAGCCGTCCGCGCTGTCGGTGGCGCCGGGGGCGGTGCCGCGCGCGGCACCGAAGCCCGCGAAGGACAGGCCGGTGCCGAACGGGTTGGCGAGGGCGGGGAGGTCGGGGTCCAGGGCCGCGTTCGTGGCCGAGACCTGCGCGCCGGTGGCCGGGACCTCGACGACGAGGGCGTCCACGGCGCGGCGCGACCAGTTGGTGCCGGCCGCGGTGCCGCGGACGAAGCCGCCGCCGTACACCGGGGTGCTGAGGCCGACGAGCGCGGTCGCGGAGCCCGCGTAGGCGCGCGGGTCGTAGATCCGGAAGCCCCGTGTGTCGGTGGTGGTCGCGGAGGTGGCCGCGCCGCGCACGGCCCGCGTGGTCGCGGTGCCGGTCACGGTGAGCGTGTTCATGTCGGAGGCGGCGGAGAAGGTCGCGGCGCCCGCGGTGACGTAGTCGGCCTTGGCGCCGGTCCGCGCGACGGGCGTCGCGTCCTGGCTGAGGTGCTCGCGCACGTCGACCCGCAGCGTGGCGGGCGAGCCGGAGGCGACGAGGCCCCCGGTCGCCGCGGCGAACACGACCTGCAGGCCGGTGAGGCGGGACCGCGTGGTCGCGTCGAGCCCGGCGAGGAGGTCCGCCGCGGCGTCCGCCCCCGTCGCGGTGCCGATCGTGACCCGCACGAGGCTCCCCGACCCCGTCCAGGTCCACCCGGTGACGGTGGCGGTGGAGGCGCCGGCGGGCCAGGTCGTGATCGCGAGGCCGGTCAGGTCGGCGAGCATCCCGACGGTGCCGGCCGCGGGGGCGGAGGCGGGGTTGCTGCCGCCCCAGGTGAGCGTGAGGCTGTCGGCCGGGTCGCCGGTGAGGGTGCCGGCGACGGTCGCGCTGTTCGTCGGGGTCTCGGCGCCGTCCTCGACGCCCGAGAGCCAGCCCTCACGGGACCAGCTGACCTGCGTGCTGGTCGCCAGGTTCACCGGGAAGTCGCCCGTGATCCGGACCCGGCCCGACGCGCCGACGCCGCCCGTGGCCGTCGGCGTGGCGGTGATGGTCCCGGTCTGCGTGCCGCCCCCGTTCGGCGTGACCAGGCGGGTCGACAGGCGCAGGTCCCCGCTGACGCCCGACTGCAGGCCGGTGAGCCCGTCCGAGGTGGTGCTGGTGAACCGCACGGAGAACGCGGCCGCGGCGGCGTAGTCCGCGGTCGCGGTGCCGCCGACGGCGTCGGCCCAGTACTGCACGGTCGCGCCCAGACCGGCGACGTCGAGCGCCTGCGTCAGGCGGAGCGCGTCGAGCGCCACGTCCATCGTCGCGTGCTCGCAGGACGACTCGTCGCCGGCGCACCGGTAGCCCAGGGTGCTGCTGACCGTGCCCGCCGCGGGGCTCGCGGTGTACGCCGCGTCGAACCCGAACTCCGGGTCGGCGGGCGGGGCCGCCTGGGCCGTGGCGCCGGAGGTCACCGAGAAGCCGGTGACGGTGAGCACCGGGTCGGCGGCGGCGACGGCCGCGGGGGCGGTGGTCGCCACCACGAGGGGGGCCAGCAGGGCGCCGACGACCGCGAGGACGGCGGGTCGGCGGAGGAGCAGGCGGAGGCGGAGGCGGAGCGAGGCAGGCATGCGCGGGTTCCCGGGGCAGGCGCGGGTGCGCGGCGGCGAGGCGCCGCGCAGAGGGGGACGCCCTACCTTCGGCGGGCACCTGACCCGTCATGAGTCCGCTATGGGGTGAAAGCACCCCTCTGACCTGGTCTGTCCGCTTTCGGGTGGGGTGCTAGCACCCGCCCGGGGGACCGGATTCACCCCCCCCGTGGCTCCCGGCCGGGCGCCGGGGTGACCCCGGGGGACGGCGAGACCCACCGTCCCGCGGTGGGGAGGTGGGTCTCGTCGAGCGTGCTGCGGCCGGTCAGTCCAGCGGGGCGACGGTCACGCCGCGGGCGCCCAGCTCGGCCGCGCCGCCGTCGACGGCCGTGAGCACCCAGATGCCGCCGTCGTGCAGGGCCACCGAGTGCTCCCAGTGCGCCGCGCGGGCGCCGTCGGCCGTGACGACCGTCCAGTCGTCGTCGAGCACCTCGGTCGCGTGGCCGCCCCGGGTGATCATCGGCTCGACGGCCAGGCACATCCCGGCGCGCAGCTTCGGACCGCGGTCGCGGGACCGGTAGTTCAGCACGTCCGGCGGCTGGTGCATGGCGGACCCGATGCCGTGCCCGACGTAGTCCTGCACGATGCCGAACGGCACCCCGCCGTTGACGGAGGAGTCCGCGGCGGCGACGGCGTCCTCGACCGCGTCGCCCACGACCGCGAGCCGGTCGGCGATCCCGCCGCCCTCGCCGGCGAGCGCGGCGATGCCGTCCCACATGCAGCGCTCGGTCAGGTCCGCCAGCGCCTGGTCGGCCGGGTCGGCGTCCGGCAGCACCAGGGTGAGCGCCGAGTCGCCGTGCCAGCCCTCGACGATCGCGCCGCAGTCGATCGACACCACGTCGCCCGGCTGCAGCACGCGCCCCGACGGGATGCCGTGCACGACCTCGTCGTTGACCGACACGCAGATGGTCGCCGGGTAGTCGTAGTACCCGAGGAACGACGGCAGGGCGCCGGCGTCCGCGATCACCGCGGCTGCGACGGCGTCCAGGTCGGCGGTCGTGGCACCCGGCACCGCGGCCGCGCGGGCCGCCGCCAGGGCGTCCGCGACCACGAGCCCGGCACGCCGCATGAGCAGCACCTGGTCGGGCGTCTTGAGCTCGATCTTCTCGCGTCCGAACACGACTCCCCCGCCGGTCAGCCGACCTGCGAGGCGAGGGCCGCGAGCAGCCGCTCGGTGACCTCGTCGACCTCGCCGATGCCGTCCACGCGGACCAGCAGGTCGCGCTCGGCGTACAGCCCCGACACGGGGGCGGTCTGCTCGGCGTAGACGTCCAGGCGGCGGCGGATCACCGGCTCGGTGTCGTCCGCGCGGCCCTCGATCTCGGCGCGCTTCAGCAGCCGCTCCACGACGACGTCCGCGTCCGCGGTGATCTCGAGCGCGGCGTCCAGCGCGCGGCCGTCGGCCTCCAGGATCCCGTCGAGCTCGCCGACCTGCGCCGCATTGCGGGGGTAGCCGTCGAGCAGGAAGCCCTGCGCGGCGTCCGGCTGCGCGAGCCGGTCGCGCACCATCGCGTTCGTGACCTCGTCCGGGACGAGCTCGCCGCGCGCGGTGTACTCCTGCGCGGTGCGGCCGAGCTCGGTGCCGCCCTTGATGTTGGCGCGGAAGATGTCGCCGGTCGAGATCGCCGGGACGCCGAGGCGCTCGGCCAGGCGCGCGGCCTGGGTGCCCTTGCCGGCCCCGGGAGGGCCGAGCAGGACGAGGCGGGCGGTGGAGCCGGAGTCGTGGCTCATCGGAGGAACCCTTCGTAGTGGCGCTGCTCGAGCTGCGACTGGATCTGCTTCACCGTCTCGAGGCCGACGCCCACGACGATGAGGATCGACGAGCCGCCGAACGGGATGTTCGTGCCGACGCCCAGGACGATGAACGCGATCGTCGGGATCAGCGCGACCAGCGCGAGGTACAGGGACCCGGGCGCCGTGATGCGGGTGATCACGTAGTCCAGGTACTCGGCCGTGGGACGGCCGGCGCGGATGCCGGGGATGAACCCGCCGTACCGCTTCATGTTGTCCGCGACCTCGTCCGGGTTGAACGTGATCGCCGTGTAGAAGTAGCAGAAGAAGATGATCAGTAGGACGTACAGCGCGATGTGCAGCGGCGCGTCCGTGGCGGCGAGGTTGGTCGCGACCCACTGCTTCCAGCCGGCGGTCTGGTCGCCGAAGCCGGCGAGCAGGGCGGGGACCTGGAGCAGGGACGACGCGAAGATCACCGGGATGACGCCGGCCATGTTGATCTTGATCGGGATGTACGTGGAGGACCCGCCGTAGGTGCGGCGCCCGACCATGCGCTTGGCGTACTGCACCGGGATGCGGCGCTGGGACTGCTCGACGAAGACGACCAGCGCGATGACCAGGACGATGATCGCCATGATCACCAGGAACGCGCCGATGCCGCCGGAGCCGCCCGCGATCGACCACATGGCGCCCGGGAAGGACGCGGCGATCGAGGTGAAGATGAGCAGGGACATGCCGTTGCCGACGCCGCGCTCGGTGATGAGCTCGCCCAGCCACATGATGAGGCCGGTACCGGCGGTCATCGTGATGATCATGAGCAGCGTCGTCACGATGCTGCCGTCCGGGATCACGTCGACGGAGCAGCCCTGGAAGAGCTGGCCGTTGCGCGCCGTGATGATGACCGTCGTCGACTGCAGGACCGCCAGGCCGATGGTCAGGTACCGCGTGTACTGCGTGAGCTTCGCGGTGCCCGACTGGCCCTCCTTGTGCAGGGCCTCGAACCGCGGGATGACCACGCGGAGCAGCTGGATGATGATGCTCGCGGTGATGTACGGCATGATCCCGAGCGCGAACACCGACAGCTGCAGCAGCGCACCGCCGCTGAACAGGTTCACCAGGCCGAGCAGCGTGTTCGACTCGCCCTGGTCGATGCAGATCTGCACGTTCGGGTAGGACACGCCCGGCGTCGGCAGGAACGAGCCGATGCGGAAGACCACCATGATGCCGATGGTGAACAGCAGCTTGCGCCGCAGGTCGGGTGTCCTGAACGCCCGCACGAATGCGCTGAGCACGTGTCCTCCTGCTCCGCCGAAGCGGGATGTCGTCGAGGCGTCCGGCACGCCGCGCGCCGGTCCGTCGTCGGGTCGGGCGCACCGCGGCGCCCGACGCCCTGCCGAACCCTAACGGACTTCCGTCCCTGGGTGGGCATCGCCCCACGGCCGTGCGGCCGTGGCGGCGGCGGGGTCACGGGCCGCGACGGGCCCGGTCCCCCGGGGGAAAGCCGAACGGGGCCGGCGGGGCGTGGAGCCCTCGCCGACCCCGTTCGTCTGGGATCAGTCCTGCGCGACGCTGCCGCCGGCGGCCAGGATCTTCTCCTTGGCCGAGCCGGAGTACGCGTCGACGGCCACGGCCACCTTCACCGTGAGCTCGCCGGTGCCGAGCACCTTGACGGGCTGGCCCTTGCGGACCGCGCCCTTCGCGACCAGGTCCGCCACCGTGACGTCGCCGCCGTCGGGGTAGAGCGCCGACAGCTTGTCCAGGTTCACGACCTGGTACTCGACCCGGAACGGGTTCTTGAAGCCGCGGAGCTTGGGCAGCCGCATGTGCAGCGGCATCTGCCCGCCCTCGAAGCGCTCCGGCACCTGGTACCGGGCCTTGGTGCCCTTGGTACCGCGACCGGCGGTCTTGCCCTTGGACGCCTCACCACGACCCACGCGGGTCTTGGCGGTCTTGGCACCCGGGGCCGGACGCAGGTGGTGCACCTTGAGCGTGCCGCCGGCACCCTCGGTCGCCTGCGCCTCGGCCTTGGGGGCCTTGGCGGCGGCGGCCTTGGGCGCCTTCGCCTTCGCAGCCGGCTTCTCCTCGGCAGCCGCCTCGGCCTCGGCCTTCGCCTTGGTCGTGCGGGCCGGGGCCTTGCGGGCCGGCTTCTCGGCGGCGGACGACTCGGTCGCCGTCGCCTTCTTGGCGCGCGTGGCCTTCGGAGCCGCGGCAGCGGTCTCCTCGACCTTCTCGGTCTCCTTCTCCGCCATCGTCACTCCACCTCCTCGACCGCGACCAGGTGCGTCACCGTCTTGACCATGCCGCGGATCTCAGGACGGTCCTCCTTGACGACGACGTCGCCGATCCGCTTGAGGCCCAGGGTGCGCAGCGTGTCGCGCTGGTTCTGCTTGCCGCCGATGGCGGACTTCGTCTGGGTCACCTTGAGGCGGGCCATCAGGCACCCACCTTCTCCGTCTTGGCCGCACGACCCGCCGCCTGCGCCTTGAGCAGCGGCGCCGGGGCGACGTGCTCGAGCGGCAGGCCACGGCGCGCCGCCACGGCGGCCGGCTCCTCGAGACCCTTCAGCGCCGCGACCGTGGCGTGCACGATGTTGATGGCGTTGGAGGAGCCGAGGGACTTGGACAGGATGTCGTGGACGCCGGCGCACTCGAGCACCGCGCGCACCGGACCACCGGCGATCACGCCGGTACCCGGGGACGCGGGACGCAGGAAGACGACACCGGCGGCGGCCTCACCCTGGATGGGGTGGGTGATGGTGCCCTGGATGCGGGGGACGCGGAAGAAGTTCTTCTTCGCCTCCTCGACACCCTTGGCGATCGCCGCGGGCACCTCCTTGGCCTTGCCGTAGCCGACACCGACCGTGCCGTCGCCGTCGCCGACGACCACCAGGGCGGTGAAGCTGAACCGGCGACCACCCTTGACGACCTTGGCCACGCGGTTGATCGACACGACGCGCTCGAGGAACGCGCTCTTCTCGGCGGCGTCGCCCCGGCGGCCGTCGCGACGACCGCCGTCGCGGCGGTCACCGCCACCCTGGCCCTGGGGAGCGCCCGTGTTGCTGCGCTGAGGAGCAGCCATCAGTGGATCCTCTTCTTCGATGCGGGAATGGTCGTCGTCACAGCGCCAGACCGCCCTCGCGGGCGGCGTCGGCCACTGCGGCCACACGCCCGTGGTACTTGTTGCCGCCGCGGTCGAAGACCACCGCGTCGATGCCGGCCGCCTTGGCGCGCTCGGCGATCAGCTCGCCGACGCGACGGGCCTTGGCCGTCTTGTCGCCCTCGGCGGCACGCAGGTCCACCTCGAGGGTCGAGGCGGAGACCAGGGTGCGGCCCACGGCGTCGTCGACGACCTGCGCGACGAGGTTGCGGTTCGACCGGGTGACGACCAGGCGGGGACGCGCGGCGGTGCCGGCGACCTTCTTGCGCAGCCGCAGGTGGCGGCGGCGACGGGCCTTGAACTTGCCCTTACCGATGATGGTGATCGCCATGGCTCACTTACCAGCCTTTCCGACCTTGCGGCGGACGTTCTCGCCCGCGTAGCGCACGCCCTTGCCCTTGTACGGCTCGGGCTTGCGGATCTTGCGGATGTTCGCGGCGACCTCGCCCACCTGCTGCTTGTCGATGCCCGAGACCGAGAACTTGGTCGGGGACTCGACGGCGAAGGTGATGCCGGCGGGCGGCGTCACGGACACCGGGTGGCTGAAGCCGAGCGCGAACTCGAGCGCGTCACCCTTGGCCGACACGCGGTAACCGGTGCCGACGATCTCCAGCTTCTTCTCGTAGCCGGCGGTGACGCCGGTGACGAGGTTCGCCAGGAGGGTGCGCGTGAGGCCGTGCAGCGACCGCGAGAGGCGCTCGTCGTTCGGACGGGTGACCACGAGGGCCCCCTCGTCGTCGCGGGCGACCTCGATGGGCGACGCGACCGTGTGCGTGAGGGTGCCCTTGGGGCCCTTCACCGTCACGACGGCGCCGTTGATGGAAACATCCACGCCGGCCGGGACCGAAACGGGGATTCTGCCGATACGAGACATTGGCTAGCTCCTTTCCGTCTCGGACTTACCAGACGTAGGCGAGGACTTCCCCACCCACGCCCTTCTTGGCGGCCTGCTTGTCCGTCAGGAGACCGGAGGACGTGGACAGGATCGCCACGCCCAGGCCACCGAGGACCTTCGGCAGGTTGGTCGACTTCGCGTACACCCGGAGGCCGGGCTTCGACACGCGCTTGATGCCGGCGAGCGCACGCTCGCGGCTCGGGCCGTACTTCAGCTCGACCACGAGGTTCTTGCCCACGCGGGCGTCCTCGGTGGTCCAGCCGGAGATGTAGCCCTCGGCCTGCAGGATCTCCGCGATGTGCGACTTCAGCTTCGAGTACGGGATGGTCACCGTGTCGTGGTGCGCCGAGTTCGCGTTGCGCAGACGCGTCAGGAAGTCTGCGATCGGGTCGGTCATCGTCATGGGGGCTATCGCCCTTCCTCGCCGTGGTTTCCGCGGCGGCCGCCCGTGGGGGCGGCACGCCGCGGACCTGCGACGTCGTTGTTTACCAGCTGCTCTTGGTCACACCGGGGAGCTGGCCCGCGTGGGCCATCTCCCGCACGCAGATCCGGCACAGGCCGAACTTGCGGTACACGGAGTGCGGACGCCCGCAGCGCTGGCACCGGGTGTAGGCCCGCACGGCGAACTTCTGCTTGCCCGCGGCCTTGTTGATCAGGGCGGTCTTCGCCATGTCAGTTCTCCTCCTTGAACGGGAAGCCCAGGTGCTTGAGCAGCGCCCGGCCCTCCGCGTCCGTGGTCGCGGTGGTGACCACCGTGATGTCCATGCCCCGGACCCGGTCGATCTTGTCCTGGTCGATCTCGTGGAACATCGACTGCTCGGTCAGACCGAAGGTGTAGTTGCCGTGGCCGTCGAACTGCTTCGGCGACAGCCCGCGGAAGTCGCGGATGCGCGGCAGCGCGGTCGACAGCAGGCGGTCCAGGAACTCCCAGGCACGGTCGCCGCGCAGCGTGACGTGCGCGCCGATCGGCATGCCCTCGCGCAGCTTGAACTGCGCGATGGACTTGCGGGCCTTGGTGACCTGCGGCTTCTGACCCGTGATCTGCTGGAGGTCGCGGATGGCGCCCTCGATCAGCTTCGAGTCCTTGGCCGCGTCGCCGACACCCATGTTCACGACGACCTTCACCAGGCGCGCGACCTGGTTCACGTTCTCGTGGGAGAACTCCTCACGGAGCGCCGTGCGGATGGCGTCGTTGTACCGGACCTTCAGGCGCGGGACCGGGTAGGCGCGCGTCGTCTCGTCGGTGGCGGTCATCAGATGTCCTTACCGGAGCGCTTGGCGACGCGGACCCGAACGGTGCGGGTCCGGCCGTCGCGCTCGACCTGCTCGGTGCGGTAGCCGACCCGGGTACCACGCTTGGTCTCGGGGTCGACCAGCATCACGTTGCTGATGTGGATGGGGGCCTCGACCGTCTCGATGCCACCGGTGCGGGAGCCGCGCTGGCTCTGGCCGACCTTGGTGTGCTTCGTGATGCGGTGGATGCCCTCGACGAGCACGCGGTCGCGGTCGGTCAGGACCTCGAGGACGCGCCCCTGCTTGCCCCGGTCCTTGCGGGAACCGGAGATGACGACCACGAGGTCGCCCTTCTTGATCTTCGCCATGTCAGAGCACCTCCGGCGCCAGCGAGATGATCTTCATGAACTTCTTGTCGCGCAGCTCGCGGCCCACCGGGCCGAAGATGCGCGTACCACGGGGCTCACCGTCGTTCTTGAGGATCACCGCGGCGTTCTCGTCGAACTTGATGTACGAGCCGTCCACGCGCCGGCGCTCCTTGCGGGTGCGCACGACGACCGCCTTGACGACGTCGCCCTTCTTGACGTTGCCGCCCGGGATCGCGTCCTTGACGGTGGCGACGATCACGTCACCGATACCGGCGTAGCGACGGCCCGAACCACCGAGAACGCGGATGCAGAGGATCTCCTTCGCACCCGTGTTGTCGGCGACCCGAAGTCGCGACTCCTGCTGAATCATCTATCGAACTCCTGTCGTCTGCCGGTTCTCGCACACGGCGAGCCTGGCCGAACGGATAGTGGACAAGAAGGCGCGAGCCTTACTTCGCCTTCTCGAGGATCTCCACCAGACGCCACCGCTTGGTGGCGGAGAGCGGGCGGGTCTCCATGATGAGGACCAGGTCACCGACGCCGGCCGAGCTGGCCTCGTCGTGCGCCTTGACCTTGCTGGTCCGCCGGATGACCTTGCCGTAGAGCGGGTGCTTGACCCGGTCCTCGACCTCGACCACGACGGTCTTGTCCATCTTGTCGCTGACCACGTAGCCGCGCCGCGTCTTGCGGTAGGGACGCGCGGTCCCCGTAGCGGTGGTGGTCTCGTTGGTGTTCTCGCTCATCGAGTCCTCACTCGCTCGCGCTGGGCGCGGTCCGGATGCCGAGCTCGCGCTCGCGCAGGATCGTGTAGATCCGGGCGATGTCGCGACGCACGGCCTTGAGGCGGCCGTGGCTCTCGAGCTGACCGGTGGCCGACTGGAAGCGCAGGTTGAACAGCTCCTCCTTGGCCTTCTTCAGCTCGGCCACGAGGCGCTCGTCGTCGAAGGCGTCCAGCTCGGTGGGAGCCAGGTCCTTGGTGCCGATAGCCATCAGTTACCACCCTCGCGAACCACGAAACGGGTCTTCATCGGGAGCTTGTGCTGCGCGCGGCGCATGGCCTCGCGAGCCAGCGGCTCCGGGACGCCGGCGAGCTCGAACATCACTCGGCCGGGCTTGACGTTGGCGATCCACCACTCCGGCGAACCCTTACCGGAACCCATGCGGGTCTCGGCGGGCTTCTTCGTGAGCGGACGGTCCGGGTAGATGTTGATCCAGACCTTGCCGCCACGCTTGATGTGGCGGGTCATCGCGATACGAGCAGCCTCGATCTGGCGGTTCGTGACGTAGGCCGGCTCCAGAGCCTGGATGCCGAACTCGCCGAACGAGATCGCGGTGCCACCGGTCGCGGCGCCGGAGCGCCCCGGGTGGTGCTGCTTGCGGTGCTTCAGCCTGCGCGGGATCAGCACGGCTCAGGCCTCCGTTCCGGTCTCAGGAGCGGTCGTCGCCTCGGCAGCCGGAGCAGCGGTGGCCTCGGCCGCGGGGGCCTCGGTCCGCTCGTTCCGGCGGCCGCCGCCGCGCGGGCCACGGTCGCCGCCGCGGTCGCCACGGTCCCCACGGGGGCCGCGGGACTGACGCGGGGCCTGCGTGGCCTGCTCGCGGGCGAAGTCGCGCTCGGTCATGTCGCCCTTGTAGACCCAGACCTTCACGCCGATGCGGCCGAAGGTCGTGCGGGCCTCGAAGAAGCCGTAGTCGATGTTCGCGCGGAGCGTGTGCAGCGGCACCCGACCCTCGCGGTAGAACTCCGTGCGGCTCATCTCCGCGCCGCCGAGGCGGCCGGAGACCTGCACGCGGATGCCCTTGGCGCCGGCGCGCTGCGCGGACTGCATGCCCTTGCGCATCGCACGACGGAAGGACACGCGGCTCGCCAGCTGCTCGGCGATGCCCTGCGCGACCAGCTGCGCCTCGATCTCGGCGTTCTTGACCTCGAGGATGTTGAGCTGCACCTGCTTGCCGGTGAGCTTCTCGAGCTCACCGCGGATGCGGTCCGCCTCGGCGCCGCGGCGGCCGATGACGATGCCCGGGCGCGCGGTGTGGATGTCGACGCGGACGCGGTCACGCGTGCGCTCGATCTCCACCTTCGCGATGCCCGCGCGCTCCAGACCCGTGCTCATGAGCTTGCGGATCTGCACGTCCTCGCGGACGTAGTCGCGGTACCGCTGACCCGGCTTGGTCGAGTCGGCGAACCACCGCGAGCGGTGGTCGGTCGTGATGCCCAGGCGGTACCCGAGCGGGTTGACCTTCTGTCCCACTGTCAGGCCCTTCCCTTCGTCTCACGCTCGGCGACGACCACGGTGATGTGGCTCGTGCGCTTGAGGATCTGGCTCGCGCGGCCCTGCGCCCGGGGGCGGAACCGCTTCAGCGTCGGACCCTCGTCCACGAACGCCTCGGCCACGTAGAGGTTGCCCTCGTCGAAGCGCTCACCGGCGCGCTTGGCGCCCTCGCGGGCGTTCGCGATCGCGGACTCGACGACCTTGAGGACCGTCTCGCCCGCGGCCTGCGGCGCGAACTTCAGCGTCGACACGGCCTCGCCGGCCTGCTTGCCACGGATGAGGTCCACGACGCGCCGGGCCTTCTGGGGCGTGACGCGGACGAACCGCGCCTTCGCCTTGGCTTCCATTGCTGTCCTGCCTTCTGTCTCTGCCGTCAGGGCAGTCGCTCAGCTGACCCGGGGGTCAGCGGCGACGGCCCTTCCGGTCGTCCTTCTCGTGGCCGCGGAACGTGCGCGTCGGGGCGAACTCGCCGAGCTTGTGCCCGACCATCGACTCCGTCACGAACACCGGCGTGTGCTTGCGGCCGTCGTGCACCGCGAACGTGTGGCCCAGGAAGTCCGGGGTGATCATCGAACGACGCGACCACGTCTTGATGACGTTCTTGGTGCCGGCGGCGTTCTGAACGTCGACCTTCTTCTGCAGGTGCCCGTCGACGAAGGGCCCCTTCTTCAGGCTGCGAGGCATGTCTCCCGGCTCCCTATCAGCGCTTCTTGCCGGTGCGGCGGCGACGGACGATGAGCTTGTCGCTCGGCTTGTTCGGACGACGCGTGCGGCCCTCCGGCTGGCCCCACGGGCTCACCGGGTGACGACCACCGGACGTCTTGCCCTCACCACCACCGTGCGGGTGGTCGATCGGGTTCATCGCGACACCGCGGACCGAGGGGCGCTTGCCCTTCCAGCGCATGCGGCCGGCCTTGCCCCAGTTGATGTTCGACTGCTCGGCGTTGCCCACCTCGCCGACCGTGGCGCGGCAGCGCAGGTCGACGTTGCGGATCTCGCCGGACGGCATGCGGAGCTGCGCGTACGGCCCGTCCTTCGCGACCAGCTGCACCGAGGCACCCGCGGAGCGGGCGATCTTGGCGCCGCCACCGGGCTTGAGCTCGATGGCGTGGATCGTGGTACCGGTCGGGATGTTGCGCAGCGGCAGGTTGTTGCCGGGCTTGATGTCGGCACCGGCGCCGTTCTCGACGACGTCGCCCTGCTTCAGCTTGTTCGGCGCGATGATGTAGCGCTTCTCGCCGTCCGCGTAGTGCAGCAGCGCGATGCGCGCCGTGCGGTTCGGGTCGTACTCGATGTGCGCGACCTTGGCCGGCACGCCGTCCTTGTCGTGACGACGGAAGTCGATCACGCGGTAGGCGCGCTTGTGGCCACCACCCTGGTGCCGCATGGTGACGCGGCCGGTCGAGTTGCGACCACCGGTCTTGTGCAGCGGGCGGACCAGAGACTTCTCCGGCGTGGAGCGCGTGATCTCGACGAAGTCGGCGACGCTCGCGCCGCGGCGCCCCGGCGTCGTCGGCTTGTACTTACGGATTCCCATGGGGATCTGTCCTCAATCTGCTCTCGGGCCCGGTCAGCCGACCGGTCCGCCGAAGATGTCGATCGTGCCCTCGCGGAGGGTGACGATCGCGCGCTTCGTGTCCTTGCGCTTGCCGATGCCCGACTTCGTCCGCCGCGTCTTGCCCTTGCGGTTGATCGTGTTCACGGAGTCGACCTTGACCGAGAAGACCTGCTCGACGGCGATCTTGATCTCGGTCTTGTTCGCGCGCGGGTCGACGATGAAGGTGTACTTGCCCTCGTCGAGCAGCCCGTAGCTCTTCTCGGAGACGACCGGCGCGATCAGGATGTCGCGGGGGTCCTTGGCGACGGCGGTCACTTGGCGTCCTCCTCGGCCTCGGACGACGTCGCGACGGCGGTCGCGCCGCGGCCCTTGACGGGACCGGCGAGGAACGTGTCGAGCGCGCCCTGGGTGAACACGACGTCGTCGGAGACGAGCACGTCGTAGGTGTTGAGCTGGTCGGCGACGAGCAGGTGCACCCGCTCGACGTTCCGCAGCGACTTCCAGGCCAGCTCGTCCGCGCGCTCCACGACCACGAGGACGTGCTTGCGGCCGGACAGCGTGTCCAGGACCTGCAGCGCGGCCTTGGTCGACGGCGCCTCGTTGACACCGAAGCCGGTGACGACGTGGACGCGGCCGGCGCGGGCGCGGTCCGAGAGAGCACCGCGGAGCGCCGCGGCCTTCATCTTCTTCGGGGTCCGCTGGGAGTAGTCGCGCGGGGTCGGGCCGTGGACGGTGCCACCGCCGGCGAACTGCGGCGCACGGGTCGAACCCTGGCGGGCGCGGCCGGTGCCCTTCTGCTTGTACGGCTTCTTGCCACCACCGCGGACCTCGCCGCGGGTCTTGGTGTCGTGGGTGCCCTGGCGCGCGGCGGCGAGCTGGGCGACGACCACCTGGTGGATCAGCGGGACGTTCGTCTGCGCGTCGAACACCTCACCGGGCAGGTCGGCCGTGCCGGCCTTCTTGCCCTGGGCGTCGAGCACGTCGACGGTCAGCGTCTCGGACATGTGGTTCATGCCCCCTTCACGGCGGTACGCACGACGACGACGCCCCGCTTCGGGCCCGGAACCGCGCCCTTGAGCAGCAGCAGACCCTTCTCGGCGTCGACCGCGTGGACGGTCAGGTTCTGGGTGGTCTGGCGGGCGTGGCCCATGCGACCGGCCATCCGCAGGCCCTTGAACACGCGCGACGGCGTCGAGGCGCCACCGATCGAGCCCGGCTTGCGGTGGTTGCGGTGCGCACCGTGCGAGGCGCCCACGCCGGAGAACCCGTGGCGCTTCATGACACCGGCGGTGCCCTTGCCCTTGGTGGTGCCGATGACGTCGACCAGCGCGCCGGCCGCGAAGGCCTCCGCGGTGATCTCCTGGCCGAGCGTGTACTCGGCGGCGTCCGGCGTCCGGATCTCGGCCACGTGCCGACGGGGGGTGACCCCCGCCTTCTCGAAGTGGCCCTTCAGCGGCTTCGTGACCTTGCGCGGGTCCACCTGGCCGTAGGCCAGCTGAACCGCGGCGTAGCCGTCGGCCTCAGCGGAGCGCACCTGGGTCACGACGTTGGTGCCGACCGAGACGACCGTGACGGGGACGAGACGACCGTTGTCGTCCCACACCTGCGTCATGCCGAGCTTCGTGCCGAGCACCGCCGTGACGGGGCGCGCGTTCTGCTGGGTAACCATGAAATCAGTTCCTTCCCAGCGTCAGAGCTTGATCTCGATGTTCACGTCCGCGGGCAGGTCGAGACGCATGAGCGAGTCGACCGCCTTCGGCGTGGGATCGATGATGTCGATGAGCCGCTTGTGCGTGCGCATCTCGAAGTGCTCGCGGCTGTCCTTGTACTTGTGGGGCGACCGGATGACGACGAAGACGTTCTTCTCCGTCGGGAGCGGCACCGGGCCCACGACCGTCGCACCAGCGCGGCTCACCGTGTCGACGATCTTGCGCGCCGAGCTGTCGATGACCTCGTGGTCGTAGGACTTGAGCCGGATGCGGATCTTCTGTCCCGCCATGGCGTCGTCTGCTTCTCTCTCTCGAACTACTGGAGTCCGACCCCCGCGCTCGGGCGTGTCGCTTTTCGCGACGTTCCTCAGCGCCGGTCCCGTCCGGGTGCGCAGGGCGCGCGCCGGCCGGGACGAGGTCGTTCGTTTGGTGATGAGTCCGACGCCGGGTGACCCCGGGCTGTGAGCTGGACTCGCACGCGTCCCGTGCCCGTTCCTCGGGGCGTCCGAGCGCACGCGCGCAGACACCCCCGTCGTCGGGCAACTTGTCTAGTGTGCCAGCCGGGACCCGAAAGGTCCAACCGGACCTGCGTCACACCCGCGTGATCACGCGCCGGGCCACCGCCGGGCCCGCCCCGCCGCCCTGCGAGGGCCGCCGGGCGCCGGTCGCCGGTCGCCCTCCGCTGGCGCCGCCGCGGGCGACCCCTGCTGGCGACTGCGGTACCTCCGGTCGAGCGCGGTAGCTCAAGGTACCGCGCTCGGCCGGGCCTACCGCGCTCGGCTGGGCCTACCGCGCTCGACTGGGCCTACCGCGCTCGATGGCGGCTCCCGCTCTCGACGCCGGCTATCGGGCTCGGCGACCCGGCCCGAGGCGGAGCAGGCCCGCGGCACCGAGCACTCGGCGCATGGCGTCCGGGTCCAACGCGTCCTGCCAGGTCCACCGGATCACACGCACCCCGTGTGACCGGATGCGGTCCTCCCTCCGTTTCTCCGCCCACACCCGCTCCTCGACGGACCGCCTGTCCCGCGGACCGTCGGCGCGGTACTTGAGCCGACCGTCGAACTCCCCCACGAGGCGGTGCTCGGCCCACCAGAAGTCGACCCGGGCGACGAACCCCTCGCCGTCTCGCAGCTCCTGCTGCAGCACCGGCACCGGGGCGCCGACCTCCCGCATGCGCACCCGGCTGAGCGACTCCCCCGGTGACTCGGACCGACCGTCCGCGAACGCGAGGACCTCGCGAGCGCGCCGCACCCCGCGCGCCGACCCGCGGGAGGCGAGGACCGCGCGCGCGGCGTCGAGGTCGAGGCCCAGGCGGCCGAGCGCGTGGTCGGCGGCGACCACCGCCGCCGCGAACGGCTCGGTGCACGCCAGGTCGACCACGGTCCGACTCAGGTCGGTGACGGGCAGCCCCCTCGAAAGGACCGGGGTGGGTACCGGAGCAGCTGTGCGCCGTCGGACGCCCGGCGCCGACCGGCCGCCGGACGACGACGGCGCGACCACCTCGACGTCCCGGGGCCAGGGGCCGATGAGAGGCAGGCCCCAGACTGCCGCGGCGGACCGGTGCGAGAAGACGGGGTCCTGCAGGGCGCCCGCCGCGGCCTGCACGCGCAGCAGGTGCCGGTGCGCCTCGTCGGCCGCGTCCCACGACGAGGCGGGGCAGTACACCCCTCGTCGCACCCGGTGCAGCGCGCCCTGGCGGGCGCCCCGCGCCAGCCCGTCGACGTCCTCGCCTCGCGCGCGCAGGAGCGCGGGGGTGAGCAGCGGCGCCGGGCCCGTCCGGTCACGCGTGCTGGTCATGCGACCACCGTGCCACCCCCACCCTCGCAGGAAGCGGTCGTCCCCAGGCCGATCGCGTCCCGCCGCCCAGCGCGGTAGTTCCCGCCGATCGCGTCGCGCCGCCCAGCGCGGTAGTTCCCGCCGAGCGCGGCAGGCCCCGCCCAGCGCGGTCGATCCGACGACCCCGCTCGGCTGGAACGACCGCGCTCGGCGCACCCCGGCGCCGGCCACGCGCCCCCGCGGTCAGAGGCGGAAGCGGGTGACCGTCGTCGTGAGGGTGCCCGCCAGCTGCGACAGGTGCTCGGCCTGGGCGCGGGTGGCCTCGCCGCTGCCGGAGGTGACGGCCGCCTGGGCCTCGACGTCGTCGATGCCCGCGGCGATCTGGGTGGCGCCCGTGGCGGTCTGCGCGATGCTGCGGCTGATCTCGGTCGTCGTGGCGTTCTGCTCCTCGACGGCGCTGGCGATCGTGGCCTGGTAGTCGTTGATCCGCGCGATGACCTCCGCGATGCCCGCGATGGCGCCCGCGGCCTCGGTGCTGTCCTCCTGGATGGCGCGGACGCGGGTCGCGATGTCCTCGGTGGCGCGCGCGGTCTCCTGGGCCAGCTCCTTGACCTCGGACGCGACGACCGCGAACCCCTTGCCGGCCTCCCCCGCCCGGGCGGCCTCGATGGTGGCGTTGAGGGCGAGGAGGTTGGTCTGCTCGGCGATCGTGGTGATCACCTTGACGACGTTGCCGATCTCGGCGGACGACTCCCCGAGCTTGCCGACGGTCGCGTTCGTCTGCTCGGCGGACGCCACGGCCTGGTTCGCCACCCGAGCGGCCTCCTGCGCGGACTGCGAGATCTCCCGGATCGCCGCGCCCATCTGCTCGGCGCCGGTGGCGACGGTCAGGACGTTCGCCGAGACGTCCTTCGCCGCGACGCCGAGGGCGCGGGTCTGGTCGGTGGTGGCCTCGGAGGTGCCGGCGATCTCGTGCGCCCGGTCGAGCAGCGCGGCGGAGCCCCGGTCGAGGGCGGCCGAGCTCTCGGCGAGCGTGTGCACGGTCTGGCGGAGGCTGACCGCGGCACGGGCGGCGGCGCGGCCCATCTGCCCGATCTCGTCGGCGCCGTCCGGCACAGGGCGCTCGGCCAGGTCGCCCTCGGCCAGCGCCTCGAGGACGTCCCGGACCTGGGCGACCCGGCGGGCCGTGCTGCGGCCGACGAGCAGCGCGACGACGACGGCGCCCGCCACGCCGGCGAGCAGCAGCACGATCACGAGCACCCGGGACTCCGCGGCCTGGGTGTGCGCGGCGGTCGACGCCTCGGTGGTCAGCGTGACCTCGTAGTCGCCGAGGGCGTCGGCCGTCTCGGCGAGCGACGCCTCGGCCGCGTTGAACGTCGCCACGAGCTCGTCGACGGTCGGCGAGGTGTACCCGGCCGGTGCCGGCTGCCCGAGCACCTCGGTGTTGAACAGGTCGAGGTACCCGGTCCACGCGGCCTCGAACGCGTCGACGTTCTCCTGCCACGCCGGGTCGGCGTCCGGGAGGGCCGTGTACCGCGCCAGGGCCTCGGTGACGCCGTCCTCCGCGGCGAGCGTCTGCTGGAGCGCCTCGTCCGAGCCGAGGGTCTCCCCCGGCGTGGTGTACCGGATGGTGCCCTTGTAGGTGGCCGCGAGGTTCTGCTGGATACCGACGAGCGCGTCGAGTCGCTGCACGTTCTCCGCCTGGATCCGCTGCACCTGGTCGTCGAGCGACCCGAGGCGGGCGACCGCGAGCAGGCCGGTCGCGAGGGCGACGACGGCCATGATCGCCACGGACAGCAGGATCTTCGCGGCGATGCCGCCGGCGCCGCGACGGACGGCGGACGGGCGGGACGACGGGCGGGCGCTCACGGGACGGTGCTCCTCAGGAGTTGGCTGCACGGGGCAGCCTTCCCATCGTCGCGATCCCGACCGTGCTGACGGTTTCTCGCCGACTGGTTGAAGCGTCACCCATCCGGGGTCCGGGCACGCAGAAGGGCCCGGGTGCCGAAGCACCCGGGCCCTCCCGGTCGAGCGGTGTCCCCCGGAGGGGTCAGATCACTTGATGATCTTGGTGACGCGGCCCGAGCCGACGGTGCGGCCACCCTCGCGGATGGCGAAGCCGAGGCCCTCCTCCATCGCGATGGGCTGGATCAGCGTCACGGAGATCTCCGTGTTGTCGCCGGGCATGACCATCTCGGTGCCCTCGGGCAGCGTGATGACGCCGGTGACGTCCGTGGTCCGGAAGTAGAACTGCGGACGGTAGTTCGAGTAGAACGGGTTGTGACGCCCGCCCTCGTCCTTGGCCAGGATGTAGACCTGGCCCTCGAACTCGGTGTGCGGCGTGATCGAGCCCGGCTTCACGACGACCTGGCCGCGCTCGACGTCCTCACGCTTGGTGCCACGGAGCAGGAGGCCGCAGTTCTCGCCGGCCCACGCCTCGTCCATCTGCTTGTGGAACATCTCGATGCCGGTGACCGTGGTCTTCTGCGCCGGGCGGATGCCGACGATCTCGACCTCGGAGTTGATCTGCAGCTTGCCGCGGTCGACCTTGCCGGTGACGACGGTGCCACGACCGGTGATCGTGAAGACGTCCTCGATCGGCATGAGGAACGGCTTGTCCATGTCACGGACGGGCTCCGGGACGGACTCGTCCACGGCGTCCAGCAGGTCCTCGACCGACTTGACCCACTGGGCGTCGCCCTCGAGGGCCTTCAGGCCGGAGACGCGGATGACCGGCGCGTTGTCGCCGTCGAAGCCCTGCGACGACAGCAGCTCGCGGACCTCCATCTCGACGAGCTCGAGGATCTCCTCGTCGTCGACCATGTCGGACTTGTTGAGCGCCACGAGCAGGTAGGGCACGCCGACCTGGCGGGCGAGCAGGACGTGCTCGCGCGTCTGGGCCATCGGGCCGTCGGTGGCGGCGACCACGAGGATGGCGCCGTCCATCTGCGCCGCACCCGTGATCATGTTCTTGATGTAGTCGGCGTGACCCGGCGCGTCGACGTGAGCGTAGTGACGCTTCTCCGTCTGGTACTCGACGTGCGCGATGTTGATCGTGATGCCGCGCTGCTTCTCCTCGGGCGCCTTGTCGATCTCGTCGAACGGCGTGAAGGGGTTCAGCTCCGGGTACTTGTCGTGCAGCACCTTCGAGATGGCAGCGGTCAGCGTCGTCTTGCCGTGGTCGACGTGACCGATGGTCCCGATGTTGACGTGCGGCTTGGTCCGCTCGAACTTCGCCTTGCCCACTGGGTCCTCCTCAGGACTCTGGTGTAGAGATTGCCGAACGATGCGGGGGGCACTGCGGCCCCCCGCGGACGTGCGGTCCTACGGGTCGGTTTGGGTGGTCGTTCTTGGTTCGACCTGTGGGACTACTCGCCCCGGGTCTTCTTGATGATCTCGTCGGCAACATTCCGAGGAACCTCGGCGTAGCTGTCGAACTGCATCGAGTACACCGCACGACCCTGGGTCTTGGACCGCAGGTCGCCGACGTAGCCGAACATCTCGGAGAGCGGCACCTGGGCGCGGATCACCTTCACGCCCGTCGCGTCCTCCATGGACTGGATCATGCCGCGACGCGAGTTGATGTCGCCGATGACGTCGCCCATGTAGTCCTCGGGCGTCCGCACCTCGACGGCCATGACCGGCTCGAGGAGGACCGGGTCCGCCTTGCGGACGGCCTCCTTGAGGATCATCGAGCCGGCGATCTTGAACGCCATCTCGGACGAGTCGACGTCGTGCGCCGCACCGTCGAGCAGCGTGGCCTTGATGCCGACCAGCGGGAAGCCGGCCAGCACGCCGAGCTGCATGGCGCTCTGGATGCCCTGGTCGACCGACGGGATGTACTCGCGCGGGACGCGACCACCGGTGACCGCGTTCTCGAACGCGTACAGCTCGCCGTCCTCGGACTCCAGCGGCTCGAAGGTCATCTGGACCTTCGCGAACTGGCCCGAGCCACCCGTCTGCTTCTTGTGGGTGTAGTCGATCTTCTCCACCTTGCGGCGGATCGTCTCGCGGTACGCCACCTGCGGCTTGCCGACGTTGGCCTCGACCTTGAACTCGCGACGCATGCGGTCGACGAGGATGTCGAGGTGGAGCTCGCCCATGCCGCCGATGACGGTCTGGCCGGTCTCCTCGTCCAGGCGGACGCGGAAGGTCGGGTCCTCCTCGGCGAGCTTCTGGATCGCCGTGGAGAGCTTCTCCTGGTCGGCCTTCGTCTTGGGCTCGATGGCCACGTCGATGACCGGCTCGGGGAAGGTCATCGACTCGAGGATGACCTGCGCGTTCGAGTCCGACAGGGTGTCACCGGTGGTGACGTCCTTCAGGCCGATGAACGCGTAGATGTGGCCAGCCGTGGCCTCGTCGACCGGGTTCTCCTTGTTGGCGTGCATCTGGAAGATCTTCCCGATGCGCTCCTTCTTGCCCTTGGTCGAGTTCATGACCTGGGCGCCCTGCACGACCTTCCCCGAGTACACCCGGATGAAGGTGAGCTTGCCGAAGAACGGGTGCGCCGCGATCTTGAACGCCAGGGCCGAGAACGGCTCGGTGGCGTCCGGGTGGCGCTCGATGACGAGCTCCGGGTCCTTGACGTCGTGGCCCTGGATGGCCGGGACGTCGAGGGGCGACGGGAGGTAGTCGACGACGGCGTCGAGCATGGGCTGGACGCCCTTGTTCTTGAACGCCGAGCCGCACAGGACCGGGTACGCGTCGCCGGCGATGGTGAGCTTGCGGATGCCGGCCTTGATCTCGGCGACCGTGAGCTCCTCACCGCCCAGGAACTTCTCGAGCAGCTCGTCGTCGGTCTCGGCGACGGCCTCGAGCAGCTCGGCGCGGAACTGGTCCGCCCGCTCCTGGAGGTCGGCCGGGATCTCCTCGATCTCGTACTTCGCGCCCATCTCGGTCTCGCCGCGCCACACGAGCGCGCGCATCTCGACCAGGTCGACGACGCCGATGAAGTCGTTCTCGGAGCCGATCGGCAGCTGGAGCACCAGCGGCTTGGCCTTGAGGCGGTTCACGATGGTGTCGACCGTGAAGTAGAAGTCCGCGCCCAGCTTGTCCATCTTGTTGACGAAGCAGATGCGGGGGACCTCGTACTTGTCGGCCTGGCGCCACACGGTCTCCGACTGGGGCTCCACGCCCTCCTTGCCGTCGAACACCGCGACCGCGCCGTCGAGCACGCGCAGCGAGCGCTCCACCTCGACGGTGAAGTCCACGTGACCGGGCGTGTCGATGACGTTGATCTGCGTCTCGTTCGACTTGCCCTTGTTCCAGAAGGCGGTCACAGCAGCGGACGTGATCGTGATGCCACGCTCCTGCTCCTGCTCCATCCAGTCCGTGGTCGACGCCCCGTCGTGGGTCTCGCCGATCTTGTAGTTGACGCCCGTGTAGTACAGGATCCGCTCGGTCGTCGTGGTCTTGCCGGCATCGATGTGCGCCATGATGCCGATGTTCCGGACCTTGTGCAGGTCCGTGAGCACGTCCAGTGCCACAGGTTCAGCCCCTCGGTAGTGGGGTCCGCGCTACAGCTGGGATTACCAGCGGTAGTGGGCGAACGCCTTGTTGGACTCGGCCATCTTGTGCATGTCCTCGCGGCGCTTGACCGCGGCGCCCAGGCCGTTGCTGGCGTCGAGGATCTCGTTCATGAGGCGCTCGGTCATGGTCTTCTCGCGGCGGGCCCGCGAGTAGTCCGTGAGCCAGCGCAGCGCGAGGGTGGTCTGGCGGACGGGGCGGACCTCGACCGGGACCTGGTAGGTGGCGCCACCGACGCGGCGGGAGCGGACCTCGAGCGACGGGCGGACGTTGTCCAGCGCGCGCTTCAGCACGACGACCGGGTCGCCCTGGGTCTTCTCGCGGACGCCCTCGAGCGCGCCGTAGACGATGGCCTCGGCGACGGACTTCTTGCCGTCGAGGAGGACCTTGTTGATGAGCTGCGTGACGACCGGCGAGCCGTAGACCGGGTCGACGATCAGCGGCCGGCGGGGGGCGGGACCCTTACGAGGCATCGGTTCAGCCCTTCTTCGCGCCGTAGCGGCTGCGCGCCTGCTTACGGTTCTTCACGCCCTGGGTGTCCAGAGCACCACGGATGATCTTGTAGCGCACACCGGGGAGGTCCTTCACACGACCGCCGCGCACGAGCACGATCGAGTGCTCCTGCAGGTTGTGGCCCTCACCGGGGATGTACGCGGTGACCTCGATGCCCGAGGAGAGCTTGACGCGCGCGACCTTCCGCAGAGCCGAGTTCGGCTTCTTGGGGGTGGTCGTGTAGACGCGGGTGCACACACCGCGCCGCTGCGGGCTGCCCTTGAGGGCAGGCGTCTTCGACTTGTTCGTCTTCGCCTGCCGGCCCTTGCGGACCAGCTGCTGGATCGTAGGCACTACGTCTCCGTCTTGTTGATGAGTCTGGTCTGACCGGCACCCGTCACCCTGGACGGCCGGCAATGGTCCGGATCGTCCCCCGTCGCGCGACTACCCCGAGAGGTCTTGCGTCCCGCTCCGGCCCCCGCACCCGGGCGTGTCGACCCCGTCCTGCTCCGCACACCGGGTCCCGGGAGGGGGACGCAGGTGCGGTGGGGGGCGATCCACCCGGCGACGCACGTGGTGACCACGTGAGCGCGCGCGAGAGCCCGACGGCGCGGGCACGGTGTCCCACGTTACTCGGCCGTCACCCCAGGGTCAAAGCACCTGGTGACGGTCGGCTGGTGGGACGTCGATCACAACACGAGGTCGGGCCCGGATGTTCCCGGACCCTCCCCCGCACGCCCGAGGGGGCCCGCCGCGACCAGCGCGGCGGACCCCCTCGGACCGGTGAGGCTCGAGATCAGCGGTAGTCGCCGAAGTCGATGTCCTCGAGCGGGATCGCCTCGCCCGAGCCGAGGCCCAGGGCGGGGAAGTCGATCTCGTCGTAGCCGAAGGACGGGTACAGCTCGGCCTTCGCCTCCTCGGTGGGCTCCACCGACACCTCGTGGTACCGGGGCAGGCCCGTACCGGCGGGGATCAGCTTGCCGAGGATCACGTTCTCCTTCAGGCCCAGCAGCGGGTCGGAACGGCCCGACATCGCGGCCTCGGTGAGGACGCGGGTCGTCTCCTGGAAGGACGCCGCCGACAGCCACGAGTCCGTCGCGAGCGACGCCTTCGTGATACCCATCAGCTCCGGACGACCCGAGGCCGGCTGACCGCCCTCGGCGACCGCCCGGCGGTTCGCGTCCTCGAACCGGCCGCGCTCGGCCAGCTCGCCCGGCAGCAGGTCCGTGTCACCCGAGTCGAGCACGGTCACGCGACGCAGCATCTGCCGCACGATGACCTCGATGTGCTTGTCGTGGATGTCCACGCCCTGGGAGTTGTAGACCTCCTGGACCTCGTCCACCAGGTGCTTCTGCGTGGCGCGCGGGCCGAGGATGCGCAGGACCTTCTTCGGGTCCACCGCACCCTGGACCAGCTGCGTGCCGACCTCGACGTGGTCGCCGTCGGACACGAGCAGGCGCGAGCGCTTGGTGATCGGGTAGGCGATCTCCTCCGAGCCGTCGTCCGGCGTCAGCACGATGCGCCGCGTCCGGTCCGCCTCGTCGATGGCGATGCGGCCGGAGAACTCCGCGATGGGGCTCTCACCCTTGGGGGTGCGGGCCTCGAAGAGCTCCTGGACACGCGGCAGACCCTGCGTGATGTCCTCGGCCGACGCGACACCACCGGTGTGGAAGGTGCGCATCGTCAGCTGCGTGCCGGGCTCACCGATGGACTGCGCCGCGATGATGCCGACGGCCTCGCCGATGTCCACCAGCTTGCCGGTGGCCAGGGAGCGGCCGTAGCACTTCGCGCAGGTGCCGACGCGCGACTCGCAGGTCAGCACGGAGCGGACCTTGAGCGACTCGACGCCGGCCGCCAGCAGGCGGTCGAGCAGGACGTCGCCGACGTCGTCGCCCGAGTTCCCGATGACCTCGCCGTCGATCTCGACGGCGGTGGCCAGGGTCCGCGCGTAGACGGAGGTCTCGACCTTGTCGTGCCGGCGCAGCGAGCCGTCCGCGGTGGCCACGCCGATCGGCATGGTCAGGCCGCGCTCGGTGCCGCAGTCCTCCTCGCGGACGATGACGTCCTGGGAGACGTCCACCAGACGACGGGTCAGGTAGCCCGAGTCGGCGGTCCGCAGCGCGGTGTCCGCCAGACCCTTGCGGGCGCCGTGCGTCGCGATGAAGTACTCCAGGACCGACAGGCCCTCGCGGTAGTTGGACTTGATCGGGCGGGGGATGATCTCGCCCTTCGGGTTCGCCACGAGGCCGCGCATGCCGGCGATCTGACGGACCTGCATCCAGTTACCACGCGCACCCGAGCCGACCATGCGGAACACGGTGTTGCGGGCGTTGAAGTTCTCCTGCATCGCCTTGGCGACCTTGTCGGTGGCCTGCGTCCAGATCTCGATGAGCTCCTGGCGACGCTCGTCGTCGGTGATGAGGCCCTTGTCGTACTGGCCCTGCACCTTCGCCGCGCGCGCCTCGTGCTCGGTGAGGATCTCCTGCTTGGCGGTCGGCGCCGCCACGTCGGAGATCGCGATGGTCACGCCCGAGCGGGTGGCCCAGCGGAAGCCGGCCTCCTTCAGGGCGTCGAGCGAGGCGGCGACCTCGACCTTCGGGTACCGCTCCGCGAGGTCGTTGACGATCACGGAGAGGCGCTTCTTGTCGACGACGCCGTTCTCGTACGGGTAGTCCACCGGCAGCAGCTCGTTGAACAGCGCCCGGCCGAGCGAGGTCTCGAACAGGAACGGCTCGTCGGCGGAGAAGCCCTCGGGCTCCTGGCCGGGGCCGAACACGAGGCCCTCCATGCGGATCTTGACGACCGCGTTGAGGTCCAGCGAGCCCTGGTCGAAGGCCATGATCGCCTCGGACACCGAGCTGAACGCCCGGCCCGCGCCGACCGGGTCCACCTTGTCGGAGGTCAGGTGGAACAGGCCGATGATCATGTCCTGCGAGGGCATGGTCACCGGACGGCCGTCCGACGGCTTCAGGATGTTGTTGCTCGAGAGCATGAGGATGCGGGCCTCGGCCTGCGCCTCCGCGCTCAGGGGCAGGTGCACGGCCATCTGGTCGCCGTCGAAGTCGGCGTTGAACGCGCCGCACACGAGCGGGTGCAGGTGGATCGCCTTGCCCTCGACCAGCTGGGGCTCGAACGCCTGGATGCCGAGGCGGTGCAGCGTGGGCGCACGGTTCAGCAGGACCGGGTGCTCGGTGATGACCTCCTCGAGCACGTCCCACACGACCGGGCGCGCGCGCTCGACCATGCGCTTGGCCGACTTGATGTTCTGCGCGTGGTTCAGGTCGACCAGGCGCTTCATCACGAACGGCTTGAACAGCTCGAGCGCCATCTGCTTGGGCAGACCGCACTGGTGCAGCTTGAGCTGCGGGCCGACGACGATGACCGAACGGCCCGAGTAGTCGACGCGCTTGCCGAGCAGGTTCTGGCGGAACCGGCCCTGCTTGCCCTTGAGCATGTCGGAGATCGACTTCAGCGGGCGGTTGCCGGGGCCCGTGACCGGGCGGCCGCGGCGGCCGTTGTCGAACAGCGAGTCCACGGCCTCCTGGAGCATCCGCTTCTCGTTGTTGACGATGATCTCCGGCGCGCCCAGGTCCAGGAGCCGCTTGAGGCGGTTGTTCCGGTTGATGACGCGGCGGTACAGGTCGTTCAGGTCGGACGTGGCGAACCGGCCGCCGTCGAGCTGCACCATCGGGCGCAGGTCCGGCGGGATGACCGGGACGGCGTCCAGCACCATGCCGGTCGGCGAGTTCGTCGTGGTGAGGAACGCGTTGACGACCTTGAGGCGCTTGAGCGCACGGGTCTTCCGCTGGCCCTTGCCGGTGCGGATGATCTCGCGCAGGTTCTCGGCCTCGGCGTCCAGGTCGAACGCCTCGAGGCGCTTCTGGATCGCCGCGGCGCCCATCGAGCCCTCGAAGTAGTTGCCGTAGCGGTCCTGCAGCTGGCGGTAGAGCAGCTCGTCGCCCTCGAGGTCGGCGACCTTGAGGTTCTTGAACTTGTCCCAGATCGTGTCCAGGCGCTCGATCTCGGCGTCCGCGCGCTTGCGGATCTGCGCCATCTCGCGCTCGGCCGAGTCGCGGACCTTGCGGCGCGCGTCGGCCTTCGCACCCTCGGCCTCGAGCTCGGCCAGGTCGGCCTCGAGCTTCGACGCGCGGGTGTTGATGTCGTTGTCGCGGCGGTCCGCGATCTCCTTGCGCTCCAGGTCGATCTCGTTCTGGAGGTTCGGGAGGTCCTCCTGGCGACCGTCGGTGTCGACCCACGTGATCATGTACGCCGCGAAGTAGATGACCTTCTCGAGGTCCTTCGGGGCGAGGTCGAGCAGGTAGCCGAGGCGCGAGGGCACGCCCTTGAAGAACCAGATGTGCGTGACGGGCGCGGCCAGCTCGATGTGGCCCATGCGCTCACGACGCACCTTGGAACGGGTCACCTCGACGCCGCAGCGCTCGCAGATGATGCCCTTGAAGCGCACGCGCTTGTACTTGCCGCAGTAGCACTCCCAGTCCCGGGTGGGGCCGAAGATCTTCTCGCAGAAGAGCCCGTCCTTCTCCGGCTTCAGGGTGCGGTAGTTGATGGTCTCGGGCTTCTTGACCTCGCCGTGCGACCAGGTCCGGATGTCGTCGGCCGTGGCCAGGCCGATGCGCAGCTCGTCGAAGACGTTGACGTCGAGCAAGGGGTCCTACTTCCTTCGCATGCCGGTGCGCGCGGGGCGCCTCGTTCCGGCGGAATGGAGATGCTGCAAGGGGTGCGGGCGGCCCGCCGGCCCCGGTGAGGGGGCCGGCGGACGCTCGGCGTCAGATCTCGTCGACGGTGCTCGCGGCGTTCGGGCGGCGCGAGAGGTCGATGCCCAGCTCCTCGGCGGCGCGGTACACCTCGTCGTCGTTCTCCCGCATGTCGATCGACACGCCGTCGGAGGACAGCACCTCCACGTTCAGGCAGAGGGACTGCATCTCCTTGAGGAGCACCTTGAAGGACTCCGGGATGCCCGAGTCGGGGATGTTCTCGCCCTTGACGATGGCCTCGTACACCTTCACGCGGCCCGGGATGTCGTCCGACTTGATGGTCAGGAGCTCCTGCAGCGTGTAGGCCGCGCCGTACGCCTCGAGGGCCCACACCTCCATCTCGCCGAACCGCTGGCCACCGAACTGCGCCTTACCACCCAGCGGCTGCTGCGTGATCATCGAGTACGGGCCGGTCGACCGGGCGTGGATCTTGTCGTCCACGAGGTGGTGCAGCTTGAGGATGTACATGTAGCCCACGGCCACCGGGTCCGGGAACGGCTCGCCGGAGCGGCCGTCGAACAGCCGCGCCTTGCCGTCCACGCCGACCATGCGCTCGCCGTCGCGGTTCGGCAGGGTCGCGCCGAGCAGACCGGTCAGGGTCTCCTCCGGCACGCCGTCGAACACCGGCGTCGCGACCGGGACGCCCGGCTGCGACGACTTGGCGATGTCGGGCACCTCGTCGACCCAGGACAGGTCGCCCTCGGCCAGCTCGACGTTCCAGCCCTGCTTGGCGATCCACCCGAGGTGGACCTCCAGCACCTGGCCGACGTTCATGCGCCCGGGGACACCCATCGGGTTCAGGACGATGTCCACCGCGGTGCCGTCCGGGAGGAACGGCATGTCCTCGACGGGGAGGATCTTCGAGATGACGCCCTTGTTGCCGTGGCGGCCGGCGAGCTTGTCGCCGTCCGTGATCTTGCGGCGCTGGGCGATGTACACCCGGACGAGCTCGTTCACGCCGGCGGGCAGCTCGTCGCCGTCCTCGCGGTTGAACGTGCGCACCTCGATGACCGTGCCGGACTCGCCGTGCGGCACCTTGAGGGACGTGTCGCGGACCTCGCGGGCCTTCTCGCCGAAGATCGCGCGCAGCAGGCGCTCCTCCGGGGTCAGCTCGGTCTCGCCCTTCGGGGTGACCTTGCCGACCAGCACGTCGCCCGCGGAGACCTCGGCGCCGATGCGGATGATGCCGCGCTCGTCCAGGTCCGCCAGCACGTCCTCGGAGACGTTCGGGATGTCCCGGGTGATCTCCTCGGGGCCGAGCTTGGTGTCGCGGGCGTCGACCTCGTGCTCCTCGATGTGGATCGAGGACAGGACGTCGTCCTGCACGAGGCGCTGCGACAGGATGATCGCGTCCTCGTAGTTGTGGCCCTCCCACGACATGAACGCGACCAGCAGGTTGCGGCCGAGGGACAGCTCGCCCTCGTCCGTCGCCGGGCCGTCGGCCAGCACGGAGCCGACCTCGACGCGGGCGCCCTGGTCGACCAGCACGCGCTGGTTGTAGGACGTGCCCTGGTTCGAGCGGCGGAACTTCGCCACGCGGTAGGTGCTCGTCGTCGCGTCGTCGTTGGCGACCGTGATGAGGTCGGCCGACACCTCGGTGACCACACCCGGCTTGCTCGCCACGATGACGTCGCCGGCGTCGACCGCCGCGCGCCACTCCATGCCGGTGCCGACCAGCGGCGCCTCGGAGCGGACCAGCGGCACGGCCTGGCGCTGCATGTTGGCGCCCATGAGCGCGCGGTTGGCGTCGTCGTGCTCGAGGAACGGGATGAGGGCCGTCGCGACCGACACCATCTGGCGCGGCGAGACGTCCATGTAGTCGACCGTCTCGGCCGGGACGTCCTCGGTGTCGCCGCCCTTGACGCGGACCAGGACGGTCTCGTCGGCGAACTTGCCGTTCGCGTCCACGGCCGCGTTGGCCTGGGCGATGACGTAGCGGTCCTCGTCGTCGGCGGTGAGGTAGTGCACCTCGTCCGTCACGCGGCCGAACTCGACCTTGCGGTACGGGGTCTCGACGAAGCCGAACGGGTTGATCCGCCCGAACGTCGCGAGCGAGCCGATGAGGCCGATGTTCGGGCCCTCGGGGGTCTCGATCGGGCACATGCGGCCGTAGTGCGACGGGTGGACGTCACGGACCTCCATGCCGGCGCGGTCGCGGGACAGACCACCCGGGCCCAGCGCGGACAGGCGACGCTTGTGCGTCAGGCCGGCGAGCGGGTTGTTCTGGTCCATGAACTGCGACAGCTGGGACGTCCCGAAGAACTCCTTGATGGAGGCCACGACGGGGCGGATGTTGATCAGGGTCTGCGGCGTGATCGCCTCGACGTCCTGGGTGGTCATGCGCTCGCGCACGACGCGCTCCATCCGGGACAGGCCGGTGCGGACCTGGTTCTGGATGAGCTCGCCCACGGCGCGGATGCGGCGGTTGCCGAAGTGGTCGATGTCGTCGGTCTCGACGCGGACCTCGACGGCCTCGCCGTTGCGCTGACCCGGGAGGGTCGCCACGTCGGCGTGCAGCGCGGCCATGTACTTGATCGCGGCGACGATGTCGTCCTTGGACAGCACCGAGTCGCCGAGCGGCACGTCGATGCCGAGCTTCTTGTTCAGCTTGTAGCGGCCGACCTTCGCGAGGTCGTAGCGCTTCGGGTTGAAGTAGAAGTTCTCGATCAGCGCGCGGCCGGCCTCGACGGTCGGCGGCTCGCCCGGGCGGATCTTGCGGTACAGGTCGAGCAGCGCCTCGTCCTGGGTCTGGACGTGGTCCTTCTCCAGGGTGTCGATGACGGCCGGGAACTGCGCGAACTCCTCGCGGATCTCCGACTCGGTCATGCCGAGCGCCTTGAGCAGCACGGTGGCGTTCTGCTTGCGCTTGCGGTCGACGCGGACGCCGACGTTGTCGCGCTTGTCGATCTCGAACTCCAGCCACGCACCGCGGCTCGGGATCATCTTGACCGAGAAGATGTCCTTGTCGGACGTCTTGTCGGCGGCGCGCTCGAAGTACACGCCCGGCGAGCGGACGAGCTGGGAGACGACGACGCGCTCGGTGCCGTTGATGATGAAGGTGCCGCGCTCGCTCATGAGCGGGAAGTCACCCATGAAGACCGTCTGGCTCTTGATCTCACCGGTGGTGTAGTTCACGAACTCCGCGGTGACGAACAGCGGCGCCGCGTAGGTGAAGTCCTTCTCCTTGCACTCGTCGGCCGTGTACTTCGGCGGCTCGAAACGGTGCTCGCGGAACGACAGCGACATGGTGCCGCCGAAGTCCTCGATGGGGGAGATCTCCTCGAAGATCTCCTCCAGTCCAGCGGTCTCCGGGACGTCCTGCCGGCCGTTCTCGAGAGCGGCGGCGACGCGGGCCTGCCACTTCTCGTTGCCGAGCAGCCAGTCGAAGCTCTCCGTCTGGAGCCCGAGGAGGTCCGGGACCTCGAGGGGCTCGTCGATCCGGGCGAACGAGACGCGGCGGGAGATGGTGCGGTTCGCGATGGCTTCGGACGTTGCGGAGGAGGTGCGCGAGGCAGCCAAGAGGGGTCCTTCCCAGCAGATCGAGTTCCCTGCGACGGGCCCGGCGGTTCGCGACCCCCCGGCCACAGGCCCTGCGGGCATCGCGTACTACGATGCCGTCGGGCGCGGGTTATACGGGGTCGCGGGCACAGGCCAGCGCAAAGCGCTAGCGTAGTACAGACGTGGCGCCATGTCCACCCGCCGTGGTATGGGGCGTGCGCCACACCTGGTCGCGGGCCTGGCCGTCCGTGCCGGAGCACGCCGTCGTGCCTCCGGGCGTGTGCAACGCCCGCTCCCCCGCGGGCATTCCGCGGCGCGTCGAGGGGGTACGCGACGCGTCGAGCGAGTACCCGCGGACTGCTCGCTGGGCGTGTCCCTCACTCGCTCGCGCTGCCGGGGGTCGGCCGGGCGGCCGGGCGCGCCGCCCACCCCCGGGCACGACGCAGGCCCGCACCCCCGAGGGGGTGCGGGCCTGCGTGCGAGGCGACCCGGGTGTCAGCGCGCGAGCGCGCCGCACCCGGAGCGGGTCACTTGAGGGTGACGGTGGCGCCGGCGCCCTCGAGGGCGGCCTTGGCCTTGTCCGCGGTCTCCTTGTTGACGTTCTCCAGGACCGGCTTCGGGGCGCCGTCGACGAGGTCCTTGGCCTCCTTCAGACCGAGCGAGGTGAGGCCGCGCACCTCCTTGATGACCTGGATCTTCTTGTCGCCGGCGGCCTCGAGGATGACGTCGAACTCGTCCTTCTCCTCCTCGGCGGCGGCCTCGGCACCGGCACCGCCGGCGGCGGGGGCGACGGCCACGGCGGCCGGGGCCGCGGCGGTGACCTCGAAGACGTCCTCGAACGCCTTCACGAACTCGGAGAGCTCGATGAGGGTGAGGCCCTTGAACTGCTCGATGAGCTCGTCGGTGGTGAGCTTCGCCATGATGGCGGTTCCTTCCGTTCGGTCCTCGCCGGTCAGGTCGACCGGGCGGGGCAGTGTGGGGAGCGCGTGAGCCGGGACGGCTCAGGCAGCGGTGTCGGCGGTCTCCTGCTGGACGCGCAGCGCCTCGACGGTGCGCACGGCCTTCGAGGCGGGCGCGGTGAAGAGGTAAGCCGTCTGGAACAGCTTGGCCTTCATCGCACCGGCCGCCTTGGCCAGCAGGACCTCGCGGGACTCGAGGTCCGCGAGCTTGGTGACGTCCGCAGCGGTCAGGGCGCGCCCGTCGAGGACACCACCCTTGATGACCAGTGCGGGGTTCGCCTTGGCGAAGTCACGCAGACCCTTGGCGGCCTCGACCGGGTCACCGGTCACGAAGGCGATGGCGGACGGGCCCTTGAGCTCGTCGGCGATCCCCTCGATGCCGGCTTCCTTGGCCGCGATCGCGGTCAGCGTGTTCTTCACCACGGCGTAGTTCGCGTTGCCGCTCAGCGACCGTCGCAGCTGCTTGAGCTGCGCGACGGTGAGCCCGCGGTACTCGGTCAGCACGGCCGCGTTCGAGTCACGGAACTGCTCCGTGAGCTCGGCGACTGCGGCTGCCTTGTCCGGCCTCGCCATGGCAATCCTTCCGATGGTGGTGCCGCCGGGCGTCGTCCTCGGCCCCGGCACGGAAAGAGCCCCGGCGCAGGCGCCGGGGCTCGCAGTCGAGGCGCTCGCGCGCCCCACCATCGAACTTCGATCACCTGCGCGGGCCTCCGCGTGAGCGGGACTTCGGGCGGCTCTCGGGCGCACCCCGCGGAGGCGGGACGAGCACGGGAGCCGACGACCTGCGGTCTTGGGCAGCGACCAGAGTACGGCACGCGACGCCGTGGCCCAAATCCGCTGGCCGGCCGCCTACCGCTCCGCCGTCGCCGCCGGCAGGTGCGCCGCCAGGAGCTCCGCGAGGTGCACGCCCTGGACGTCCGCGAGCTGGTCGGCCTGGGTGCGGCACGAGTACCCGTCGGCCAGGAGCACGTCGCCGGGCGCCGCCGCCCGCAGCGCCGGCAGCAGCGCGCGCTCGGCCACCTGGACCGACACGTCGTAGTGCCCGGCCTCCATGCCGAAGTTGCCCGCGAGCCCGCAGCAGCCGGCGAGCTCCGAGAACGACGCGCCGGCCTCGGTCAGCAGCGTGTGGTCGGCGGTGAAGGTCATCACGCTGTGGTGGTGGCAGTGCGGCTGCACGACCGCGGTGACGTCCGACAGGTCCGGCAGCTGCCACCGCTCCCCCGGCCCGATCGGCGCGGGCGCGGTGAGCAGCTCGGCGAGCGTCCGTGTGGACCGGGCGACCGCGACGGCGCGCGGGTCGTCGGGCAGCAGGTCGAGCAGGTCGGACCGCAGGACAGCCGTGCAGGACGGCTCCAGGCCGACGATCGGGACGCCGTTCACCGCGTACGGCCCGAGCACCTCGAGCAGGTGGGTGAGCCGCTTGCGCGCGCCGTCGAGCTGCCCCGTCGAGATCCAGGTGAGGCCGCAGCACGCGTCGTGCTCGGGGACCAGCACCTCGTAGCCGGCGGCCCGCAGCACCTTGACGGCCGCGACCGGCACCGACGGCGCGAGGCTGTCGCTGAACGAGTCGGTCCACAGCAGCACGGGCGGGCGGCCCGAGGTGCCGGTGACCGACAGGGTCCCGGCGCCCTGGGCCGTCGGCGCGGCCCCGCGTCGCGCGGCGACCTCGCCGCGGCGCACGCGCGCGCGGAACGGGCCCGGCGCGAACGACACCATCTTCCGGCGGGTGTCCATGCCGCCGAGCTTCAGCACGACCTTCGCCAGCGGGCGGACGGACAGCGCGGCGTTGGCCAGCCGCGCCAGCCCCGGGACCCCGGTGACCAGCCGGGTCCACCGCGGCAGCCAGCCGAGCGCGTAGTGGTTCACCGGGCGCAGCCGGCCGCGGTAGGTGCGGTGCAGCACCTCGGCCTTGTACTGCGCCATGTCGACGCCCGCCGGGCAGTCCGAGGAGCACGCCTTGCAGGACAGGCACAGGTCGAGGACGTCGTGCACCTCGGGCGAGGACCAGCCGCGGGACACCAGGGTGCCGTTCGCCATCTCCTGCAGGACGCGGGCGCGGCCGCGGGTGGAGTCCTTCTCGTCCTTCGTCGCCAGGTACGACGGGCACATGAAGCCGCCCGCCGCCGACGAGTCCGCGCGGCACTTGCCGACGCCGACGCACCGGTGCACCGCCGTGGTGAAGTCGCCGTGGTCGTGGCCGAACGCGAAGCCGCCGTGGCCCGCGGGGATCGGGCGGGCGTGCGGGCGGCGCAGGTCGGCGTCGAGCGGGCGCGGGCGGACGAGGACGCCGGGGTTCAGCAGGTCGTCCGGGTCGAGCAGCGCCTTGAACGCCTCGAACGCGCCGATGGCCTTCTCGGAGTACATGACCGGCAGCAGCTCGGAGCGGGCGCGCCCGTCGCCGTGCTCGCCGGACAGCGAGCCGCCGTGCGACGCGACGAGGTGCGCGGCGTCGGTCATGAACGCCCGCATCGGGTCGCCGGACCGCTCCATCGGGACGTCGAGCCGCAGGTGCACGCAGCCGTCGCCGAAGTGCCCGTACGCCAGGCCGTCGACGCCGTGCCGCGCCATCAGCGCCTCGAGGTCGCGCAGGTAGGCGCCCAGCCGCTCGGGCGGCACCGCGGAGTCCTCGAACCCGGGCCAGGCCTGCTCCCCCGACGGCGTCCGGCCGCCGAGGCCGGCGCCGTCCTCCCGGATGCGCCACATGGCCGCCGCCTCGGGCCCGGGCGGGAACACGCCGACCGCGCGGGTGCCGGCGTCGGCCGCCAGCGCGTGCGCCCGCTCCAGCGCCTCGTCGAGCGTGTCGCCGCCGACCTCGCACATCATCCAGCCGGCGCCCTCGGGCAGCGGCGGGACCGCCGCGGCACCCTTGACCCGGCGCACGACGTCGACGAGGCGGGCGTCCATGCCCTCGATGGCGAGCGGCCGGTGCGCGAGCAGGGCCGGGACCGCGTCGGCGGCCGTGGCCATGTCGGGGTAGCCGAGCACGACGAGCACCGGGGCCGCGGACACCGGCACGAGGCGCACCGTCGCGCCGAGCAGGGTGACGACGGTGCCCTCGGTGCCGACGAGCGCCTTGGCCAGGTCGGCCCCGTTCTCCGGCAGCAGGTGCTCGAGGGAGTAGCCGGACACCTGGCGCCCGAACCGGCCGAGCTCCGTGCGCAGGGTCGCCATCTCGGCGCGGACCAGCGCGTCCAGCCCGTCGACGGGGTCGAGACCCTTCGCGGCGGTGAACCGCCGGCCGCGCCCGTCGACGACGTCGAGCTCCAGCACGTTGTCGGCGGTCCGGCCGTAGGCCACCGCGCGGGGCCCGCAGGCGTTGTTGCCGATCATCCCGCCGAGGGTGGCGCGGGCCTGGGTCGAGGGGTCCGGGCCGAAGCGCAGCCCGTGCGGTGCCGCCGCCTTCTGCAGCATCGCCATGACGACGCCGGGCTCGACGCGCGCGGTGCGGGCCTCGGGGTCGACGTCGAGCACCCGGTTGACGTGCCGCGACCAGTCGAGGACGACGCCGGTGCCGACGGCGTTGCCGGCGACGGACGTGCCGCCGCCGCGGGAGGTCACCGGGGCGCCGAGGCCGCGGGCGACGTCGAGCGCGGCGAGCGCGTCGTCCACGTCGCGCGGGAACACGACGACGGACGGCACCACGCGGTAGTTCGACGCGTCCGTGGAGTACTCCGCGCGACGGCGGGCGGAGTCGTCCACCGCTCCCCCGACGGCGGCGCGCAGCGCGCGGACGAGCTCGGCGGCGTCGGCGCCCTGCGGCGTGCGGGGGTCGGCGCCCGGGGGGAGGGACGTGGCGGTCGGCACGCGGTCAGTGTTCCACCGGCCGGGCGGTGGGTGGCGCCCCGTCCAGGCCCCGGACGTGCCGCACGGCCCGGGACGCGGCGACGCCCCGCCTCGCCCGGAGGGGCGGGACGGGGCGTCGGGGCCGGGCGCTCAGGACTCGAGCGCGGCGTCCAGCGTGATCTCGGTGCCGGTGAGCGCCTTGCTGACCGGGCAGGTGGCCTTCGCGTCCTGCGCGGCCTTGAGGAAGCCGGCCTCGTCCAGGCCCGAGACCTCGCCGCGGACCGTCAGGGCGATGCCGCTGATCCGGAAGCCGCCGGCGGGGTCGGGGCTGAGCGTCACGTCGGCGGAGACCTCGAGGGACTCGGGCGTGCCGCCGGCCTCGCCGATCAGCGCGGACAGCTGCATCGCGTAGCACGACGAGTGCGCCGCCGCGACGAGCTCCTCGGGGCTGGTGGTGCCGCCGGCCTCGTCGGCCGCGCGCTTCGGGAACGACACGTCGTAGGTGCCGACCTTCGAGCTGGTGAGCTCCACCTGGCCGCCGCCCTCGTTGAGGGTGCCGTTCCAGGCGGTGCGTGCGGTGCGAGTGGGCATGTCGAGGCTCCTCACGAGTGGTGGCGCGGCGGCCGGGCGGCTGCCGCGCTGCACACGGTAGGTCGCCCCGACCGCCGACGCACCCCGCGCTCCGGTGGTCAGCCCACGTACTCCCAGTGCCACGGCTCCGGCTTCGAACCGGTCGCGCGGGCCCAGTCGGGCAGGGTCCAGCCGTACTCCTCGGCGTGCGCCAGCATCCAGTCGTGCTGGTCGGTGCCGAAGGAGTAGGCGTTCCCGCCGAGGTCGATCGCGACGCCGCCGCCGTGGTTCGACGTGCCCGGCGTCGCGCAGAGGTTGCCCTTCTGCGCCCGGCACGCGACCTGCTGGCCGTAGGACCGGTAGGAGTCGGTGATCGCCAGCGGGATGCCGAACGCCTGGGTGAAGGCGACGTTCAGCTGCTCCAGCGCCTCGGCCGCGTCGCAGCGCAGCTCCTGGCCCGGGGCGAAGTCGAGCGCGCACAGCGCGGAGGACGGGATCTTGCCGTTGGCGTAGCCCTCGAGCGACGTCCGCTGGGCCTCCTTGCGGGCCGCCTCCGCGGCGGCAGCGGCGGCCGCGGTCGCCTCCTGCGTCTGCTGGGTGACCGTCTGCAGCTCCGCGGTCAGCGTGGCGACCCGGTCGCGCGCGGCGGCGAGGCGGACCGTGGTGGGGTCGGCGTCCTCGGCCGGGTCGGCCGTGGCGCCGGCCGTCGCCGCGGCGTCCGTCGGCAGGGCCGACGGGGAGGCGGTCGCCGCCGCGCCGTCCGCGGCGGTGTCCTCGTCCGACGTGGACACGGCCCCGTCGGCGGCAGCGGCGTCGGCGAGCGCCGAGGAGCCGGCCTGCTCCACCGCCTGCGCGAGCACGTCGCCGGACAGCACCGGCGCCGGCGTGGTGCCGGTCGCCGGCTGCAGCGCGCTCAGCGCCGGCTGCTCCGCCTGGGTCGCCGCGATCAGCGTGTCGAGCTCGGCGACCGCGGTGTCGAGGGCCGCGGTGGCATCGGCCGGGACCGACGCGGCGATCGCGTCGGCCTTGGCGTTGCCGGCCGCCAGGGCGGTGCTCGACGCGGACACCACGGCGGCGCCGCGCTCCTGCACGACCGCCGGGGACGGCGTCGCGCCGGTCTCCTCCGGGCTCGGCGCCGCGGTGGGCTCGGCGTCGGTGGCCGCTCCGGCGGCCCCGAGGGAGGCGCCGCCCACGGCGGCCGGCGCGATCGCGAACCCGCCGACGCCGAGGGCCAGCCCGACGGCGACGGCGCCCTGCGCCATGCGGGCCGCGGACCGGCGCGGGGGGCGGTGCCGGCGGCGCTCGGCGCGGTTCGGCGCCTCCGCGGGGGCGAGGGCCGCGACCGGCACGCCGCGGGCGGGGGTGCGCACGGAGGGGCGCCCCTCGGCGCGGTGCGAGCCGCGGGCCGCAGCGGGCGCGACGGCGCGGCGACCGCCGGGGGCGGCGGCGCGGCGGCCGGCGGCGGCGGACGACCGGCGGGTCGGGAGCGCGTCGGCGGGGGCCGGCGTGGGGTCGGCGGGAGCGACGGCGTCGGCCGAGTCGGCGGGGGCGGCTGCGTCGGCACGGACGGCGTCCGCGGGAGCGCGGTCGGCCGCCGGGGTCACGGCGATCACCGCGACCGGGGTCGCGGCGTCGGCGGGACCGTCCTGCGCGGGCCCGGCGGCGCGGCGGCCGCGGGCCCGGCGGGTCGCCGCGACGGCCGGGGCGCCGGCGGCGGAGGGGGTGCCGTCGGCGGGGGCGGTGGTCGGGGAGGGGGCGCTGGTGTCGTGGAGGGAGGACGTCACGGGCGGGGGTGCTGCACCTTCGATCGGGGACGGGGCGGTCGACGCGCCGGAGCCCGCGGGGGCGGGCTGGGGTGCGTCGGTCCGGCCGGTGGGCACGACCGCGCCCACCTCCCCGGGGAAGGCGGGCGTGGGTGTCGTCGCGGTGGCCGGTGCCGCGGGGTCGCGCTCGACGCGCGGGGCTGCGTGCCTGCCGCGGGACGAGCTCCGCGCGGCGGGCATGCGTTCACTCACGGTCGACGAGGTTAGGCAGCGGACCTCGGGGTCCTTCAAGGGCCCGGCGACCGACCCGCGAAGATCCCGTGACGATCCGGCGGGCGATCTTCACGCGATCCCCACACCCCTGGTGCCCCGGCGGCCCCCTCGTGCCACCCAGCCGGCGCGGCGACGATGCCGCTGCCTGGTGACCCGGATCACCCATGCTAGCGACGCCTGTGCAAGCGCTGGAAGGCCAATGTGTGGCGAAACCGTGACGAATCGCCCAGAAGTTTGTAGCGTGAGGCCGCAGTCACCGTCGCACATGACGCCATGTCATGCCGCGGTGCACCTCTGCATCCTGCCCGACGAACGGATTCCCATGACGCGTCGCTCGCTCCGTGCCTCGTTGACCGTCCTGGCGCTGGCCGCCACCACCACGCTCGGGGGCACCGCCGCCTCCGCCGCGGGGCCCGGCGCCGCGTCGCCACCGCTCCCGCTCGACCCCGGCCTGGCCGCCGGCGCGGGCGACCCGGTCGCGTCGGACGACGTGCTCGCCGGCACGGAGGGCAAGGTCTCCTCCGGCCTCGCCGACGCCGAGGGCACCGTCACCGCGTTCGTGCAGCTCGACGCCCCCTCGGGCCTCGACGTCGCGGAGGACGGCGGCGACGCGGCCGCGGTCCAGGCCGCGACCGCGCAGGTCGAGCAGGTCGCCGAGGCGGTCGTGCCCGCCGAGTCCGACCCGGCCGCCCGCACCGCCGCGGTCGCACCCGAGCGGATCGCGACGCTGTCGAACCTGGTCGCGGGCACGCTCGTGACGGGCGACGCCGCGCAGGTCCGGGACCTGGCCGCCTCCGACGACGTCGTCGCGGTGTACCGGGTCACCACCAAGACCGCCGACAACTCCTCCACGGACGCGTTCACCCGCGCGCTGCAGGTGTGGCAGGACACCGGCCAGACCGGCGAGGGCGTGCGGATCGGCGTCATCGACACCGGCCTGGACTACACGCACGCCGACTTCGGTGGCCCCGGCACGGTCGAGGCCTACCAGCAGGCGTACGGCGAGGACGGCACGCAGCCGGTCCCCGACGGCCTGTTCGACCCGGCCAAGTACCTGGGCGGCTACGACTTCGCCGGACCGCTGTACGACGCGGACCCGAACTCCGAGCTCCCGGGCGCCACGCTGACGCCGACGCCGGACGACAACCCGATCGACAGCCTGTACACGTCGGACAACTCGGGCCACGGCACGCACGTCGCCGGCACCGCGGCGGGCTACGGCGTCCAGCCGGACGGCACGACCTTCACCGGCGACTACGCCACGCTCACCGACCTGTCCGACTGGCAGGTCGGCCCGGGCTCCGCGCCCGGCGCGGGCCTCTACGCCCTCAAGGTGTTCGGCGACATCGGCGGCTCCACGGACCTCACCGGCCTGGCCCTCGACTGGGCCGCCGACCCGGACGGCGACGGCGACTTCGGCGACCACCTCGACGTGGTCAACCTGTCGCTCGGCGCCTCCGCGACCCCGTCCGACGACCCGGACAACCTGCTGATCGACCGGCTGTCCGACCTCGGCACCCTCGCGGTGCTCAGCGCGGGCAACTCCTCGGACATCACGGACGTCGGCGGCTCGCCGGGCTCCGCGGCGTCCGGCCTGACCGTCGCGAACTCCGTCGGCAGCCCGCAGACCTACGACGGCGTCGAGGTCACCGAGGCGCCCGACCCGGCCGCCGTCGGCACCTGGGCCGCGCAGAACTCCATCTCCTACGCCGGGACCGAGGACGTCACCGCCCCGGTCGTCTACCTGGGCGACGGCGTGGACGGCTGCACCCCGCTGACCGACCGCGCGGCGGAGATCACCGGGAACATCGTCTACCTGTGGTGGGACGACGACGACGCGACCCGCGCCTGCGGCTCCGTCGCCCGGTGGAACAACGCCGAGGCCGCCGGCGCGGTCGGCGTGCTGATCGGCACGGAGTCGACCGTGTTCTCCGCGGGCATCTCCGGCAACGCGACCATCCCCGGCGCGCAGCTCACCGCGTCGTCCACGGACGCGCTGCTCCCGTCGATCCAGGCCGGCGGCGTCGTCGCGCACATCGGCCCGTCGCTCGCGGCCTCGGTCACGTCCGACGAGATCGGCGACGCGCTGAACCCGGGCTCGTCCCGCGGCGCGCACGGCTCGCTCGGCATCATCAAGCCCGACGTCGCGGCGCCCGGCACGCTGATCTTCTCGGCGGCCTCCGGCACCGGCGCCGACGCGCAGTCGCTGTCCGGCACCTCGATGTCCTCGCCGCACGTGGCCGGCATCGCGGCGCTGGTCCGTGCGACCCAGCCCGGCTGGACGCCCGCGCAGGTCAAGGCCGCGGTGATGAACACCGCCACGCACGACGTGTGGACCGGGGCGAACCAGTCCGGCACGGCCTACGGCCCGCAGCGGGTCGGCTCCGGCCGGGTCGACGCCCGCGCCGCGGTCGCGGACACCGTGCTCGCCTACGGCTCGGAGGACCCGGACCAGGTGTCCGTGACCTTCGGCGTCGTGGACGTGGCCGCCGAGCCCGTCACCCTGAAGAAGACGGTCACCGTGCAGAACACCGGCGCCGAGGCGGTCACCTACGACACCGCCTTCGCCGCGGCCACCACCACCGGCGGCGCGACGATCACCACCTCCCCCGCGACGCTGACGGTGCCCGCCGGCCAGCAGGGGCTGGTCACGCTGACCCTCACCGCCGACCCGGCGTCCCTGGAGCGGGAGATCGACCCGACGCAGGCGACCACCCAGGGCGGCGTGCCGCGCGAGTACGTGGCGTCGCTGTCCGGCCGGCTCGTCCTGACCTCGGGCGACGCCGAGCTCCGGGTGCCGGTGCAGGCCGCGCCGCGGCTCGTCTCCGAGCTGACCGCCGACCCGGTGTCCTTCGCGGACGCCGGCGCCGGCACCGCCGCGCTGACCCTCTCGGGCCGGGGCGTCGACTCGGGCGGCTGGACCTCGCTGGTCGCGCCGCTGGTCCTCGGGGCCACCAGCCCGAAGCTCGAGGACGTGCCCGGCTTCGTCACCTCGGACTCCGCGGTGGCCTCGGGCGACCTGCGCTGGGTCGGCTGGACCTCCACCGCGCCGCAGCAGGCGGCCGCGGGCGGGGACCCGGCCGAGGGCTACCTCGGCGTCGGCATCGCGGTGGACGGCGACTGGGCGACGCTCGGCCAGGCCGTGCTCCCCGTCATCGACTGGGACGTCGACCGGGACGGCACGCCCGAGGCCCAGACCGTCGTGCAGAAGCTGAGCGACGCCGCCGACGTCACCGTCGCCGCGACCTTCGACTACGACACCGGCGAGGTGCTCGACGTCCAGGGCGTGAACGGCGCGTTCGGCGACGTGGACACCACGGTGTTCGACAACTCGGTGCTGGTCGCGCCGGTCGGGATCGCCGCGCTCGGCCTCGAGCCCGGCGCCACCCCGGCCGTCACGGTCTGGACGTCCTCGGACTACGCGGCCGACCCGAGCGGCCGGGTCGACGCGGCCGAGCCGTTCACGGTGGACCCGTTCGACCCGCCGTACTGGTTCGACGGCGGCGTGACCGACGCCCTGTGGTTCGCGGCGTCCGACGCCACCGAGCTCACCGTGCACCGCTCGGCCACCACGGCCGCCCCGGCCGACCAGCTCCTGGTGCTGCACAGCCACAACGCCGACCCGACGACGCGGGCCCAGGTGCTCGACGTGGCCGTGCCGGAGGCCGTGGCGACCACCACCACGCTGAAGGTCACCGGGCCGGCGAAGGTCGGCAAGGACCTGACGCTGACCGCCACCGTGTCCCCCGCCGAGGCCACCGGCACCGTGTCGTTCCGCGCGGACGGCACCGAGGTCGCGACGGCCCCGGTCTCCGGCGGGACCGCCACGGCGACCGTCCGGCTCGGCGGCGGGTCGCACGCGCTGACGGCGGTGTTCACGCCGGACACCGCGGCGTTCGCGGGGTCGGAGTCGGCGGCGGTGCAGGTCGACGTGAAGAAGGCCGGCTCCACCACGAAGGTCACGCTGTCGCAGAACTCGGGCCGGTACGGCTCCGAGGTCAGCGCGACGGTCACCGTCACCGGCCAGGGCGCCGTCCCGGCCGGCACCGTGGAGATCCGCGAGCGCGGCACGGTCCTGGCCACCGGCGAGCTCACCGCCGGCGAGGGGAACCAGGCGACCGCCACGGTCGCCCTGCCTCGCGACCTGAAGTCCGGGTCGCACACCCTCACCGCGGTGTACACGGGCAGCGCGGACGTCGACGGCTCGCAGACCCAGCGCTCCTACCGGGTGCTGGCGACCGTGCCGACGATCAGCCTGGACACGCCGTCGTGGACCGTCTCCCGGGGAGCCACGCCCGCGGTGACCATCACGGTCGCCGGGCCCGAGGGCGCCCCGGCCGCCGGCGGCAAGGTGACGGTCCTGGCGGGCATCAAGCCCGTCGCCACCGTCGCGCTGACCGAGGGCTCCGCCACGGTCACCCTGCCGGCCGTCAGCCGGACCACCACGGTGACCGCGCTGTACACCGGCGACGGCGGGTACACGCCGACGCTGACGATCGGGGTGCTGAAGGTGCGCTGAGACGCGCCCGCCGCGCCCGGACCGGGCGCGGCGGGTCGGCGCGCGGGGCGCGCGGCGGCGGCGCGGACGCGGGGGTCGTCCGCTCCCTGGGGCGCCGCAGCCCGGCGCGGGAGGGCGGTGCGGACGGGCCGGGGGGATCCAGGGCCGGCCGCACCGCGGAGGGGGTCACCGGGGGGCGGTGACCCCCTTCTCGCGCGCCCGGCCGCGCCGGCGCCGGCGCGTCGCTGGTCTCACCGGCCGTCCGGGCCGCACCTGGTGACCACCCGATTCTCGCGTGGCCACCCGATCGAGAGGGTGGCGGCGCGAGAATCGGGTGGGGACGGCGCCGCCGCGGGGGGCACCGCGCAGGGCCGCGCGTCAGCGGTCGGCGAGCGCCGTCAGGACTCGGCGGACGCTCGACTCCAGGCCCCAGCGGGCCGTGAGGTCGACCAGGGCCGCACCGTCGACGGGCTCGCGCGGCAGCGCGAACGCGTCCGGGCCCGCCGGCGGCGCGCCGTCCGCCAGCCGGACCGGCGCGTCCGCCGCGACGCGCACGACCCCGGGCGCGACCGCCAGGTAGTCGTCGGCCGCGACGAGACGCTGCCGCTGGGTCGCGGTCAGCCCGCGGTCGCCGGCGTCGCGCGCGGCGAGCAGCCCCGGCAGGTCGTCGTACTTCGCGAGCATCGCGGCGGCGGTCTTCTCCCCGATGCCGGCCACGCCGGGCAGGCCGTCGCTCGGGTCGCCGCGCAGCACCGCCATGTCGGCGTAAGCGCTCCCCGACGCCACGGCGTACTTCTCCCGCAGCCGCGCGGCGTCGACGACCTCGATGTCCTTGATCCCCCGGATCGTGTAAAGCACCCGCACGGGCGCCTCGTCGTCGACCAGCTGGAACAGGTCCCGGTCGCCCGTCACGACGAGCACCGGCGACCGCTCCCCCGCCGGCCGCGCGACCTCCCGCGCGGTGAGGGTGCCGATCACGTCGTCGGCCTCGTAGCCCTCGGCGCCGGCGCGGGCGATGCCGAGGGCGGCCAGCACCTCGGCGATGACCGGCACCTGCGGCGCCAGCGCGTCCGGGACCTCCTCGGCCACCGCCACGCCGTCGGACGACGCGGCCGCCGCGGCCTCGGCCCCGCCGACCGCGCGGTGCGCCTTGTACGACGGGATGGCCGCGACCCGGAACGCCGGTCGCCAGTCCTCGTCCCAGCAGGCGACGAGCCGGTCGGGCCGGTGGTCGGTGACCAGCCGGGCGATCATGTCGAGCAGGCCGCGCACCGCGTTCACCGGCGTGCCGTCGGGTGCCTTCACCGAGTCGGGGACGCCGTAGAACGCCCGGAAGTACAGGGACGCGGAGTCGAGCAGCATCAGCGCGTGACGGTCGGCCATGCCCCGAGTGTGGCAGGCGCGGCTGCGTCAGGCCGAGGCCCGCTCCACCAGCGACGTCGGCAGCGTGATCCGGGCGGGCTCCGCCCCCTCGACGACCTCGAGCAGCAGCCGCACCATCTCGGACGCGATCCGCTCGAACGGCTGCCGCATCGTGGTCAGCCCCGGCTCCAGCGTCGCGGCGAGCCCGGAGTCGTCGAAGCCGCCGACCGCCACGTCGCCCGGCACGGACCGCCCGGCCTCGCGGAGCGCGACGAGCGCGCCCGCGGCCATGAGGTCGGAGGCCACGAACACGGCGTCGAGGTCGGGCCGGCGCTCCAGCAGCTCGCGCATGGCCGCCTGCCCGGAGGCGCGCGTGTAGTCGCCGTGCGCGACCAGGTCGTCGTCGTACGCCTCCCCGAGCGCGGACCGGTACCCCGCGAGCCGCCGGAACCCGCCCGGGGTGTCCATCGGCCCGGTGATCGTCGCGACCCGGGTCCGGCCGCGGGACAGCAGGTGCTCGGTCATCCGGCGCGCGCCCCCCGCGTCGTCCGCGGACACCCAGCCGATGCGGTCCTCGTACCCCAGCGGCTCGCCGCAGGCGATCGTCGGGACCCCCTGGCGCAGCAGCTCGCCGACGACGGGGTTGCCCCGGTGCGACGAGATGAGCAGCACGCCGTCGACGTGCCCGGCCGCGACGTAGTCGGTGATCCGCCGCCGCCGCTCCTGCTGGCTGCCGGCGACCATGAGCAGCAGCGGCATCTCCCGCGCGGCCAGGGCCTCGGCGGCCGCGCGCAGCAGGATCGAGAACGTCGGGTCCTCGAACAGCAGGTGCTGCGGCTCGGTCAGCAGGAACGCCACCGAGTTCGACCGGCCGGTGACGAGGCTGCGCGCGTGCTGGTTCGCGGAGTACCCGGTGGACCGGATGGCCTCCTGCACCGCCGCGAGCGCCTCGGGGGACACCCAGTGCCCGCCGTTGAGCACCCGGGACACGGTCCCGCGGGAGACTCCGGCGGCCGCGGCGACGTCGCGGATCGTCGGGCGTCGGCGCGCGGTCGTGTCCACGACCCCTGACCTTACGGGCACGTCAGCCCTTCACGGAGCCGGCGGACAGGCCGCCGACGATGTACCGCTGCAGCGACAGGAACAGCGCGAGCACCGGGATCGAGCCGACGACCGCGCCGGCTGCGAACAACCCCCACCGCGAGGTCAGCTGGTTGGACACCCACTGGTACATCCCGACCGCCAGCGTCCAGTTCTCCTCGCTCGTCAGGACGATGCGCGCCAGGATGAAGTCGCCGAACGCGGAGATGAACGCGAGCAGCGCCACGACGGCGAGGATCGGCGTCACGAGCGGCATGATCAGCCGCCAGTAGATCTGCGAGTGGGTCGCGCCGTCGATGCGCGCGGCCTCGTCGATCTCCCGGGGCACGGAGTTGAAGAACCCGTACATGAGGAACGTGTTGGCCCCGAGCGCGCCGCCCAGGTAGACGCAGATCAGCGCGACCCGCGAGTTGACGCCCAGCGCGGGGATCACGTTGCCCAGCGAGATCAGCAGCAGGAACACGGCGACGAACGCCACGGTCTGCGGGAACATCTGGATGATCAGCAGCGAGGTGAGCGAGGCGCGCCGCCCCTGGAACCGGAACCGGGAGAACGCGTAGGCCGCGGCGGCGCCCATGAGCACCGCGCCGAACGACGCGACGCCGCCGATCAGCAGGGTGTTGCCGACCCAGGTCCAGTAGAGGGTGTCGCCGAGCGCGACGAAGTTGTCCAGGCCGATGGTCCGGAACAGCGAGCTCGACCCGGCGAGCGACCCGGAGGGGTCGAGCGCCGCGGACAGCGCGTACACCAGCGGGAAGACCGCGTAGAACACGATGACGAGTCCGACGGGGTACTTCCAGCCGATCTCCGCCCACCACCGCGCGCGGCGGGCGCGGGTCGGGCGGCCGGCGGCCGGGGCGGCGGTCCGCTGCGCGGGGTTCGCGAGAGCCATCTCAGATCTCCTCGAGCTTGCGGGTCCGGCGGAACGCCAGGCCGGAGACGACGCCGATCACGACGAACACCACGATGGACAGGGCGCTGGCGAGGCCGTAGTCGGCCCGGCCGCCCGAGACCCCGGAGATCTGGTAGATCGCGGAGATCAGGATGTCCGTCGACCCCATCGGCGTGCTGGCGCCGGGGAAGGCCGGTCCGCCGCCGGTGAGCATGTAGATGATCGTGAAGTTGTTGAAGTTGAAGGCGAACGACGCGATCGCGAGCGGGGCGGTCGACACGAGCAGCATCGGCAGCGTGATCGACCGGAACTGCCGCCAGCGCCCGGCGCCGTCGACCCGCGCGGCCTCCATGACGTCGCCCGGCAGCGCCTGCAGCGCGCCCGTGGTGACCAGGAACCAGTACGGGTAGCTGAGCCAGAGGTTGACCCAGAGGATCGCGGCCTTCGCCAGCCACGGGTCGGAGAGCCAGCCGATGTCCGCGCCGAAGAAGAACCAGTCGTTGACGACGCCGAACTCGGAGTTGAGCATGCCGCGCCACAGCAGGGCGGACATGAACGCCGGGAACGCGTACGGGAGGATGAACAGCGTCCGGAGCACCTTGCGGCCGCGGATGCGCGGGTCGTTGTAGATCAGCGCGAACAGCAGGCCGAGCCCGAAGCTGGTGAGCACGGTGAGGATCGCGAAGGCGAACGTCCACACGGCCACCTTGAGCAGCGGCCCCGCGTAGCTCGCGTCGGTGAAGGCGCGGACGAAGTTGTCGAACCCGACGTTGACGTACCAGCCGGCCGCCAGCCGCTCGCCGTCCTCGGTGACGAACTGCCCGCGGTCGCTGGGGCTGTAGACGGCGCCGGTCTCGGTGTTGGTGATCGTCTGCGCGTCGGGGTCCCAGACCAGCCGCGAGGTGTACACCGCGGCGGTCGAGCCCTCGCGGGTGCGCAGCGAGCCGTCCTCGGCGTCGTCGGACACCGGGACGCGCAGCGCGACGACCTCGGCCTGCAGGTCGGCGTCGGAGTAGAGCTGGGCCCGCGGCACGACCTCCCAGCCGGGCACCGCGACCGGCGTGCCGCGGTCGTCGACCTGCGCGCCGCCGACCGCGTCGAGCGGCTCCTCGGCGGTTCCGACCCGGACGGTGCCGTCGTCGTTGACCGCGAACCCGAGCGCGTCGCCGTCCCGCACCACCGCGAGCGGGTACTCCGGCGAGCCCTCCACCTGGCGCTCGTCCTGGATCAGGGCGGCGTCGACGGCCTGCTGCATGCTGCCCAGGTGGCCGGTGCCGTAGTTGGTGAAGGCCACATAACCCGTGTAGAGCAGCGTGAACATCTGGAACACGGCGAGGAACACCAGGCCGGGGAACAGGTACTTCAGCGGCAGGGCGCGGCGGGCGAAGTAGATCCAGTCGGCCGCGGCGAGCAGCACGACCAGCGCGGCGAGCACCACCCAGGCCCCCGCCCGGTACGCCGAGAGGATCGCGAGCAGGCCGCCCGCGTTGACCACCATCATCAGCAGGAGCTTCACGGCGAAGCCCCAGCCGAGGCCGCGCCACGCGCGGGCGTGCGACTCGCGGGGCTCCGGGGAGCCCGGGTCGCCGGACCGGTCGGGCGGGGTCCCGGGCGGGTGCTCGGCGGTGCTCGTGCCGACGGACATCGTTGCTCCTCGTGCGGGTGGTGGCGGGCGCGGGTCCCGGCGGGCGGGCGCGCGGCCCGGGGTGGTGCCGGTGGTGCGGGCGGGGCGCGCACGCCCCGCCCGCACCCGGGGGGTCAGCCGATCGCGGACTCGACGCTGGTGACCATGGAGGTCCAGGTGCTGTCGGGGTCCTGGCCGGTGATCAGCGCGATCTGCGCGGCGTTCCAGAAGTCCCAGACGGCGCCCATCTCGGGGATGTTCGGCATCGGCACGCCGTTCTGCGCCGACGCGAGGAAGCCGGCGATGACCGGGTCGTCGCTGACCTGCTCGGCCACGGCGGTGAGCGCCGGGATGCGCGGGTCGGCGTCGTACAGCGCCTGCTGCGCCTCGTCGGTGGCGACGTAGTTCGCGAGGAAGTCGTTCGCGAGCAGCGCGTTCGACGACTGCGCCGACAGGTAGAAGCCCTGCACGCCCACGAACGGCGCCGCGGTGCCGCCGCCGGCCGACGGGATCGGGCTGACCGCGACCTCGACGCCCGCGTCCTGGTACGTGGGGATGGTCCAGGGGCCCTGGATGATGAACGGCGACTGGCCGGTCGCGAACAGCTCGTTGCCGATGTCGTAGTCGACGGTGTCGGTGAAGTAGCCGGTGCCGGCCGAGCCGTTCTCGTGGATCCACCGGGCGTAGGCCAGGCCGGCGTCGCCGCCCATGCCGACCTCGGAGGTGTACGAGCCGTCCTCGTCCTGCACGAACACCGGGGCGCCGAACGACGTCTGGAAGGCGTACGAGGTGTACATGTCACCCTCGGCGCCGTTCGTGTAGAGGATGAACGGCCGGTCGGCGAAGCCGGCGTCGGTCGCCATCTGGATCATCTCGTCGAACGTCTGCGGGGCGGTGTCCCCGACCAGCGCGGTGTTCTGGATCAGCGCGACGGACTCCTGCGCGTACGGCAGCGCGTACAGCTGGCCGTCGTACGTGAAGGCGTCGAGCGTGACCTGCTCGAAGTCGTCGGCGCGCGAGCCGAGGCTGATCGTGTCGACGACACCGGACTCGACGAACTCGCCGAGCCAGTCGTGCGCGCCGACGGTGATGTCCGGGCCCTCGCCCGTCGGGACCTGGGCGAGGAAGTCGGCCCGGAGGTCCTCGAAGTTCTTCTGCACGACCGTGACGGTCGCGCCGCTGTCCGCCTCGAAGTCCGCGGCTGCGTTCTTGATCGCCTCGGCGCGCTCGGCGTCCGACCAGATCACGAGCTCGCCACCCGAGCCCGCCGCGGCGGTGCCGCCGTCGGCCGTCGTGGCGGGGGCGGGGTCGCCGCTGCACGCGGCGAGGAGGGCCACGGTCGCCGCTGCGGCGACGCCGGCTGCGAAGTGCCTGCGCATGTGTCGTCCTTTCCAGGAGGGCCGCCGCTCGCGCGTCGATCGCGTCGTCGCGACCCGTGGTGGGTGCGGGGGCGCTCGGTGCGCCGCCGCGGTACGGGCTGCCGCCCGCCCCGGCCGCCGGAGGGGTCCGGCGGGGCGGGCGGCAGCCGCGGTCGTGCGGTCAGCGACCACCCCCCTGCGGGCGTGCAGCGGTGCGCAGCACCGCCACCTCGCCCGCGCCGACCTCGTACGACTCCCCGGCGTCGGTGCCGGAGAGCAGCTCGGTGCCGGGCACCGCGAGGGTGACCGGCTCGTCGCGGTGGTTCACCGCGACCACGTAGTCGTGCGCGTCGCCGCGCCGGACCGTGACCTCGACGCCCTCGGGCAGCCCCGGCGGCGTGATCCCGGCGTCCGCGTACACCGCGGCGAGCACGGGGGCGAGGGCGTCGACGCCCAGCTTCGTGCTCACGTACCAGCCGGCGCCGGCGCCGTGCGCGTGCCGGGTGATCGCGGGCAGGCCGTCGGCCGGGCCGCCGCGGTAGGTCCCGCAGACCTCGGCACCGTCCAGCGCCAGGTGCTCGCTCCAGGCCGCGGTCGGGATCGTCGTGCCGTCCATGTCCACCGCGACCTCGTGCTGCGGCCGGACCGGCAGGAACTCCTCGACGGTCAGGCCCAGTGCGGCGCGCAGCGGCGCGCCGAAGCCGCCCTCGTGCACCGCGTCGTGCTCGTCGACGACGCCCGCGAAGCAGGACACCAGCAGGGTGCCGCCCTGGGCGACGTAGCCGGCGAGGTTCTTCCCGGCCGCCTGGGTCACCAGGTACGACGACGGCGCGACGACCAGGCGGTACCCGGACAGGTCGTCCTCGGGGTGCGCGAAGTCGACGGTCACGCCGTCCCGCCACAGCCGCTCGTAGTAGGCGCGGACCCGCTCGCGGAACCCGAGCTCGTCCGAGGGCCGCCACTCGAGGTCCTGCGCCCAGAGCGACTCCCAGTCGTAGAGCACGGCGACGTCCGCCTGCACCCGCGAGCCGCGGACCTCGTCGAGCCGGCCGAGCTTCGCGCCCAGCTCGACGACCTCGCGGAACACCCGGGACCCGGTGCCGGCGTGCGGCAGCATCGCCGAGTGGAACTTCTCCGCGCCCGAGCGGGAGGCACGCCACTGGAAGAACAGGATGCCGTCGGCGCCGCGTCCCAGGTGCGTGAACGCGTTGCGGTGCATCTCCCCCGGGCGCTTGGCGATGTTGTGGCCCTGCCAGTTCACCGCCGACGTCGAGTGCTCCATGAGGATCCACGGCTTGCCGCGCGCGACGGACCGGGTCAGGTCCGCGGACAGCGCCAGACCGACGTGCGCGTCCTCGTCCGGGGACCACAGGTAGTGGTCGTCGGAGACGACGTCGACCTCGCGGGCCCAGCGCCACAGATCGGTGTTGTACGACTGGTGCGCCATGAAGTTCGTGGTCACCGGCTGGGCGGCGTGGGCGCGGATCGCGTCCCGCTCGGCGCGGAAGCACGCGCGCAGCTGCTCGTCGGTGAACCGCGCGAAGTCGAGCCGCTGCGCCGGGTTCGGGGTGGAGGCGGTCGCGGCCGGCGCGCCGACGTGCTCCCACTCCCCGTACACCTGGCCCCAGAATGCGGTGCCCCACGCGGCGTTCAGCCCGTCGAGGGTGCCGTAGCGCGCGCGCAGCCAGTCGCGGAACGCCGCTACCGACGCCGGGGAGAAGTCCTCGCCGACCGGGGCGCCGTACTCGTTGTGGACGTGCCACATCACGACGGCGGGGTGGTCGGCGTACCGGCGGGCGAGCTCGCCCGCGATCCGCGTCGCCGCCGCGCGGTACGCCGGCGACGACGGCGAGACCATGCCGCGCGAGCCCGGGCCGAGCGCGGTGCCGTCCCGGGTGACGACCCGCGCCTCCGGGTAGGTCGCGTAGAACCACGCCGGGGGCGCGGCGGTGGGGGTGCCGAGGTCGACCGCGATGCCGTTCGCGTGCAGCAGGTCGAGCACGTCGTCGAGCCAGGCGAAGGCGTACTCCCCCTCGCGCGGCTCGAGCAGCGCCCAGGAGAAGATGCCGACGCTCACCAGGGTGACCCCGGCCTCGCGCATCAGCGCGACGTCCTCGTCCCAGACGTGGCGCGGCCACTGCTCCGGGTTGTAGTCGCCGCCGTAGGAGATCCCCCGCGTCGGCCAGCCGAACTCCGTCATCCCGCTCCTGCTCCCTCACCTCGCTGTGCACGGTCACAGTAGGCAGGTGCGTGCTGCGAAGCCCAGCCCGGGCCGGCCTCTGTTACGGAACTGTGACCGTGCACGGGCCACGCATCCTGCCTTGCGACACGTCCCCTGCGCGCGGCGCCCGGGATCGCCCCGGCCCGCCGCGCTAGCGTGCCCGGCATGGAGGTCGCCGTCGTCGTCACCGCCCACGACCAGCGCGAGCAGGTCGCCGAGGCCGTCGCCTCGGTCCGCGCGCAGACCGCGCCGTGCGCCGAGCTCGTGGTGGTCGACGACGGGTCGACGGACGCCGCGTCGCTGGCCGTGCTCGACCGGTTGCGCGCCGACGGGGTCCGGGTGCTCCGCCAGGACAACGCGGGGGTGAGCGCGGCGCGGAACGCCGGGATCGCGGCGACGCGGGCGCCGCTGGTGCTGGTGCTCGACGGCGACGACCGGCTGGCCACGACGTTCCTGGCGCGCGTCGCGCCGCTGCTCGCCGACCCCGACGTGGTCGCGGCGTCGTCCTGGCTGGCGCTGTTCGGTGTGGCGTCCGGGGCGGTGCGGCCGGGCGGCGGGGACCTGGTCGACTTTCTGCACCGGAACGCCTGCCCGGGTTCGGCGGTGCTGCGGCGCGGGGCGTGGGAGCGGGCCGGCGGGTACGACGAGGCGATGCGCACCGGGTTCGAGGACTGGGACCTGTACCTGGGGATGCTCGCGGGCGGCGGGCGGGTCGCGATCGCGCCGGAGCCGCTGCTGGAGTACCGGACCGCGCCCGCGTCCGCGAACGTGCGGAGCATGACCCGGCGGCTCGCGCTGTTCCGGGGGCTCGTCGACAAGCACCGCGCGGCCTACGTGGCGCACCTGGCCGACGTGCTGGTCGCGCTGGAGGCGACCGCGGTGCGCCGGCTCGGCGACTGGGAGGCCCTGGTGGCGGCGGACCCGGCGCTGCCGCTGGTGGAGCCGACGTTCGGCGACGGCGGCATGGCCGCGCACGTGCGCGTGGCGACGGCCCACGGGGCCCGCGCGGCCCGCGCCGCCCGTGAGGCCCCCGCCGAGCGAGTACCCGACGCGTCGAACGAGTAGCCGGCGACTGCTCGCTCGACGCGTCGGTTGCCCTCTCGGCGGACGCGAGGGGCCGAGGCCGCCGGCCGCCTCCCGAGTCAGCGGCGCGTGTGCGCGGCCAGGGTCGCCAGGGTCAGCGCCACCGCGTCCTCGGCGAACGCGCCGCGGTAGTCCGGCCCCCGCTGCGCCGCCCAGGCGCGCCACGCGGCGCCGCCCCAGGTGCCCGCGGCCGAGAACAGCGCCGCCGTCGCCGCCGGCAGGACGACCGAGCGGCCCCGCTGCCGGGCCAGCGCCACGCCGCCGAGCGCCGCCGCCACCGCCCGGCTCTGCGGGCCGGGCGGGTTCAACCGGCTCGGCGTGCTCGGGAGCTTGTCGCCGGTGAGCTCGACGAGGACGCCCAGCCGGGCGCTCAGGCGCTTGAGCCCCCCGTTCGCGGGGTCGGCCAGCGTCGGGGCCGCGAGCGCCAGCGACGCCCGGCTGCCCGCGGCGACGCCGAGCACGGCGCTGCGCAGCAGCAGCCCGGCGGCGGTCCCGCGGCGCCGGGGCAGCGCGAGCGCGACGGTCGGGTCACCGGGCACGGGGCCCGGGCCGGCACGGTGGTGGGTGCGGTGCACGGTGCGGTCGTGTCGTCGTCCCATCCACCGACGGTCCCGTGCCCCGCGCCGGTCGGCAACCGCAGGGGGTCCGGGGTGCCGACGCCCGGACGCACCGCGGGCGGGGAGCCGTCCCTCCCGGCTCCCCGCCCGCGTCAGGGCTGCAGCGCCCCCTGCGCGCCCGGCCGCCCTCCGCGGCCGGGCGCGTCGCCGGTCACCCGGCGAGATCGAGCGAGCCCTCGTCGACGGCGACGACGCTCCAGGTGGTGGAGCCGTCGGCGTCGGAGAGCTCGTAGGCGGGCACCAGCAGGGCCGCGCCGTCGGCGCCGGACACCTGGGTGACACCGAGCCTGGCCCCGGTGATCGTGACCTGCTGCACCGACCACGGGATCGCCGAGCCGGGCGCGGCGGTCGGCGGGACCGTCGGGTCGGCCGACGCCGACGACGACGCGTCGGCCCCCGCGGCGCCGTCGGTGGCCTCCGCCCGCGCCAGCGGCATGACGCCGCCGGAGCCGGAGCCGAACCGCGGGTCGTTCAGCCGCTCCACCGCGGTCGCCGCGCCGACGACCGGGTACTCCCCCAGGTCGACGAGCGGGGCCAGCGACCCGTAGAGCGACTGCACGCCGTCGGCGACCAGCGTCACCGACCAGGTCAGGCCGGTCTGCTGCCCGTCGAGCACCTGGTAGGCGGTGACCGACGACGAGCGCGCGTCGCCCGTGTCGACGACCTCGTACTGGTAGCCGTCCGGGTCGACGCCGAGCGAGCCGAGCAGGTCCCGGACGGCCGAGGTCGCGGCGTCGCCCGCCGGGGCCGGGCCACCCGTCGGCTCGCAGGACGGGCCGACGACCGTCGGGAGCGCCGGGTCGACGAGCGTCGGGTCGAGGGTCCCGGGCTCCGGGGACGACTCGCCGGCGGCGAGGCTCTCGGACGCCGTCCCCGCCGAGCCGTCCGACGTCGCCGCGCCGTCCGGCTGGTCCGGCGCCGACGCGGTGCACGACCACGGGTCACGGGTCGGGTCGTAGTAGCTCACGCCGGCGGTGCCGTCGGGCTGCAGGGACACGGTCGGGCCCGAGCCGTCCTGCGGGCCGACCGTCCACGCGCCGTACTGCTGCACCGGGTCGCCGGCGACGCCCAGGACGCCGGCGACGCGCGCCGCGGTCTCCGCGGAGAACACCGACGCGGCGTCGAACGCCCACGCGTGGCCGGAGCCCGCGTCGTCGGCGAGCCCCGAGGCGGTGAACACCGCCCGGCCGCCGAACCAGGGCGCGATCCGCTTGTCCGCGGAGTCGGCGGCCCCCGACATCGCCGTCGCCGCCTCGGGGCCGGCGCCCTGCAGGGTGATCGGCGCGTCCGCCGTGACCGTGCTCCCGTCGCCGCCGGTCGCACCGACGGCGTAGCCGCCCGCACCCGCGACGACGGCGGCCGCCGCGGCCACCGCGGCGACCTGGAGCCACCGGGAGCGGCGGCGCGGGGCGAGCTCGACGACGGTGTCGCCGTCGGGGGCGGGGGCGGACGTCGGCGCGTCGGCCGCGGTCCGGCGCGCGACCTCGGCCCGCAGCGCCGCCGTGTCCAGGTGGGCGTCCGCGGCGGGGTCGGCGGCGTGCAGCCGGGCCAGGGCCTCGTCCTCCGCCCGGGCCGCGGCGGCGGCCGGGTCCGGGTGCTGGTCGCGGTGCTCGTCCACGGTGGTCTCCTCGGGTCCGTGCGCCCTCCGCCGGTGCGGCGCGGGGCGCGTCCACCCCCTCTGTGTCGCCGGCCCGGCGGGCCTTGCACGGGCGGCGCCCCAGGGCGCGCGGTCGCGCGGGCGGTCAGTCCGCCGCCCACGCCTCCCGGAGTCGCGACCGGGCGCGGGACAGGGCGGCGTCCGCCCCGCCACGAGACACCCCGAGCACGAGCGCGAGGTCGTCGCCCGTCAGGCCCTCCCAGGCGGTGAGGAGCAGCACCTGGCGGTCCCGGGCGCTGAGCCGGGCGAGCGCCTCGCGCACCCGCTCGTCGCGCACGGCCAGGACCGCGGGGTCGTCGGGGTCGGGCTCGTCGGGCACGGTCTCCACCGGCACCGGGCGGCCCTTGCGGCGGTGGTTGGCGAGCACGAAGCCCGCCGTCCGGTAGAGCCACGGCAGCTCGTGGCCGTCGGGCACCTCCGCGCGCCGGCGCCAGGCGACGGTCAGCACGTCCGCCGCGAGGTCCTCGGCGTCGTCCGCCGCACCGCGACGCAGCAGGTACCGGTGCACGGCCGTCGCGTGCCGGGCGAACAGGTCCTCGAACCAGGGCGCGTCGCGCGGCCCGGTCGCGGCGTCGGGGGACGGCGCGGGCGCGTCCGTCCCGGCGACGTCGACCGACCCCTCGGCGGCGTCCGTCCCGGCGGCGGCGTCCGGCCCGGCGGCCGGTTGCTGAGCGCTGTGCACGCGTTCCCCTCGCGTCGGTGGCGAGGCGCGCGCGTCGGCGCGCGCCTGTGCCACCACTGTGTCGCGTCGGGGCCGGTTCTTGCACCCGGCTCTCGGACGCGCCCCGCCTCAGCGGTCGGCAGGCCCCACCGGCGACACGCCCAGCTCGTGCACCAGCAGCAGGAACGCCCGCCCGTACGGGGTCCCCGCGGTCTCCGCCCGCACCCGGTCCCAGTCGATCTGCTCGCGCAGCGCCCGGACCATCGCGATCATCCGCGTGAAGTCGCAGTAGTGCTCCCCGAGCACCCGCATCTTCGCCGAGATGATGTCCGTGGCGTCGAGCACCGGCATCCGGACCGCCAGCACCTCCATCACGTCCGAGCGCGCGAGCATCTCCCGCGTGATCGGCTCGCCGACCATCCGGAACAGGATGTCGACCAGCGCCCCGTGGTGGAACGCCTTGAACAGCCAGTTCTCGGGCGGGTCCTGCACGTCGAGGCCGGCGGCGGCGAGCGCGGCCCGCGCCTGCGGCACGTCCTCCTCCGAGATGGCGAAGTCGGCGTCGTGGTCGGGCTCCGGCGCACCGCGGGCCCAGGCGGCGTACCCGCCGACCAGGGCGAACGGGATCCCCGCCTCCTCCAGCGCGACGGCCGCCATCCGGAGGGCGTCCTGCAGCGCGGTGCGCGGGTCGGGCGGGTCCGCGGCACCGGGGCCCACCTCGGCACCCACGGCGGCTGCGGTCGCGGCGTCGGAGGTCATGCCCCCGGAGTCTGCACGACGACGCGCGCGTCCGCAGGGCGACGGGAAGAATCGCCGACGTGCGACTCGCGACGTTCAACATCCTGCACGGGCGGAGCCTGACCGACGGCAAGGTGGACCTGGACAGGTTCGCCTCGGCCGTCCGAGGGCTCGACGCCGAGGTCCTGGCGCTCCAGGAGGTCGACCGCGACCAGCCACGGTCGCACGGCGCCGACCTGACGGCCGTCGCGGCGGAGGCGATGGGCGCGCAGGCGCACCGGTTCGTCGCCACGCTGCACGGCCACCCCGGCACGTGGACCGCCGCCACCGGAGAGGACCAGCCGGCGATCGCCGCCTACGGCATCGCGCTGCTCAGCCGGCACCCGGTCAGCGCCTGGCGGGTGCTGACCCTGCCGACGCTCCGCCGCCGGGTGCCGATGGTGCACCGCGGGAACCGGCGCCCGTCGCTGGTGCAGGACGAGCAGCGGGCGGCGCTGGCCGCGGTCGTCGAGACCCCGGACGGCCCGATCACCGTCGTCGCGACCCACCTGACGTTCATCACCGCGTGGAACGTCGTCCAGCTGCGGCACCTCGTGCGGGCGTGCCGGGGCCTGCCGAGGCCGCTGGCCGTCACGGGCGACCTCAACCTCGAGGGCGCGATGCCGGCCCGGGTCTCGGGCTGGCGGTCCGTCGGGCGGGTGAACACGTTCCCCGTCGAGGTCCCGGACCGGCAGATCGACCACGTGCTGCTCGACGGTCCGGTCGTGCCGTCGAGCGAGCCGGTCGCCGTCGACACCGGGATGTCGGACCACCGCGCGCTGGTCGTCGACCTGGTGCTCGGCGGGGGTCGCGCGGGCTGACCGGGGCGTACCCGTCCCGGGCGCGCCGCCGCGGGAGGCGCTGGGGGTCCACCGGCCTCGGGGTCAGTCGGCCTCGGGGTCGACCAGGAACCAGACGGTCTTTCCGTCCGAGCCGTGCTCGTCGACGCCCCAGGTGCGGGACAGCGCCTCGACCAGCGCCATGCCGCGGCCGCTGACCGCGGTCGGCGCGGGGTGCTGCACCTGCGGGCGCGCGGGGCTCTCGTCCGTCACCGCGACGCGCACGCCCCGGTGGTCGATCCGCACGGCCACGCGGACGCGCCCGTGCTCGGGCCCGTGCACGACGGCGTTCGCCACCACCTCGCCGGTCAGCAGCTCGATCACCTGGTTCGCCGACCCCGACACACCCGAGGCGGCCACCCGGTGCATGATCCAGTGCCGCGCCGCGCGCGGGGCCGACCGACGGGCGTCCAGGACCAGCTCGTCGTGCTCCGCGCGCGCGTCAGCACGCCGCGCACCCGGCGCCGAACGAAGGTCCCTGACGTCACCCACCCGCCTACTGTGCCCGACGCGGCGCCTGTCCGCTGACCGAACGACACGCCGGGTAGGGGTTCCGCACCGCCGGCGGGGGTGCCCGTCGGGGGTCGTCGGTCGTACTGTCGCAGGGCACGGCGGGCGCCCGACGGGTCTTCCGGGGGGTGGCACCGACGGCCCGAGCCGCAGGGAGGTCCCGTGCCCGCCGACGCCCCGGACCGCGCACCCGCCGGCCTGGTGCTGCGTTCCCCCGCCGGCCGGGGCACGCTGCTCGCGACGGTCCTCGGGTCCGCGCTCGTCTTCCTCGACGGCACCGTCGTCGGGATCGCCCTGCCCGCCATCGCCGACGACCTGGGCGCCACGACCGCCGGGCTGCAGTGGACGGTGAACGGCTACGCGCTCACCCTCGCGGCGCTCCTGCTGCTCGGCGGGTCGCTCGGCGACCGGTTCGGCCGTCGGCGCGTGTTCCTCATCGGCACCGTCGCGTTCGCCGCCGCCTCGGTGCTCTGCGCCGTCGCCCCGACCGTCGGGGGCTGCTGGTCGCGGCGCGTGCGCTGCAGGGCGTCGGCGGCGCGCTGCTCACCCCGGGGTCGCTGGCGATCCTCCAGGCCACGTTCGTCGCCGGCGACCGGGCGAAGGCCATCGGCGCGTGGTCGGGGCTGAGCGGGGCCGCCGGGGCGGTAGCGCCCTTCCTCGGCGGCTGGATCGTCGAGCAGGTCGGCTGGCGCTGGGTGTTCGGCATCAACATCCCGCTCGCGGCGCTGGTGGTCGTCGTCGCCGTGCGGTTCGTCCCCGAGTCCGCGGACCCCGAGGCGTCCGGGCGGCTGGACGTCCTGGGCACCGTGCTCGCGGGGATCGGGCTCGGTGCCCTGACCTGGTCGCTCACGGCGTGGTCCGAGGCGGGGACACCGACCGGGCCGGTGCTGGCCGTGGGCGGGGCCGGGGGTGCTCGCCCTGGCCGGGTTCCTCGTCGCCGAGGCGCGCTCCGACCACCCGGCGCTGCCGCTGCGGCTGTTCCGCTGGCGGCCGTTCGCCGCCGTGAACCTCGCGACCCTGCTGGTCTACGCGGCGCTCACCGGCATCTTCTTCTTCCTCCCGGTCACGCTCCAGGTGGTCACCGGCTGGTCGCCGCTGGCCGCGGGGATCGCCTCGCTGCCGGTCACCCTGCTCATGCTGCTGCTGTCGGCGCAGGGTGGGGCGCTCGGGGCGCGGATCGGACCGCGGATCCCCATGACGGTCGGGCCGCTGCTCGCCGGCGCCGGGGCCGTCCTGCTCGGCGGCATCGGGCGGGACGCGCACTACCTGCTCGACGTGCTCCCCGGCGTCCTGCTGGTCGGCCTGGGCCTCGTGCTCACCGTCGCGCCGCTCACGGCCACCGCGCTCGCCGCGGCGCCCGACCACCTGGCCGGGGTGGCGTCCGCGACCAACAACGCCGTCGCGCGCGTCGCGGGGCTGCTCGCCGTCGCGGTGCTGCCCCTGGTGGCGGGGGTCGGCGCGGGGCTGTCCGACCCGGACGTGCTCGCCGACGCGCACCCCGTGGCGATGCTGGCGTGCGCCGGGCTCATGGCGGCGGGGGCGGTGGTGTCGGCGATCGCGATCCCGGGGTCCGCGGCGGAGGTGGCGCCGCCGGTGTCGACGGGAGCGGGGAAGGCGGCGGGGACGGCGGCGGGGGACGCGGCAGGGGCGGCGGCTGCGGACGGGGCGGGGACGGCGCCGGGGGACGCGGCGCGGACGGAGAAGGCGGGAACCACGGGCTCGGAGGAGCCGCCGAGCGCGCCCGCGGGGCCTGTCGGCGGAGAGGCCCGCGGTTGACCGCTCGGTGCGGCGGTGGCGCGCTCGGGCCCGGGCGTCGTGCGGGCGCCGAGTCGTCCACAGGTGCGGTGGTCGTGCTCCGTCCCCAGGGCGAGGTGCCGCCGCCGGGGTCGTGTCGGTGGGCGTCGGTAGTGTCGTTCCATGGCATCTGACCTGCAGGAACACCCCGACGGCGACCCGGTCGCCGCCGTCGTGTTGCCGGTCTACGGGCCCGACGGGACGTGCCTGACGGACTTCGGCCCGGACCCCGTCGTGGCGGCCGGTGGGGCGCCGCGCACGGGCGAGCAGCGGCAGATCGAGGCGATCCGGTCCTGCGAGCCCGGACCCGAGCTGGATGCGTGGTTGCGGGGGCTGGATGCGCGCGTGCTGCCCTCGGCGATCGTGGTCGAGGTGATCGCCGCGCAGACCCGGATCGAGTCCTACCAGCACGCCCGCACCCTCGGCATGATCGCCGAGCTCGCCTCCCGGGAGGAGATGAGCCCGGAGTGGTCGCCGCTCGCGGGCGCGCCCCCGACGCAGGCGTGCGTGGCCGGCGACGAGCTCGCCATGCGCCTCGGGTGGCCGCGGGTCGCGGCGTCGAAGACCGTGCACCGGGCCCTGGTGCTGGACGGGATGCTCGGCGCGACTCGCGAGGCGTTGGAGGTCGGGCACCTCGACGCCGCCAAGGCCCAGGTCCTGACGGCCGGGTTGGCGGACCTGTCGTTCCAGGTCGCGCACGCCGTCGAGGACGCGGTCCTGCCGGACGCCGATCAGTGCTCCGTCGCCGAACTGCGGCAGCGAGTGGCGCGGGAGATCCGCCCTGGTCGACCCCGAGGGTGCCGCCGCCCGCCGCGAACGCGCCCGCTGCACCCGCAGGGTCTCCCACCCCCGCCCGCAGCCGGACGGGATGGCCTCCATGTGGCTGGTCCTCGACGCGGCGGACGCGCTCCGGGTCGACGGGGTCCTGACCCACGCCGCGAAGACCGCCAAGGCGCTGGGTGACGACCGGACCCTGGACCAGCTGCGCGCGGATGGTCTGCGCGACCTGGTGGTCGGCGATGTCCCGGAGTCGGACGGGCCTGCGTTCGAGGTCCACCTGTCCCCAGGGCTGCCGGTGCAGCCGGAGCCGCGACGGTCGTGGAACGGGGCGACCATGACCGACCGGGACGGCGCGGTCCTCATGCGCCCGGTCGAGCCGATCCCGATCGCCGCGCTCACTCCGCTCGACGGCACCGCCACCGATGCAGCCGCAGGCGTGGTCCGCCTTGCCTCGCCGTCCGGAGCGCCCGACGCACCGACCAGGACCGCGCCCCGGACCGACACGGCAGCCCAGACCGGCACAGACGTCGAGCCCGGCGCCGGCGTGGCGATCGACACCGGCACAGTGATCGACGCCGGGGTGGAGACCGACCCCCCGACCAGGACCAGCCACGTCGCCACCGCGTCGAGCGCACCGTCCGAGGCCACGTCGTCGGGCGCATCGTCCGGAGCCAGCGCGCCCGCCGTCGCGGTCACCGCACCCTCGCTCGTGCCGAGCGCCGCCGCCACCTCACCCGCGCCCGCGCGTCGCGGCTGCACCCGCTGCTCCGGCCGTCCGGGCGCTGAGGTCCGGATCACCATCCCGGCGTCCACCCTGCTCGGCCTTGACGACCAGCCCGCGCACCTCGACGGGCACGGCTCCATCGACGCCGTGCAGGCAAGGGCCCTGGCGATCGGCGGGGTCTGGCAGCGCGTCGTCACCGATCCCCTCACCGACCGGGTCCTGGACGTCGGCCGCGAGCGATATCGACCACCCGCCGCCCTCGCAGAACTCGTCCGCGTCCGAGACAAGACGTGCGCCGCACCCGGCTGCGTGGCCCCGGCGTGCGCCTGCGAGCTGGACCACACCCAGGAATTCCACCCTCAACCCGGTGGCGATCCCGACGCGCCCCTGGGCGGAACCGACGCCGACAACCTGGGACCCCTGTGCCACCGGCACCACCGGCTGAAGACCGACGGCGGCTTCCGGCTGCGGCAGATCGAACCCGGGCTCTACGAGTGGATCACCCCCACCGGGCACCGCTACCTGACCCGGCCGGGCACCGGGCAGTGCCACGACGCCACCGCCGACCCCTACGACGCGCCACCCCCGTTCTGAGCGGTGTGCCCGCGCGTGGCTCGGGCCAGGACCGCCAGGGGTCGACCGCACAGGTCACAGCCACGGCCCGTGTCGGTGCCGTCGGGCACGATGTCCCCCATGCCCGACTACGTCGCCCACCTCACCGTTCCCGACGTGCCCGACGACGAGACCCGCGCCGGCATGGCCGATGCCCTCGGCGCGCTGCGCGACGACGCCCCGGACGGGTTCGCCGGCGGGCGGGTGACGTTCGACCTGCGGGGCGAGGCCCCGGACCTGGAGACGGCCGTCCGTGCCGCGAACACGCACGCGGCGGAGATCCTCGACGACCTCGCGTGGGAGGTCGAGGTCGAGGTCCTGGGCTGACGCTCCCGCCGTACCGCGCCGCGCCCTCGCCACGCAGCGCCCTCGCCACGCAGCGCCCTCGCCGCGCAGCCGCCCGGCGCCCGGCGCCGTGCAGGCTCAGTCCGCCAGGTTGTCGCTGAGGATGTCGAGCACCCGGTCGTGCGTCGTCTGCGCGACCGCCCCGGACCGCGCCGCCACGACCCCCACCAGCGACTCCACGAGCACGGCCAGCGCGATCCGCGAGGTCCGCTCGAGCTCGTGCTGGAAGGTGGTGGCGGCGGGTGCGACGACGAGCTCCACGTCCGCGAGCTCCCCGAGCGGCGACCCGCGGAACGACGTCACGGCGACGACGGCGGCACCGCCCTGCCGCGCCGCCCGCGCGACCTTGAGCGTCGCCTCGCTGGCGCCGGACCCGCTGAGCACCACGCAGCCGTCGCCCGGCGCGAGGCCGCGCGCGGCGATCTGCTGGCCGATGGAGTCGGCGACGAAGTCCGCGGGCCGCCCGACGGCGGTGAGCCGCATGGCCATGTCGGTGGCGAGCGGCGCGGACAGGCCGTTGGCCAGGACGAGCAGCCGCGCCGGGACCCGGTGAGCACCCCGACGGCGCGCTCGACGGTGTCCTCGTCGAGGACGGCCGTCACCTGGGGCAGGGCAGCCGCGAGCGCCGCGATGTCCGGCCCGCAGCCGGCCGAGGGCGCTCGACCCGTAGTCGACCTCCTCGTCCCGGTGGGCGAGCTCGGCCGCGAGCGCCACGCGCAGCTGCGGGTAGCCCTTGTACCCGATGGCCTGGCAGGCGCGCACGACGGTCGACCGCCCGACGCCGACGCGGTCGGCGACCTCCTGGGCGGTGCTCTCCACGACCCGCTCGGGCTGGTGCAGCACCTCCTCGAGCACCCGGCGCTCGCTGGCGAGCACGGTGGGCAGCGCGGTGGCGATCCGCACCGTGGGGTGCGCGACGACGTCAGGGCTGGACGGCACGGGCACGGGCTCCCTCCATGATCCGGCGGCGCAGGGCCCCGGACGCGGCGTCGATCGCCACCGTGACGACCACGACCACGATGAGCAGCACGCCGACCGTCGACCACTGCCGGTACTGCGTGTAGGAGGTGAGCATGTCACCGATGCCGCCGACGCCGATGAGGCCGAGCACGGCGGACGAGCGGACGTTGATCTCGAACCGGTAGAGCCAGAAGGACCCGAACGCGGGCAGCACCTCGGGCCAGACGCCCCAGCGGAGCACGTGGGCGCCGGATCCGCCGGCCGCGCGGACCGCCTCGACGGGGCCGCGGCCGATGCCCTCGATCGCCTCGTAGCCCCACTTGCCGAGGGTGCCGACGCCGTTGACCGCGAGCGCCAGGGCGCCGGTCAGCGGGGTCAGGCCGGTGACCGACAGGATGACGATGGCGATGATGATCTCCGGCACCGCGCGGATCACCGCGAACACCAGCCGCAGCACCCCCCGCACGGGCGCGGGTCCGTGGCCCCGGGCGGCGAGCAGGCTGAGCGGCGTGGCGATCAGGATGCCGAGCACCGTGCCGAGCCAGGCCATCGCGACGGACCGCCAGGTCTGCCACAGGGCCTCGGGCAGCGCCGACCAGTCGGGCGCGCTGAACATGAGCCACAGGTAGCGGACGACCTCGGACGGCAGGTCGGCGAGCCGGCCCCAGGAGATGTCGACCGACCAGAACGCGGCGACGACGACCACGACGACGGCCGCGGACAGCGCACGCAGCGCGAGCCGTGCCGGGCGCGGCGGTGGGACGACGGCGCCGGTCAGGGCGCCCCGGACGCGACGGTCGGCGGCGGGCGCGGGCGCCGGGGCGGGGGCGGGGGCGGGGGCGGGGGCGGTCACAGCAGCCTCCGGCGGGCGGCGCTGCTGACGGCCTCGAGGACGAGCACCACGACGAGGATCTCCAGGATGATGAGCGAGAGCTGGTCGTACCGGTAGAACGACCGCACGGCGTCGATGAGCAGGCCCATGCCGCCGGCGCCGACCAGGCCGAGCACCGACGACGCGCGGACGTTGAGCTCCAGGACGTAGAGCAGCTGGTTCCAGAAGCCGGGCATCATGTCCGGCACCGCGACCGAGCGGTTCACCTGGAGCTGGGTGCCGCCCGCCGCGCGGGCCGCCTCGAGCGCGCCGGTGTCGGCGGCCTCCAGCTGCTCGGACACGAGCTTGACGACGATGCCGACGTCGAACAGCACGAGCGCGAGGATGCCGGGCAGCGCGCCGACGCCGACCATGGCGACGAGCACGGACGCGTAGAGCAGGTCGGGCACGGCCCGCACGACGTTCAGCACGCCGCGGACGGCGCCGCGCAGGACCGGGTGCGGGTTGGTGGTGCGGGCGGCCCACAGGCTGAGCGGCAGCGACACGACGCCGGCGACCGCCGTGGCGATGACGGCCATCTGCAGCGTCTCGAGCAGTGGATCGACGGTGCGCGGGAAGAACGACCAGTCCGGCTGGAGCAGCGCGACGATCTTGTCCGCGCCGTTCCGCCAGTTCCGGGCGAGCGCGCCGAGGTCGACCTCGACGCCGATCCCGGGGGCGAGCGTGAGCGCGGTGACGGCGAGCACTCCCGCCCAGCCGGCGGCGGCCTTCCACCGCCCGGCGGGGCGCCGGGGCGGCACGGGGGCGGGGCGCGCGGGGTGGACCCCGGCCGGCGCGGCGACGTCGGCGGCGCTCACGAGCCGAGCACGTCGTCGGGGCGGATCGACCGGCCGTAGATGTCCTCGAACACCCGGTCGCTGGCGTCGGCGGCGGGGCCGTCGTAGACGACCTGCCCGGCCCGCAGCCCGATCAGCCGCGTCCCGTACTCGCGGGCGAGGTCGAGCAGGTGCAGGTTCACGACGACCGTGATGCCGAGCTCGCGGTTGACCCGGCGCAGGTCCGACATCACGCCGTGCGCGGTGGGCGGGTCGAGGCTGGCGACCGGCTCGTCGGCGAGGACGGCGCGCGGCTGCTGGGCCAGGGCCCGGGCGATCGCGACGCGCTGCTGCTGCCCGCCGGACAGGTGCGCGGCGCGGTGCCAGGCCCGGTCGAGCATGCCGACGCGGTCGAGCGCCTCGTACGCGACGGCCCTGTCCTGCGCGGTGTGCGCGCCGAGCAGCGTGCGCCAGGTCGGCGCGTGCGCGACCCGGCCGACCAGGACGTTCTGCAGCACGGTGGCGCGCCCGGCCAGGTTGAAGCTCTGGAAGATCATGCCGACCTCGCCGCGCAGCGCGCGCAGCGCCCTGCCGCGGGCGGCGGTCACGTCGTGGCCGCCGACCTCGACGGTGCCGGAGGTGACCGGCACCAGGCCGTTGAGCGTGCGGATCATCGACGACTTGCCGGAGCCGGACAGGCCGACGACGGCCACCATCTCCCCCGGCTCCAGGTCGAGCGAGACGCCGTCGAGGGCGGTCACGCCGTTCGGGTACCGCACGACGACGTCGCGCATCCGGACGGGCCACGGCGCGGGCACCGCTGCCGCGGCCGAGGCCACGGCAGCGGTGCCCGGAACGGCCCGGAGGCCTGCGCTCACTGCAGGCCGAGCTTCTCCGCCGCGCGGGCGACGACGTCGAGCGACGCCGGGTCGGCCGGGGCGAGCTTGGAGATCGAGTAGATGTCGGTGAGCACCTGCGAGCCCTCCTCGGTGTTCGAGAAGTCCTCGAGCGCCGTGGTGATGCGGTCCTGGAGCTCGGGCGACAGCGAGGCCGCGAGCGCGACGCCGTCGTTCGGGATCTCCTCGGTCAGGGCGAACACGACGACCTTCTGGCCGACGTCCGGGGTGTCCTTGGCGACGATCGTGCGGGCGTCCCAGAACGAGAAGCCCACCTCGGCGTCGCCGTTGTAGACGGCCAGCACGGAGGCGTCGTTCGCCGTCACGGGCAGCTGCTCGATGTCGGCGTCGGTGTCGAGGCCGGCCTCCTGCAGCGCGAGGACGGGGTAGATGTAGCCGGCCGGGGAGGCCGGGCCGAGCAGCGCGACCTTGGCGCCCTCGACCTTCGTGATCGAGTCGAGCCCCGCGGGGCCCTGCAGCGCGTCGGCGCCGTTGCAGAACAGCATGCCGTCGCGCTCGACCGGCTCGTCCTCGCAGTACTTGTCGGGGTTGTTCGTCATGAACTGCGCGGGGTAGGAGATGTTGCCGTTGCGCTCGGTCTGCAGCACGACGCTGGCGTCGTACATGTCCGAGGCCTGCCAGAGCTGCAGCGACGGCAGGAAGCCGATCTGCGCCTGGTCGGCGCCCATCGCCTCGACGGCGGCCTGGTAGTCCTTCGACACGACGCCGGTGACCTCGATGCCGAGCTCCTCGGTGAGGTAGTCGGTCAGGGGCTTCGCGGTGTCGACGAGGCCGTCCTGGTCCTGCGAGGGGACCAGCGCGAGGGTGAGCGACGTGGGGTCGGCGGCGGTCTCACCGGCGGACGGCGTGGCCTCGGCGTCGCCGGAGCAGGCCGAGAGGGCGAGCGCGGCGACGGCCAGCAGGGCGGCGCCGGGCAGGACGTGCTTCGACATGGTCATCCTTCGGTCGTGACCCGGGCGGGGACCCGGGCGGGCTGGGGCTGGGGCTGGGACGGTGCGGTGCGCCCGTCCGCGCGGACCCACTCCCGGAGCGCCGGGTACAGCGCCGGCAGGTCGGGGACGGTCCACGTGGGGCGGGCCTCCGGCGGCGGGCGCCGGGAGATGAGGGCGGTCGCGTGACCGCGGGCGGCGACGGGCGCCAGGTCGTTGGCCCAGACGTCGCCGACGCTGAGCGCGCGCACCGGGCCGGCCGGGGCGACGCCGAGCCGGTCGAGCACGGCGGCCATGCCGGCGGGCTTGCCGACCTCGGTCAGCACGCCGTCGAGCAGGCCCGGCCAGGCCGAGCGCGGCGAGTGTCTCGGGGAGCCGGATGGCCGGGGCGTTGGTGGCGAGGACGACGGTGGCCTCGGTCCGCACCTCGGCCAGCACGGCGGCCAGGCCGAGCGGCGCGGACACCGGGGCGTCGTCGGTGCCGAGCGCGTGCCGGCTCGCGAGGTAGGCGGCGGACAGCGCGAGCGGGCCGACGCCGTGCTTCTCCGCGAGGACGCGGACCAGGTCGTAGCCGTCGAGCGGCAGCAGGCCGTCGGCGGAGGCGCCGCGCGCATCGGCCCTCCCGGCGGTGCGACCGGCCGGGGCGGGGTCGCCGAGCCCCTCTCGACGGCGGCGGTCGCCTCGGCCAGGAACGCCCGCCGGGCGTCGGGGTCGAGGCTGGACGCCGCGGCGCGGGCGTAGGCGTGCACCGGCCCGTGCCCGACGGCGACGGTGCCGTCGAAGTCGAGCAGGAGGAGGGTGTCGGTACGGCTCACGGGTCGCCTGACGTGCGGGGGCGGATCGCCCGGTGGGTCACGCCCGTCTGGACGCACCGTCCACGCTAGGGGTGCGTTCTGGACGAGATGACCACGACCGCGTGAACAACGGCGAACGGCGGGTGAACACTCGTGGGGAGCGGGGGGCGTGCCGCCGCGCGACCGGCGGCCGGGCGCTCCGCCGGGGCTAGCGTGCGGCCGTGCCTCGCGACGCCCGCCCCTGCCCTGCGCCCTCCGGTCCCGCGACGAGGGGTGTCGCGGCCGCGGGTGCCGCAGCGACGGGTCTCGCGCCCTCCGGTCCCCCGCCGCTCGACGCCGTCGCGCTCCGCGCGCTCGACGCCGGGGCCCTGCGCGCCCTGGACGCCGCCGCTCGCACCGCCGCCGTCGACCCGGACGGCGCGCTGGACCCCGGCGGCCCCGTCGGCTGGCTCGCCGCGCAGCTCGACGCCGACCGCGAGCGCGGGACGTTCGGCCGCTGGGGGCGGTCCTCGGTGGTCGACGAGCTGACCGGCGCTCCCGTCGTCCCCCGGCCGGTGCTGGCCTGGCTGCAGCGCCGCGCCGGGCTGCCGGTCGAGTTCCCCGGCGCGGACGCCGGCCTGGCGCACGTGTACGGCTACCTGCTCTCGACGGCCGCGACGCCGTTCGGGCTCAAGCGGGACCGGTGGACCGGCGGCGCGCTGGCGGGCGCGCTCGGGCTCGACCCGCGGCACCTGCTGCCGTGGCACCGGCCCGACGGGCGCACGCTGCTGGAGCGGGTCACCGACGCGGTGCTGCCGGCGCTCGCCGACCCGGGCGCCGGCGCGCTCCTGGTGCGGGACGACGCCGTCCCGGGGACGGCCGACGCCTTGCGCACGGTGGTGGTCCGTGCGCAGGGCGTCGGGGGCGGGGCGCTGGTCTACGGGTGGGTCGGGCCGGGCGGCGTGCGCCCGGTCACCGCGTTCCCCGTCGACGCGTCCCCGCGGTGGCTCCGCGAGACCGGGTCCCTCCCCCCGGTCCCGCGGTACAACGTGCTGGTCCCCTGAGGGCCGGCCGTCAGCGCGGGCCGTCGGCGGGGTCGGCCGGCGGCTGCGGGGTCGTGGGCGGGGTCGTGGGCGGGGTCGTCGGCGGGGTCGTCGGCGCGGCCGGCGGCTGCTCGCCGTAGCCCGGGTACGGCTGCGCGTACGGCGCCTGCTGCGGCGCCGGGTAGCCCTGCGGGCGCGCGCCGGGGAACGCCTGCGCGTACGCGTTCGGCCCGTGCACCCGGGCGACCCAGTCCTCGCCCGGCATGAAGATCCACAGCAGCGGGTAGATGAGCAGCGGGCTCCCCGGCAGCACGATCAGCACGATCAGGAACAGCCACCGCATGGGCCAGGCGTCGATGCCGAACCGCCGCGCGAGGCCGGCGCAGACACCGCCCAGGACCCGGCCGTCCAGCGGCCGGACCAGGCCGCTCCGCCACAGGGACTCGTAGATGCCGGTCATCGTCGTTCTCTCCCGTCGTGCTGCGCGTGCGCCGCGGTGCTCCGCGACACCCCCTACGGTGCCGGTCCCGCTCGCGCGGCACATCCGGGACGGACCCTGGCCGGACCCTGAACCGCACCCTGACCGGCTCCGTGCGCGTCCCGGAGGCCGCAGGAGGTCAGGCCCGCCGCACCCGCACGCCCGCGCCCGTCACCTCGAACCGGACCGCCGACAGGTCGTCGACCACCAGGTCCGCCCCGCCGCCCGGCCCCTCGGCCTCGGTCGTGCGCAGCGCGAGCACGGCCGCCCCCGCCGCGCGCCCCGACCGGATCCCGGACTCCGCGTCCTCGACGACCAGGCAGCGCCGGACGTCCACGCCGAGGCGGTCGGCGCCCGCGCGGTACGGCTCCGGGTCGGGCTTGCCGCGCTCGACGTCGTCGGCGGTGACGACGGTCGCCGGGGCCGGCAGCGCCACCGCCGCGATGCGCGCGGCGGCCAGGCGGGCGCCGCAGGAGGTCACCACCGCCGCGCGGCCGGCGTCGCCGCCGGACCCGCCGAGCGCCGCGAGCGCCTCGACCGCGCCGGGCAGCACCTCGATGCCCTCGGTGTCGGACACCTCCAGCTCGACCACCCGGGCCAGGGCCGACGCGCGCTCCGCCGCGTCCCGGTCGGCGAGCAGCAGGTCGAGGATGTCCCGCGCCGGCACGCCGTGGTACCGGAACGGCGACAGGTCGTCGGTGGGCATCCCGAACTCGCCGGCGAGCCGCAGCCAGCACCGCTCGACGGAGCGCGTCGACGAGATGAGCGTGCCGTCCATGTCGAACAGGACGGCGTCGAACACCTCGTCGAGCACGTCGCGCGCGGGGGCGGGGCGGGGGTCGGTGGTGGCGGTCGTCATGCCCCGAGCCTCGCACGACCCGCCCGCCGGCGGCCGCCTCAGGCCCACCTCAGTGCCGCCTCAGCCCGCGGCCGTGCGCCTCAGGGGCACCTCAGGCGCACGGCCGCATGATCCGGTCCCGCGGACTGGTCGGTCGACCGATCCGGCACCCCGGGCCTCAGCACCAGGGTGGTTCCTGCCGGGAAGGGCCCGGCACGCCACCGCCGGACCGGCGGGGCACGCACCACGGGGGAGACGGACATGGACACCATCTGGGGCCCGGCGCTCGACGCCGAGGTGGCCTACCGCCAGGAGGTCGTCCGCGCCGCGGTGCGCGGGTCGGACCTGGGCTGGCGCTGGCGGCGCGGACGCCGCTGATCCGCCGACGGCAGAAGGAGGGGACGCGTGTCGGTGGAGGCTGCCACCATCGACCTCATGAGCCGGTCGGTGGGACGCGCGCCCTTCGTCGCCCGCGACGAGGAGGTCGCGGCGCTGCTCGCGGCCGTCGAGCGGGCGGGGGCCGGCGAGCCGGGCCTGGTGCTGCTCGGCGCGGACGCGGGCGTCGGCAAGACCCGGCTGCTCACGCACACCGCCCGGCTCGCGACGGCCCGCGGCGCCACCGTCGTGATCAGCCACTGCGTCGACCTGGGCGAGATCGGCCTGCCGTACCTGCCGTTCGCGGACGCGCTGCACCAGGTCGTCGACGCGGACTGCCCCGGCGTCGCCGACGTCGTCGCCGCCCGCCCGGCGCTGCGCAGGCTGCTGCCGTCGGGCGCCGCGGGCTCGGCGGACCCGGTCCGCACGGGCGCCGACGAGCAGGCCGAGCGCCTGCAGCTGTTCGACGGCGTGGCCGCGGCGCTCGCCGCCGCGGGCTCGCCCGAGCGACCGCTCGTCCTGGTGCTCGAGGACCTGCACTGGGCCGACTCGTCCAGCCGCGACCTGCTGCGGTTCCTGGTGGCGCGGCTGCGCGCGGAGCCGGTGCTGCTCGTCGGCTCCTACCGCGCGGACGACCTGCACCGCCGGCACCCGCTGCGGCCGGTGCTGGCCGAGCTGGGCCGGCACCCGCGGGTCGAGCGGATCGACCTGCCGCCGTTCACCCCGGACGAGCTGCGCGCCTTCACCACGGGGCTCGCGGGGCAGCCCCTGCCCGAGGCCGCGCTGCGCCGCATCCAGCGCCGGTCGGAGGGCAACGCCTACTTCGCCGAGGAGCTGACCGAGGCGCGCGGCACCGGCGCCGACCTCCCGGGCACGCTCGCCGACGTGCTCCGGGCCCGGCTCGAGTCGCTCGACCCGGACGTGCAGCGCCTGGTGCGCGCGGCGTCCGCCGCGGGCCGCCGGGTGGCCGAGCCGCTGCTGCGGGCGGTCGTCGCGGGCACCTCCGACGACCCGGCCCGGCACGCGGCGTTCGACGCGGCGCTGCGGGACGCGGTCGCCCACCACGTGCTGGTCGGCGAGGACCGCCGGATCGCGTTCCGGCACGCGCTGCTGGCGGAGGCGGTGTACGCCGACCTGCTCCCCGGCGAGCAGGTCGCGCTGCACCGGGACTACCTGCTGGCGTCGGCGGCGGACCCGGCGCTGGCCACCCCCGCGGAGCGCGCGCACCACGCGCTGCTCTCCCACGACAACCGGCTCGCCCTGCTCGCGTCCCGGGACGCGGCGCGCGAGGCCGGCCGGGTGCTGGCGCCGGCGGAGGAGCTGCGGCACCTCGAGACCGTGCTCCGGCTGTGGCCGGGCGTGCCCACCGCCGCCGAGGACCTCGGGGAGGAGCGGGTCGACGTGCTGCTCGCGGCCGCGGCGGCCGGCGGGCGGGCCGGGCTCGGGGACCGCGCGGTGGCGATGGCGCGCGAGGCCGTCGCGGCGGTCGACCGCCCAGCGAGCGGCGCGGGCGACGACGCCGGGGCACGCCGGGTCGCGGCGCTGCGCACCACGCTGGCCCGGCACCTCCTCGGGGCCGAGCGGGTCGACGAGGCGCTGCGCGAGACCGACCGCGCGCTCGAGGCGCTCGCCGACCTCGACGGCACCCCCGACGCGGCGCGGGCGTGGGCCCTCGCGACGCACGCCCGCGCGGCGCTCAACTCCGACCTGGACGACCAGGCCGAGGTCTCGGCCGCGGCCGCGGTGGACGAGGCGCGCGCCGCGGGCGCCGTGGACGCCGAGGCCGACGCGCTCATCTCGCTGGCCGTGCTCGTCGTCGACGACCGGGACCGCGCCGCCGACCTGCTCACCGTGGCCCTGCACCGCGCGCGGGACGCCGGCGACACCACCACCGAGCTGCGCTGCACCTACAACCTCGCCGCGAACCGGTACTACGCGGGCCGGCTGGACGAGGCGGCCGCGACCACCGCGGCCGGGCTGGAGCTCGCCGCGCGGTCCGGCCTGACCTGGAGCGCGTACGGCGTCGAGCTGCGGCTGTTCGCCGAGATCGTCCGGTACGCGCGCGGCGACCTCACGCCGCCGGCGCCCACCGCCGACCCCGGCCCGCCGCGCGCCGCGTCCGCCGTCGACGGGGTCCAGATGTACGCGGCCGTCGCGCGGGGCGACGCGGACGCGGCCGACCGCGGGCTGTCCCTGCTGCACGGCCAGCACGACGACACGATGATCACGCTCATCGCGGGCGGCTGCGCCGTCGACGCCCTCACCTGGGCCGGGCGCCTGGACGAGGCCGTGGCCCTCGCGCACGAGCTCATCGACGAGATCAGCCGCGTGTGGTCCGACTACTTCCTCGGCGGCATCTGGCTGTCGGCGCTCGGCATCGCCGCGCTCGCCGACCAGGCCGCCGCCGACCGGCTCGCGGGCCGGGACCCCGGGCCGCGGCTCGACCTCGGCGCGCGGCTGCTGAACCGCGCGGTCGTCACCGCCGACCGTGGCCGGCCGCGCGGCGGGCAGCTCGGGCCGGAGGGGCGCGCGTGGCTGGCGCGGGCGCACGCCGAGCACGCCCGGCTGCTCGGCGTCGCGGACCCGGACGCGTGGGCCGCCGCCGTCGCCGAGTTCGACTACGGCTACCGGTACGAGCTGGCGCGCACCCGGTGGCGGCTCGCGGAGGCGCTGCTCGGCGCCGGCGACCGCGCCGCGGCGGGCGACGCGGCCGCGGCGGCCCTCCCGGAGGCGCGGGCCATCGGCGCCGCTCCCCTGGTCACCGCCGTCACCGACCTCGCGCGCCGCGGTCGGCTCGACGTCCCGGGCGTCGTCGCCGGGGGCACCGACGTCCTCACGGGCCGGGAGTCCGAGGTGCTGGCGCTCGCCGCCGAGGGCCTGAGCAACCGCCAGATCGGCGAGCGGCTCTACATCAGCGGCAAGACCGTCTCCGTCCACATGTCCCGGGTGCTGGACAAGCTGGGCGCCGGCGGACGGGCCGAGGCGGTCGCGATCGCGCACCGCCGGGGGCTGCTCGGCGTCTGACCTGCGGGCCCGCTCCGCGGTGATGCGGGTCACCCGGGTGATTCCCGGGCACCCCAGGTGCATCCCAGGTTCCGGGCTTACCGTGGATCCAGATCCCGCGGTCAGGACCATCGCCGCGGCGATGCGACGACCGGCCGCAGACGGCCGGCCGCACCTCCCCCCGGAACGGCGCATGTCCACCCCTGAGAACCAGCCGCACCCCATCGTGCTCGTGCACGGCACCCGCACCTCGTCGAAGATCTGGGACGACCAGGTCCGCGCGCTCACCGAGGGCGGCCACCCGACGATCGCGATCGACCTGCCCGGCCACGGCAGCCGCGCGCACGAGCGCCTGACGTTCGAGGGCGGTCTCGACGCCATCGACGCCGCCGTGCGCGCCTGCGCCGAGCCGCCCCTCCTGGTCGGCCTGTCGCTCGGCGGGTACATGTCGCTCGCCTACGCGGCGCGGCACGAGGACCGGCTCGCGGGCGTCGTGCTCGCGGGCTGCTCGACCGACCTGAAGGGCAAGCCGCTGGGCGCCTACCGCCGCGCGTCCCGCCGGGTGGTCGGCGCGCTCGGCCTCGGCGGCGGCACCTGGCACGTGGTCACGGACATGCTCAGCGCGCTGCACGGCTACACGCCGGTGCAGGACCTGCGCCGGCTCGCGCTGCCGGTGTGGCTCGTCAACGGCGCGCGGGACCCCCTGCGGTTCGGCGCTCGGCGCTACCTCGGGGCGCACCCGGGCGCGCGGCAGTGGGTGGTGCCGAACGCCGGGCACGACGTGAACAGCCACGCGCCGGTCGCGTTCAACCGGATCCTGCTGCACGTGCTGCGCGACCTGGCGCAGCGCGTCCCGTTCGCCGCCCCGCGCCTGGGCTGATCCCGCCACAATGGCGGCATGACCTCGACCGACGACCGCCCCTGGCTCGCGCAGTACCAGCCCGGCGTCCCCGCCGACATCGAGCTGCCCACCGAGTCGCTCGTGGCGATGCTCGAGCGTTCCGTCGCCGAGGCGGGCGACGCGCCGGCGCTGGAGTTCTTCGGCCGCCGCACCTCGTACGCCGAGCTCGGCGCGCAGGTCGACCGCGCGGCCGAGGGCCTGCGCCGGCTGGGCGTGCAGCCGCGGGACCGCGTCGCGCTGCTGCTGCCGAACTGCCCGCAGCACGTCGTGGCGTTCTACGCGGTGCTCCGCCTCGGCGCCGTCGTCGTCGAGCACAACCCGCTCTACACGTCGCGCGAGCTGCGGCACCAGTTCGAGGACCACCGGGCGCGGGTCGTCATCGCCTGGGACAAGGCCGTCGAGCAGGTGAAGCAGCTCCCCGCGGACGTCGGCGTCGACCACGTGGTGTCGGTGAACCTGCTCCGGGCGTTCCCCGCGATGAAGCGCGCGGCCCTGGCACTGCCCGTGCCGAGCCTGCGCGCGACCCGCCGCTCGCTCACGGCGCCCGCGCCGGGCACGATCCCGTGGGAGGACCTGCTCTCCCACGGCCCGCTCGACGCGGCGCACCCCCGCCCCGCCGTGACGGACCTGGCGGCGATCCAGTACACCTCCGGCACCACCGGCCGCCCCAAGGGCGCGATGCTGACGCACCTCAACCTGTACGCCAACGCGCTGCAGGGCGAGGCGTGGATGCACGGGGCGGAGTACCGGAAGGAGGTGTTCTACGCGATCCTGCCGATGTTCCACGCGTTCGGCATGACGCTCTACCTCACGTACGGCGTGCTCAAGCAGGGGCTGCTCGTGCTGTTCCCGAAGTTCGACACCGGCCTCGTGCTGGACGCCATGAAGAAGTCCCCCGCGACCGTGTACTGCGCCGTGCCGCCGATCTACGAGCGCACCGCGATGGCCGCGAAGGAGCGCGGGGTGTCCCTGGCGTCCTGCCGGTTCTGCATCTCCGGCGCGATGAACCTCCCGGACGCCACCGTCGAGCTGTGGGAGTCGATGTCGGGCGGGCTGCTCGTCGAGGGCTACGGCATGACCGAGTCGTCCCCCGTCGCGTTGGGCAACCCGTTCCACCCGACCCGGCGCACCGGCACGATCGGCGTCCCGTTCCCGTCCACGCGGATGCGCGTCGTCGACCCGGACGACCCGACGACGGACGTCCCGGCGGGCGAGCCCGGCGAGCTGCTGCTGCACGGCCCGCAGGTGTTCGCGGGCTACTGGAACGACCCCGACGAGACGGCCGCGACGCTGCTCCCGGGCGGCTGGCTGCGCACCGGCGACATCGTGACCGTCGACCCCGACGGGTTCACCACGATCGTCGACCGCGCGAAGGAGCTCATCATCACCGGCGGGTTCAACGTCTCCCCGTCGGAGGTCGAGACCGTGCTCCGCGGGCACCCGTCGGTCGCCGACGCCGCCGTGATCGGCAAGCCGCTGGAGCGCGGCGGGGAGATGGTGGTCGCCGCGGTCGAGCTGGCGCCGGGCGCCGACCTGGACGAGGCGGCGCTCCGCGGGTACTGCCGCGAGCACCTCGCGGCGTACAAGGTGCCGCAGCGGGTGGTCGCGATCGAGGACACGCCGCGGTCGATGCTCGGCAAGGTGCTGCGCAAGCAGGTGCGCGAGCAGGTGCTCCCGCGGCTCTGACCAGCGGCGACCCGACCGGCGCCGGCGCCCGCGCAGCCGCGGCCCGACCCCTGGACGGGCACCACCCGGGTCCGGACGCGGTGCGACGATGGGCCCGCACGTCCGCCCCGAGCAGGGAGACCCGATGATCCGCAGCACCGACCACATCCTCACGAGCCAGGCCGGCAGCCTCCCGCGCACGCCGGAGCTGATCGCCGCCAACGCCGCCCGCGAGGCCGGCCAGGACGCCGGGGACCACGCCGGCCTGCTCCGGGACGCCGTCACGGACCTGGTGCGCCGCCAGGTCGACCTCGGCCTCGACGTGCCCGGCGACGGCGAGTTCGGCAAGGCCATGACCAGCGCGATCGACTACGGCGCCTGGTGGTCGTACTCGTTCCAGCGGCTCGGCGGCCTGGAGCTGCGCGACGGCGCGTCCTGGATCTTCAAGGACGTGCAGTCCGGCCCCGGCGACGTCAGGGTGACCGGGTTCGGCCGCCGCCGCGACCGCGCCGCGTTCGAGGAGGCGTACGCCGACCCGACCAGCGGCGTGTTCCACGGCGGCGACCCCAAGCCGTTCCCGACCGCGGTGGCCCCGGTGACGTACACCGGCCAGGACGCGGTGGCCGAGGACGTCGCCAACCTGCGCGCGGCGCTCGACGCCACCGGCGCGCGGGAGGGCTTCATCACCTCGATCGCCCCGGCGTCGGCCGCCCGGATGGACAACGAGTACTACGCCACCGACGAGGAGTACGTCTGGGCGCTCGCGGACGCGCTGCGCGAGGAGTACGTCGCGATCATCGACGCCGGCCTGGTGCTGCAGATCGACGACCCGTCGATGGCGGAGAACTGGGACCAGATCACCCCGGAGCCGACGGTCGAGGACTACGTCCGGTTCACCGAGATCCGGGTCGAGGCGCTCAACCACGCACTCCGCGGGCTGCCCGAGGACCAGATCCGCTACCACCTGTGCTGGGGCTCCTGGCACGGCCCGCACACCACCGACCTGCCCATGAAGGACATCGTCCGCTCGATGCTCAAGGTGAACGCGGGCGCCTACTCGTTCGAGGCCGCCAACGTCCGGCACGAGCACGAGTGGCGGGTCTGGGAGGACGTGCAGCTGCCCGAGGGCAAGCTGATCCTCCCGGGCGTGGTGTCGCACGCGACCAACGTCGTCGAGCACCCCGAGCTCGTCGCCGACCGCATCGAGCGGTTCGCGCGCCTCGTCGGCCGGGAGAACGTCGTCGCGGCGACCGACTGCGGCCTCGGCGGGCGCATCCACCAGCAGATCGCGTGGGCCAAGCTCGGGACCCTGGTCGAGGGCGCGCAGATCGCCACGAAGCGCCTCTGGGCCTGACACCCCCGGGACGCCGACGGCCCGGCACCCCTCGCGGGGGGCCGGGCCGTCGCGCGTGCGGGGCCGGTCCGGTCAGCCGGTGTTCTGCAGGCCGGCGGCCACGCCGTTGACGCTCAGCAGCAGCAGCCGCTTGTTCTCCTCGACCAGGTCCCCGGACTCGCCGGTCCGCAGCGCGCGCAGCGCGCGGATCTGCAGCAGCGACAGCGCGTCCACGTAGGGGCTGCGCAGCTGGACGGCCCGGCCGAGGATCCGGCGGCGGGACAGGATGCGGTCGGACCCGGTGATCGTCAGCACCCAGCGGCGGGTGAGCGCCATCTCCTCGAGCACGAGCTGCGCCAGGTCGTCCCGGTCGCCCAGCGCGAGGTACCGCTCGGCCAGCCGCTCGTCCGTCTTCGCCAGCGACATCTCGACGTTGTCGATCATCGTGCTGAACAGCGGCCACTCGGCGTACGCGGCCTGCAGCTCGGCGAGGTCGCCGACGGACTCCAGCGCGGTGCCGAGGCCGAACCAGCCGGCGAGGTTGGTCCGGGCCTGCGACCAGGAGAACACCCACGGGATCGCCCGCAGGTCGTCCAGCGACTCGACGGACAGGCCGCGACGCGCCGGGCGGGAGCCGATCGGCAGCAGGCCGATCTCCTCCAGCGGGGTGACCTGGGCGAACCACTGCGGGAAGCCCTCGGCGCGCACCAGCTCGTAGAACCGGGTGCGGGACGACGCGTCCAGCGCGGAGGCCAGGTCGGCGAACCGCGCGGTGGCGGCCGCGTTCCGCTGCTCGGTCGACGGGGCACCCGCCAGCAGGGTCGCCGCGGCGACCTGCTCGATGTGCCGGGCCCCGATCGTCGGGTTCCCGTAGCGCGCGAAGATGACCTCGCCCTGCTCGGTGAGCTTGAACCGGCCGTCGACCGAACCCGGGGGCTGGGCCAGCACGGCGCGGTTGGCCGGGCCGCCGCCGCGCCCGAGGGCGCCGCCGCGGCCGTGGAACAGCGTGAGGCTGATCTCGTGCTTCGCGGCCCATGCGGCGATCCGGCTCTGCGCCACGTCGAGCGCGAGGGTCGCGGCCACCGGGCCGACGTCCTTGGACGAGTCCGAGTAGCCGAGCATGACCTCGACGCGCCGGCCGTTCTCCGCGAGCCGCGCCTGCACGGCGGGCAGCGTGAGCATCGACTCGAGGATGTCGACGCTGGCCTCGAGGTCCGCGAAGGTCTCGAACAGCGGGATCGCGTCGATCACCGGGCGGGTGGCCGGGTCCGGGAACACCAGCTCGGCGAGCTGGTAGACCGCGGCCAGGTGCTCCGGCGCCTGCGTGAACGACACGATGTACCGGCGGGCGGCGGCGACGCCGTACCGGCGCTGCACGGCGCCGATCGCGCGGTAGGTGTCGAGGACCTCGACCGTGCGCGGCTCCAGGTCGCCGTCCAGGCCCTTGGCCTCGATGTCCGCGAGCGCCGCGGCGTGCACCTGCGAGTGCTGGCGCACCTCGAGCTCGGCGAGGTGGAACCCGAAGGTCTGCACCTGCCAGATGAGCTTCTGCAGGTCGCCGAACGCGACGCGGGTCGCGCCCGCGGCCTCCAGGGAGCGCTGCACGACGTCGAGGTCGGCCAGCACCTCCTCCGGGCCGGCGTAGGACAGGTCCGCGTCCCGGCGGCGGGTCGCGGCGAGCCGCTCCGCGACCATGCGCAGCGCGCGGCGGTGCGGCTGGTGCCTCACCTCGGCCGCGGCCTTGGTCGCGGCGTCCTCGGAGAGGTCCCGCTGCCGGTGCCACAGCGCGGTGAGCTCCGCGCTCGCCGGGGTCCCGGTGTCGTCGAGCGTGAGCTTCGCCGAGATCTTCCGCGCCGACTCCTCCAGCGCGGTGAGCACGTGCTCGCTCGCCAGCGCGGCGGCGGCCCGGGTCACCTCGGCGGTGACGTTGGGGTTGCCGTCGCGGTCGCCGCCGATCCAGGACCCGAGCCGCACGAACGGGCGGACCGCCGGCTCGCGGCGACCCGCGCCCTCGCCGGACAGCCAGTCGTCCAGCCGGCGGTACACGGTCGGGAAGGTGTCGAACAGCGTGGTGTCGAAGATGTTCATCACGGTGCGGACCTCGTCCAGCACCGTGGGCTTCTGCGCCCGCAGCGGCGAGGTGCGCCACAGCGTGTCGATCTCCTCGAGGATGCGGCGGTCGTTCTCCGCGCGGGACGTGCCGCCGGCGGCCAGCGCGTCGCGCTCGGCCAGCAGGTCGGAGATGCGCCGGATCGCCCGGGACACCGAGCGGCGGCGGGCCTCCGTCGGGTGCGCGGTGAGCACCGGGCGGAACTCCAGCTCCTGGAGCCGGCGCACGGCCTCGTCGCGGCCGACCTCGCCCGCCAGCGCGTCGATCGCGGCGGGCAGGGAGTCGTCCTGCATGAGCTCGCCGGCCGGCAGCTCCGCCTCGCGGGCGCGCAGCACGCGGACGCGGTGGTGCTCCTCGGCGAGGTTCGCCAGGTGGAAGTAGCAGGTGAAGGCGCGGGCGACCTGCTGGGCGCGCTCGATGGAGAAGGAGTCGACGAGCTCCTCCGCCTCCGTGAGCGCGGACAGGTCCTGCTCGTCGTGCGCGCGGATGGTCAGCGCGCGGACGCGCTCCACGTCGTCGAACAGGTCGTCGCCGCCGGACTCGCGGATGACGCGGCCGAGGAACTCGCCGAGCATCCGGACGTCGTTGCGCAACGGGTCGGGGACCTCGTGGCGCGCGAGGCCGCGGCGGGCCTCGAGCGAGGGCTGGGGGTCGGTCACCGGTCAAGCGTAGGTCAACCGTCCGACGCACGAGACGCGTGTCCGCCTGTCGGTTACCTCGTCCGCGGGCCGGACCCCTGGGCCCGATGTCCCGCGTGACCGCCCGGGAGTCTAGGCTCGGAGGCAGTGCCCGCGGCCGGTCCGTCGCGACCGGGCGAGCAGAACCCCCGAAGATCCGGGCCGCCGAGGTCCGGGCGGAAATGAGGTGCGGTGAACGCGAAGGCTCCTGTGGCCCAGCAGGTCGGTTGGACCGAGCTCGACGTCAAGGCTGTCGACACGGTGCGTGTCCTGGCCGCGGACGCGGTGGAGAAGGTCGGCAACGGCCACCCCGGCACGGCGATCAGCCTGGCCCCGGCCGCGTACCTGCTCTACCAGAACGTGCTGCGGCACGACCCGGCGGACCCGCACTGGCTGGGCCGCGACCGGTTCATCCTGTCGGCGGGCCACTCCTCGCTGACGCAGTACATCCAGCTCTACCTGGCCGGCTTCGGCCTGGAGCTCGAGGACATCGAGGCGCTGCGCACCTGGGGCTCCAAGACCCCCGGCCACCCCGAGTACAAGCACACCGACGGCGTCGAGATCACCACCGGCCCGCTCGGCCAGGGCATCTCCTCCGCGGTGGGCTTCGCGATGGCGGCCCGCCGCGAGCGCGGCCTGCTCGACCCCGAGGCCGCCCCGGGCACCAGCCCGTTCGACCACTTCGTCTACACGATCTGCTCGGACGGCGACCTGCAGGAGGGCGTGTCCTCCGAGGCCTCGTCCATCGCCGGCACGCAGAAGCTCGGCAACCTCATCGCGATCTGGGACGACAACCACATCTCGATCGAGGGCGACACCGAGATCGCGTTCACCGAGGACGTCGTCAAGCGCTACGAGGCCTACGGCTGGCACGTCCAGTTCGTCGACTGGACCGAGGGCGGCGAATACACGGAGAACGTGGACGCGCTGCACGCCGCGATCGAGGCCGCCAAGGCCGTCACCGACCGCCCGTCGTTCATCGGCCTGCGGACGATCATCGCCTGGCCGTCGCCGACCAAGCAGAACACCCACGGCTCGCACGGCTCCAAGCTGGGCACCGACGAGGTGAAGGGCCTCAAGGAGGTCCTCGGCTTCGACCCCGAGAAGTCCTTCGACGTGGCGCCCGAGGTCATCGCGCACACCCGCAAGGCCCTCGAGCGCGGCGCCGCCGCCAAGGCCGAGTGGAGCAAGGGCTTCGACGCCTGGCGCGAGGCCAACCCGGAGCGCGCCGAGCTGCTCGAGCGCCTGCGCGCCGGCAAGCTGCCGGCCGGCTGGGCCGACGCGCTGCCGACGTTCCCCGCCGGCAAGGCCGTCGCGACCCGCGCCGCCTCCGGCGAGGTGCTCTCCGCCCTCGCGCCGGTGCTGCCCGAGCTCTGGGGCGGCTCCGCCGACCTCGCCGGCTCGAACAACACCACCATGAAGGGCGAGCCGTCCTTCATCCCGGCCGAGCGCTCCACGCACGAGTTCGCGGGTGACCAGTACGGCCGCACGCTGCACTTCGGCATCCGCGAGCACGGCATGGGCGCGATCCTCTCGGGCATCGCCCTGCACGGCCTGACCCGGCCGTACGGCGGGACGTTCTTCACGTTCTCCGACTACATGCGCGGCTCGGTCCGCCTGGCCTCGCTCATGGGCGTGCCGGCGATCTACGTGTGGACGCACGACTCGATCGGCCTCGGCGAGGACGGCCCGACCCACCAGCCGGTCGAGCACCTCACCGCCGTCCGGGCCATCCCGGGCCTCGCGGTGGTCCGCCCCGCCGACGCCAACGAGACGGCGCAGGCGTGGAAGGCGATCCTCGAGCGCACCGACGGCCCCGCCGCGCTCATCCTCACCCGGCAGAACGTCCCGACGTTCCCCCGCGGCGAGGAGGGCTTCGCGTCCGCCGAGGGCGTCGCCCGCGGCGCGTACGTGCTGCTCGAGGCGTCCACCGGCACGCCGGAGGTCGTCCTCATCGGCACCGGCTCCGAGGTGCAGCTGGCCGTCGCGGCCCGCGAGACCCTCGAGGCCGCCGGCGTCCCGACCCGCGTGGTCTCGGCGCCGTCGCTGGAGTGGTTCGCCGAGCAGGACGAGGCCTACCGCGAGTCGGTCCTGCCGTCCTCGGTGAAGGCCCGCGTCTCCGTCGAGGCCGGCATCGCGCTGTCCTGGTGGAAGATCCTCGGCGACGCCGGCCGCGCCGTGTCGCTCGAGCACTACGGCGCCTCGGCCGCGTACGAGACGCTCTACGAGGAGTTCGGCATCACGGCGGACGCCGTGGTCGCGGCGGCGCACGAGTCGATCGCGGCGGCCCGCGGCGGCAGCGCCCCGGCGACGGACGCGAGCGCGCCGACGGAGAGCGGCACGGGCGACCAGCTCTGAGCTCGCGCTCACGCGCAGAACGGCCGGGCACCCCTGCGGGGGGTGCCCGGCCGTTCTGCGTCCCCCGGCCCCTTCCCTCGGGCCAGCACCCGCCGAGATGGCAACTCTCGGCTGCACCGCGGCGCCCGGACACAGTCGAGAGTTGCCATCTCGGCGCAGGCAACGCGGGCGGCGCACGAGGGGAGCGCGGGACGTTGGTCCCCGGCGCCGCGGGCGCCGTGCGGGGAGGGTCGGAGGCGTGAGCGTGCGGCAGACCCCGGTGTACTACTACTCCTCGAGCTCCGGGCTCGTGCGGTCGTTCGCGCTGCGGCTCGACCGGCCCGTGCTCGACCTGTCCCGGCGCGACGTCCGGCTCAGCGAGGCCGACGGGCCGTGGGTGCTGCTCACGCCGTCGTACAAGACGGGCAACGAGGCCAACGACACCATCCCCGAGGCGGTCCGCCGGTTCCTGCGCTCCGCGGTGAACCGCCGCCGCATGGTCGGCGTGATCGGCAGCGGGAACCGGAACTTCGGCCGGTACTACCAGCACGCGGCTCGGGACGTCGCGGCCCGGTCCGGCCGGCCGGTGCTGTTCGAGTTCGAGATCGCGGGCACGCCCTGGGACGTCGAGGAGTGCCGGCGGATCCTCGAGGACCTGGACGCCGCGCTCGCCGCGGGCGGGGACGCGCCGGCCGCCTGACACCGCGGGGCACGGGCTCATCTCGCCCGGGTGGGTGCGCCCGTCGGCGGTCGGCCCTAGCGTGACCTCCATGAGCCCGTCGAAGGTGCCCGCCGAGGAGATCGAGGTGCGCGGCCGCACCGTGCGGGTCTCCAACCCCGACAAGGTCTACTTCCCCGACCGCGGCCTGACCAAGATCGACGTCGTCCGGTACTTCGTGAGCGTCGGCGACGGCATCCTCGGCGCGCTCCGCGACCGGCCGACGACGCTGGAGCGCTGGCCGCGCGGCTGGTTCGAGGGCGCGAAGCTGTCGACCCGGATGGACAACAAGGGCGACGCGTTCTTCCAGAAGCGGGTCCCGCAGGGCGCGCCGGACTACGTCGAGTCGACGACGATCACGTTCCCGTCCGGCCGCACCGCCGACGAGGTGACCCCGACCGAGCTGGCCGTGGTCGCCTGGGCCGCGAACCTCGGCACGCTGACGTTCCACCCGTGGCCGGTGACCCGCGCCGACGTCGAGGCGCCGGACCAGCTCCGCATCGACCTCGACCCGCAGCCCGGCACGACCTTCGACGACGCCGCGCGGGTCGCCCCCCACGTGCGAGAGATCCTCGCCGAGCACGGGCTGACCGGGTTCCCCAAGACCTCGGGCGGCCGCGGCCTCCACATCTTCGTGCCGATCGAGCCGCGCTGGTCGTTCACGCTGTGCCGCCGCGCGACGATCGCGCTGGGCCGGGAGCTCGAGCGCCGGCTGCCCGGCCAGGTCACGACGAAGTGGTGGAAGGAGGAGCGCGGCGAGACCATCTTCGTCGACTACAACCAGATGGCCCGCGACCGCACGATCGCCTCCGCCTACTCGGTCCGCCCGAACCGCCGCGCGACCGTCTCCGCGCCGCTGCGCTGGGAGGAGGTGCCGGACGTGCACCCGGACGACTTCGACGTGACGACGATGCCGGCCCGGTTCGCGGAGGTCGGCGACCTGTTCGCGCCGCTGGTCGCGCGCACCTCGCCGGCCGAGGGCACCGACGCCGTCGCGCCGGGGTCGCTCGACGGGCTGCTGGAGCTGGCGACGAAGGACGAGCGGGACCACGACCTCGGCGACCTGCCCTACCCGCCGGAGTACCCGAAGATGCCCGGCGAGCCGAAGCGGGTCCAGCCGAGCAAGGACCGCGACCGTCCGAAGGAGCCGGCGGACGACTGAGGCGCTGCCCCGGGAACCCGCCGGGCGCGCCGGGCGTTCACCCCCTCCCGGACCGACGACCCCGAGGAGCGCCCGTGCCCGTCCCCGTCATCGCCCCCGACCCCACCTGGCCCACCGTCGCCGCCGCCGACCGCGCGCCCGAGCCGTACGACCCCGGTGCCGCGGCGGCCGCCGAGCTCGACCGGCAGGTCCGCGCGCAGCTCGACCTCGGCCTGGCCGCGGTGCACGGCCTGTCCCCCGCCGACCTCGTCGCCGCGGTCGCCCCGCTGCGTGCCGCGCTCGCCGCCGGCGCCGCGGCCGGGCCGTCGTCCGTCGACCCCGACGACCACGTGCCGTTCGTGCTGGTGCTCGACGGCGGCACCGCGCGGGCCAACGCGTCGGTGCCGGCGCTGCGCCGCGGGACGCGCCCGGGCGTCAGCGTGATCGACGACCACGAGATGGCCGGCTACCGCCCGCTGCCCGACCTCGACGTGCCCGCGGCGCCGTACCTGCTGCTCGACGTCGACACGGGGACGGAGTTCTGCGACACCCGGCCGGAGGACGCGCTCGCGACCGTCCGGAGCCGCGGTCGCACGCCGCTGACCGTCGCCGAGGGGATCGCGCTGGTCGCGGTGCGGCCGGACATGCTGCGCCCGAACCGGTGCTTCTCGCTGATGGGCTCGCGGGCCGGGAACCAGCGGGTGCCCGCGGTGTGGATCAGCGAGCGCCGGCCCAAGCTCGGCTGGTGCTGGGACCGGAACCCGCACACCTGGCTCGGCGCGGCGTCGGCGGGCGGCCGGACGGCGGGCTGACGCCGGCCCGGCGTCACTCCCCGACGGCGACCGGGCGGTCCGGGTCGTTCGACCACTGGGACCACGACCCCGGGTACAGCACCGGGGTGCGCCCGGCCAGCACGATCGCCGCCGCCTGGTGCGCGGCGGTGACGCCGGAGCCGCAGTAGACCGCGACCTCGCCGCCCTCGGCCACCCCGAGGGCGGCGAACCGCGCGGTCAGGTCGTCGACGGGGCGGAACCGGCCGTCGGCGTCCAGGTTGTCCCCGGTCGGCGCGCTCACCGCGCCGGGGATGTGCCCGGCGCGCGGGTCGACGGGCTCGACCTCGCCGCGGAACCGCTCGGCGGCGCGGGCGTCGAGCAGCACGCCCTCCTCGGCCCACCGGCCGGCGCCGTCGGCGTCGAGCACGGGGAGCTGGCCGCCGGTCAGCGTCACGTCGCCGGGCTCCGGCGCGGCCTCGCCCGTGTCGAGCGCCCCGCCGGCCGCGACCCAGGCCGGCAGCCCCCCGTCGAGGATCCGCACGTCCGCGACGCCCGCCCAGCGGAGCAGCCACCACGCCCGCGCGGCCGACGTGGCACCGGAGTCGTCGTAGACCACGACCGGCTCGCCGGCGCGCAGCCCCCAGCCGCGCGCCGCCGCCTGCAGGTCCGCGACGTCGGGCAGCGGGTGCCGGCCCTCGGCGGCGCTCGGCGGCGCGGCGAGCTCCGTGTCCAGGTCGACGAACACCGCGCCCGGCAGGTGGCCGGCCCGGTACGCGTCGACCCCCGGCGGGCCGCCGAGCGCCCAGCGCACGTCGAGCAGCCGCGGCGGGGTGGGCCCGTCGAGCTCGCGGGCGAGGTCGGCGGCGGACACGAGGACGTCGGTCATGGCGCCCAACCTACGGGCGCGGGCGGTCCGGCGACCAGGGACGGCGCTTCCGGCGGGCGGGCGGGTGCGGGACGTGTCCGACACCACGCGCGGCGGCCGGAACCCGCGGGATCGCGCGCTCGTTCCCCCCGTGGTGCCCCGTCCCGGACCCCCGGCAGAGAGGTCCGCTCCGTCGCACCAGGACCTTCGTGGCGCGCGCTGGAGCCGGGTGCAGCATGCTGGCTCCCTCAGTACGCCGCGAGCCCCGCTCGTCCTGTCGCCCGTCTGGAGCCCGTGTGTCCGGTAACGCCACCACCCGGTTCGGCAACGTCTCGCTGCTCTCCGTCGCGAGCCGGCTGCCCAGCCGCATCACCACGTCCGCCGAGATCTCCGAGCGGCTCGGGTCGGCGCTGCGCCGGCTGCGGCTGCCGCGGACGGTCCTGGAGCGCGTCGCGGGGGTGGAGGAGCGTCGCAACTGGGGGCCGGGCGAGGACGCCGACACCGCGACGATCGCCGCGGGCGCCGAGGCGCTCCGCGAGGCAGGCGTGAACCCCGGCGACGTCGGGCTGCTGATCAACACCTCGGTGACCCGCAAGCACCTGGAGCCGTCCGTCGCGGTGCGGCTGCACCACGGGCTCGGGCTCGGCAGCCACGCGGTGAACTTCGACGTGGCGAACGCCTGCCTCGGGTTCATCAACGGCATGAGCCTGGCGGCCACGATGATCGAGTCCGGCCAGGTGCGGTACGCGGTCGTGGTGAACGGCGAGGACGCCGACGACATCCAGCGCACCACCGTCGAGCGGCTGCTCCGGCCGGAGGTCGGCCGCGAGGAGTTCATGGAGGAGTTCGCGACGCTGACGCTCGGCTCGGGCTCGGCGGCGGCCGTCCTCGGCCGGACGGACGAGAACCCCGGCGGGCACCGGGTCCTCGGCGGGGTGACCCGCGCGGCCACCCGGTTCCACGACCTGTGCGTGGGCAGCGCCGACGCGATGCTCACCGACGCCCGGGCGCTGCTCGAGGGCGGGCTGGAGCTCGTGGTCGACGCCTGGCACGAGGCGCAGCGGGACTGGGACTGGTCGTCGATGGACCGGTACGTCACGCACCAGGTGTCCCGGGTGCACACCGACGCCATCGTCAAGGCGGTCGGCCTGAACCGGAAGCGCGTCCCCACGACCTTCCCGCACCTCGGCAACGTCGGCCCCGCGTCGATCCCGATCACGCTGGTCGAGGAGCAGCACTCCCTGCGGTCGGGCGACCGGGTCCTGCTCATGGGCGTCGGCTCGGGCATCAACACCGCGATGATGGAGCTCGCCTGGTGACCGGGGCGCTCCGCGTCCGTCCCGCCTCCGCACCGCCGGCCGGGCTGCCCGGCCTGGACCCGCGGTTCAGCCGGCTGCTGCCGCTCCCCGACGGCGCCCCCGACACCGGGCTCGGCGCCGGCGAACCCGCCTGGCACCACCTCGACACGGGGCCCGAGCTCGCCGCGCGCGGGATCACGCCGGTCGGCACGGTCCTCGCCGTGCACGGCAACCCGACGTGGTCCTACCTGTGGCGGTCCCTGATCCCGGCGACGCTCGACGCGGCGGCCGCGGGCCGGCCGGCGTGGCGCGTCGTGGCGGTCGACCAGCTCGACATGGGCTTCTCCGCGCGCACCGGCCGGCACCGCACGCTGCCCGAGCGGGTCCGGGACCTCGACGCGTTCACGACGGCCCTCGGGCTGACGGGGCCGGTCGTGGTGCTCGGGCACGACTGGGGCGGCGTCGTCGCGATGGGCTGGGCGGTCGACCACCCCGACCAGCTGGCCGGCCTGGCGCTGCTCAACACCGCGGTCGCCCACCCGGACGGCGAGCCGATCCCGGCGCCGCTGCGCGCGGCCACCGCCGGGCCGGTGCTCCGCCTGGCGACGTCGACCACGCCCGCCTTCCTCGAGACCACGCTCGCCCTGGCGCACCCGCCCCTGGCCCGGGAGGTCGCGGACGCGTACCGGGCCCCCTACCGGCACGCCGAGGACCGCGGCGGGGTCGAGGGCTTCGTCGCCGACATCCCCGGGCACCACGACCACCCGAGCGCGCCGGAGCTGCGCCGGATCGCCGCGGGCGTCGCCAGGCTCGACGTCCCCGCGCTGCTCCAGTGGGGCCCTCGGGACCCGGTGTTCCGCGACCGGTACCTGGACGACCTGGTCGACCGGCTGCCGCAGGCGCGCGTGCACCGGTACGAGGGCGCGGGGCACCTGGTCGCCGAGGACGTGGACTGGGCGACGCCGCTGCTCGGCTGGCTCGCGGAGGCGGTGCCGGGCGACGGCACCAGGGCCGCCGCGGGCGCCCCGGCCCGGGCGACGCCGGCCGACGAGGCGCCCGACGAGGCGGCCCCCTGGACCCCCCTGTGGGACCGGCTCGACGCCCGCGCCGACGACCCCGGCCCCGCGGTGCTGGACATGGGCGCCGACGGCGGCCCGCGGACCGTGTCCTGGCGGCTGCTCGCCCGCCAGGTGCGCCGGATCGCGGCCGGCCTGCGGCGGGTGGGCGTCGAGCGCGGCGACCGGGTCTCCCTGCTGGTGCAGCCCGGCCCGACGCTCACCGCCCTCGTCTACGCCTGCCTCCGGATCGGCGCGGTCGTGGTGGTCGCGGACGCCGGCCTCGGCCCGCGCGGCCTGACCCGCGCGCAGCGCGGCGCCCAGCCCGACTGGGTGGTCGGGCAGACGAAGGGCCTGCTCGCGGCGCGCGCGCTCGGCTGGCCCGGCGTGCGGATCGCGGCCGAGCCCCTCGGCCCCGCGGCCCGGCGCGCGCTCGACGTGACCCACCTGCTCCTCGACGTCGCCGACCTCGGCCGCGACGAGGTCCTGCCGGCCGAGCCCGGTCCCCGCGACGAGGCGGCGATCCTGTTCACGTCCGGTTCCACCGGACCCGCGAAGGGCGTCGTCTACACCCACGCCCAGCTGTCGGCGCTCCGGGACGTGCTGGCGACGCACTTCGACGTCGGGCCGGAGACCGGCCTCGTGACGGGCTTCGCCCCGTTCGCGCTGCTCGGCCCGGCGCTGGGCACGCGGTCGGTGACGCCCGACATGGACGTGTCCGCCCCCCGGACGCTCACCGCCCGCGCGGTGGCAGACGCGGTGCGGGCCGCCGACGGCTCCATCGTGTTCCTGTCCCCCGCCGCGATCCTCAACGTGGTCGCGACCGCGGACGACCTCGACGCCGACGACCGCGCCGCGCTGGCCCGGGTGCGCACCTTCCTGTCCACCGGGGCCCCGATCAGCGCCGACCTGCTCGGGTCGGCCGCCGCGCTGATGCCCGCGGCGGAGGCGCACACGCCCTACGGGATGACCGAGTGCCTGCTGGTCACCGACATCACCCTCGACGGCATCCGGTCCGCCGCGGCCGCGCCGGACGCGGGCGTGTGCGTCGGACGGCCGGTCGGACCCGGGCGGGTGCTGGTCAGCGCCCTCGACGCCGACGGGGCCGCGACCGGTGCACCGTCGGACGCCCCGGGCGTGCTCGGCGAGGTGCTGATCAGCGCCCCGCACCTCAAACAGCACTACGACCGGCTGTGGCTGACCGACCGCGCCGCGGAGCGCGACGTGCCCGACGGCCGCTGGCACCGCACCGGCGACGTCGGCCACCTCGACGCCGAGGGCCGGCTGTGGATCGAGGGCCGGCTCGCGCACGTGCTCGTCACCGCCGACGGCCCGCTGGCGCCGGTGGGGCCGGAGCAGCACGTCGAGCGGGTGGCCGGCGTGCGCCGGGCGGCCGTCGTCGGCGTCGGGCCCTCGGGCGTGCAGCAGGCGGTGGCCGTCGTCGAGCCGCCCGCCGACGAGGCGACCCGGCGCGCCGGCCTGGCCCCGTCGGACCTGGCGGAGGCCGCGCGCGCCGCCTCCCCGGTCCCGCTCGCCGCCGTCCTGGTCGCGCCGCGGATGCCGACCGACGTCCGGCACAACTCGAAGATCGACCGCACCCGGCTGGCCGCCTGGGCGGCGCGCGTCCTGTCCGGAGGGCCGGTGGGGGCGCCGTGACCGTCCTGGTGACCGGGGCGTCCGGGCTGCTCGGCGGCGCCGTCGCGCGCGTGCTGGCCGGCCGCGGCGACGACGTCCGCACGCTGCAGCGCCGGCCCTCGGGGGTGCCCGGGGCCCGGGACGTCGCAGGGTCGGTCACCGACCCGGCGGCCGTCGCCGCGGCGCTCGACGGCGTCGACGCGGTCGTGCACCTCGCGGCCCGGGTCTCGCTCGCGGGACCCCGCGAGGAGTTCGACGCCGTCAACATCGGCGGCACCACCACCCTGCTCGACGCCGCCGAGCGCGCCGGGGTCCGGCGGTTCGTCCAGGTGTCGTCGCCGTCGGTCGCGCACGGCGGCTCGTCGCTCGTCGGCGTCGGCGCCGAGCCCGCGGACCCCGCCCACGCCCGCGGCGACTACGCGCGCACGAAGGCGGCGGCCGAGCTGCTGGCGCTCGACCGCGACCGCGGCGGCGAGGGCGGGACGGCCGTCGTGGCCGTGCGCCCGCACCTCGTCTGGGGCCCCGGGGACACCCAGCTCGTCGAGCGCGTGCTCGACCGCGCCGCCCGCGGCCGGCTGCCGCTGCTCGACCAGGGCGCCGCGCTCATCGACACGACCTACGTCGACAACGCGGCCGACGGCATCGTCGCGGCGCTCGACCGGGCGGACGCGCCCGAGGTGCACGGGAACGCCTACGTGCTCACCAACGGCGAGCCGCGGACCGTCGCCGACCTGCTCGCCGGCATCTGCCGCGCGGGCGGGGTGCAGCCCCCGGCGTGGCGCGTCCCCGCCGGCCTCGCCCGCGCGGCGGGCGGCCTGGTCGAGGCCGTCTGGCGGCTGCGCCCCGGGACGGACGAGCCGCCGATGACCCGGTTCCTCGCGGAGCAGCTGTCGACCGCGCACTGGTTCGACCAGCGGGCCACGCGCGCCGACCTGCGGTGGACGCCGGCCGTGAGCCTGGACGAGGGGTTCGCGCGGCTGGCGGCGCACTACGGCGGCGCTCGGGGCTGAGGCGGGCGCCGCTCAGCGCATCCGGATCGCGAACCCCGCCTCGCCCGAGTCGAGGGCGCCGACGAGGACCCGGGCGTGGCACGACGAGTCGGGCTGCTCGGCGAGCACGCGGATGCCGACGACCTGGGCGGCGTGGCACGACGAGACCGTGACGCCGTCGAGCCCGGCACCCCCGGTGAGCTGCTGCAGGAGCTCGGTCTCCATGCCGTCGCTCGTGTCCGGGGTGAACAGCTCGATCTCCTCGGCACCGGCTGCCCCGGCGAGCTGCGCCGTCACCCGGTACGGCACCGGGGTCGCGGTACCCGTGAGAGTGACCCCGGTCGGCTCGACCCGTACGCCGGAGACCCGTTGCAGCGCGAACGCGGCGCCGGGGAAGCCCGGCAGGGCCGCGTCGGTGGCCTGCTGCACCGTCTCCAACCACGGGCCGTAGTCGTCGGCGACCGCTCCGTCCGCGGCCACCGGCACCAGGTCCAGGGCGAGATCGACGACGGCGGTCCCCGGCCCCGAGAGGTCGACGTCGAGCAGCCGCTGGCCGCACGCCAGGTCGACGCCGTCGCTCGACGCCCGGACGGGCCGCACCACCCCCTCCTCCTCGGCCGCGTCGGCGCAGCCGCCGTCCGGCGCCGGGGTGACGACGAGGACGTCGCCCCTGAGCGGCGCGTTCGGGGCCGCCGACAGCGAGACCCGGAGCCGCGTGACGCGGTCCCGCGCGTCCCACGACGCGTCGAGGTCCATCCGGAGGCCGGTCGGCAGGGTGTCGCCGCTGCGGTGCGCCGCCGCCGTGGTGACGTCGACCTCCGTCGCGTCCGCCTCCCGGTCGAGGACCCCGGAGGCCCACACCCCCGCCCCGGTGCCACCCAGCAGCAGGACCGCACCGACCCCGATCAGCACCCTGGCGCGCCTCGACGTCCGGCGCGCCGGCCCGCTCCGGGGGACGATCCGCGGGTCCGGAGCCGCCGTCCGCATCATCGTGGACCCGTCGGGCTCCGACGACCGCTCGTCCTCGGCGGGACCGACGGGCCGAGCCGGGCGCGCCGGCCGCGCCGCGCGGAGCGAGGTGGCCTCGAGGTCGTCGGGCGCCTCGGCAGGCGCCCCGACGGCCGCGCGGTCCGGCCTCGCTGCGGCCCCGGGGGTGTCCGCGGAGGACGTCCCGCGGAGCGCCGCCTCCACGGCCCGCTTCCCCGGCAACGCCGTCGCACTCCGCGCCCAGGACGCCGGCGTCGGCTGCACCGCGAGCGCCGGGCCCGCGAGGTCCGTCTCGCGCAGAGACCTGAGCAGGTGCGCGGCCTCCGCCGCGGTCGACCGCGCGGCGGGGTCCTTGCTCAGCAGAAGGTCCAGCGCCCGCTGCAGCGGGTCGGACACCGGCAGCGGCGGCGGGGCGTCCTCCACCTGCCGCATGCCGAGGGTCAGGTGGGTGCCCTCTCCGGCGAACGGTGTCCGGCCGGCGAGCAGCTCGTAGAGGAGCACGCCGACCGCGTAGACGTCCGACGCCGGCCCGGACCTGCCGTACTCCACCAGCTCGGGCGGCATGTAGGCGGGGGTGCCGATCAGCTCGGTGCCGGGCGCGGCCTCGTCCTGGACGATGCCCGCGATGCCGAAGTCGGCCAGCCGGACGTCGGCCGCCGCGAGGCTGCCCGCGCGGGCCAGCAGGACGTTGTCCGGCTTCACGTCCCGGTGCACCACCCCCCGGCGGTGGGCGGCGTCGAGCGCGTCGAGCACCGCGACCGCGAGCGGCACCGCCGTGGCGGGCGGCAGCGTGCCCCGCTCCCGGAGCAGCCGGCCGAGGCTGGGCCCCGCGACGAGGTCCATCACGATCGCCAGGTCCCGGCCCTCGGCGACGAAGTCGCGGACCCGGACCACCCGCGGGTGGTCCAGGCCGAGGAGCACCGACCGCTCCCGGACGAACCGCCCGAGGATCTCCGGATCGGCCGCGTGCTGGGGCCAGAGGAGCTTCGCCGCCACGTCGGCACCGGTCTCGCGGTCCTGGGCTCGCCAGACCTCGCCGGACGCGCCCGACCCCAGCCGGTCGACGAGCCGGTACCGGCTGCCGAGGGCGCGACCCGCGGCGGCCGGTTCCGTCACGGCGTGGCCCCGGCGAACCAGGACAGGGCGGCCCGCGACCCGTCGGGCGCGGCGGGCCGCACCCCGGCGTCGGACGTCGAGGCCTGCAGGAGCACCACGTCGGCGTCCGCGAGCGCCTGGGCCGAGCGGAAGTCCAGGTCCGGCCCGGCGAGCCCGTCCGCCCGCCCGAGCTGCAGGCCGCCGAGCGCCTCGCGCACCCGCGCGGGCTCGTCCGACCCCGCGCGGTCGACGGCCCGGACGAGCGCCAGCGCGGCGTCGTGGCTCGCTGCGTCGGCCCTCGGCACACCCGCCCCGCAGGCGTCGTCGTCGTAGACGTTGCGGCACCCCGGGTCGCCGGCCGCGAGCCGCACCGCCGCCAGGAACGCCGCGGTGCGGGATCCCTCGCCCGAGCCCGTGAGAGCGGTGTGGTCCTGGGTGTCGGTGCCGATGCCCACCAGCCGGCCGCCCGAGGTCCCCGCGGCCGCGAGCTTGTCCCCGAACACCGGGGTCAGCGCCTCCGGGGTGAGCACCACCGGCAGCTGTCTCGTCCCGAGCAGGCCCTGCAGCGCGACCACGAGGGCGGCCTGGTCGACCGCGGGCGCGTCCACGACGACCGCGTCGACGAGCCGCTGGTCCAGCAGCGTGACGATCTCCGCGGCGGTGGCGGCCGGGTCCTCGGGGGTTCCCGTCCGGGACGGCGCGCCCGGCGGCACGTCGTCGTCGGGCGCGTCGCCGGGGCCCGGGTCCGGCCGGTCGGCCGCCGCCACTCGGTACGGCGTGCTCGCCGCCAGCCCGTCGAGCGCGTCGTGCACCCGCGCCGCGACGGCGCCGGGGCTCGGGGCGACCGACCACGCGCCTGGTGCGACACCCGCTGCGGCACCGTACGGCAGCACCACGGCGGTCGCCGCGTCGTCCGCCGCCGCCAGGGCGGCGACCGTGTGCGACCCGGGCGAGGCCAGGACGACCCCCGCGACGCGCTCGGCGAGCAGGGCGTGCATCGACCGCAGCGCCCCGTCCGCGGTGCCGTCGTCCAGCGCGACGCGCAGCTCCACCCGGTGACCGCCGAGCCCGAACCGGTACGCGGCGACCTGCGCACCCTCGACCAGCGGCCGGAACTCGGACCCGGCGCCTTCCAGCGGCGGGACCAGCACGCCCAGGCGGACCGTTGCCGGGATCTCCGCCGTGCGGGAGAGCTCGGGCCGCACGGCCGGGACCTCCGGCGGCGGCTCCGGGGCGGTGCACGCGCCGAGGACCGCCAGCAGGGCCGCGACCGCGCCGGCTGCGGCCGCGCGGACCGGGCGCGGCGTCACCGCTCGCCCCGGAGCTGGAACACGAACACCGTCTCGAGGTCCTCCTCGACGCCGGCGAACGGTCGGTACGCGGTGAGCCGCTCCTCCGCCGCGGCGAACTGGGCGGCCCGCAGGTCGAGGTCGCGGAGCTCGCCGGAGCGGACGTTGCCGTACGCGGTCGTGGTGCCGTGCACCGAGTCGAGCACGCCGCCCGTGTCACCGACCTGCGTCGTGACGCCGTGCAGCTTGCCGAGCAGACCGCCCCTGCTGGTGGGGTCGGGCGACCCGAGGTTGGCCAGGAGGTCGGCGAAGTCCCCGCCGAGCGACGCCGACACGGACTGCGACTGGGCGCCCGATCGGTCCATCGCCTCGGTGAGCTGCTGGAGGACCCCGCTGCTGGCCAGGTCGTAACCCGCGAGGACCGCGTCCATCTCCTCCCGAACCTGCTCCCGGGCCGCCGCGACCAGCTCCTGCGAGCTCGCCGTGGCCGCTTCCCGCTGCACCGTCACCTCGGCGACCAGCCCGGCGGAGAGGAGGTCGACCTGCTCGTGCGCACGGTCGGCGGCGTCCCGGGTCCGCTCGGAGGTCAGCCCGAGCCGCGCGTCGGAGCCGGCCGAGACCGCAACCAGCCGGTCGTCGAGGTCACGCAGCCGGCTCGCCAGCTCGGCCTCGAGGCAGAGCAGCCGGTTCGCGAGCCACACCACCGCCTGCGCCGAGGCGTCGGGACGCCCCGCGGGCGACGGCTGCACCGTGGCGCACTCGCGAGCGTCGGGCGCGGGCTGGACCGAGTCGTCGGGCCAGATCCCGCTCACCAGCTCCACGAGGGCCGCCACCCGCTCGTCGAGCGCGAGCAGGTCCCCACCGTCGGCCACGAGCGCGCGCGCCTCCTCGACCTCCGCCGCGACCACCGCGAGCGCCCCGGTGCCGGAGCCGGGGTCGTCGAGGGCCCGCAGCGCCTGCGCCATCGGCCCGGACGCGCCGGTAGACGCCTCCAGGTCGTCCACCGCCGCGTCCAGGGCGCCGAAGGCGTCCTCGACGGCGTCGAGCGCAGCCCGCGCGGTGGCGGCCCTCTCGGTCAGCAGGTCGCTCGCCGCGACCGCGCTCGCGTAGCCGGTGACGAGGTCGGCGGTCGCCGCCGCCAGGTCGCCGAGCGCGCAGTCCGCCGCGCCCAGACGGTCCAGCGCCGCGACGACCTCCTCTGCCTCCGAGCCGGGGCCGAGGTCGTCCGACCAGCCCGCGGGGCACCCGTCGCCCCCGAGGGTCGCAGCCAGGTCGTCGAGCGCGCCCGCGTACGGCGACGCGAGGAACCACGCGCCCGTGCCGGCAGGCGCTCCCCCGGGCTCGGTGAGCGCGTCGAGCGTCGCGCCGAGGCCGTCGGCAGGATCGAACAGCAGCCGGTGCACGTCGTCCCTGGCCGATCGCAGCCGGTCCACGGCCGCCGCCGTGCCGGTCAGCGCCCCACGCGACGCCTCCACGCCCGCGCGGGCGTCGTCCGACGCGGCCTGGACGCGGTCCACCCAGGCGGCGAGGTCGGCGCCGACCGAGCGGGACCCCGCCCGCGCAGCCGCGAGCTCGTCGCGCAGCGTCGTCAGCGACGCGGCCACGCCCTGCGCCCCGCCGAGCGTGCCGCTCAGCGCGCCGACGTCGAGCCGGTCGGCCACGGTGCGCACGTCGTCGAGCGCGGTCGCGAGCAGCGTGAAGTCCGCGGCGAGGGCGCCGCGCGCCACCGCGAGGGTGCACGCGACGGTGCGCCGGTCCTCGGGGGTCGCCACGCAGCGGGCGGCGGCCTCGGGGTCCTCGAGAGCGACGGGGTCGCCCACCGTCTCCAGCACCAGCTCGTGCAACGCCGCGCGGCAGTTGTCGGGGGGCGCGGTCCCGCCCGCGCGCGAACAGGTCCGCGACGGCTCGGAGCTGTGCGTCCGCCAGGTGCACGGTGGCGGACACGGTGCGCGCCTCGCCCTCGGCGAGCGCCGGCATCGTGACCGAGCAGCCGGCCACGACCGTCTCCGACAGCGCGGGGCGCACGCCGGGCGAGCCGAGGACGTCCGTGACCGAGCGCGACAGGTCGCGGACGCCGCGGTGCGTCTCGGAGCCGACCTGGGTGAGGCCGGACCGCGTGTCGGTCAGCACGGCCTCGAGCTCCTCGCCCGTGCGGGCGAGGTGGTCGAGCACCTGCTCGGAGCTCGACCCGAGGTTCTGGTACGTCCGCTCGCCGAGGTGCGCCACGTCCTGCACCAGCGCGGCGTGCACCTGGTCGACGAAGTCCAGCCCCTCGGCCAGGGTCCGGCCCACCCGCTGCACGAGCCCGATCGCGGCGCTCTCCTGCCGCGCGGCGTACCCGTCCGCGCCGTACGCGCGGTCGATGAGCGCGGCCACCGACGGGTCCGTCACCAGCCCCGGCTGGACGGTCAGGTCGACGGAGGGCGCCCGGAAGTCCGCCGACTCGACCACCAGAGTGAACTCGGCGGTCGGGGACAGCATCGGGGCGGCGAGGAACGCGGCCCACTGCACCGAGCGCGCGCCCTCGACCGTCTCCACCAGAACGCCGTCGGTCACCCGCGGGTCGTCCTGCGCGCCGTCGTCGACCTGGACCACCCGGTCCCCGGCGCCCACGACGGCGCTCGCCACCACCGTCAGCGGCACGCCCACCAGCGCCTGCTGCTGGTACCGGGCGCCGCCCGTCTCGAACGCCACGTCGGTCGGCTGCGCGGTGAGGTCCTGGACGGCCACCTGCACGACGAACCGCCCCGCCCTGCCGTCGAGGTCCGCGAGGTCGGTGCCCGAGGTCCCGTCGTGCCACCAGGCGGTCTGCACCCGCACGGGCAGGTCGGCTGCGGCCTGCGCCGGCTCCAGGTCCTCGCGGAGCTCCGTGATGCCCCCGGCCTCGTCCCGCACGACGCTCGCCGTGGACACCGCCCGGATCGCCCCGTCCGTCCCCAGCTGCACGCCGATGGTCTGCAACCCGTGCTGCTCAGAGGCCACGGAATGGCGCGGGACCAGGAGCACCGAAACGAGCGCGAGAATGCCGAGCGCAGCGGCGGCCACGACAATGCGGCGGCGAGCCGACCACGCATTCAGGGCACGAGGAACGGCGGACACACGGACTCCTTCGACGGACGATCGACGCGGCGGCGGGCCGGGCGGCGGGCCGGGCGGCACGGGCGCACCGGCGGGGTGGACAGTAGCGGACACCCAGGTCACAGCGGCGCGGGACGTCGTCCGGGACGGCGCGCACACCACCCAGTGGCCCGCGGCGCGCACTACTCAGGGCGCGCCCTGCCACTGAGTGCTGCATCCGCTCAGGTAGCACCGGTGCCCGGTCTGACCACATTTCGATACCGTGTCGATTTCCGTCGCCACTCAACTTTCCCCGACGGCACTCAACTTTCCTCCGGCGGCACTGAGAGGCGCGCTAGCGTCCGGCAGCACGGGCGGCGCACCCCGCCCGCCACCGACGACGAGGGAGTCCCCCATGGCCAACCTGAACGTGAGCTACGACGAGATGGACGCCGCCGCCACCCGCCTGACGAACGGGCGCGATCAGCTGAACGACCAGCTGACGCAGCTGCGCACGTTCATCCAGAACCTCGTGTCGTCGGGCTTCGTCACCGACCAGGCGTCGGGTGCGTTCAACCAGAGCTACGAGCAGTTCACGACCGCGGCCACGACGACCGTGAGCAACCTGACCGAGATCGCGCAGAACCTGCGGACGACCGCGCAGGTGCTGCGCGACACCGACACCGAGATCGCCGCGCGGCTGCGCGGCTGACCGCGACCGGCGCCGTGCGGGGGCCGCACCCCTCCGCACGGCGCCGGCTCGCCCCGCCCGCCCGCCTTCGACGGCCTGGCCGCCGCCCGCCGTCCCGTCCCCGGAGGAGCCATGCGCACCCGCGTCGTCCTGCGCCGACCGCACGCGCCGGCGACCCCGGTGACGATCACCACCGACGCCACGGCCACCACGGGCGACCTCGCCGACGCGCTGGTCCGTGCGGATCCCGTCGGCGCCCCGCCCCCACCTCGCGTGCTCCGCATCCACCGGCCCGACGACGTCGAGCTCCGCACGCTCGATCCCGCGACCACGCTCAGCGAGTCGGGCTTCCGCGCGGGGTCGACCATCACCGTCGCCGCGGCGGACCACCGCGAGGAGGGCGCCGAGGCGCCCGCGGTCGTCCGCCTGGTCGTCGTCGCCGGCCCGGACTCCGGCCGCGAGCTCGACCTCCCCGCGGGCACCGCCACGATCGGGCGCGGACCCGACTGCGACCTCAGGCTCACCGACCCCCAGGTCTCCCGCCTGCACGCGCGGCTGCTCGTCGGCGACGTCGTGGAGGTCGTCGACGCCGGCTCCGCCAACGGGGTCGTCATCGGCGACGGCGCCGTGACCCGCGGCGTCCTGCGCCCCGACGACATCCTCGTGCTCGGCGGTACCGAGCTCCAGGTCCTCGTGATCGACCCCGAGGCCCGCACCCACACCGCCGGGGCGTCGGGGGCCGTGATGGCCTACAACCGCTCGCCGCGGCTGGTCGCCCGCTACCCGGAGCGCACGGTCCCCGCGCCGGACGTGCCCACACCGCCGACGCCCTCGCGCTTCCCGGCGCTGATGCTCATCGGGCCGATGGTGATGGGCGCCGCGATGTACGCCTTCACCCGCAACCCGATGTCGCTCATGTTCGTGGCGCTCAGCCCGCTCATGATGGCGGCCAACTGGTGGAACGGCCGGAGCACGGGCAAGCGGAAGCTCGTCACCGAGACCGCCGCCTTCCACGACGGGCTCGACCTGCTGCGCGCGCAGGTCCGCGCGGACCACGAGTCCGAGCGGCAGGCGCGGCTCGCGGAGGCGCCGGCGACGCGGGAGACGGTGGGCGCCGCCCTCGGCCTCGCGCCCGTGCTGTGGTCGAGCCGGCCCGGGGAACCCGGGTTCCTCGCGGTCCGGGTCGGCACCGGCACCGCGCCGTCGCGCACCACGGTCGAGGAGCCGTCCCGCGGCTCCGCCGACGCCGGCCTATGGCAGGAGCTCCAGGACGTGCTGCACGAGCTGCGGGACGTCACCGGCGTCCCGCACACCGTGGACCTCACCGACCTCGGTGTGCTGGGCGTCGCCGGGGACCCCGAGCACGCGGTCCCCGTCGTCCGCGCGCTGCTCGCGCAGGTCGCGTGCCTGCACTCGCCGGCCGAGGTGGTGGTCGCGGGCCTCGCGTCCCGGACCAGCGCGTCCCGCTGGGAGTGGCTGTCGTGGCTGCCGCACGTCGACTCGGCGCACTCCCCGCTCGGGGCGCACCTCGCGTCCAGCCCCGCCGCGTGCGCGACCGTCGTCACGCAGGTCGAGGAGCTCATCGCCCACCGCCTCGAGGGCTCCCGGCCCCGCGGTGGCACCGCGCTGCCCTGGGTCGTGCTGCTCGTCGAGGACGACGCCCCGGCCGAGCGCGGGCGGCTCGTGCGGATCGCCGAGGAGGGGCTCGCCGCCGGGGTCGTGGTCCTCTGGCGCGCCGACACCCAGCGCAGGCTGCCGGCCTCCTGCCGGGCCGTCCTGGTCGCCGACGAGCGCGGCGCGCGCGCCGGCCGGATCGCCGACGGCCGGTGGTGGGACGTCGCCCCCGAGACCCTCGACGCCGAGACCGCCACGGCCCTCGGGCGGCACCTGGCGGGCGTGACCGACGCCGGCGCCCTCACCCTGGACGAGTCCGACCTGCCCCGGTCCGCCGGCTACCTCGCGATCGTCGGACCGGAGGTCGCCGAGGACGCCGGCGCCGTCGTGGAGCGCTGGCACGAGACCGGGTCGGTCCTCGACCGCACCGCGCCGCCCGCCCGGCGGTCGTCCGACGCCCACCTGCGCGGCGTGGTCGGGCAGGGCACCGACGGCGAGTTCGTCCTCGACCTCCGGTCCCAGGGACCGCACGCCCTCGTCGGCGGGACGACCGGCGCCGGCAAGTCCGAGTTCCTCCAGGCGTGGGTCCTCGGCATGGCCGCCGCGCACTCCCCCGACCGGGTCACCTTCCTGTTCGTCGACTACAAGGGCGGCGCCGCGTTCGCCGACTGCGTCGAGCTGCCGCACTGCGTCGGCCTGGTGACGGACCTCGCCGGCCACCTCGTGCGGCGTGCCCTCACCTCGCTGCGCGCCGAGCTCCGGCACCGCGAGCACCTGCTCGCCCAGGCCGGCGCCAAGGACCTGCTCGCGCTCGAGCGCACCGGCGACCCCCGCACCCCGCCGGCCCTCGTCATCGTCGTGGACGAGTTCGCCGCCCTCGTCCAGGAGATCCCCGAGTTCGTCGACGGCGTCGTCGACGTCGCCCAGCGCGGGCGCTCCCTCGGCCTGCACCTCGTCCTCGCGACCCAGCGCCCCGCCGGCGTCATCAAGGACAACCTGCGCGCCAACACCAACCTGCGCATCGCCCTGCGGATGGCCGACGAGGCCGACTCCAGCGACGTCCTCGGCTCCCCGATGGCCGCCCACTTCGACCCCCGGATCCCGGGCCGCGGCGCCGTGCGGACCGGGCCCGGGCGGCTCGCGATGTTCCAGACCGGCTACGTCGGCGGGCGGTCCGACAGCGCGCCCCCGCCGGTGTCGGTGGGCATCGAGACGCTGGCGTTCGGGCCCGGGGAGGAGTGGACCGTGCCACCGCCGCCGGAGGCGCTGCTCGAGCGGCCCGCGGAGGGGCCGACCGACGCCGCGCGAGTCGTGGCGACGCTCCGGCGCGCCGCGGAGCAGGCGGGCATCCCGGCGCCGCGGCGGCCGTGGCTCGACGAGCTGCCGGAGATCGTCACCCTGGACACCGGGTCGGGCCACACCGACGGCGACCTGCCCCTCGGCCTCGTCGACGTGCCCGCCGACCAGGCCCAGGTGGCGTTCCGGTACCGGCCGGACGAGGACGGGTCCCTCGCGATCTACGGCACCTCCGGCTCCGGGAAGTCCACCGCGCTGCGCTCGATCGCCGTCGCCGCGGCCACCGCCGCCGGGCACGTGCGGATCTACGGGCTCGACTTCGCCGGCGGCGCGCTCGGCATGATCGAGGCGCTGCCGCAGGTGGGATCGGTCGTCGCGGGGTCGGACACCGAGCGGGTGCAGCGGCTGCTGACGGAGCTGGTGGCGGAGGTCGAGCGGCGCGCGAGCGCCTACTCCGCCGCGCGGGCCGACACCCTCACCGGCTACCGGGACCTCGCCGGACGGGACGACCCCCGGTTGTACCTGCTGCTCGACGGCCTGGTGGCGTTCCGGAGCACCTACGAGGGCCAGTCGACCACCGCCGCCATCGTGTCCCAGCTCCAGCGGGTCCTCGCCGAGGGGCGAGCCGTCGGTATCCACGTCGCCCTGACCGTGGAGCAGCCCAGCGGCCTGCCGACCTCCATGGCCAGCGCCGTGGGCAAGCGGCTGGTGCTGCGCCAGGTGGACGAGAACGCCTCCGCGCAGCTCGGGATCCCGAAGGACGTGTTCTCCGGCGAGTCCCCCGCCGGCCGCGCCGTGCTGTCCGGCACCACGGACGTGATCCAGGTCGCCGCTCCGGGTGGCTGCGACGCACCCGTCGAGCAGGCCACGCACATCGAGGCGCTGGCGGCGCAGATCGCCGCGGGCGGGGCTCCGGAGGCGCCAGGGGTGCGGCGGCTCGAGAGCGTCGTCCCGGTCGAGGCCCTGCCGGACGACGTCGCCGGCGAACCCGTCCTGGGCATCGCCGACGACACGCTCGCCCCGATGGGGTTCGGCCGGTCGGGGACGTTCGTCGTCGCCGGCATGTCCGGGTCCGGGCGCACGACCGCGCTCATCGCCCTGGCGCACGCGCTTCGGCGCCACCGCGCCGATGCACCCCTCTACTACGTGGGCCCCCGGCGCTCCGCGGCGGGCAAGGCCGACGTGTGGGACCGCACGGCCCTCCGGATGGAGGACATCGCGGCCATGGCCCGGGACCTGGCGCCGGAGTTCGAGGTCCCGCACGACGACGAGCCCGGCAGCACCCTCGTCATCGAGGGCGTCGCCGACTTCGTCAACTCCGAGGTGGACGCCGCCCTGCTCGGGCTGATCCGCTCCGCGCGTCGCAACGGGCACCTGGTGATCGCCGAGTCGGAGACCCAGACCTGGCTGTCGTCCTGGCCCCTGATCGGCGAGCTCCGCAGCGAACGGCGCGGGATCGCGCTGCAGCCCGACCAGGCCGACGGCGACTCCCTGTTCCGGACGTCGTTCCCCCGGGTGCGGCGCACCGACTTCCCCGTCGGGCGCGGGCTGTACGTCCAGACCGGGCACGCGCGCACCGTCCAGCTGCCACGCCCCTGACCAGCCACGACCGGCACCACCCGACCCGAGAGCGAGGACGACACCGTGAGCACCCTGACTGTGAGCGGCGACGCAGTGGCCGAACCCGTGCGCAAGCTCCGGGAGTGCCGGTCGATGATCCGGCCGGACCGTTCCATCCCCTCGATCTCGCTGTGCGGCTCCGACGACGTGATCCAGGCGTTCGTCCACGCCTTCCAGATGATCCGGCAGCAGGACGCCAACGCCTACACCTCCTGGGCCAACCTCGGCGACCAGCTCGACGCCGCCGTCGACAGCATGACCTGCGTCGACGCCGCCCTGGCGGAGAGCTTCCGGTGAGCGGGATGGAACGCCGGCCCGACAACGGCGTGCCCAGCGTGTGCGACAGCGCCGCCGAGCAGGTGCGCGGGATCTGCACCGACCTCGCCGGCGCCGCCAGCACCGCCAGCAGCCTCGCCCCCACCGTGCGCACCGCCTGGCAGGGACAGGCCGGGAACGCGTTCTGCTCGAGCCTGGACGCGGCCACCGAGTCCAGCCGACTCACCGTCGCGGCCTGGGACCGGGTCAAGGACGAGCTCGTGCGCTACGCCACCCGCCTCAGGGACATCCAGGCCCGCGGCGACCAGATCCGCTCGGCACTGTCCAGCGCCGAAGGCTCCCTCAGCACCGCCAAGAAGACCCTCGCACGCTACGACAAGGACGACGACACCGCGGCCTGGCGCATCACCCACGCCCGCGGCACCGTCGCCTCCCTCACCGACGACATCGCGACCCAGACCGTCGCACTCGACAACCTGCGCGCCGAACGGCAGGCACTCGACAACGACGTAGCCGCCGCCCTGCACAGCGCACCCGGTGCCGGCGCCGCCGCCTGGCAGGCCATCGCCTACCGCAACGGCCGCACCATCCCCAAGACCGACATCCTCGACGAGCTGCTCGACCTGCTCGACCGCGACCCCACCGGCAACCTCGACCTGCTCCACCAGTTCCTGCTCATGCACAGCAACGACGCCGAGCTCATGGGCACGTTCTTCGACGGGCTCGGCGCACGCGGGCTGATCGACCTCATGCGCCGAGCCGGACCGGGCGGCACCGCCACCTTCATCTTCGGGTTGCTCGCCACCGGCTTCGTCACGGCCTCGTCCGGGTGGTCCTCCGACAAGCAGCGCGCCTTCGGTGCCGCACTCGTCAACGCGATCGACCCCGACACCGTGTCGTCCCTCACCTCAGACCAGGAGCTCCTCGCCCGCCTGCTGGCATCGCCGGGTGTGCCGCCCCAGGTGGGCCTCGGCGCGTTCGCGCGTCTCGACGAACTCCGTCACCTAAACCCCACAAGATTCGCTGCGATCACCGCTCCCCTGGGCGCCCCTTCGGGAGCGGCTGACTACACAATCGAGTCGCTGGCAAACACGCTCTTCCTCCTCATAAGCCAGATCCCCGGGGAAGCCCGCGACTACTTCTTCTCGCGGAGCGACCCAACGGAAGCGGTGGCCTACTGGTACGGCAGGCATCCTTGGGCGAGCGACGGGTTCACCGGACCCGCCGCCCTGCTCCGGGCGATCGCGAACGAACCCGTGGACCTCGCCGGCGGCAACGAGCAGTGGAAGGCGATCCTCGAGTTCTGCTCCACGGCTCTGGACAACTTGGGCGGCCGTCCCGACTACCACACCTCGAACGTGAGCCCGGCGGCGGCACTGGACATCGCCATCGCCATCTCGTCCTTCATCCCGGAGATCGCGGGCAACATCTTCGGCGATCAGGATCGATCCACGTTTACGGGCGTAGCGGCGGAAGTGTTCCGCGACGGACTCCTGCAGAACGGGCCGACGCTGGATGCGAAGTTCGGCAACCTGGCTCGCGCCCTTGGTGTCGCCGCCACCCATCCGAGCGCCTTGAGCGCCTTCCTGGTCCAGGTGCGCGCTTACGGCGACGCGGTGCTGGCCCACGTGACGGGCGCGACGCCCCCGACTCTCGATCAGGCCCGAGCCCTACTGAGCTCGGTGAGCGCCGTGTGGGGTTTCACGTACGCGGCCTACAGCGTCGAGGCAGCAGGGGACGCGGCGCGTCTCAGCAACTCGTCGCGGGCGCTCCTCGACCAGATCTTCGCGGTCGGCGGATTGGTACCTGTCCCGGGCGCGAGTGCGGGCGTCGGCATCGGAGTTGCCGCTGCCACCACTGTGGCGCCAGATGTCTTGGCAAAGATCATCCCGCAGATCCTGACGGACGAACAGTTGCTCGAGATCCGCAACAACCCCAAAGCGGCGGGTCGAGACGACCTCGAAATCCGGATCAAGGGTGCACTCGAGACCGCGCTCGCCGGAATGAACCCGCCGTACACCGTCGTGGATCCGGACACCCGCATGGTGCGCCCAGTCACGATCGACGACTTCACCAAGAACATTAGTGAAGCGTACGACACCGCGGCGGCCGCGTTCAGCAGCGAGGAGACCGATGGCGCCTATTCGGTGTCGCTGAGTCATAGCGACGAGACCGCAAGCCGCGATCAGATGGCGGCCGGAAAGGTGAACTAGCGTGCGGAATCGACCCCGCGGGCGTGGCACAAGCGCACTGGTGTTCCTGGTGATCGCCGGATGCTCCTCGACCGTCGACCCGTCACCAGCCCCCACCCCCCGGCCGAGCGTGGCCCTGGTGACACGGGCATCGACACCCGGCGAACTAAACCCGCCGCACCCCGCGGACAACCCCTACGAGCACACCGACGTCATCGTCTCCCTCCGCCGCGACTTCGTCGTCGCCTCGTGGGGGTGGCTCAACGACCTGTGCAGCACCGAAGAGTACAAGGCACTGGTGGACGCAGACGGGTTCAAATGCGAGGAAAACTACTCGTTCACCACAGGAGGAGATCGGTTCGGAATCGGCCCGGCGAGTTTCACGCCACTCGAGATCGCTCCTCGAGACGATGGCCACGTCGAGGTGATCGCCTGCTACGAGGACTCGCCCCAACGCTACGCCCTGCGAAGCACGGGTGAGTTAGAGACCGAAGGCTCGACCCAGAGGTTCCGGATCGCCTACGACCTCTCGCCGTTGACCGAGGACGAGCGCACCGCGTTGATCACACTCGGGCTCAAACCCACCACGCACCGCCTCCGCGAAGTGCAGCCCAGCTCCGAACCCTGCCCCGACGTCGAAGTCACCGCCCAGATCTTTGTCGACTGGCCGCGGACGAGTGTCTTCACATCGCCCGCGCCGTTCTCGACACCCCCGCCGCATTGGCGGGACGATACACCTCCGACCCGGCCACCGAGCCTCGCGGCGAGGTAATCCCCTACGCAGACTGCAAATGGCTGTCTATGAGCCATAGCGACAAGACCGCGAGCCGCGGCCAGATGGCGGCCGGAAAGGTGAACTAGCGTGCGGACACGACTGCGCGAGTGCGCCATGAGCGCATTGGCGTTCCTGGTGATAGCCGGGTGCTCCTCGACCGTCCACCCGTCACCCTCTCCCACACCCAGGCCGAAATTGGCCCTGATGACACGGGCCTCGACACCCGGCGATCTGACCCCGCCGCATCCCGCGGACTACCCCTACGAGCACACCGACGTCGCGGAGAGCTTCCGGTGAGCGGGACCGGCCGCCGGCCCGACAACGGCGTCCCCGGCGTGTGCGACAGCGCCGCCGAGCAGGTGCGCGGGATCTGCACCGACCTCGCCGGCGCCGCCAGCACCGCCAGCAGCCTCGCCCCGACGGTGCGCACCGCCTGGCAGGGACAGGCCGGGAACGCGTTCTGCTCGAGCCTGGACGCGGCCACCGAGTCCAGCCGACTCACCGTCGCGGCCTGGGACCGGGTCAAGGACGAGCTCGTGCGCTACGCCACCCGCCTCAGGGACATCCAGGCCCGCGGCGACCAGATCCGCTCGGCTCTGTCCAGCGCCGAAGGCTCCCTCAGCACCGCCAAGAAGACCCTCGCACGCTACGACAAGGACGACGACACCGCGGCCTGGCGCATCACCCACGCCCGCGGCACCGTCGCCTCCCTCACCGACGACATCGCGACCCAGACCGTCGCACTCGACAACCTGCGCGCCGAACGGCAGGCACTCGACAACGACGTAGCCGCCGCCCTGCACAGCGCACCCGGTGCCGGCGCCGCCGCCTGGCAGGCCATCGCCTACCGCAACGGCCGCACGATCCCCAAGACCGACATCCTCGACGAGCTGCTCGACCTGCTCGACCGCGACCCCACCGGCAACCTCGACCTGCTCCACCAGTTCCTGCTCATGCACAGCAACGACGCCGAGCTCATGGGCACGTTCTTCGACGGGCTCGGCGCACGCGGGCTTCTGCGGCTCATGGGCCACGCGTCGGGAGTGAGCGGGAACGACGACACGTCGCACCTCGTCGGCCTGCTCGCCGGCGCCTTTGCCTCGGCGTCGCGGGCGTGGAGCGCAGATGACCAGCAGCGTTTCGGCTTCCACCTGGTCCGGGAACTGCGCACCGAAGGGCTGCCCGACTGGCTTCGGGTTCCCGAACCGGTCCTGCTCTCCGTCCTGCTCACAGCTCCTGGCGTCGGGCCCCACATCGGACTCGGCGTGTTCGAGGGCCTCGAGCTCATGCGCCGCATCGACCCCACACGGTTCGCCGCGGTGACCGCCGTTCCGCAGAACGTACCGTTCGACCAGTTCCACGACCAGCAGTCGTTGGCGAACGCCTCGTTCATGCTCATGAGCCAGATCCCATCCGACACGCTCGCCTTCCTCGCCTCCTCCGGAAACTTCAATCGGACGCTCGAGTACTGGTATGGCGAGCACCCATGGGCCGGCGGGGAGATTCCGTGGACCATCGACGGATTCGGCGGGCCAGCGGCACTGATGAACGCAATCATCTCCGACCCGACTATCCGCACGCACGACGCATCCGACCTCAACTGGGCCACAGCTCTCGATTTTCTTTCACGAGCGGTGAATGGACTGGGACGGAACCCGGGATTCGAGGCCCACAACGTATCGGCCCCAGCCGCTCTTCACCTGGCCTCCTCGCTGGCAATCGTCATCCCCGAGATCGTCGCCCGACTCGACCCTAGGAACGCATCTTCGCTCGAGCAGGCGCCTGCAGACGCGCTTGTCGGACGCGAGATCATCACCGTGCTCGGCCTTGACATAACGAAAGGGGCGCTCAACCGCGTGCTCGGCGTCAGCCTTCTAGATAACGATGCCCGGGACACATTCGCTCGGGCCATGGCTGATTACCTGAGTGACTCCGCTGCGCAGGCAGCTTCGCAGCGCACCGACGTCATCACAGGAACGGGACGGCTCTATGGCCTGGCTTATGGGGCGCTCGCAGGCGAGACGAGCAGGATCGAGAGCAACGCAAGCGCGGCAGCTCAAGCCGCACGCGACATGTTCGAGACGATCCTCTCGTGGATTCCCATGCCCGGGACCGGGGGTTCCATCACCGGCTACCTGGTCCAGATTGGTACGGCAGTGGCGACGGACTCCATCGCCGACCAGATTCACGGGACGAAGACATGGGCTGAAATCCAGGACGCATCGATAAGCCAGCGCGAGGCCGCAGGTCGAGACCTTCAGCGAATCGCTCTGGTCTACTTCGAGGACCACGGAATCGACGAATCCTCCGCCGCGGAACTCGCGGCGAAATTGGCTGAAGCGTTCGACATCGATTCGAACGCTTCATCGAACCCCGCTGGGAGTGGTGGGTATGCGACCAATTGACGCGTCATCGGCGGCGCACCCGTGAACGCATCAACAACCCGGATCGGTGAGACCCGAGATCACCGTCGCGGGCAGCGCGTCTTTCTCGGCGCGCTCGCGCTGATCTCGGCGTTCGTCGCGATTTGCCTGCTCCCCGCACCGCAGACCGGACGCTCGGACGCCGGCGAGCCGACATCCACTCCGACTGCAGTTCCTCCCGTGGGCGAGCTCGCTCCGGAACACCCGACGTACACCGAGCTGGAGGACACGCCCGAGGTCCGATCGTTGCGTGCCGCGTTCGCCGCGGTCACCTGGGCGAGCCTTTACCTGAACTGCGAGTTCCCTGAGTTCCACGACCGGGTACGCCCCGAGGATCGGCACCTTCTCTGCCCGCGATCGGACCTCCCGAGCGCGGACGATTCCCTGGACCGCGTACGACCGGTGGGACCGCCCGCGTTCGAACCCATTGAGGTCATTCGAGACGAGGACGGCACCGCGATCGTCATGGTCTGCCTTCGTGAGCCTCAGCTCAGCTACGACTCGATCACCCATCGACCTTTCGACGCGGGCCCGGTTAGGCACAGGCAAGTGGGTTGGCGGCTGGCGCCTTCGGCACCGGACTCCGACTCCCCGGAGTTCCAACTGATGGCTACCGGTCCTCGCACCTTCGCCGCATCCTGCG